>NZ_LASA01000059.1 GCF_001562015.1 Endozoicomonas arenosclerae | reverse complement strand
GCCAGTTTGGATTTGTAAAAACAGCGTATCGAGGCATCGGGAAAAATGACAATAAACTGGCCACTCTTTTTGCTCTGGCTAATGTGGTTAGATTGGATCAAATGCTACGTAGGGGTTAATCTGCCTATCAGCCGAGAAAACCGGCTGAAAAGTAGATAATGAGCGACCCTATCCTCGCTTTTAGTTCTAAGAATTGTGTTTTAGAACATGCTCAAAGGATTGATGGACTTCTTCACACCTTCCCTAGGTGAACTCAGAAAGCAAACACTGCAAGAGGCTGTTCAAGTCGTTAAAACCAAGCCAAAAACATACAACAGTTATTTGGAGGCCGGATACTGGAAGCGTGAATTTAACCAGTTATATAACCACTACTATTACCTCACTTTATATCGATATCATGGCAGTGATGATTACCTAAAACCCAATACAGAAAGTGATGACTCAGAAGTTCATCCAAACGCAACATGTCCTGAATCAATGGTGAATACAACCACAGAAGCTAAGCAACAACCTACCTCTGCCCCCTCCTATCTCAGCAGGGTTTACGCCAGTCTATTCGGCCAAACCTCCATCCCTGAAGACAAAGAGATTCAGGAAGACAGGGCCGCTCAAGCCAAGGCTGAGAAAGAAGCCAAACAGGCTGAGTTCGAGCGTCTGTCCAAGAACAACCCACAGGGCGGCAGCTACCAGGAAGGCCTTGAGCACACTTATCAGGGTAAGCCTCTGCCTCAGGAAGAAAAGCCTGAAGCAACCCGCGATGAGAACACCTCACCGGTGGATGGCAAGGAAACCGCTGACAAGCTAAAAGCTAATAACCCTCAGGGTGGCGTCAGCGTTGATCATAAATACCTGGGAGAGCCACTGGAGAGCCATGCTGTATATGGTCCTGAACTGGATCCCAAGCGTAAAGCCGCTCTGGAATTGCTGGGTCTGACTGAGAACGCTTCACCCAGTGAAGAAGAAGTCAAAAAAGCCTTCCGTGATTACGCTAAAGCCCATCACCCGGACAAATGTGAAGACAAGCAGGCTTGTACCGACGCATTCTATATCGCTGCGAAAGCCAGAAACTATCTGCTGGGCATTGACCAGGATGAAGAAGAGATCATCTATGCCGGCGAACCGGTTGCACAAATAGCTGGGCCTGAAACTTCCAAGGAAGATGAAGAAGCTGCAGCTGAAGCTGAAGCCGAAGAAGCCGAGCGCACGCGTCAGGAAGAAGAGAAACTGCGTCAGGAGCAGGAAAGACTACGCCGTGAAATTGAACAGGCCACTGCGATCAACGACACCAGCAAAGTCGGCAAGCAGGTTAATTCCATGTACGCGGCGGGTATGGCACAGGCGGTGACAATTCAGTCCACTGCTGCCATGTCTCACCACGGCATTGCCATGAACAGTTTCCACAACACCCATATGCTGGCCAGCGCCCAGCTGGAAGATCTGAATACCGGTGAAATGCTGGCCTCTGCAGGCGAGCAGACCATCAATAAACAGCTGATCCAGGAAGGTGGACTTTACAGCTACGGCCAGATCTACGGTTTCAAGATGGATCAGGGCAAGGTGGATAACCTGGCCGGATTCGATGCCAACGGTTACGGCCTGGAAGTCGGTGTCTTCAAACAGTTCACCAGCGAATGGACCTTCGGTCTCATGATTGGCATGCAGAAGATGAGTTCCAGCTTCAAGGACTCTCAGGGCAGTATGAAGGCCAGCAACCTTCGCATCGGTCCTTTTGCTTCCTGGAACAAGGATCAGTGGCACTTCAACACTGCTCTGACCTACGGCATGACCGACATGGACAGCAAGCGTCGTGACCCACTCTTTAATCAGGAATACAAAGCCAGCCCCTCAGCGAAGGAATGGACGGCTTACGCTTCCCTGGGTTATGACATCAACATGGACCATGTTGCTACGGGTCTGGTCCTGACACCTAACGTTGAAGTGCTCTACATCAACAGTTCTGTGGATAGCTTCAAGGAAAAAGGTCAGGGAGATATGGCACTGAAAGTAGCCAGCCAGAACCGGACGCATATGATTACCCGTACCGGTCTGCAAATGTCCTACCTGATTCCGGATACCGAACTGCCCAGAGAGTTCAGACTCGGTGTCGGCTACCAGAAGAGCATGCTGGATGACTCCCCGATCAAGGCAGGTTATGTCGATCAGGGCAGCATGCAGCAGCTGAAAACCGGTAGCTACGGTAAAGACGCTATTTACTACAACGCCGGTTATTCGATGATTCTGAAAGATCACCAGAATATCCACTTCGACTACTTCGGCTCTACCGGTAAGAGCAGTCAGAGCCACGCACTGGCACTGACTTATGAAATGAAGTTCTAACCTTAACGGTTGCTCCCGGGGTCATGCGGTTCGCCGTATGGCCCTTTTTTTATTTCTTTCCTGCCCCCCCCCCTGAAGAAGCTATCCGAGCGTCTAGATTTATAGGTAGACCCTCTTTTTTAAAGGCAGCCATGTCCGTTCAAGGTCCTGATTCGTCATCACCCTCCTCTTGGAGCAGCAGACTGTCTGATCGAGTTCAGGCGTTTTCACCCCTCCAGTCCTTTGTAAAAGCTTTTGGCAGGGGGATAACCAAGACGTATACCGTTTCTAAAGGCTCAATTCCCAAAGAGGATGAGCACAGCTCACGACCAAAGACCCGGCTCAAGCGCCGACATGCCATCATTCGCAAGGCTAAAGCTCATGTCCAGCGTCACGAAAGTCCAGCCAAGCAACAACTCAGGCATGAAATCCTGTCATTAAGCAAATCAAACCCTGCAGAGTTTGACCGTTGGGCAGAAAAGCTCAAAGGCAATCTGGCTACAGTCGCAGAAGAGCTCAAAAAAGAAGGGGTTGAAGTGACCATAGATCTGAAGCTGGATCGGTTGTTTCAGGGCTATGAGTTTAATGCGGATGACCTGGACCTGCTGACCCACTTGAGAGATCTGGGACTCAGAAAGAATGTAGTCGCCCATCTGGCGGGCAAAATAGCATTGGATATCGTTGAAGACGTTGGCTATCACTCCAGAAGCACAGCAGACAGACTCAGTAATCGAGGCTTGTCCTATAAAAACGAAGCGGCAGCGGCGCGAAAGCAGTTTCTGATGGAAGAGGATCTCAAAGGCATGTCAGCAGGAGAGATTAAATCGACACTCAAACAGCTGGCTGGTCGGCCTTATGGATTACGAATGGATCTGCAGTATCTGGATCAGAAGCTTTCATCTCTGAAGTGGAAACTGAGCAGTGACAGAGAAGCCATAGCCTCAATCAGAGAAGATATAGACGAGTTTATGTCAGGTCCCCATACCCGGGACCTGACCAAAGTCAGCCGGTTTGTCATCGACATAAAAMCCCGGATGCAAGACATTCCCGCCTGTCAGAAATCCAAGTCTCTTTCACAGTGGCCAATGCTTTATCCTCCTGAAGTGGAAGCAAAGCTCAGGGCAAGAAAAGCTTAAAAACCTATCGCCACACCTTCACGGCGAGGATCAGCGCCACCTTCAAGCCCGTCTTCAGTAATGACTATTCCGTGCAGGCCACTGTTCAGCTCTCTTACTTTTACGGGATAACCCAGCTTTTCCAGCTCTGTCTTCAACTGCACCGCTTCTGTCCCCTGTTCGAGCTCATACATCCCGAACGGATTCAGCATATGGGGCAGATTAATGGCTTCCTGAATATCCATACCCCAGTCGATATGAGCAATCAGTGCTTTGGCAACAAAACTGATAATACGACTGCCGCCTGGTGATCCCAGAACGATGTAAGGCTTACCTGATTTGTCCATCACAATAGTAGGCGCCATAGAAGACCTTGGTCTTTTTACTGGCTCTACCCGATTGGCTATAGGCACACCCTTTTTATGGCTGGCAAAGGAAAAGTCCGTCATCTCATTATTCAGCAGAAAACCACCGACCATCAGACGAGAGCCGAATCCATTCTCAATGGTTGTTGTCATAGAGAGAGCATTACCATCTGCATCCACAATGGAAATATGGCTGGTAGATGGCAGTTCAATGGACTGATCATCCGCCTGAAGAGAAGCATGCTGCCAAACTGGCTTGCCTGCTGAGACTGTCTTCAGAGCCTGATCAGACTCAAGCAGCTTGGCTCTGTCAGCAAGGTACTGATCATCCAGCAACCCCTGAACAGGCACAGGTACATAGTCACTGTCTGCGAGATAGCGTGCACGGTCAGCAAAAGCCAGCCTTGAAGCCCCCGCAAACAGTCTCCAGGATTCTGGATTCACAGGGCCCAGGCTGGCCATTTCATAGGACTGCAAAATACCTAAAATCTGGCCAACCGTCGTTGCACCGGAGCTAGGAGGGCCCATACCACAAACAGAGTATTGCCGATAAGCCGAACACACTGGAGTTCGCTCTTTAACACGGTAGTTTTCCAAATCTACCAGGGAAAGAACACCAGGATTACCTTTGGCTTCCCTGACTGTTTTCACGATTTTATTCGCCAGTTCACCTTCATAAAATGCTTTCGAGCCCTTGCTGGCAATCAATCTAAGCGTGTGAGCAAATTCAGGATTTTTCAGCAAGACTCCAGCCTGGAGCGGCTGCCCTTTTTCATCAAAGAAGTAACGACGGGTGTCTGGATATCGGCTCAGCCTTGCCTGATCTTTGACAATCAGACTGGCCAATCTTGGAGAAACACGAAAACCTTCTTCGGCCAGTTTGATGGCGGGCTGGAAAAGCTCAGACCATGGACGTTTACCATAACGTTCATGCATGTCTTCCAGGAGTTTAACGGTACCGGGCGTACCTACGGAGCGGCCACCCACTACGGCATCAAAGAATTTAAGAGGCTTCCCCTTCTCATCCTGAAAGAGTGTAGGTGTTGATTCCAGAGGAGCCGTTTCACGGCCATCCAATGTCGTCAGTTTTTTCTTAACGGCATCATAGTAGAGTGTGAAAGCACCACCACCGATACCCGACGACTGGGGTTCCACCAAATTCAAAACCAGCTGAACAGCAATAGCCGCATCCGCTGCAGAACCTCCTTTCCTAAGAACTTCATCCCCAGCCTGAACAGCCAGAGGATTTGCAGCCACCACCATATGTTTGCTGGCTTTTACCAGACCTTTTTCTTCAAAGCCCGTTGCTTCTTCAGGAGCCAGATCATCACTGACATCCACTTCTTCTGCCTGTACAGTGAAACAAGCAGCCACAAGACCGGCGAGAATACACCGTCTGAACTTTCCCCCAGACATGGACAGAGTTCCTTATCATTGGTTTTATCAGGTCAGTGCATGGTTTCAGTGTTTGTGAAGTTGTGCAATAGGCCAACCTCATCTTCTGTCGATTTATCGACGCATTCATTTGAATAAAATAAAGTCAGGCGTTATGGATAGCTTTTTGAAACATTCATCTTATTTGAAAACTTCACCCTATATTCAGTAGGTGACATTTTTTTATATTCCTTGAACAGCCTGTTAAAGTTGGACAGATTGTTGTACCCCACATTGTTGCATATAAGACTCACGCTTAAATTCGTTGTTTCAAGCAGCGTGGCAGCATGACTTAATCGTATTTTCTTTAGCCTCTGACTGAAAGTCTCACCAAAATGACTCTTAAATAGCCTGCCAGTCGTTCTTTCGCTACAGTAAATGTGCTGAGCCAAACTGGCTAACGTAATCTCTTTTGCATAATTCTCATCAAGAAACTGAGAAAGAACGTCCACTCTGTCTTTATTGCATTCAATAACATCACTATGAGATGAGCTAAGGAAGGTATACCCTTTATCCTGTGTTATCACTGAGAAAACTTTTAGGAGAACCGACAGCTGCTCCAGACTGGAAGTGCTGTAATCAATATCATGAATGACTTCTTTGGCTTCAAGCGCTGCCTGTTTCGAAAACTGTATGGCTTTTGCCCCTTCTCTAAAAAAGCTTGCTAGCTTCCTCATTTCATTACAATGGACAAGCATATTGGAAAGCCATACTTCTTCTATCCAAAGATTATGATGCTCTGGTGATACATCATCCTTTTTAACTTTCAAATGGCTGAAGTCATGGGAAACATTAGGTGGAATCAATAGTAGAGAAGGAGATGCTATTTCAACATCAATATTTCCAACCATAGCCCGCCCAACAAAGTTGAAAAGTATTATGAGCTCATACTCACCATGGTAATGTGAAAAACCCGATGAGATCGAAGAGTCATCAGAGTAGTGACGCCAGGAATAGCCAGGCCTGATTAATGTCTTTACAGAAGTAGGCTTCATCTTTCACGGGTCCTGATACCCAAGCACTCAAAATTCATTACCGCTAAAAACTGTCTTAAAAGTACCAAAAAATGTCCATATAGTATAAGCAAATACACTAATTCTGGTACATAATGCAACTCACTCCTCAGTTAACTGACTTGTCGAAAAATATATTTTATTCATAAAATACAATGAGTTATAAATTTTATGTTTACCAAGAACTATGAAAAAATCATTTTTGATATGGACGGTACGCTTGTTGACTCCACAGAAGTTGTTGAGAAAGCCTGGAGGGTATGGGCCAACAATAATGACGTTGAAGCAGCCGGCATACTGGCTGTTGCCCATGGCCGCCCAGCAGAAGATGTCATTAGAGAAGTAAAGCCACAACTGGACATTGATAAGGAGGTAGCCGACTTAGAAGCATTTGAGCTACAAAACGCAGATTCTGTAAAGCCAATTCCAGGCAGTATTGAATTTTTAAGTCAAATTAATAAAGACGATTGGGCTATTTTCACATCCGCATCACGAGAGCTGGCACTGAGAAGGCTAAAAGCAGCCTCAATCCCTATTCCAAAGATTTTGATTACCGTCGAAGACGTTACATACGGCAAACCCAATCCAGAAGGTTATATTATGGCTGCTGAAAAACTGGGTGTAACAACCGAAGAATGCCTGGTATTTGAGGATGCCGAAGCTGGAGTATATTCCGCTCTGGAAGCAGGTTGTGATGTCATTAAAATTAATACAGCTACCCCACATAGAATCGAGATAGACGGTAGTGTTTCAGTAGAAGATTACTTTGATGTTTCTGTATGTTTGAAAAATCAATGGATATCTATATCCAGCCAACAAAGTTAATTCATTAAAAATATTACACAGGCAGTAAATCGTGAATACATTGACGATAAGAAACGTAATATTTGACGTTGGCAATGTCATTGTACGTTGGTCACCATCTGAAATAACCAGCCTTACTTTCGGATCCGATAAAACTGATGAAGGTTTTACCAAAGCAATATTCTCTAGCGAAACATGGCTAAATTTAAATAAGGGCTTTCTATCAGAGGAACAAGCAAAGAATGAATTTAAAAATGAACTTAAAATCAGTACAGAGCAGACCAACAAACTTTTTTATTATGTCAAGGCCACTCAAATAGAGATTTTTGGCACTATTGAGTTAATCAATAAGATCAAGCTATCAGGTTATAAAGTATACGCTCTGACGGACAATACACAGGGAATTGTCGATTATCTGAAAACGACCTATAACTTCTGGGATGAGTTTGATGGCTCAGTCGTTTCTGCAGATGTAGGACTATTGAAACCTGATTCTGGTATTTATCAGTCGTTACTTTCAAAGTATGCACTTCTGGCTTCAGAATCCGTATTCATTGATGACATGCCACTTAATGTTAAAGGTGCCAGAACGGTAGGCATGTCATCCATCCAGTTTGAAGATGCCAGTCAATGTGAGCAAGCTTTAATGGCTCTGGGCTTATCCTTGTCCTGACCACCTGCTCACACATTCAGTTCAACCCTATCAGACTACTTCTACACCTTTGGTCTATTTATCGGCTTTCACACTTAAAGAAAATAAAGTTAGGCGTTGTCGATAACTTTTTGTAGCTATCAGGACAGAGAGTCTTCATTCGTTCTGATGGCTTGCCTTCTGATAGCAATGTCACACACAGCCCTGAAGCTGCCAGGCTCTCAAACCATTCGGTTAATGAACGACGATAGAAGCTTACTTCAACGGGGTGGCCGATCGTATCCCACTCTTCCTGGATCAACTCGCGTTTAAAGTAATTACCGGAGGGAGACACTTCAAAGTCCACTACGGGATGATGGGTAGAAAAGATGAAAACCCCTCCTTTCTTAAGCAAGCGTTTCACATCACGGAACAACACACTGACATCTTCAATGTAATGTACCGTTAAAGGACAAATGATGACGTCATAACTGGCATTTTGTTCTTCTGGCAAACCTTGAGAGAGATCCTGAGCATAAGCCCTGACGCCTTCACCGAACTTTTCCCGAACAATATCAACCATAGCCTGTGACGCATCCACTGCAGTCACAGTTGCACCTTGCTCAATCAGGTACTCAGCATAAACGCCGGGCCCACAACCAAGATCCAGAACTTGTTTTCCTGCCAGCTCTGGCAACATGGCAATCAGAGAAGGGCGCTCAAGGTTGCCATTGTAGATATTGTCAGCAATAGCCTGTTCATAATCTTTGGCATACTGCTCATACATTTTGCTCATCCTGACACCCTCTCTGAATACTTTGCATTGTTTGATAAGAGAGTATCAGGAAAACAAATCCCGACCATTCGAATAAACACTGTCAAAACATGTCATCAACCTAATGGCTGCAAGTTGTCTCAACACTCAGTTATCCACAGCAGGAAACCGTTTGCTTCAGCCTGGGCTTGGGAGCACAGCAGGAAGAAGCCGACCCGGATGTTTTCGGCTCTGGAGCACAGCAAGATGTACCGCTTGATGCACTGCTTGAGTTGCATACACCGGTTTCCGGTAAAACCAGTTCAACTCTACGTGCGGCGTCCTTATCACCCGCCAGCTCAGCAGCAATAGATCGTACCTGCTCATAGCCCGTCAGCATCAGGAAAGTAGGTGCACGACCATAGGCTTTCATGCCAACAATAAAGAAGTTCTTGTCATGATGGCTCAGCTCATCAACACCGTGCGGTTTTACTGTCCCGCAGGAATGAAGGTTTGGGTCAATCAATGGCGCCAGAGCACTGGGAGCTTCCACAATATGATCAATATCAAGACGCAGTTCCCTCAGCATGTTCAGATCAGGACGGAATCCTGTAGTCACAACAATGCGATCCACTTCAGTGAAGCTTTCAACACCGTCATTTTCATACTGAACAGTAAGACCTGTGTTGGATTGTACAATGCGCTTTATCCTGATCTGGGTGATTAACTCCAGAGAGCCGCTGTCTATAGCTTTTTTGGCAGCAAGACCCAACTCGCCACGAGCAGGCAGCTCATCGTTAATACCGCCACCCAGCAGTTTCTCGATATTGTTCTTACGAAGTCCCCAGGTAATCCGGGTTTTACTGCTGGATTTCTGCAGTTTCATCAGGTCCAGAGCTACATTAATAGCTGAGTGTCCAGCCCCCAGAACAAGCGTTCTTTTCCCTTCATAAGAAGCACGCTCCCTGTTCAGAACATCGGGAATGCCATAGGCGACAGCATCCTGGTTTTCGACTTCACCGGGAACCGGTAAACCATCCAGACCCATCGGATTAGGGTTTGACCAGGTTCCTGAGGCATCAATAACAGCATCAGCCTGGATAATATGGGCTTCACCCTCAGCATTTCTGTAGTGGACTGTAAAAAGCGCTTTATCCCGATCCGTCGACGTATGTTTACTGTGGCTGTCTTTGGAAACAGCCAGAACTTCTGCGCCAAAAGTGATAACGGACTTAAGTTCTGGTGTTGAAGCAGCCGGTATCAGATACTCATCAACAATTTCCTGAGCGGTGGGAAGGCGCTCTTGTTCAGGAAGAGTCCAGCCACTCTTTTCCAGGAGAGCAACTACCGCTTTATCCACCACATATTTCCAAGGCGTAAAAACCTGAACGTGCCCCCAGAACTGCATGGCATTGCCTGCCGAGGCACCTTTCTCCAGCACCAGAGGCTTCTGACCTTTCTCCAACAAATGAGCAGCGGCGGCCATACCTACAGGCCCAGCTCCGATAACGACGACTTGATTGACTTTATTCATACTTCACACCTGACTTTAACTGAAGACTTTTACCGATTTATAAGCTGTGATGCTTTAACACTCACAGCGATTGCCAGAAGTTTGGCAAGTCTTTGCTTCGGTCTCGCAGCAACCCGTTTCAACGCAGCACTCATCCAGGTTATGGGCGTTACATTCTCCCTTTTGTTGACAGCGGCCCAGGAAAGTCTCTTCTGACAGATAAAAGCCTGTGAACTTTTCAATAAAGTCTTCAGACACTGTTTTTTCAGCCAAACCGGTGGCCAGCAAATTCTTCTGCCAAACTTTGGTTTTTGGATAGAACGCCAGAAAGTCGTAACCGGTGTTTTCCTGAATAATATGAGCGCGATGCAACACTGGCAGCCAAGCCAGATCCACCATGCTCAATGTGTCGCTGTTAAAGAATTTATATTCTCCCAGCACTTTCTCTACCTTGGCAAAGGCAGAAGCCAGTTTTTCTGTTCGCTCAACCAGAGTGGGAGCGTCCTTACTTCTCTGGGCAGAACACTGAACCAGATACTGCTTGCTGCCCAGGTAACTCCAGGCACGATTCAGAGCTTTCTGCTCTGCATCCAGATCAGGCTGAAGAGCGGGATAGGCTTCTTCCAGATACTCAGCAATGGCATCGGATTCAAACAGGGCAGTGCCATTTTCAGTAACCAGAACGGGTACCTGGCCGTTTGGGGAAATATCGAGGAACCACTGGGGTTTATCACTCAGGCTGATGTATTCGATGTCATAAGGAATGCCCTTGGTTTCCAGCATTCCGGTAATACGTTGTACAAAGGGGCAGATTTTAAAACTGATGACTTTCAACATGGTCGATACCTCGTGTCTGCAACAACCGGTCAGTCCGGCTTTAATGTTTCGTTGCTTATAAAGACGCGAGTTATGAAAAAAAGACGCAAAAAATGTTTATTTTTTTTCGCAACCACCACAGCCGGGCTTTTTAGGTTGGAAGTCCGTAACGCCACCACGGCTGACTTCAATGTCGCAGCAGTCAGTAAAACTCTGTTTCAATTGAACTCGGCCACGCTGTATACGGCTCTTGGCTCCTGACAATGACAGCCCCAACTTATCGGCCACCTGCTGCTGACTCATACCTTCCAATTCCGCCATTTGCAGTGGCAAACGGTATTTTTCTGGAAGCTCCTTGATTAATGGGTCAAGACAGCGAGCCAGATCCTGATGCGCCTGATTGGGCTGATTCATATCCGGTTCTTCGAGAAATTCTGTTAATTCTGCGACGGGCTTCAGCTTACGATAATGATCCATGATCGCATTGTGAGCAATTCGGTACAGCCACGCCCCCATACTGCTTTCATCTTTCAACGTATGTCCCTGGGTATGGGCCTTGATGTAAACATCCTGAAGAATATCTTCAGCCGTTGAAGGATCACCCACCTCTTTGTTGATGAACCCCATCAACCGGGCTTTGTGCTCCTGCCAGTGATTTAGCATGACTTTGTACTCCTGATCTTGTAATACCCTTTCTGCCATAAAATCATCTGTGACTCTCTCTTCAATTTCTTCCAGGAAGAAGGCGTTCCATGAGGGTTTTACAGGAGACAGAATGCGATCCTGTCCTCTGACTAAGACGTTAACTTCCTTAACTTCATCAGGAAAGTTTGCGTCCTCAGGTAGCAGAACCAACTGACCTTGATCAAGAATGACTGTACCTCTTGCCATAATTTGTCCCTCAAGCGCTGCTCTGAGAAATCAAAGCTCTTTCCCAATAGATAGCAGATGTTTTGGGACATACTCCAAAATGTGTTGTATCAAAATATTGAACATAATGTTTATTTAAAACAATGCTCAGCATATCTGGCCAGCCCCGAAGTGACCGAACCATCAAAATCGCCATTGGCAATAGGAATATCGGGCAACACCTCCGCTACAGCGGCTCTCAGAATAGGAGAACGAGCTGCGCCACCGGTGATATAGACAGAGTCAGGTTTAACGCCTGCTTGAACAATAGAATCCTGAATCAGAGAGGTAATACCTCTTAACGGCGTAGCAATAGCCTCTTCCATCTGGGCTGCATCAACGGGAATATCCAGCAGCTCAGTTTTTAAATCAATTTGAGCGTTGTAAGCAGGCTGCTCACCCAAAGCTATTTTAGTGTTTTCAGCTTCCTGGATGATGCGATAGCCCAGAGTATCCTGATAGACACGAAGCAGTCTGCCGACTTTTTCAGGCGATTCAGCTCTGGCAACGGTTTGCTTCAAGTCACTTAAATTATTGAAAGCATAAAAACGTCTTTGTGCTTCTACATCTTTGATTGCAATGGGATCCCAGAAGTTTTCGGTAGGAATCGGACGACCCGTCTGACTGTTCGTATCCTTACCAAATTCCGACATAAAGCGCTTGAAAGCAATCGCCATATCCAGATCATTCCCCCCGATGAATCGCCCTGAATGAGCGATCATGGAGTCTGTTCGGTCTTCCTTTTCAAACCAGCTCGGCCCCATTTTCAGCATGGAGCAATCGGTTGTACCGCCACCAATATCCACCACCAGCACGGTCTGGTCACGGGTCAGCGTAGATTCATACTCCAACCCTGCCGCTACCGGCTCATATTGAAACTCAATGTCTTTGAAGCCAGCCCTGCTGGCAGCACGGTGAAGAATGCCCTGAGCCTGCCGATTCGACTTCTCGCCACCCCGATTATGGAAGTTTACGGGTCTGCCTATCACAACCTGGCTCAAGTCTTTTTGTAGAACCTGCTCAGTCTGGCGCTTCACATTGACCATCATGGCGCACACCAGATCTTCAAAGATGGCCAACTGAATTTCACGCAACCCCAACAACCCCAAAAAGGATTTGGGCGATTTCACATAATAGACCTCAGTAGGATCTTCCAGATACAAGTCAGTGGCCTGATGCCCAAATCGAACATCATCTGCATGCAGCTGAATACCTTCACTTCGGTTGGTATTGATTGAACTACGTAATAAAGCTTCTCCCTCTTTACCTGCTGGCGAAATCCCCATAAAGCGGTATAGAAACTCAGAAACAGACTCCCGGTTAGGTGCACTCAAGGTAGATGGGATATAACGATCATCGCCCACCAGCGATATCGGCTGAACATTACCCTCAACCATGTGTGCAACGGAGCAGTTTGCTGTGCCGTAGTCAAAACCTAAAGCCATGTAGCCTCTCAATGAAACAATACGAGTAGAAAGCGAAAGAAATATTTTTTAGGGTAATTTACAAGGTGCAAAATGAGCTGACAGGTTTTCGATGATCCTTTTTATCAGGTAACTGTCATCGAAGAAGCAATGTTAAACGTTTTACCTATAGACAGGTCAACACGGAGACAAAAAATATTTTTAATTCCGGGATTCAAATTCCAGCTTTGACGCTTAGTTCTCTGCCGTCTATTTTTTCATCATTCTCTTCATTCCTTTAACCCCTCCCGAAAAGGCATAGCCATGCAATTCGGTTTCGCTCCTGTTATACATTGGATCAGAATCTTCCCTCCCAGATTAAAGCCTTGGAAAGGCAGCATGCCAATTTCTGAACAACAATATGGAGACTGACCAATGCGTTGGACAGTTGTGTTGATCCTTACTTTTTTTACAGCCGTTTCCCAGTCTGATATGACTGACTACCCCCCTATTAAAGAAATCAAGATTGATCCCAAAAAATCGGTTTTAAGCCTGCCCATTACTATGGGAGATAAGACCTACAGGTTTGCACTGGATATGGATTACTCAGATATCTATGTGGGCCGGATAGTGATTGATGATGAAATCAAAGATCAGACAGGCCTGCTCAGGTATTCTCCCGACAGCTCAGCAACACACTATGTCCCTGACCTAAGGTTTGGGAGTCATCAACTGGCGAACGACTATAAAATCTACAGTATGTCCAATGCATTGTTGAAGCAGTATCCTGTGGATCAGTTTGATGGTGTTCTGGGCAGACGCTTCATTGGAGATTTTATCTGGCGTTTTACAGCCAATAGCGTTGCTGTTTATGAAAAGAAGTACAGTGATTCGAGAGACTCTGGCTCCTTTGTGCCCCTATTCCAAGAGACTGCACACTATCGCGTAGAGGAAGGACATAATGTAGAGCTCACAAGAGTCATCATTTCTGCTTGTTTATTGGGGATAGGTGATCCGCTGCGAGTCTATCCATCCTTCTCTCTCAGAAATCAATGGTCATCCGTTATTGGTATTAATGACAAGTTGCTTGAAGAAAGGTTTGCTGCAGAGCCCCCCTCTCTTTCTATAAGTTCTCTTCAATCCGCTTGTGGAATAAATGATAAGTCATTGCAACAGATTTACCCTCTCTGCCAGAAGATGCCCTATCCGAACAGTCCTCCTTTTAAATGGATGCAGAAAGATAAGGTGACTGTATTGGCGGAAAATATCTCTGTAATTCATCAGCCCGAAAATGAACTTCTCGTAGGTTGTCCATCACTGAGCGTGGGCCTTCCTCTACTGGCAAAGAAATATGGCACTATTATCCTAAACGGATTGTCTTATCTGCATTTTGAGCATTACAGTGCTGAAAAACGGTTGCAGCCTTATTAAAAAAAACCGGTGTATGAGCTTATACATACACCGGACTCTTAAGCAGGAATCATCTGTGATTTTCAAAGCATTACATATACATCTGGGCTATGGCGTGAACTGCAATGTTAGCTGCGCCGTAGTCAAAACCTAGATCCATGTAGCCTCGCAACGAAGAGTGTTAAGCAAGAAATTCAGTACCGTTTTTGCAGACGGATTTACAACAGAGAACGTGAGTTAACGAGGTATCGGTCAACATTTTTATCAGAAGAAGAATTATCCGAAATCCCTGCATTGGCTGACAATACCGGTTTTCTTTTACCCTGATAGTGCCTGATACGGTCTATTTACCCGGTGAAAGCAGGAATGATAAGCGCTTCACTTGTAGACAGGCCAACACCCCTATAAAGATAGATATTAACTGCAGGCCATTCACAAAACCTTGTAGATCAGGGCGGCATGTTTACGTTTCTCCACACCAAACTCTTCCCAACAGATGATCGTCTTCCGGTTCATATTCTCGAACAGGCTTATAGCAGGCTGTTCTACCAAGAAGTCTTCGGTGTAGATCATCCTTTTTACAATTCAATTAGACTGAATATTGGCTAAATTGTACGACACAGCCTATGTAAGCACAGTTCTTTCAAGTCTTTAAATGAGGACCGAGATAGGCTACATAAATGATTTTTTCTTTTGAATCAGGGTAAAAATGCAGGCGATATCCATCTGCAAGTTTGGCATGATTTTGGCAGTTTACCTTTTCCCCTGTTGGTAACCAGAACTCACGCTCTTTCCTCTTTGATGGATCGTCATTTACTGAAGAAGACTCTCCGCTAACCTCAACAGAAAGACCACATGATATGAGGTGCTCATGCTGGTAATCAGTAAATTCACCAGATTTCCAGAGACAAGCAAAATCGTTGAAACATATCAATAAATCTCTGGCCTTCTGAAGAATGTCTGCACGATGTCGCCAGTTTTTCAGTTGAGAACCCAGCTCATCAAGAAAAACAAGTTCACTAAAATATTCTTTTCGCTTACTCCAAAGCTCCTTGCCTGTCGTTAACTGGGCCGCCCTACAGCTATCAAGAGTTTCTTTATGGTAATCAAGGGATGCTGTTGAAAAAATGTTATCAAGTTCTGCAATAGACTCAGAAAAATCTTCACCATTGTCATCCAGATCAAGAACCCAAACGCTGATCTTGTTTTTTCTCCATTCGTCAGAGCTTGGAAGGCTGACCAAAAACGAGTTGTAGAAAAAACAGGCAAGTAATGCTGATCCCCCCTTCAGTTCACCTTCCAGACCAACTTCACGACTATAACCAATCTCGCTTAAATCGGCTTCCGTAAGCAAAGGCTGCCTTGTTTGCAGACTTCGAAAAGCGCGTACAACCTCTTTCAGGCTACTGTCATTCCGAGCTTCCTCATACCAGTTTCTCCAGGCATAATCTGGGGCCAACTGCACCTGAAACCAGTTTGGATCCATGCTTTCATCAAGTAGCATCAGGTTATAGCCATAACCCCTGCAACGTAGCGCCACCTGGATAAACTCTGGTATTGCTGCCCTGGCACTAGATTGACTGTCAAACGGTAAAGAATGGTGGTTAAAAACCAACACCTGGCTCATACAGCACCTTATTTATAGAAGCTTTTCCAACTGCTTATCCCACTCATCAAAGAAGCCAATTGGCCACTCATCAATACGGCCCTGATCATCAATCTTTGGCTTTCGAATGTGCGATGCGTGCTCACTCCCCTCATTTTCTCGTTCAAGGAAAAATAGGCTCACCGTTTCTTTTGGGGCAAGGCCTTCTTTGATGGCAACACGGACACCGTTCAGGAAGTGGTCTGAATGAGATTCTACTATTAGCTGAATACCTGATTGTGCAGCCAGCGTACATAATCGCCCCATGACTGCCTGACCTGCAGGATGCAAATGAGACTCTGGGTTTTCAATAATCAGCAAATCACCAAGCCTGGCTCGTAAAATACTGGTAACCACCGGAAGTACGTAGCTCAAACCAAAGCCTACGTTCTGGGGTTTAAACTCATTGGTTGTCTCATTTCCCTGTACAAATGCAAAGCTCAGAGTAGCGGAGTTGTATTGTGGTAAAGCTTCAGTCTTTACCTTGAGACCAGGTGCAATTTCAGACATCCAGGCATCAATGTTGGCCAGCAAATCATTAGAACCGGCAGAGGGGTGAATCAAGGCTTTATTTTCAAGAGGCTGGTCAGCATGATCAGCGATGTAATGAACTGTATACTCCCCCTGGTTGCCCAGTGAGTTCAACTCATTGATGTGGAATTCAGAGAGTTCATGGTGACTTTTTGGAGAAATCCTGTCAGCACTAAGGTATTGGAAATTTTGATTGAAAAGGCTTAACTCTTCAGGCTTAGATACTGACACCTGACTTTGTACGGGTAGCAAGTCAGACTTCGCTGCATAATCAAACACAAAAGCTGCTGCATCTTCCCGTTCCGACCATTTCACTGTGAAATATATGGCTTCTTCTTCACTCTCTTGGGAGAGAACATCCCGCCCTGTTCCGAGAGACGCATAATCGCCCTTAAGCAATAATCCTTTAGAAAAGAGAACATTCCTTTCATAGGACTGCCGCAATAGCAGCAGTGTTTGTATGAGAGAGGATTTTCCCATACCGTTTAGACCAGAAAAGATGTTCAGATGAGATAACGGAAATCCACCGGTCAACAGTGTTTTAAAGTTTTTGACATGCAAATATTCAAGCATCAATGGTCTCCCTCAAAACCCGATCAAGCAAGTTTTTTACTCGATCATGCCGTACCCTCACATTCTCAACTTTCTGGGTGCTGTAAGTTATAGCATTGAAGAACTCTGTATCATTTTTAAGCAATTCGCGATTACGGGCTTTAACCACATCCTTGCTGGACTCCAGAATGGCAAACTCCTCAGGCTCATATCGTCCGAGACAAACAGACCACACCTCAAACAGAGTGCTGCTTTTTCGCTTCTGTCTTTGAGAACCATCAAGAATTTTCAAAAAAGCATCATCATCCAGCAACCGGTTACAGCGCTCAATTGCAGTGTCAAACAAGCACTTCATGGCGGCCAACTCTGCATCAGCTTTCTGTTTGATCTCTTCCAGCATGTCATCCAGAAAGGCTGTGATGTTCTTTTTACTGGTTTGGAAATCGTGTTGAAAAAAAGCAAAGAATCTTAGCACATGCTCCTGGTCACTCATGCGGCGGGACTGGTCACCCATGGTCATAATGAGATACTGGTTTTCTGCACATTTTTTCAGAAAATCCCGCTCTCTTGGCTTAGCCATTGCGTGACGTATTTCCTGATTATTCAGAGTCAGCCCACCTGTATTAATACGTTGAAAGATACTGTACTTCACTTCTGTAGGGGTAGTTGGTCTGATTTGGTAGGTCGTAACCTGACACTCTTTCAAGCGCCTCTTATAAACCCGAGGCAATTCATCATAGGTTTTACCTTTGAGTTCCTTTGAAAGGAACTCAAGCCCATGCAGCCTTAGCGGCCTCTCCTTATCTATAACAAATCTGCGTATAGCTGAAAGACGCTGTAGCCCATCAACAACCAACCATTTATCTTCATCGCTGGCATCAAAATAAAACGCAGGTAGAGGCAGCCTGATTAATATTGATTCAATCAGACGGCTCATTTTGTTAGGAGACCAAAGATCAGCCCGGCGCTGAAAGTCTGTATTTAACTCAATCTCACCATGCTCCATACGCTCAATCAAGCTATCCATAGATACAGGGGAGACTGCAATATCAATCTTGCTGGGATTGAATGGCTGCATCTGATCATCGGGGTTAGAATCACTCTCCTCGCCCTCAGATTCAAACTGTTCCTCCTCCAGCTCAATAACATTTTCATCATCCTGAGTGACTGACATTTCTGTCTCCTGAATATCCTTGGTGAGAGCTATTACTACATGCTCTCATAGTTTGACCCCATGGAAAATTTACTATTTGAACCAAAAGCAATCTGGTCATTTTAGCCTTCCACAACCTGCAAATCCAAAGCCTGCTGCACTAGCTCCATCACATAGGGCAACTCAGATGCCTCCGACAGTTTCACTTCAACATCACCATTCCCCCAACGGCCAAGATTACTGATATCTTTGCACAGCCCTAGTGGATCATGAATATCTTCAAATTTCATATTCAATGAGAGGCGCAATGCTGATGCCTGGGGCACAACGTCCACGAAATTAGTATCAAACTTAAAAGCAACGTAAAGCTTCAAGTAATCTACCCGAATGCTCTCATCCAGTGCTAATACCTGCGTACGGAACTTCTGGAACAGTTCTTTCATTGAACCTTTGGCGATATGTGGATGATCAGTCAGAGTATATTCAGACTTTTTGAGTTCAGGCAGGATATACCCGAGTAATACATCTATAGGTACTTCAGGCAAGGTCCACACTTCTACCATCAGATCACTTAACTGTTCGCTGCGTTCGAGAATTTCTTGCTCGTTCCAGTGATCTTTCTGCGCCAAGCTACGGTTTAGTTTCAGAGGGCTTTGGGCAAAGCCTCCTTCCATATCCCGCTTTTCAGCAAAAGGTCGGTCACTCAGCTCTGGGTTGTAGCCCGTTAGGGTGAGGTTACCGAGGGTGTGTAGATAGGTTTCCTGCACCTGTTTCCAGCTCTCGCCCAGTTCCGCCTGCCACTCTTCAGGAAGATTAGGGTTCTGGGGCATGACGTGCTCGATGGCGTAGTCTTCAACCAACACCCGCTCTTTTCGCCCGTGATTTTCCAGCCTACGCAGCCAGTAGGATTTGTTGCGCATGTTGTACATATCTTTAGTCAGCAGACAGCGTTTGAACTCCTCATCCTTGGGCATTCGCCGGTAGCTACTGAGATTAAGAAAAGCGGCCTTAAAACTCTCCAGATATCTACTCTTATCCAAACCCTTACTGAAACGGGCAAAGGTTTTGTTCATGGAGTTGGTGGGTATACCACAGACAAACCGGCGAAACGCATAACTCTCCATAATTCGCACACATTCCACAAATTCATTCTGCTCCAGAATGTTGTGAGCGTAATCGTTGTACAGCTCTAGCACCAGAGGATACGCAACATCTACCTTGTAACTGTTCAGATCCTTGAAAGCACCCAGCAATTTGGGCTCTGTTTCCAGTTCGCGCACAAACGCTACGTAGTAGCTAGCATGGCGGCGAACATCGGCCACCAGCTCTTCAATGTCATCACCAGAGCTGGTCATATATACCTTAAAGGCTTCATATACATCACCAATTCGGGGAGGATTACCAGTCTTAACCGTAAGAAAGTCCCGCATAAACTGATTAAACAGCCGGCCATATTCCCCATGACCAAAGTCCCGCTCCATGGGATACCAATACTCGTTGTAGAGCTCACCCTGCTGCTTGGGCTCCAGCCCCATCAGTACATAGTTGCGAATAAGGTCGGCCTGGCTCAGCGCCAGACCTGTCGAGTTCAGGCTCTCAAAGATTAGTTGGGGGTTGTCCCGCTCTCGATCCAATGAGATATCCACAATCAGCAGCTTTTGCAGACCTTTGTAGAGGGTTGTTAGCAGTGCGTTGTCGGCATTTCTCAGTTGATTGGCAAAATAAGCGTAGTTCTGATCAACCCGCAGAGTGGATTCAGTTTCTGCCTCACCTTTGCCATTCACAATATAGCGCAAAGCATCGTTATCACTCTTGGTCAGCACTAGCTTATAGTACAGGTCAGTGCCTTCTTCGTTATCGTTGCAAAGATAGTAATTTTTCAGTTTCTTGGCGTTGGTGCCTTCTACAACAATCCCACCGGACTCTGCCATACGCTGGTGAATTTCCTGTGAAAGTGCGGCGATCAGTAGTGTGGTGGTTGTCAGGCGCTGCTGCCCATCGATCACCAGCAACTGGGGCACATCGCTATGGCTGTATAGCCCACTCTCTACATAGACGACAGAGCCAATAAAATGCCCTTCCATATCCTGGCTACCCGCTCGTTCAATATCTTTCCACAACTGTTCACACTGATTGTGAGTCCAACTGTACTGACGTTGATAGATGGGAATAATAAATTGAGCTGATTTTTGTAGAAATTTAAATAGCAGGGTTTCTGTTGCTTTCATGGGCAATCCTTTACTGCAAGAAGGGCAGACAGGAATGAATATTACTTGCTGGAAGGTGAGTCGGATAGTCCTATTGTTTGTAGCTTTGAAGCTGAAGGCCTCTGCAACCAAAAAGTTGCTTCATCCTTTCATGCTATCCGATTTTTGCTAGATGCGATTACTCTACAGTCACCGACTTAGCCAAATTACGAGGCTGATCGACGACAGTCCCCTCGATGATCGCTATGAAATAGGACAGTAACTGCAGAGGCACGGTGTAGAGGATAGGAACAACAACTTCCGGAGCAGCTTCTACCCACAATACCTTAATAGCGTCGTCTGATACCAGACTTGCCTGGCGATCGGCAAAAACAAACATCTGATCATCTCTGGCCCGAACTTCTTCCATATTAGATTTCATTTTTCCAGTGCGCAGATGATGCTGTGAGGCTGCTCTAGCAGCCTGTCGGACTTGAACCCATAAACGCAGTTCAAGTAATTTCAGACTCTGACTATTCCGGAGAGAACTTATAAAACCCTCTCCGGCGCATTACATTTTCAACTTGTCCTTATGATTTTTCTCACTCTTGGCCTCAGATCAGCCCAATAGTGCCACAGATAAGTCGCCAACAAGACCAGTTCCAACCACTGCTCTTCATTCACTTGTTTCAGGCTGAACATCCACCTCAAGTTATACGCAAGACAAACCAGCGACCACTCTTTTGTCACATTGTCCAACCCTCGCACCATGAAACGCCGATACCCCATGGCTTCTTTCTGTATCCCAAAGGTCGGTTCTATCGTATGTTTTC
This sequence comes from Endozoicomonas arenosclerae, assembly GCF_001562015.1. GTDB lineage: Bacteria > Pseudomonadota > Gammaproteobacteria > Pseudomonadales > Endozoicomonadaceae > Endozoicomonas_A > Endozoicomonas_A arenosclerae. Next base: position 220,110 of record NZ_LASA01000059.1, on the reverse strand, counting down.
GCTGGCTGTAAATCGCCCGTCCTTCTCGTGTTTGCAGACGCCACTGCATCCACTCCACCGTACTGGCACTACCATCTGGTTCTGGATCATCCGGTTGAAAACGCTTCAGCAATGGCAAGTTATGAGCTTCTCTGCTAATCGCAATGTAAGGCGTCAGTCCTGCTTTATCCACAGCATGAACATTGGCTTTGCTGAAATAGCCTGAATCTCCCAGAAGACCCGCCGCCTTACCCAGTACCGGCTCCAATATTTTCAGCTGAGCCAGTGTAGGAACCACTTCTTTTTTGTCGTTAGCTGACTGAGAGACATGGCGGGKGATGATCAAGCCGCTTTCGTTATCGACAGTGCCCTGAGCATTGTAAGCTTGTTCGAAGGCTCCGCCCGGTGCTGGCATGATTCGGGAATCCGGATCAGTCAAACTCACCTGATCTTTATCCCGTGCTCCCGGTTCTCGCGGGCGTGGTGCCTTGCCTGCATTGTTACGGGCTTTACGGCGCTCAACCTTTTCTTCGTACTCGGCCTTTTCCKGCTGGTATCGCTCTTCAGCCCGMCGTTCTATTTCTTCTTTTGCTTTACTGATAACGGCCAGTCGGTCTTCTCTCCGCTTGAGTTCATCAGGTATCGMCAGCCCTTCGGGCAGCTCATTTTTATCCGCTTGCTCTGACATGACCAGAMGTTCTGCAACTTCCTGTTTCAACTGTTTCTCCAGCTTGCAAGCGKGTTTATAACTCAAMGCCTTACTCTTGTTGGCMTTAGCCTTGATTTTGGKACCGTCCAGGCTCACATTGCCCAGCTTCAACCAACCCGCCTCTTGAGCAATCATTAAGATCTGGACAAACAACGCCTCAATGTGCTGACGGAAGCGCTGGCGAAACGCGTTGATACTGTCGTGATCCGGATGCTGGTTGGCACAGATATAACGGAAAGCAATGGAGTCATGAGTCGCCATCTCCAACTTGCGGCTGGAAAAGACACCGGYTGCATAGCCATAAAACAGTAGTGAAACCATCATGGCAGGATGCCAGCCTTTTGATCCTGTGCCTCGATAAGAATTGATCAGTGGAGACAGGTCGAGCTGGTCAACAACATCCACCACAAAGCGAGCCATATGACCTTCTGGAAGATAATCCTGGATGCTGGCAGGGAAAAGGTCGGGAGTGTTTCGGTCGACCGGTTTGAACTTCCACTTATTCATAGTGCTTTGAGTGTTACTGGTACTGGAATCAGGATTTTACCTGTTTTGCTGGTTAAGTCCGACAGGCTCCTAGGAGGCAGTCTATTTTCGGTMAGCCTTCTAGCTCCGTATTCAGCTTATGGGCATGCTGGCAGCTAGCCTTTTTGCGTATGTAAAATCCATAATAGTCGAATTGGAAATTCAGTTTAGTCTTTACTAGAATCCAAAATAGTCGTAATTAAAATCTATTTTGGTCGAATATATGCCCTATATAACCAGAGCTATCGAGAGGTATCTTCAGGAATGCCTAGCCGATACACCGGTAGTGGTCATTACCGGCCCCAGGCAGTCCGGAAAAACTACTATTACCCGACATCTTCTGGAGCTGCCTGGACTAAAAGAGACGGGCTCATATCTCACATTGGATGACGAGAATATTCTCTCTATTGCTCGTAATGATCCTATTGGTTTACTGCGTCAGCAATCCCGCCCGATCATTATTGATGAAGTACAGCGGGCTCCTGAACTGATTCGTACTATCAAACTGTTAGTGGATGAAGATCGCCAACCTGGTTCTTTTATCCTGACCGGCTCAGCCGACCTTATGACGCTGCCCACACTGGCGGACTCTCTCGCCGGTCGTGCCGAGTTTGTGACCCTGTATCCGTTCAGTCAGCCAGAACTGAAACAGCTGTCTTTTAACAAAGGCCAAAGCGATATTATTCAACAGCTACTATCTCCGAATTTTGTTCCGAAGACCTCAAGCTCTCTTGATTATGATGAGGTGATCTCGGCGATTGTCTGTGGCGGCTATCCAGAAGTTCAACAACGCTCAGCTGGACGAAGAGCTCGCTGGTACCGTTCCTATACGGATGCCATTATCCGGCGGGACATAAATGAAGTATTTCAATTGCAAAAACTGGATGAAATGGCTCAGTTGTTGAAGCTGTTAGCAGCCATTTCGTCAGATGCTCTGAATTACTCCAACCTTGGAAAGGCCGTGCAGATGGATAGTAAATCAGTTCAGAAGTATGTTTCGGCATTGGAAAATTTATATCTGGTAAAGCGGATTCCGGGCTGGCATCGCAATGAGCTGAAACGAGCGATCAAGCAGGCCAAAGTTCATTTTGTCGACACAGGGCTGCTATGTGTCCTGCGAGGAATCAACGAAGCTTCGATTCAGGCAGATAGAAATCTGCTGGGGCCAATGATGGAAACCTGGGTTTGCTCAGAATTAATGAAAGCTATTGCTGTCAGTGAGGAGGATTGTCAGTTGTACCATTACCGTGACAAAGATAAGCGGGAAGTGGATTTTATTTTGTCCGGATATAATGGACAGGCAACGGGCATTGAAGTGAAAGCGGGTATGACGATTAAGAAGGAAATGTTTGCTGCTCTGGAAATGTTGATTAAAGCAGGGAGTATTCAGAGGGGGGTCATTGTTTATAACGGGGACAAGGTTTTGCCCTTCTCGGATAAATTAATCGCTGTGCCCGTCGGGTGTCTATTTTGTCCTTCAGGTAACTGATTTTCTCTGAAGATAGAATTACATTCTTACAAGAATAAAGCCATATCTGCCATGGTCTGCAGATATGGCTGGAGGTAAGAGAGTTAGGCTTTCGGGCAGGCCGCAAAATGCTGGTGATCCACGTCCATTAACCTTGGACGGTTTTCAGCACGCTGGCATCGTTGCTGTTCCGAAGCCTTTGTTAACTGAGCGAGCACAAAGACGTTAGTTAATATCTGTCTACTTGCCGGGGTCATTCTCTAATAAAAAACGGACTATAGTACGGTCAGACCATTCGGTTTCATCGTAATCCGGAGGCACAGGTATAGACTCAAAAACCGCTCTGTGCTTGTTGAAATTGCTATTGCCGGAATTGAGCAGTTCGGCAATGGTGTGATGGTCAATCCCTTTATTTGCAAGGCAATTAATCAGTTTAATAACTTCTGTGCACCATTCATCGTGCATGGTGACAAAGAGACTGACTTTATCCAGAGGCCTCAGCTTGAGAGCTTCCATTAATTCAGGTTTGTCAGGCATATCAATACCGATAAGTGAGACAAAACATCTGACGGTGGCTTCCTTTGGAGCAGCCAGCCGGTCCGGGTTAAGTTGATAAGTGTCCGCCAATGATGCCGTAACCTCCGGATGAGTTCTCATGAATCGCTGGATTGATATTGTAACGGCATCCACTTCTGCGGTTTTTGACTTTGATTTAGCGCCTGCTTTGGACTGAGTGATGAGCCTTACAACTTCATCTTTACAAAAGGCTAATACATCTTGTTCCAATCGATAGCCGGGAGGTAGCTTCAGACCTTTGTCCTTAATCAAAGTGACTACGTCCTCACTGGTCCATTCTATAGATGCATCACTTTCAAATGATTCCCCCTCACTGCATGCATCTTCTACCTCTTCGAGGTCCATTGGCTGGTTGTCTTGATCCTCAACCTCTGTCTCCTTAGTGACAGCTTTTGGAAGCTCCACTCTACAGGCCGCTTTAACTTCATTAGCTGCAGACCACTTACCAATGTTTTTCAGGTTGAGCTCATCAGCTATTTCATAGGGACTTTTGCCGTTTTTTATTTGCTCTGATAAAAACTGCTCCATGGCACTGTCATAATCTTTAGTGTCTGCAGTGCATACCATCAGAGTATCCAGAGGCGTCCATCTTGCAGTTAGCTCCGCTTCGTTTGTTCCAGAGAGTTTAATCAAGTGGTTAGCCAGGGCAATGATGGCAGGGTGCTTCTCTTTCAACTGAGGTTTGATACAAGGATCATGTTCCCAAACTCTGGCCAGACCATCACAAAGGTTCCTTCTGATACTCTCAAAACCACCTTTACGAAAAAGGTTCTCAAGCGTGGTTATCAGCGCTATCTCTCTCGCATGGATATATTGCGAGCTCTGGGGAGTATAGCAATCCAGGGCATCAAGGCAGTCCGGCTCTGTGTTCCCAGTCTTGAAATCAGGGAGGCAACGAATATAAGCCACTCGCCATGGTGAGGGGTTGAATTCAGGCCATAATTCATGGGGTAGCAGGAAAAGGGTATTGAGTTTTTCCCAGGGAATGTATTTAAAGGGATCCGTTTTTTTTTCCTCTTGTGCTTTATCCAGATAAACTTTTGTATAAGCAATAACTTTTTCTTTCTCACGAGCAATCAGTTCCTCTCTTCTGGCATCGTCTGTTTCGTTTCTGCATCTCCATGCTTCCAATTGTTGACGCTCTTCAATCAGAAAGTTCAGTTCTTTTCTTTTTTTCGCTTCTTGTCTTTTATCAGAAACCGACGGCTCTGAATCAATCTGTGTCTGGAATTGAGTAATCGATGCATCCAGCCAGCTAATGACATCATCAATACTCTCTGGCTTAGTTGCAGGCGGTGTAACAGAAGGCGTACGTGCGCGAATAAAACCGGCAAGATAATTCACTCCGTTATTATCCAGTTTGCCATTCTCACCCAGACAGTGACAAAGGTACGTTAGATACAAACGTTGTCGGAAACGCTCAACATTCCAGAATTCGCAAAGCCGCTGAATACAGCCCGGTGTCCATATTTTTGTGCCTGTAAATGGGTTTGTGAATTTCATATTCAGGGCATTGACCATCTGCGATGCGCTGAATTTCAAGCCCATCTTTGACGACATGGTTGCCCATATCCCATCAAGTTCTTCTCGTGCTGGCAATTTACTGGGTCTGACTTCAACTGTTGATGCATCATTTGAAAAGTAAGCATCAACAGGGACAGGGCTGATCACCGGCAGGAAGTATTCGTGAGGCCCCCAGAAAATCTGTTTTTTTCCCGGGTATTTAATTGCTCCGCCATAACGGAGTAACAACTCCTTTCCTTGAGGGATTTTTTTATTGGCGACAGCCACAACACAATAATCACCTTCTTTGGGTGGCTCACGAAGTGTTACAACGCCATCCTCTGTAACTGATTCGATCAAATCAGGGGTCAGGCAGGGCAGCATAATGGTGTTGGGAACCGTATTGGATGAATTAATACTGCTGATAGGCAAAGGGCTGTCAATCGCGTCAACACCTAACCAGACAGGCAGGTCCTGATCATCCTGATAAGTAACATGGGTACTGTATGCATGAAAAGACGGTGGACGACTGAGCATGGCTGGACTGTCAGTACAGCTATACCAGACCAGTTGTTTTTTCGGCTGTTCTTTATGGCGGGGTGATTCTGTTGGCTCAGACTCTGTGTCTCCATACCCGGAGCATTCCATTTCTTCATCGGTCATATATCGACAATGGATTGGACGACCTTCATAAATAGCCACCACCTGAGAGTCAGCGGCTTCCTCCCTTAGGTGAACGCCCTGATTATCAATTTTACTTTGACGCACTTCGAGCCGCTCAACCTGATGGCTGTTGATTGATCTGCGCACATCCGCTGAAGGCAAGGCAAGTACACCTCCCTTCTGCTTTAAGTCTGAAGGGAGAAAGTACAGACCGTTTCTTTCGACCAGATTGTGCGTCAAAAATGGGGTAGCCTCCGCTTTTTTAACCCGTTTGCTCGCAGAGGAGTCCTCCTGAACTTGTGCTTCAGAAAGTGAACGCTTTAAGCCCTGCGGTGAGGCTAAGCTGGATTCCCATTCCATCGGGTTTTTTGAGATTCCTTCCATAACTGCATTCCAATGTTTAACTGGGGATAATTCTTTGACAGGCTCTTAACTGATTAGTTTGATTCTGTCACAGGTTATGTGAGTAGATTTCCCTACTCTCTATTAAAAATTCAGCTCTTTTTTTTCTTAACCACTTTTTCTTTCAGGCTTGACGATTTGCGTTTCCTGGACCGTTCGGAATCCTCGGATGAGGTATCCGAAGTGACGTCAGAGGATGACAACAAAGAGCTGCCTGATAGGCCTGAAGGTCCAGGAGCGGAGCTGTCTTCCATGGCTTCTGGCTGGCCCAGCTTTCGCCAGTTGAAAGGCTCTTGATTTCGAGCGTACTCTTTTTGAAGAGCCCCACTTCTGGAAGCTATAGCGTAATGAATTGAAAAGTCTGCCCAACAGCCTGCCAGTTGGCTGAGTTTATCTTCAGGGTTCTCCCTGATCGCTTCTGCCAGAGTTTCCAGCCACTGTAAGGGCCAGAACTTTTCTCTGAAATGTTGACTCTTTTCACATTGGTTCTGTTCTGCTCTCCAGTCATAGATTCCTGTTCTTTCAGCTGAATTAAAAGGTGTGTGTTTAGCTTGTGTAGAGCCTGTTGGCCCAGAGACTTGTTGAAGGGCCTGCAACTTTTGACAGACTTCAGAGTGCGGTTTCACAATCCAGTGCTTCAAGCTCTCAACATCAAGAAAACTTTCCAGATACGCTGCCTGAGCCCAAACTTTGTCTACGCCCTGACTCTGAAGCTCTGTGGGCAGCTTTCCACTGCGTGCACGGTACTTTTTTTTGATTTCAGCCAGTACGCGCGCTTCTTCGGTGGGTAAAAAACCAGCTGGATCGCCCAGGTCTTCCATTCGGGTAATTTCAACGGGACTACCATCTCTTCGCTTTTTGACCGGGTACCCCAATGAAACAAAATACTGGGGAATACCCAACTTCTTTGCATTAGCAAAGACATCCTTCAGACTGCGTGGTACCTCTACAAGAGACGTAGCAGGGGGCCTAACCTCTGCACTACTGACGGATGCTTCTGGGTGTTGAACCTGAGCAAATTTGATCTGTTTCTTCTTAACAGCTGGCACCGCTTTAGACTTTTGTTCAAATGAAGTCGTGCTAACTGCCGCAGTGGCTTTCTGAAGCGCAGGTTTTTTGCTGACAGGTGATTCAACTGATTCAATAGAGGGAGGTGGACGTTTCACGGCTTTCTTTACGGGCAACGGAACTCTACTGAGTTTCTCCCGTAATTTGGCATTCTCTTTATACAGAGTTTGCATTTTATCTTTTTGAAGATCTAAATCAGCAGAAACAGCGATAGACTGGCGCACGGCATCACTTAAAGCTTCTTTCTGTTTCTCTTCCTCTTCCAGCCTTTCTTTTAACTGTTTTTCAAGTTCAGCTTCATAGCTGGCCTTCTGCTTGACCAGTTTGCTCTCGGCAGCCTCCAACAGTCCTCTCAGGTCTTCTTCCTGTTCCAGTTGAGATTGTAAATTAGAGACTAACTGTTGGTGGCCTGTCATTTCCTGCCGCATTGCTTCGTTTGCTAATTCTGTCTGTTTTTTTGCATTATCGAGCTGCTCTTGCAGTGATTTCAGGTCGGCACTCTGATCTGAAGCCTGCTGCTCCAGTTGGGTATTTTTTTCTAGAATTCTGGTTTTTTCTTCATGTTCTAACCGCAGAGATTCTTCCAGCTCTGAAACTTTTGAGGAAAGTGATTCATGAGAAGCACTATTCTGGCTTTCGAGTCTCCTGATTTCTGATGAGTGATCTTCACCTTGCTTATTATACTGACGTTGCAATTGCTCAAAATGACGTTCTGCGGCGCTCAGCCTACTTGCTAAATCCTCAACCTTTTGTTCCCATTGCTCCGATATGTTTTTTGTATCTTCAAGTGCTTTTTGAGCCAGGTCATTTAATCCCCTCAGGTGATTATTGGCCTCAAGGAGCTTAAGTTCACTGTCTTCCAGTTGTCCTCTCAACTCACCAACTTTGCTCTGCAATTCAGAAATTTGCCCCTGATATCGAAGACTTGTCTCCTGAGCAACCTGATCATATTCACCTGTTTTCTGGTCGAGAGCAGATTTTTGTGACTCAAATTTTCGTTCAAACTCAGCATTTAGCTCCTGCTTCTGACGTAATACCTCTTCTGCTTCGGCTCTGGCTGAATCACGATCACTTTCAACTTCAGCAACGGTACTCTGTAACTGCTGAATTTCGCGTTGAAGATCATCGGTTTTCTGAGACATTTCTTTTCTGAATTTTTCTGACTCTGAGACAATACTTACATGCTTTTCTTCAGCCTCAGAAACGGCTTTTTTAAGACGATCAATTTCAGTGTTAAGTTCAGATCTTGTGTCTTCCACTTGTTGTTTCAGTACTTCATTGTCTGCAGTGGCTTTTGCTAACTCGTTTTCTTTTTCAGTAACTTCTTTACGCACCTCTAATAATTTAGCCAACTGTCCCGCCTGCAGTTTCATATATTTGTCCTGAAGTTCTTTCTGACTCATACGAAGCTGAGAGAGTGATGTCTCCTTTTCCTTGATCTTTGTTCTCAATGTCTCCAATTCAGTGTCCTGTTCTTCAATAAAATGGGTCTTTGAATCTATTTGGGCCTTTGCTGAATTAAGGTTTCTTTTGGTTTCATCTATTTGATGTTGAAGATCCTGTTTTTCTGCGTCTGTTATCCTCTTCAGCTCACTATTCTCTTGATGAGCTTCGTTATAACAGCGGAAGTATTCAGCATTCTGACCTTGCAATTGAGCATTTTCGCTATACAGGCTCTGGTAATTAAGCTGAGCTTGGCTTAAGTCCATATTGGCTTGGTCCAGCTGTGATTGGAGTAATCCACACTGAGTATTTAATTGCTCAACTCTGTTTTTTTGAACCCTTAACTGATGATTTAAGCCTGCCAGATACTGCTCAAGGTTACCCCTCTGAGTTCTCCCTGTAGTTGACGATGGTCTTCCCATTAAACTCTGTTGAAAGGGGGCTCCAGGGTGGCTGTAACCACGACGACCCATTTGTGCTGCCGGTAAGTGTCTATTAAAAGGTACTAACGCAGAGCTGCTTGCTACTGGAAAGCCAGATGCTGGACGTGTTGATAAAAGAGGCAAGGAGCTTGCCACTGTTGTTGTCATTGTGGGCATTGCCATGGAAAAACTGGGGCTAATCATTGAAAAGGGAGGCAAAGGGCCCGTCATTGCAGGGAATGCACTGGCGGAAGGATTAACAGCCGGAAGGTCAGCCAGCACTGAGCTCAAATCTAGACCAAATAAAGGATCGGAAGGGTCAGAAGCCGTACTTGATCCAGGCATCATGGAAAGCTGGGAACTGCCTGATGTCATGGTGCTCAATCCCGTTGACAGGCTTGCCCCTCCCTGCTGCTGTTGTGGAGTGAGAAAAGGTCTTGTGGGGTAGCCGGGATGAGCAGTAGACCGATCACCAAGTGAGGTGAACATAGCTGGACTAGTGCTTGAACCTTCATCTAACAGACTGGCAAGGGTGTCTGTATGGCTAACTGATTGCAGCCCGGCCATCGGTACACTCTGAGATGCCGTGGTGGCAGAAGTCAGACTCCAGCGATCACCACCCTGATTCGGCTGGTTGCCAGACCCCGTGGGAAAAAAATCACTGTTATTGCCGGTTCCATCCATACTCATACTCTTTACTCATCCTAAGTAAACTTCTGTTGGAATAGACCGGGATGAGCCTTCAGAGTTCCCTGACTCGGTAAAATTGAACTCCTGGTGAGGGTTATTAAAATAATTCAGAGGTATGCAAGGCTGCATTTAATGGTAAAGACGAGCCATCCAGACAATCGGGTTGTCTGGATGGCTTGATTCATCAGGCTTTTGGACAAGCCGCAAAGTGCTGGTGACCCACGTCCATCAAACTTGGACGATTTTCAGCACAGCTGGCATCAGCTATTGGGCAGCGGGTTCTGAACACACAGCCGCTGGGTGGGCTGATGGGGGATGGCAGGTCGCCTTCCAGCAGTTCGATTTCCTTGGCTTTTTCCAGCTCCGGATCAGGAATGGGCACAGCTGACAGCAAAGCTTTGGTGTAGGGATGACGTGGGTCATCATACATAGGTTCTGCTTTGGCGGTTTCCACTTCGTTGCCCAGATACATCACCAGAACACGGTCGCTGATGTGTTTTACAACACTGAGATCGTGAGCAATAAAGATCAGGGACAGACCCATTTCTTTCTGCAGTTCTTTCAGCAGATTAACCACCTGAGCCTGAATGGATACGTCAAGTGCACTCACGGGCTCGTCACAGATAATCAGCTTGGGTTTGAGAATCAAGGCTCGGGCAATACCGATACGCTGACACTGACCACCGGAGAACTCGTGTGGGTAACGGTTGATCACGTTAGGCAGCAAACCTACCTTGGCCATCATGTCACGAACTTGTGAAAGAACTTCATCTTTCGACAGCTTCGGGTAATAGTTACGCAGAGGCTCGGCAATGATATCGCCAACAGTCATACGCGGGTTCAGAGAAGCCAAGGGATCCTGAAAAATCATCTGGATATCCTTGCGGATATCTTTCATGGCTTTTTCAGGCAAGCCGGCAATATTGCCGTCTTGCCAGAGGATTTCACCTTCAGTGGCTTTTACCAGACCAATGATAGAACGAGCCAGAGTAGACTTTCCGCAACCGGATTCACCCACTACACCCAGAGTTTCTCCTTCGTACAGATCAAAGCTGACACCGTCGACCGCTTTCAGTACCGGAGATTTTTCCCAGGGCCAGTTTTTGGCTTTATGAATCGGGAAGTGAACCTTTATACCCCTTACTTTTAACAGTGGTTGAAGGCTTTCTGTATTGGGCTGAGGGCTCATGCTGCATCCTCCTTCAAGCTGTCCGGTGTCCAGAAGCAGGCTTTTTGACGACCGTCACCAAAACTCTCCAGTGGCGGTGCTTCCTGTTGGCAACGTTGCATAACGTGAGGGCAACGTTCCTGGAATGGGCAGCCTTTTGGCAGGCTCAGCAGGTTGGGGGGATTGCCCGGAATAGTCGGCAGAATTTCACCTTCTGTATCCAGACGTGGAATCGCTTCGAGCAAGCCACGGGAATAAGGGTGACGAGGATCGTAAAAGACCTCGTTGGTAGTGCCGTATTCCATGGTACGACCAGCATACATGACCAGTACTTTGTCGCAGATACCGGCGACCACACCCAGGTCGTGGGTGATCATAATGATGGCAGTGTTGAACTCACTCTTCAGTTCATTCAACAGTTCCATGATCTGAGCCTGAACGGTTACGTCCAATGCGGTTGTGGGTTCGTCTGCAATCAGCAGTTTTGGACGGCACAGCAGAGCCATGGCAATCATTACTCGCTGACGCATACCACCAGAGAATTCATGGGGGTACATGTTCATGCGTTTACGGGCTTCGGGCATCTTGACCGCATCCAGCATCTTCACAGATTCTTCAAAGGCTTCTTTCTTGCTCATGCCTTTGTGCAATTGAAGGACTTCCATCAACTGAGGCCCAACTTTCATGTAGGGGTTCAGAGAAGTCATCGGGTCCTGAAAGATCATGGAGATCTGTTCTGCCCGTATCCGGTTCAGTTCAGCCTCGTTCAGACCCAGAATATCCTGACCCTGAAACTTTGCTGAACCTTCAATAATGCCGTTTTTGGCCAGCAGGCCCATCAGGGCAAAAGCAGTCTGGCTTTTGCCAGACCCGGACTCACCAACAAGACCCAGTGTTTCACCGGCCTTCAGGGAGAAGGTCATATTGTTTACTGCGGTGACATCCCCGTCGGGTGTCGTGAATCTAACCCGCAGGTTATCTACATCTAACAGATTCATTCCAGCCTCCGGGTTATCTGTCTTTTGGATCCAGGGCATCACGGAGCCCGTCGCCAATAAAGTTGAAACAGAACAGGGTGATTACCAGGAAGGAAGTCGGGAAGGCCAGTTGCCAGATCGCCACTTCCATGGAGGTTGCCCCTTCGTTTACCAGTGCTCCCCAGCTGGTCATAGGTTCCTGTACGCCCAGACCCAGGAAGCTCAGGAAAGATTCAAAAAGAATCATGCCCGGCACCAGAAGGGATGCGTACACCACAACGATACCCAGAAGGTTAGGGATCAGGTGGCGGAAAATAATCTGGGTAGAGCTGGCACCACTGATAATGGCTGCCTCGACAAATTCCTTGCTCTTCAGACTCAAGGTCTGGCCTCTTACGATACGTGCCATATCAAGCCAGGAGACTGCCCCTATTGCGATAAAGATCAACAGTATGGAGCGTCCGAAGAAGGTGATCATCAGGATAACCAGGAACATGAATGGGAAGGACTGAAGGATTTCCAGTGCTCTCATCATCAGGTTATCAATACGGCCACCCAGGAAGCCCGCCATGGAGCCATAGATGGTGCCAATGATGACAGCAACCAGGGCACCCATGGCACCTACCATGAAAGAGATCCGACCTCCTTCAAGGGTGCGCACAAACAAGTCACGACCCAAGTGATCAGTCCCGAAGAAATGTCCGGTTTCCATGGAAGGCGGTGCCGCCATGTTGGCCCAGTCAATTTCGTCATAGGTGAACTGACTGGCCATCGGACCAAAGATAATCAGCAGGGTAACAGCTACCAGTACAATCATACTGGCGACAGCTGCCTTATTACTCAGGAAGCGTCGGCGGGCATCCGCCCAGAGGCTGCGCCCTTCAATCTCCAGTTTTTCGGAGAAATTTTCCACAGCCTTGTGGCTCTCTTCTTTCACCATTTTATTCACAGTGATTGTCGCCATGGTTTAACCCCCCACCCTGATTTTTGGATCGATCAGCCCATAGAGGATATCGACGACAGCGGTGAACAGGATGGTCAGTGATCCAATGATGATAGTCAGTCCCAGTACCAGGGAGTAGTCTCGGTTCAGTGCGCCGTTAACAAAATGCTGGCCAATACCGGGCAGGCCAAACACGGTCTCAATAACAACAGAACCGGTGATAATACCGACGAAGGCTGGGCCGAGATAAGAAACAACAGGCAACAGAGCAGGCTTCAGGGCATGTTTAAAAATAATGTGACGTCTTGGCAGACCCTTGGCTCGAGCAGTACGGATAAAGTTACTGTTCAGGGTCTCGATCATGCTGGAGCGCATGATACGGGCGACTGCTGCCACATAGAGGATGGCCATGGCAGCAACAGGAAGCACCATGTTTTGCCAGCTGCCATCGTTCCAGCCTCCGGCAGGTAACCACTTAAGGCTGATGGAAAAAATCAGCACCATCAGAGGAGCAATAACAAAGGAAGGAAGAACTACTCCTACCATAGAGAAGGTCATAACGGTGTAGTCGATCCAGGAATTCTGTCTCAAGGCAGCCAATGTGCCCAGTCCAACACCCATGATAACTGTAAATAGAAACGCCAGGGCGCCAATGGTTATGGAAACCGGAAAGCTTTGGGCAACCAGTTCATTAACTGTGTAATCCTTGTACTTGAAAGACGGTCCCAAATCGCCGTGCAGAAGGTCTTTCAGGTAATAGGCAAATTGTTGCCAGAGTGGCTTGTCGAGATGATATTTGGCTTCCAGGTTGGCCAGAATTTCCGGTGGCATGTTGAAATCACCGGTAAAGGGGCTGCCTGGTGCCATCTGCATTAAAAAGAACGACAACAGAACGAGAATGAACAGTGTCGGGATGGCAACGCCAATGCGTTTGAGAATAAATGTAAACATAGGTACACCTTGTATGTGTCCCTGACTGTATGTTGATCAGCCATCCTGGGATAACCAGTATGGCTGATCTCTACACCAGAGGGATTAATGCTTCTTGATAAACAGATCCCGGGTGTAAACGTTGTCCTCAACATTGCTCATTGGGTAACCGCCTACATATGGCTTAACCAGTCGGCTGGTTACGTATTGGTAGATAGGTGCAACAGGCATCTCATCAGCCAGAATTTTCTCGGCTTCAGTGTAGAGGTGGGAGCGCTCTTCGTCGCTGGTTACAACTCTGGACTCGGACATCAGCTTGTCGTACATCTCGTTCACAAACTGGGAGTCATTCTGACCGTGGGTTGAAGTGTTCAGGTCCAGCATGGTGGAAGCTTCATTGTAGTCGCCAATCCAGCCGGCACGGGCTACGTCAAACTTGCCGTCGTTACGGGAGTCGAGGAATGTTTTCCATTCCTGATTCACCAGCGTCACCTTCACGCCCAGAGGTTTCCACATCTGTGCGATAGCGATAGCCACTTTCTTGTGAGCTTCGTCGGTGTTGTACAGCAGGTCGAATTCCAGTGGTTTGTTAGGGCCATAACCTGCTTCTGTCAGCAGACGTTTTGCTTCGGCATTACGCTCTGCCTGAGACATTTTGCTGTAGTCAGTGGAAGGTGGAACAAAACCACTCACGGTTTCAGGTGTGAAGGTGTAAGCAGGCTTTTCACCCTGACCTTTAACGTACTTGCTGATGGCGTCACGATTGATGGCGTAGGACAAGGCCTTACGAATACGCACGTCATCAAATGGCTTACGTTTGGTGTTGAATGTGTAGTAGTAAGTGCCCAGGTATGGAGTCACTCTTACTTCGTTTGGAATCTGCTTTTTCAGGGACTTGAAGTGCTCAACTGGAATGAGGTTAGTCATATCCAGCTCGTCAGCCTTGTAGCGGTTCAGTTCAGAAGTGGTGCTGACGATAGGCAGATAGGTCACTTTATTGATGACGGTTGCCTTATCATTCCAGTAGTTGCTGTTACGCTCCAGAACGATTTTTTCGTTTACGCGCCAGTCAGCGAGTTTGTACGCGCCGTTGGATACCATGTTGCCTGGACGGGTCCAGTTATCACCGAGCTTCTCAACCACTTTCTGTGGGACCGGGAAAGTGGTCTGGTGAGCCAGCATCTTGATGAAGTAAGGGACAGGCTTTTCCAGAGTTACCTGAAAAGTTTTATCGTCAACGGCCTTAACGCCCAGGCTATCTGCAGGCTTTTCACCCTTAACAATGGCAGAAGCGTTTACGATGGTTGGAATTTCCATGAACCAGGCGTAACGGGAAGCTGTTTCTGGATCAACGGCACGTTGGAAAGCAAAAACAAAGTCACCAGCGGTTACCGGATCACCATTAGACCATTTGGCTGTGTCACGAATTTTAAATGTAAAGGTTTTATTATCTTCTGAGACGGTCCAGCTTTCAGCCTGACCTGGAATGGTGTTGCCTGCTGCATCCTGAGTTACCAGACCCTCAAACAGATCCTTGGTAACACTGGAGCCTGGAACGCCTTCTACTTTCTGGGGATCGATGGAAGCGGGCTCTGCACCGTTACCGCGAACCAGTTCTTGGACTTGTGCCAGTTGCGTGCCTGCTGGAACAATAGCGGCGTTGGCGCTGGTGACGGCCATGATGCTGGCTGCCAGAGTCAAAGCCGGAATACCGGCCAGTTTCAGAGCCTTGAATGGCTTCTTCATATTGTTATCCCCTTCATTCGATGACCGGCCTGTT
Organism: Endozoicomonas arenosclerae; assembly: GCF_001562015.1. Classification (GTDB taxonomy): domain Bacteria; phylum Pseudomonadota; class Gammaproteobacteria; order Pseudomonadales; family Endozoicomonadaceae; genus Endozoicomonas_A; species Endozoicomonas_A arenosclerae. The sequence continues at coordinate 204,864 of NZ_LASA01000059.1, read as the reverse complement.
ATCGGTCAACGCATAATTCTGATTGGAGTTATGGTCATGGGCGGGAGCTGCTACGTCTGACGGGTTCGCCAGAGCTAGACGAGTAATACACGATCCTGTGCATTGCCGCTTTATATACCCTGTTCAATGATCTCACCTGAGTAAAGAACCCTGAGTCAGGGACTGTTTTAATTATTGGACTAATGTCGTCAATTCCGCCGGGTACTACACTGATCCCGAAAAATTCTGATTACGGAAATCTTCACCTGTTCATGGAGGTTCGGCTTCAGTATCTCGAATACGGAAAAACCGAACCGCTATGAGCGGGTAACTGAATATAACTAAAAGTTGGGATTAGGATCAAGCAGGTTTTTGAACGAAAGTACGTAAAGACCGCATCGTCCAAACAGGGTAACCCTTTGAAACTATTGAAAAATAAGGTAAATCAACTGATTTATTATTGAGTGGTAGTGATTGGTTCTGAAGAGGTTGTCTGAGCAGTACAATTACGCTGTGTGACTTATAGTGTTTTCAGTGTCATTTAGCGATAAGTGTTTTCCCAAGAGTGATTGGTTTCACAAAAACAAAGTTAAAGGCTGCCTTATACGACAGCCTTTGTTTAGCAAGGCTTATCCCAGGTAGTTGGCGATACCGTCCATGAACATCTGTACTGACAGCATAACCAGGATCATGCCCATCAAACGTTCAATGGCGAAGACACCACGATTGCCCAGCACTCTCATAAATTGCCCGGAGCAAAGCAGGATTGCAGCAGAAATACCCCAGGCAATCAGCAGTGCAGTGACCAGTTTACCCTGTTCTCCCGGATGCTGGTTCCCCAGAAGAATCAGTGTCGCGAGAATCGAAGGACCAGCAATAAGAGGTGTCGCAAGTGGCACAATGAAAGGTTCGCCATCCGGAGTATCACCCATAATGCCGCCACCCCTGCTGGGAGGGAAAATCATTTTGATTGCGATAATAAACAGAATTATCGCCCCTGCAATGCTCACAGCTTCCTGTCTCAAATGCAGGGTTTTCAGCATGGAATCACCCACAAACAGGAAGACTACCAGAATAAATAATGCGATCAGCATTTCACGCATTAGAATTTTGGCTCTGCGCCGTGGTGGCACAGTTTTAAGAACAGAGATAAAGATAGGCATATTGCCGAGCGGATCCATAATCAGGAACAGCAATATGGCTGTGGAGTAGATTTCCATCAGTGCAGCTCAGACTCGAAAAATTAGAATTAAAAAGATTGAGCGGGCTTATATCATCTGGCCTGAAAAAAACCAATCCTGACTTATTCCAGTGTGTACGAGGCAGCACTTACGGAGAGAAGATCTGAGCGCATGATGAAATCTACAAATCCAGATCTCATCAGGTGGGGAGACACTTGTACTCAGAAGAGGGTTTATATAACGAAGTTTTTTTGTGCAACTAACAGAGCCAGTCTGGCCTGTTTATCTTTGACATATCCTGATCTCTGCTCAGCGGACTGGGCACTGAGGTTTTCATGAAACTTCTCAGCTTGCTTTTCAGCGTTGTAAATTTCCTGATTATCCAGCTGACTGTCAGCAACCCAATTGGTCTGGGTCTGGTGGGTGGCAGAAGTGTCTACTGGCTTGATCGCTTCACTCATGATTAATCTCCCCAAATCATGTTCTGATCAGGGAAGATTAGGTCTGGATAGTACTCGCGTCTGTACTACTATGGGCGAAAGTGAATATTAGTTATATAAAATATATTCTTAATAACTAATTACGATTCCAGATATTCATCTTTCAGTTTTACGTAGTTACCCGCCCCATAAGAAAAGAAGGCTTTCTCTTTTTCGCTGACCGGGCGGACTTTCTGTGCCGGGTTGCCTTTGTAGACATAACCGCTTTCCAGTCTTTTGCCGGGAGGCACCAGGCACCCAGCCGCAACAATGACTTCGTCCTCAACTACAGCTCCATCCATAACAACAGCACCGATACCAATCAGGCAGCGATTGTGGATAGTGCAGCCATGCAAGGTCACTTTATGGCCCACGGTGACTTCGTCACCAATAATCAGGGGGTAACCATCAGGATTAAAGGTGCTGGCATGAGTAATATGCAGGACAGAGCCGTCCTGGATGCTGGTGCGAGAACCAATGCGGATGCGGTGCATGTCTCCTCGCACAACAGCCATGGGCCAGACAGAACTGTCCTCGCCAATCTCTACATCACCCAGTACCAGAGCGGTCTCATCGACAAAGACTCGATCACCCAGTTTTGGGGTATGGCCCCTGAATGTTCTGATGGAACGGCTGTTCATATTGTTTATCGCTCTGTTCTTTGCTGATCGGGCCTTGGGGTTGGCCACTTTGAAATTAATTTTACTCTTTTTCTGTCACCCGGCTCGGGTCACTTTGTTTTTCAAGTGTTGCATTGTCCTTGAAAACCGATAATCCTGCACCCATAGACATAACAAGAACGTACAGAAGAGCACCTGAAATATGAGTAATCCACTGCTGGAAACCTGCGAACTGCCTCCTTTCACCAAGATCAAACCGGAGCATGTTCAGCCGGCTGTTGAAGCGATTATTTCCGAGAGTGAGCAGGCGGTTGACGCACTTCTGGCTGATAAAGCTCAGGCATTCAACTGGAAGACTCTGCAGGAACCGATGGATAATCTGGGTGACAAACTCAGCCAGGCTTGGTCACCTGTTGGTCACATGAATGCGGTTGTTAATACCGATGAGTTAAGGGATGCCTACAATGCATGTCTTCCTCTGCTTTCTGAATACTCTACTCGCATGGGTCAGAATCAGGATCTTTATCAGGCTTATCTGAAGTTGTCTGAGTCTCCCGAGTTTGAAACTCTGGACAAGGCTCAGAAGAAAGTTATCACTGACAATCTGCGTGATTTCAAACTGGCCGGTGTAGCGCTTCCTGAAGAGAAGAAAGCCCGTTACGGAGAAATCCAGAAGCGCCTTTCTGAGTTGACCAGCAAGTTCTCTGACAATGTTCTGGATGCCACTATGGCCTGGTCCAAGCTGATCACCGATGAATCAGAACTGGTTGGGCTTCCGGAGTCCGCTCTGGCAGGAGCAAAGCAACTCGCCGAGTCCAAAGGCCATAGCGAAGGCTGGATGCTTAATCTCGACTTTCCCAGCTACTTCCCTGTGATTACCTATGCAGACAACCGATCTCTTCGTGAAGAGGTTTACACTGCGTTCAGCACCAGAGCTTCTGATCAGGGGCCGAATGCTGGCGAGTTTGATAACTCAGAAAATATAAATGAGATTCTCAAACTGCGTCAGGAACTGGCGGAGCTGCTCGATTTTAACAACTATTCAGAATACTCACTGGCCACAAAAATGGCCGACTCTACTGATAAAGTCATGGAGTTTCTGGAAGATCTGGCTCGTCGCAGCAAACCTCAGGCAGAGAAAGAACTGAATGAGCTGAGAGCCTTTGCCAAAGAAGAACACGGTGCTGAAGACCTGCAAGCCTGGGACATCGGTTACTATGGCGAGCAGCTGAGACAGCAGCGCTATGCGATCTCCCAGGAGGAATTGCGTCCCTGGTTCCCTTCAGAGAAAGCAGTCAACGGCATGTTCTCTGTTGTTGAGCGTCTGTTTGGCATTACTTTTGAGAAGGTGACAGATGTTGAAACCTGGCACAAAGATGTGGGTTTCTATAATGTCATTCGCGATGGCGAGGTGATCGGTCGCTTCTATCTCGATCTCTATGCTCGTGAACACAAGCGCGGTGGGGCCTGGATGGATGAATGCCGGGTACGCCGCAAAGTACAAGACAAAGTTCAACTACCCGTTGCTTATCTGACTTGTAACTTCACTCCGCCTGTGGGTGATCAGCCTGCGCTTCTGACTCATGACGAAGTGGTTACTTTGTTCCATGAATTTGGTCACGGCCTGCATCACATGCTGACCCAGGTGGATTATTCAGCGGTATCCGGTATTAATGGTGTAGCCTGGGATGCCGTTGAGCTGCCCAGTCAGTTCCTGGAAAACTGGTGCTGGGAAGAAGAAGGACTGGCCCTGATCTCTGGTCATTTTGAAACCGGAGAGCCTCTGCCAAAAGACAAGCTGGATAAGTTACTGGCGGCTAAAAACTTTCAGTCGGCCATGATGATGGTGCGTCAGCTGGAGTTTTCACTCTTTGATTTCAAACTGCACAAGAACTTCAGTGATGGAGAAAGTGTTCAGGAAGTTCTGGGCGAAGTTCGCAGTCAGGTTTCTGTAGTGATTCCACCTTCGTTCAATCGCTTCCAGCATGGTTTCAGCCATATCTTTGCTGGTGGATATGCTGCAGGCTACTACAGCTACAAATGGGCTGAAGTGCTGTCTGCCGATGCTTTCTCCCGCTTTGAGGAAGAAGGTATTTTCAACAGTAAAACCGGTGAGTCCTTCCTTCATGAAATTCTGGAGAAAGGTGGCTCCTCCGAACCTATGGAACTGTTTGTGAATTTCCGTGGCCGTGAACCTGAAGTGGACGCCCTGCTGCGTCACTCAGGCATCACTGCTAATTAGAATGTTTTGAGCCAGAAGCTCAAAACTTGTTGAAGTAATCAAGCCTTGGGGCCATATGATCCCAAGGCTTCAGTGTGTTGAAGCTATGACAACGAAAAGGTTTATCGCGGGAGCAGTCTGCCCATCCTGTGGTCATCAGGATTCGGTAAGAATGTTCAGTGAGAACGGTGAGAATTTTCGCGAATGCGTGGATTGCGGATTTTCAGATGTAATGGAAAAAGACCCTTCTCTTGCGGGGAAACCTCCAGTCACGAGGGTCTCCCCAGAAGATATGAAGTCGAAAGATGATGCTGATAAGGACAACGGTGTTCAGATCGTACGAATACTGGATCAACAGCCTTGAGTTCGAAAACAACGGTTGCCAGACTCTGAGAAGCTATTCATTCATAGCTCGCAGGTGGCTGGATATTTTCAAATACAGTCCTCTGCATTAACGTCTACTTCAATCGCCAGCGGTCGGGTTCAGGCTGCTGACGTAAACTTCAGTTCAATACCCATACGGCTCGACAGACAGTTCCACTTGGACCAGGTCGAAACCCACTGCTCCGGATTACGGTTATTGACGAAGTCCTTGAACATACGATCGTTATAAATTTCCTGCGAGCGCATCATCTGTCTTACCGTCTGCTCTACAATCCGGTCCAGCTCATTTCCAAACTCTTCTCCGAGAATGGCGTGAATGATCAGGTTGGCCCAGGTCATATTCATAGGGATGAGTGTGCAGCCAGTTTTGGACAAATAACTGTCGTTTACCTCTTCAATCAGGCGATGAGCAAAGTAGGCTTTATCCAACAGGTCGAATAAACCTACTTCAGTATGGGATTGAAGTACGGGAGCCAGAAAGTTTTCTTCAGCAATGCTCAGGAAGGGGGAAATGAAGTTCTCGATCTCCAGTTCTCTTGAGGCCTGGTCAAGCGCTTCAAGAAAGTTGGGGACATGATCTATGTATTCATCTGCAAACTTCAGCAGGGTTTCACAGGCCATGTCTTCAGGAAGTTCGATAGTGTGGTGCAACTGTTCCAGTTGCTGACAGACAAGCGACTGAAGATGGCTGGAGCCTTCTTCGTGCTTTCGGGCGCAATCAATCAGATTGCTTATTGCCTGCACGTCCATGATTGTCTCCGTTGCGGTTGAGATTAGAGTGGGTACTGCAACGTCTTCTTGAAGCTGATAAAAGACCATAGTGCTAATAAGAACACAAGCTTTTTTAAATACCTCTTTTTCATAATGTGAAGATCTTTTATTCATTAAAGTTGGAATAAAAAAACACTGAAAAAAACGATGAAAATGAAAAAGTGCAACTGCTTGTGCAGTCAAAAAAATGACGCACTATATATGCTCTGAAGTTAAGTCTGGCGGTGGATGTTGAAGGTATAATTAAATTTTTGTGAAGAGGTAAAAGTTAAATATGAATACGTGATAGGGATCACAAAGCAAGGGGCAAAAACCAGCCTTCATTTAAATGGAAAACAAACAGCTGTTCTTTTGTTCAATAAAGACGAGCGATCTAAAGTCCGATCCTCGAATTACTCCTCTATAAAACTTCTGTTTAAAATAATTCTATTGTTATTTAAACGACAAGTGACAATTTAAATCAAGATATTTTTTAACAAGACTCTTTTCATTTCCTGCAATCATGTTGTTTAATGAGGTTCTGGGACTATACTCAGTGAGCGATTATTGTCAGACTGAATTTGTCACGCAATGCGTCTCACGGGTATTGGTATTTGCAGGGTGTTCCTGTGTTGTGGGTTTTGCAGGTTGGGTCCGAAGTAGTATGACGTTGTCAGTTACTTAACGGTCGCTTGCGGTTGAATATTGGCACTTTGAACTTCCGCATACAGTCTAACGTGGTATTTCTTTGTCCTGATGGAATAAAGAAATATCGAGGTAAAGACTGCTTGGAAGGTCTGTTGGTTAAAGTGCTCTGAGGTTTTTCAGGCAAGATGCTGTGATGGCTCTGTCCAGTAGGGATAAGTTTGGACGATAGGGGCTAACGACAATAAATCAAGTCAGTAAGCGCTGTTCTGGATACAGGTATGCCTGTCCGGATCCTTTCGGTTACTGCTCCAACACCTCTGAAAGCAAGGCTTTGGGTCTGCTCAATAATAATAAGAAGTCTCCGCCTGGTCTGGGCGGACAGTCAGGGGATGTAAGGGAATGATGCAGCACGCACTAGCTCTCTTTCTTTTGATAAAAGCAGCCATGAGCGGTAAAGATCGCCCACCCCGGATGTTACAAGTGGCGAGATTCCGTTACGGCAGCGGTTGTCGAACAAATCGGTCATTATTATCTTGGCCGGAGTCAAGCAGAGGCTTGGTTTCTTTCGCTCGTTTAAATTTCAGCAAACGACTTTCTTTCATGACGCCTAAAGGAATCGGTAAGACTTTCTTATGGTTCCTGGCCAGTCTGTCAGCTTTTTTGATTCCAGCTCGCGTATTAGCAGACTGGGAAGTCAATATGACTGAAGGCGTTACCGCAGTCAGCCGTTCGATTTACGATCTCCATATGACCATATTTATTATTTGTGTGGTCATTGGTGTTCTTGTATTCGGCGTCATGTTTTATTCCATCTTGATGCACCGGAAATCAAGAGGAGCAAAACCCCACCCATTTCATGAAAGCACGCTGGTTGAAATACTGTGGACGACCATTCCATTTTTAATTCTGGTGGGCATGGCCATTCCAGCCACTAAAACGCTGATTGATATTTATGATACCAGCGAAGCTGAAATTGATATCAAGATTACCGGTTATCAATGGAAGTGGCAGTATGAATATCTGGGAGAAGAAGTTTCCTTTTTCAGTAATCTTCAAACAGCACCTGAACAGATCTACAACGTTCGCAGTAAAGATCCCAATTACCTGCTGGAAGTGGATGAGCCTTTGGTATTACCTACAGGCAAAAAAATTCGGTTCCTGGTGACAGCTGCTGACGTTATTCATTCCTGGTGGGTGCCTGCTTTTGCCGTAAAACGGGATGCTATCCCGGGCTTTATTAACGAAGCCTGGACCAAGATAGAACGCCCGGGTATTTACCGTGGCCAGTGTGCGGAGCTCTGCGGAAAGGATCATGGCTTCATGCCTATTGTGGTCGATGCCAGAACACCGGAAGACTATGCCAAGTGGCTGGACGAGAAGAAAGAAGCTGCAGCCAAAGAGCGGGAGCTGACCACTAAAGACTGGACCATGGCTGAACTGATGGAACGCGGCAAGAAGACCTATGAAAGAGTTTGTGCTGCTTGCCACCAGGTGAATGGTGAAGGTATGCCTCCGATCTTCCCTGCTCTCAAGGGATCGAAGATGGCTATCGAGAAAGATCAGATCAAGGCTCATATCGATATCGTAGTGAACGGCAAGAAAGGCACAGCCATGCAGGCCTTTGCTGCCCAGTTGAGCGAAGTCGATCTGGCGGCTGTTATTACCTACGAAAGAAACGCCTGGGGTAATAATACCGGTGATCTCATCACGCCCAAGCAGATTCTGGAATACAAGAAAACCGGGGAATACAAGGCAGCAGACACTGAAAGCTCAGACAAGTCCCCTGTTGTCAGTAAGCCGACGGTTAATGAGCCGGCAATCAATACACATCAGGCTGGACTGTGAGGAATGCAACCATGACTGCTGTGACAGATACAAGTTCTAATGAAAAGCCAAACGAGCATCATGATCATCACGGTCCTGCCAAGGGACTGATGCGCTGGGTGCTGACCACGAACCATAAAGATATAGGCACCATGTATCTCTGGTTCAGTTTTATTATGTTCCTGACCGGTGGTGCGATGGCGATGGTCATCCGGGCAGAACTGTTCCAGCCGGGTATGCAGATTGTCGATCCCGGTTTCTTTAACCAGATGACCACCATGCATGGTCTCATAATGGTATTCGGTGCGGTTATGCCGGCTTTTGTCGGGCTGGCCAACTGGATGATTCCATTGATGATTGGTGCGCCAGACATGGCTCTGCCCAGGATGAACAACTGGAGTTTCTGGATTTTGCCCTTTGCTGCAGTGATGCTGGTGAGCACATTGTTTATGGAGGGGGGTGGTCCAAACTTTGGCTGGACGTTCTATGCGCCGCTATCAACCACATACGCGCCGCCGTCTACTACGTTCTTTATCTTTGCCATTCACATGTTGGGAATCTCGTCGATCATGGGGGCGATCAATATTATCGCCACCATTCTGAATCTGCGGGCACCTGGCATGACCATGATGAAGATGCCGCTGTTCGTCTGGACCTGGCTGATTACCGCTTATCTGTTGATAGCAGTCATGCCTGTACTGGCCGGTGCCGTGACCATGATGCTGATGGACATCCACTTCGGCACCAGTTTCTTTAATGCCGGTGGTGGCGGTGACCCGGTATTGTTCCAGCATATTTTCTGGTTCTTCGGGCATCCGGAAGTGTACATCATGATCCTGCCTTCCTTCGGGATCGTGTCAGCGATTCTGCCCACGTTCGCCAGAAAGCCTCTGTTTGGTTACACCTCAATGGTCTATGCCACAGCCAGTATCGCTTTCCTGTCGTTTATTGTCTGGGCGCACCACATGTTCACAGTGGGCATTCCGCTGGTGGGTGAACTGTTCTTTATGTACGCCACTCTGCTGATTGCTGTGCCTACCGGAGTGAAAGTTTTTAACTGGGTAACCACCATGTTCAGGGGCGCCATGACCTTTGAAACACCTATGCTGTTCAGTATCGCCTTTGTGGTGCTGTTCACCATTGGCGGTTTCTCAGGGCTGATGCTGGCTATTGCGCCTGCTGACTTCCAGTACCATGACACCTACTTTGTAGTGGCTCACTTCCACTACGTGCTGGTTCCTGGAGCCATCTTCGCAATCTTTGCTGCAGTCTACTACTGGTTACCCAAGTGGACGGGTCACATGTATGACGAGACGCTGGGCAAGACGCATTTCTGGATGTCCTTTATTGGCATGAACCTGACTTTCTTCCCCATGCACTTTATCGGACTGGCGGGAATGCCTCGTCGTATTCCTGATTACGCCCTGCAGTTTGCGGACTTCAACATGATGGCCAGTATTGGTGGCTTCATGTTTGGTACCACACAGCTGTTGTTCCTGTTCATTGTGATCAAGTGCATCAGAGGCGGCGAAAAAGCCAAAGCGGAAAGCTGGGAAGGTGCAGAAGGTCTGGAGTGGAGCCTGCCTTCACCCACGCCTTATCACACCTTCACCACACCACCGGACGTGAAGTAATGAGTGAGAAGGACGAAGCCCCGGTCGATCTGTCGCGAAGAACTGTTATCAAGACAGGTCTGGTGGCTGGGGGGATGTTTGGATTCGGGTTTGCCATGGTGCCTATTTACAACGTGTTCTGCAAAGTCACGGGGCTCAATGGCAAGACCGATCCTAACCCTTATCAGTACAGTGCTGAAACGGCTGAGGTGGATACCAGCCGAAAAATTAAAGTGCAGTTTGTGGCCACAAAAAATGCTGAGATGAGCTGGGACTTTAAGCCCAGTATTACCGAAGTGGAAGTTCATCCCGGACAGGTTGGAGAGCTGGAGTTTTTTGCCCGCAACCCAACCGGTGAGCGCATGATTGGTCAGGCCATTCCCAGCGTTTCACCGTTTCAGGCCACCAACTATTTGCACAAAGTAGAATGTTTCTGCTTCACCACCCAGACTTTGGAAGCAGGCGAAGAAAAAATCATGCCGCTGAGAATTATTGTGGATCAGGCATTACCCCGGCATATCACCAAACTAACGCTGTCGTACACCCTGTTTGACGTGACGACAATGGGAGAGAGGACACTGCCGTCCTGAGGAGATTCTGATGGCTCAAGAAGGTGAAGGTACCTATTATGTTCCGGCCCAGAGCAAGTGGCCGATCATTGCCTCGATAGGTCTTTTTACCATGCTGTTAGGTGCAGGCATGATGATGAATGACATGTCTGCCGGGGTAAAAGATTCGTTTGCACATTATGTGTTTTTTGGTGGCTCCCTGATCATGGCCTACATGATGTTTGGCTGGTTCAGTACTGTCATCGAAGAGTCTCAAAAAGGGCTCTACAGTGACCAGATGGACCGCAGCTTTCGCTGGGGTATGGGCTGGTTTATTTTTTCCGAAGTGATGTTCTTTGCCGCCTTTTTCGGAACGCTCTTTTATATTCGTTACTTTGCTGTGCCCTGGCTGGCTGGTGAAGGCGATGGTGTTTCTACCCATGAACACCTGTGGCCCGAATTCGAAGCGGACTGGCCACTTCTGACCAACCCGGATAATGAAACCTTTCCGGGAGCTCAGGGTTTAATTGATCCGTTCCATCTGCCTTTGATAAATACTCTGCTGCTGGTGGCTTCCAGTATCACTCTGACCATTGCTCACCATGCGCTCAGAAAAGCAGAAAGAACCAAAGTTAAAGTCTGGATGATTCTCACTCTGATCCTGGGCTTTGCCTTTCTGTACTTCCAGGCTGAAGAATATGCTGAAGCCTACAATGAGCTTGGGCTCACACTGAGTGCAGGTATCTACGGATCAACATTCTTTATTCTGACCGGATTCCACGGGGCGCACGTAACCCTTGGAGCCACTATGCTCCTGATCATGCTGATTCGCATCTATAAGGGGCATTTTGAGCCGGATAACCATTTTGCCTTTGAGGCATCCAGCTGGTACTGGCACTTTGTGGATGTGGTCTGGATCGGTTTGTTTATTTTTGTCTATCTGATATGAGGAGAGTCCGTCACTTCCTGGGGGAAGTGGCGGTAACCGACTCCTGTTGTTTAGCGGTACAGCCAGGGAGCGTTACTGTGAACATCTCCGAAAAGCCAGGCTACCACAATGATCAACATGATCAGGGCGGTCAGGCCGACCCGGGCGGTGAGCGAATTCACCAGTTTGGCGGAGTTGCCACCCCCTTTAAGTAGAAAATACAGACCTCTGCCCAGGCAGAAAAGCACTGCAAGAAAAAGAAGAACAATAATAATTTTTAACCACATATAAAGCTCCCTGCTGATCTTTTTAGACCAGAATAACAGTGGAGTTTGGTAGAGCACCAGATGTTGAAGTATAGCCAGTTTAGTTATCGCACTAAGTTGTCGCTGTTGGTGGTGCTGCTTTTGCCCCTTCTGGTCAAGCTGGGGTTCTGGCAGTTGTCCCGATATCAGGAAAAGCTCGAGCTTGAGCAAACCCTGACAGCGCGACAAACCATGCCTGCCATCAGTCTGTCTGATGTCAGCCAGTATGCTGATTCCATGTATCTGCCAGTCAGTGTCCGTGGTCGTTTTCTTTCTGATCAGGCCTTTTTCCTTGATAACCAGATTCACGAAGGGCGTGCAGGCTATGACCTGATCATGCCATTTATGACTGATGAGGGTCAGCAGCTGCTGATCAACAGGGGCTGGATGCCTGCCCAGGGCCGAGAATTACTGCCAGAAATACAAACGCCAGCAGAAGATTTGCAGTTAACAGGTAAGTTATACCGGTTACTGGGGACACCCTTTACCCTCGGGGAAGACATTTGGAGAGATGAGTGGCCAAAGCGCATTCAGGCAATCAACTTTGATCGCATGTCCGAAGCGCTGGGAAGTATTGTGCCTCACTACATCCTCAGGTTGGGAGGGAATCAGCCTGGTGCTTATCTGATTCGTCCGCTGACGATGAAAACTACCTCTCAGAAACATCTCGGCTACGCTATTCAATGGTTTTTAATGGCTCTGGTACTGCTTGGCCTGTATCTCTGGCAGATGCGATCGGCGGGTTTGAAAGAACAACCCGTTTTGGGTCAGAAACCAGACCTGAGCCAACAAAAACAACATGAACCGGTATCAGCGACCGGCAGAGGAGATAAATAATGGGACAGGACGTTGCCGCAAAGACGGCGGATAGACATGCCCACAATGGCAAAAGTTCCAGAGGTCGCTGGCAGCTGGCTCTGGTGATTCTTATGCCTGCTCTGGCTATGGGACTGGCCTGGTACTTTTATTTTTTTGGTACTCAGTTTGTGCCAGAAGGTCGCACCAATAAGGGGGAACTGCTTTTACCACCCGTCAGCTTTGAAAGCATGATGCTCAAGAAAAATCAGGAAGCTTTTGATCTGCAAGGACTGGAGGGACGCTGGGGCATTCTGGTATTCGGTGATGGCGCCTGCTCCGATCAGGCATGTCAGGATGCCCTCTATCAAACCCGGCAGGCACATCTTGCTCTGGGAAGAGACAGTGACCGGGTTATCAGGCTTTTTATCACACCGATATCAAACCCTGATGTGAACCAGAGCGTGTTGAACGAGCATCCTGACTTGATTCGGCTAGGCAGCACAAAAGAGTCGGTCTTTAACGCTTTAGGGAAAAACTCAGGGGAAAACTCAGAGGAAAAAAAGTGGCCCTCTAATGGATTTTACATCGTCGACCCTCTGGGCAACATCATGATGAAGTACCAGCCTGGGCAGTACGGTGGAGACTTGTTGAAGGACTTAAGGAAGTTATTAAAAGCTTCAAACATCGGTTGAAAGGTGTTCTATGACAACAGCATCGATTACAAAAACAATAAGCCGTACAAAACCCCAAAGAAAAGGATTTTATCTCTCTCTCTTTGCGACTTTGCTGGCTGCTGTCGTTGTCGGATTGGGAGCTTATACACGACTGGTGCATGCTGGACTGGGTTGTCCGGACTGGCCCGGGTGTTATGGCTTTCTGACGGTACCTGAAACGGCTCAGGAAATTGCCCACGCTGAAACATTATTTCCCAATGCGCCCGTCGAAGTGGATAAAGGCTGGGCAGAAATGGTTCATCGTTATGTTGCTGGTTCTTTGTTGTTGCTGGTTCTGATGATTGCCATTCAGGCATTCAAAAACCGGTCAGAGCCTGGGCTGCCTGTGAAACTGCCCATGTTTATTCTGGCGCTGATTATTCTGCAGGCTGCTTTCGGGATGTGGACTGTGACATTGAAGTTATGGCCCCAGGTAGTGACGGCGCACCTATTGGGAGGCTTCGCTACTTTCAGTTTGTTGTTTCTACTGACTCTTCGTCTGTCGGGTTTGAATTGGACGAAACTCCCCTCCTCTGAACAGAAAGAGCGAATACGAGGGTTGGCCGGTGCCGGGCTTCTGGTGGTGATCTTACAGATCTCACTAGGAGGCTGGACCAGTTCTAACTATGCTGCCCTGGCCTGTCCTGATTTTCCCATGTGTCAGGGACAGTGGCTTCCGAACGCTGATTTTGCCGATGGCCTGAATTTCAGTCAGTCCATCGGGCCGAATTATCTGGGGGGAAAAATGGACTCTGAAGCCCGGACTGCTATACATCTTTTACACAGATTGGGCGCTCTGGTGACCACAGTACTGCTGCTGATTCTGTTTTTTCAAGTGTTCCGATATGGCAATGCTCAGTCGTCTAATAACGGCCAAAGCAGTTTGAGAACACTGGCAACCTTGATGTTGCTGGCGCTGCTAGTGCAGGTTGCGTTAGGGATCAGCAATATCCTGGGCAGTCTTCCACTTTCAGTAGCCGTAGCCCATAACCTGGGAGGAGCTGTTTTGCTATTGACTCTGGTCGCTCTTAACTTCCGTCTGAACGTATCTGAAGGATTCGGTGAGGTTCAATCATGAGTAAGGTCATTCAAAAAAACGGCAGTGCATCTCTGCAGGAATCCGCTCACTGGCGCGACTATCTTGAGTTGACCAAGCCAAGGGTTGTTGCCCTGATGGTGTTAACCGTTGTCATCGGCATGTGTCTTTCTACACCCGGGCTGGTGCCACTGGATATTCTGATCTTCGGTAATCTGGGGATTGCCCTGTCCGCAGCTTCCGCCGCTGTCATCAATCATGTCGTTGATCGGCAAATTGATACCGTTATGGCCAGAACTCACAAAAGGCCCGTAGCCACAGGACGTGTTGAACCTCTTCAGGCTCTTCTGTTTGCCTTCACGCTCGGTGTACTGGGCATGGGGATTCTGGTCTTTCTGGTCAATGCCCTGACTGCCTGGCTGACACTGGCTTCCCTGATTGGTTATGCGGTGATCTATACACTGATTCTGAAGAGAGCCACACCTCAGAACATTGTCATTGGTGGTATTGCCGGTGCTGCTCCTCCCCTGCTGGGATGGACGGCAGTGACAGGACAGTTTGAAGGACACGCCCTGCTGTTAGTACTGATTATTTTTGCCTGGACGCCGCCCCATTTCTGGGCCCTGGCGATCCATCGCAAGGATGAATATGCCAAGGCTGATATTCCCATGCTGCCCGTTACTCACGGCGAAGCTTATACCAAGCTGCATATTCTTCTTTATACAGTGATCATGATTATTGCCAGTGTTCTGCCTTTCCTGACAGGTATGAGTGGCATTATCTATCTGGCCGGAGCACTGGCTCTGGGTGGACGTTTCCTGTACTGGGCGATTGCCCTGCTTCGCGAAAGCAGACCTCATGCCGCCATCAAGACATTCAGGTATTCCATCACCTATTTGATGTTGCTCTTTGTGGTGTTGCTGGTGGATCATTACGCGTTCTATTTATGGACTGAATGACTCAGTGGTATTTCAGGGAGCTGAAGGCATTTAGTATTGAGGCTGAGGGCTCTAGAGGATTTTTCATGACATCCAGGATGAAAGGCAGCGTGAATAAAACAGTATTGGTTCTGGTGGCTATAGTCGCGGTCATCATTGGACTGACATTTTATAAGCACATGAATAAACCGTCGCTGACTCTCGAGCAGTTGCAGCAAATGGGGACGGTGGTTTTCGACAAGCCACGTTCTTTTGAAATGAAAGGGATGGTGGACAACAAAGGGCAGCCTTTTACCAAGGCTAACCTCGAAGGGAAATGGTCTCTGGTGTACTTTGGCTACACCTTCTGCCCGGATATCTGCCCAACAACTCTGGGTCAGTTGAATCAGATGGACAAGTTGTTGAAAAAAGATAACCCTGAAATGGCCAATAAGATGCACTATTTCATGGTAACGGTTGATCCACGCCGGGATACCGTTGAAAAGCTCAATGGTTATGTTCCTCACTTCAACCCTGATTTTGTGGGAGTGACGGGTGGCCAGAAGGATATTCACAATCTCACGGTGCAGCTGAATATTCCCTACACGCCGGTGACTGATCCGGAAGATGAGTATTACCTGGTGGATCACGGAGCAAACCTGGCCATCATCAACCCAAGAGGCGATTACCATGGCTTTATTCGCCCACCTCTGGACTCTGACAAGTTGGCCAGAGTGATGGTTGCGGTTGATGAACTGTATAAAGACTAAGTGATCGTTAATAGCATCTATTGCCGTCTGACTACTTAGACGGCAATAGATGAATAAATGCTGAATGAAATCGAAATACTTCAGCAGGCAAAAACGTCTGACCGTAGGATGGAGGTACATAATAAGAAAAATAAAGCGAGCAAAGCATGAAAAACTGCCCTGCGTACTCCCTTTTTCTTGTCCTTTTTCCCTTCTTTTCCAGTCATTCCCTAGGAGCCTGTCGGACTTAACCAGCAAAACAGGTAAAATCCTAATTCCAGTACCAGTAACACTCAAAGCACTATGAATAAGTGGAAGTTCAAACCGGTCGACCGAAACACTCCCGACCTTTTCCCKGCCAGCATCCAGGATTATCTTCCAGAAGGTCATATGGCTCGCTTTGTGGTGGATGTTGTTGACCAGCTCGMCCTGTCTCCMCTGATCAATTCTTATCGAGGCMCAGGATCAAAAGGCTGGCATCCTGCCATGATGGTTTCACTACTGTTTTATGGCTATGCAACCGGTGTCTTTTCCAGCCGCAAGTTGGAGATGGCGACTCATGACTCCATTGCTTTCCGTTATATCTGTGCCAACCAGCATCCGGATCACGACAGTATCAACGCGTTTCGCCAGCGCTTCCGTCAGCACATTGAGGCGTTGTTTGTCCAGATCTTAATGATTGCTCAAGAGGCGGGTTGGTTGAAGCTKGGCAATGTGAGCCTGGACGGTACCAAAATCAAAGCTAATGCCAACAAGAGTAAGGCTTTGAGTTATAAACACGCTTGCAAGCTGGAGAAACAGTTGAAACAGGAAGTTGCAGAACTTCTGGKCATGTCAGAGCAAGCGGATAAAAATGAGCTGCCCGAAGGGCTGTCGATACCTGATGAACTCAAGCGGAGAGAAGACCGACTGGCCGKTATCAGTAAAGCAAAAGAAGAAATAGAACGWCGGGCTGAAGAGCGATACCAGCAGGAAAAGGCCGAGTACGAAGAAAAGGTTGAGCGCCGTAAAGCCCGTAACAATGCAGGCAAGGCACCACGCCCGCGAGAACCGGGAGCACGGGATAAAGATCAGGKGAGTTTGACTGATCCGGATTCCCGAMTCATGCCAGCACCGGGCGGMGCCTTCGAACAAGCTTMCAATGCWCAGGGCACTGTCGATAACGAAAGCGGCTTGATCMTCHCCCGCCATGTCACTCAGTCAGCTAACGACAAAAAAGAAGTGGKTCCTACACTGGCTCAGCTGAAAATATTGGAGCCGGTACTGGGTAAGGCGGCGGGKCTTCTGGGAGATTCAGGCTATTTCAGCAAAKCCAAKGTTCATGCTGTGGATAAAGCAGGMCTGACGCCTTACATTGCGATTAGCAGAGAAGCTCATAACTTGCCATTGCTGAAGCGKTTTCAACCGGATGATCCAGAACCAGATGGKAGKGCCAGTACGGTGGAGTGGATGCAGTGGCGTCTGCAAACACGAGAAGGACGGGCGATTTAMAGMCAGCGAAAACATAMGATAGAACCGMCCTTTGGGATACAGAAAGAAGMCATGGGGKATCGGCGKTTCATGGTGCGAGGGTTGGACAATGTGACAAAAGAGTGGKCGCTGGKTTGTCTTGCGTATAACTTGAGGCGGATGTTCAGCCTGAAACAAGTGAATGAAGAGCAGTGGTTGGAACTGGTCTTGTTGGCGACTTATCTGTGGCACTATTGGGCTGATCTGAGGCCAAGAGTGAGAAAAATCATAAGGACAAGTTGAAAATGTAATGCGCCGGAGAGGGTTTTATAAGTTCTCTCCGGAATAGTCAGAGTCTGAAATTACTTGAACTGCGTTTATGGGTTCAAGTCCGACAGGCTGCTAGGAGCCTGACCAAGAATAGACAGCCCGGCCTAAAGTCCAGAAAGATCGGCCATATTTTCCGTTGAATTTGATTAAATAGGTCAACTATTCACACAAATCCAACGAAAAACCTGGCTCGATCTACTGAACTTTATTCTCGAGCGCTATTCTCGGACAGGCTCCTAGACCAAAGCAGGATGAGTAATTCTCTCATCCTGTTCTACTCTTCTTCTGAATCTAACCTTTCTTCAGCTTCAGGTCTCTTCCCATGAATAATCAAGGGCTCTCTGCTGCCAGAGCATCTGCTCTTATTGCCTTGCTCTCATTCCTCCTCAGTGGCAACACTCTGGCAGATGTTGACTGTTCATTACAAAAAGATGAACAGATTCCCTATGAGCTGCTGCTGGGTAATCTTCTGCTGGGCACCGAAATGAATCAGACCAGTCAGGACACTCTGAAGCGGCTGAACCTGAATATTCTTACTGATCTTGCCTACGCAGACAGCCCATTGATCAAAGACCCCATGATTGATGTCTTTATCAAACTCTTTGACATTGATGTCACAGAATTACTGCATCCCGACATAGGCTGGTACAAAAACTTCAATGCTTTTTTCACCCGGTCCTTGAAACCAGGTGCACGAACTATAGATCCTGACATCAACACTCTAACCAGCCCTGTTGATGGTCTGGTTTCAGAAACAGGAAGAATAGATGGCCTGCAAATGATTCAGGCAAAAGGAAAGTTATACTCTTTGGTTGATCTTTTACACGGCAATGATCAATTGGCTGAAGCGTTCTTCAAGGGCTCATACGTCACTTTCTATCTATCACCCAGCAACTACCACAGAGTGCATATGCCTTTTTCAGGCACATTGAGAACCCTTACCAGCATTCCTGGAACCTTGCACAGAGTTGATCCACGACACGCGGAATCGATCAATAATCTCTATGCAGTCAATGAGCGAATGATCGCAGTGTTCGACGGTGATCACGGCCCATTCATCATGGTGCTGGTCGGTGCTGAAAATGTGGGTCGAATAGAAACCAGCTGGATGTGCATAAAACCGGGTATGAGTAACAAGCCTGTCACCATTGACTACCAAAAGGATCAACCACCGGTCAGGAAGGAAAAAGGAGAAGAGATGGGGTTATTTAACCTGGGCTCTACGGTTATTTTGCTGTTTCCTGAAGATCAGGGAACTCTTGAGCTAAAAGCGGGTGAAAAGGTCAGAATGGGAGAAAAAGTGGGCCATTACTGATCGGTGAGTGGCTACTCACAAAGACTGAAGAGCAAAACGATCAATCTCTGTTAGATTTAAGTGTTCAGAAAAACGCTCAGGGATCAGAGGCAAGCTCAATCAGTCGATCAGAGAATAATATGATCCTTAGAACAATTGTCCTACTTTTGTCATATACGCTGTTGCTCTTTCATGTCCATCTTGCAATTGCAGAAGAGGACAACCCAGATCTAAAGCGACTAAAAGAGTCATACCAGCAAGCAGCCCCAACAGAACTGTTTGGCCACCACTTTCTTAATCAGGGACAGCTGGATATCTACAAGTTGTTCCTTGCTCAACTGGATACTGAAGAGATTGAAAGTGAGCTATTTCAACATCAACTGATGCTAACCACCCAGTCTCATCAATCGATAGGTGATGCCGTTTATGTAGCCAAAGCAGCCAGAAACCTGCTTAAATCAATGCCCCTCCTAAATTTAGGGCTGGCTGTTGATACGACTTCTGAAAAAGCACTGCGACTTCCCGGGCTCTTCCCTGATCATCCATTTGACTGGTATTGGCTCAGAGAAGGAGGAAATCCGGAAGATGCCGCTGCGAATCTGGAAGCCTCTCAATTTATTCTTATGCTGGGAGCCATTACAGGGAAAGCGGTTGACCCTCTCAGAACCCAAAATGGCTTATTTATCGGTGCATCAGTCAGTGAGCTGGAGAGCCTTCATAATTGTGAAACCAGCGACTGTCGCCGAAAACAACTGGGATGGGTGCAACGCACGATAAATGGGGCTGCCTATGATTACGTTGAGGAGATTTTAAATAAGGACTACTTCAAAATTGAGTATCAGGACATTCAGGATGTTCGATTCAACGATCCTGAATCCTCCTTCGATGCCTTCAGCAAGCACATAAGGGAATATCGATTTAAGTATCAAGGCTATCTGGAAGAGCCTGCCTATCGAGAACGAAGAACCTTTGCAGAAGATCCAACCAGTTATTGCACACCGGTATCAAAACTCATGTCCTGCTATCGAGTTCCACGGTTTGGTCTGGAACCCCACAGTGCCGGAATCCTGATAGACACAGAGCTAACCGAACAATTCAAAGCATTTAACAACGAGCCAGAAAGCAGTCCATTTATTCAGGCTCTTGAAGCGCTTCCCCAGGTAACCCGACAAGTTCTAACCGGCCACGAGAGAAAAGAGAAGCAATTAAAAGCCTTTCAGGCAGGAGCAGGTTATTACTTTACCTACTTCCATCATCTCAATGGCAAGTTGGGATTTATCGCTTCATTGGCTCAAGCCTACCCTGAACAAGACCAGACAATCATAATGTCGCTTTCCGAAGAAGAGCTGAATACCAGTTTTACCTATGCAAAAAGTGCGTTGAAACATGCTCAAGTCAACACTGTTCATCTATGGTCAACAGAGGCTACTCCCAGAACCCTTACCCTACAGGAATTAGAGAATGGCATTACTCTAACGCTTGTTGACCCTGGTCACCTGCCGCACCAAGCCATGATGGCTCTGATGCTTCTGTCAAAGCCCGTGGTAGGTGTTTCTGGTGATAACACATTGAGTGAGGCTCTTGCGCTGGGCAAGCTTCCCTACCCTGAAACCATACCCCATAACCTTTTTACCCGTACTCAGCTGGGCCTGTTGTCGTCGAATGGAGATCTGAAAACTTTCTACGATACGATTTCACCAGAAGATGTGGGAGCTGCCTGGAAAAAACTGGAAGAAAAGCCAGAAACCATCCGTCAGTTCGCAGCAAGTGTAGTCGAGCAATACAATGCTGAACCGCTGCTACAAGCCATTGTGCAATCGGCCGTAACCCCCTCAGCAGAGGTTCGGGACTTCCTGAATAAAGCTAGATACACCGTGAGCAGTGCCAAAGATTCAGAGAATCAGTCACCCTGTTTTCTCGACTACGAAGCAGATGAACATCAAGCAGACATTGTCAGAATGAAGTGGTTACTCTCTCGATTGAAAGATAAGTCTGCAAAGCCTGAAACTGAGGACCAGCACTCACCAGATCTTGAACCACTGAGCAATGAAATACAGCGTATAAGCAGCCAACATTTAAGATTACTGATGCAGGAAGCACTGTACGACTATAAGAAATTACATTGAGTACAGAAGGCAGTGCTGTGGGAAACCCCGCAGCACTCACATTAATAAATAGAATTACGAAGAACAGACTATCACGCAGACTTTTCTTCCAGACCTAATGTTTTGAGAGCCAATGCCTTGGCTGCCCGATAATCAGGCTTAGCCGCCGGTGTCCGTTTAATTTCGTCCACCAGAATCAGCTCTCTGGGCGCTTTGTAGCGGGCAATTTTACTGGAGCAGAAGGCAGCCAGATCCTCCATGGAGGGCTGTTTACCCTGACGGGGATGCACAATAGCCGCTACCCGTTGACCAAACCGTTCATCCGGAACACCCACAACAACGGCATCAAAAACATCGTCGTGTGCTTTCAGGGCAGCTTCGACTTCTTCAGGGAAGACTTTCTCACCGCCGGTATTAATACAGCCGGAACCTCTTCCCATCAATTGAACCGAGCCATCTTCCAACACTTGGGCAAAATCACCGGGAATGACCCAACGCACGCCGTTACTGTCGGTTTTAAACGTAGCATCGGTTTTCTTCTGATCTTTGTAGTAGCCCAAAGGGATATGACCGCTTCGAGCCAGTCGGCCAATCTCGGGACTTCCGGGCTTCAGAGGTACCAGATTTTCATC
Source organism: Endozoicomonas arenosclerae (assembly GCF_001562015.1). GTDB lineage: Bacteria > Pseudomonadota > Gammaproteobacteria > Pseudomonadales > Endozoicomonadaceae > Endozoicomonas_A > Endozoicomonas_A arenosclerae. The sequence goes on along the minus strand of NZ_LASA01000059.1, from coordinate 183,361 downwards.
CAGAATCTGAGTGTGTTCAGACAGAGTGAATCGAGGACCCGCAGCTTCTTCGTCTCCCATATCCATCACGGCACCGTTGTGGCCTGTTTCTGAAGCGCCGAAACTATCCAGAATCATACGGTTGGGTAACAGTGCTTTCAGTTTATTTTTCACCGGCTGACTGAGAATAGCGCCTCCAGAAGAGACCACCATAAGTCCATCCAGTTTGTATTTTCCGGTTTCGATGACATCAGCAATGGGTCTTGCCATGGCATCACCTACCAGCATCAGGGATAGACCTTTCTCATCCTGGGTGAGTTTAACGACTTCATCGGCATCAAAATGTTTGCCGGTATACAGAATGAATTTACCACCGGTGAAAAAGGTAATCATGCAGGTCCAGGTGCCGCCTCCGTGCATCATGGGAGGAGGACAGACTGTCGTCAGTGGAAAGCTGTTCTTAACGACCTCACCTAACTCTTCAGGCTGCTTGATGGGATCACCGGAGGGGTTACCGCCCTGCATAGCGGCAAAGAAGATATCTTCATGACGCCACATGGTGCCTTTGGGCATACCGGTCGTACCACCGGTATAAATCATATAGACATCGTCGCTTGAACGACCGGTAAAGTCTCGCTCAGGACTGGATTCAGCAAGTGCCTTTTCATACTCAAAAGCATTCAATGCTGAGCTATCATGATCACTGCCATCTTCAATCACGGTAAAACTTTTTAACAGTGGCAGTCTGGATTGAATGGCTTCCAGTAAAGGAGTAAAACTGCGCTCATAAACGGTAGCGACAATGTCAGCGTCGTCAAAAATATATATCAGTTCATCTTCAACGTAGCGGAAGTTGATATTAATCGGCACAGCCCGGATTTTGAAACAGGCAATCAGGGCTTCAATCCATTCCACCCGGTTATAGGCATAAATAGCTACATGCTGACCGGCTTCCACACCGCTGCTGACCAAATGATGAGCCAGACGATTCGCTCTCACATCCAGTTCAGCGTAGGTACGACGCTCACTGCCAGCGACCAGAGCCTCATTTCCAGGTACACTGTCCACCACCTGCTCAAACAGATCCGCCAGATGAAATTCCATGGGATGACCTCAATTATTCTTATTTTAAGATAGGCGCCTTATTTGTAGATCCTAATCTCTCAGAGTCAGTTTATTTTGTAAACTGTGGATTAAAAGAGAGGGCGAGCACAGGTCTAGAGGGAACTTCTATAATGCCCGAAGGTCAAAGGCTTTTAAGCTGAAATTTATCCGTGCCATAGATAGCAATAATTTCATAACAATGGAACACAAGGGGGGAACTCAACTAAAGCAAGATACTGCAGGTCTCAATGTTTAAAAATAAACTCATATTTAACTCCCTTTTATTCTGTTTCACCTTAATAGTTCTGGAAACAGCTTTCAGCACTTCTGGAAATGATGCTTCAGCAGAGCCTGAATGCTTGATTGGCCACTTTCGCTCCCTAAGCTGCATCCAAAAGAAATTGTCCACTGAGCTGGGACTTCCAAGAGAAAGAATCATGTTCCTGGAGGATAGGAAGGATATTGGTGAAACCTATCAACTCCTGCTGGATGACCTGCCATTGGATCAAATCCTTTTCCCGGATAACAAACACCTCGAAATTCTCATAAATCGCCTTGCCGATCTTTGGAGAGATTTTGCCGAAGAAAGAATTCCTGCCCCTGTCATTCAGCACGCTTCCAAGCTCAACCATATCCTTCCCGCTCTGGTGCAATCAGGGCAGTACCTGACTAAACATCCCCAATGGCACGCCACTTTATATGCAACAGACTACACTACAGAGTCTGTCTATTTTAATTTCAACGCACATGAAGACAGAACCGGAACAGAAAGACCGGGCTATATCGCCTATCCACTGCCGAAGGAAGGTTGGATGCCCGAGAGCTATTTACCGGATTTGTTGACCTCTGAGTTGGATAATCAGCTTTCAAAATACGGCTTTGCTGTGCCCAGCCCGATTTTTTTGGGTTTTGTTCCTCACACCGTTGCTGACCCCGTTGTACAACACTCGTTATTTCTAGACAGCGATCAGATAGTGGATATGATTCATGGCAAGAACACCCATCAGCTTCAGGTTCTTTCCACTCTCAATGCCGGAGTAATGGACAAAGATCAGTTACTGGCAATGATAAAAGCTGATGTGTGGAGTGAACTGTTTGATCAGGATCTCTATACCGACATGAGAGACCAACTCTTGTGGCTATGGAATAAATACCCATGGTATTCCAAAAAGGTGAACCTGTTCCCTACAAGTTATTTTCACCTTACGATGCGTAGCCCCCATAGTATCCATATCCCACTTTTAACCGGGGGATTCTCAAGAGCTATTGAACAGGCTCTGGCTAAAGGCTCCAGATCCGAGTCTGAACTAAAAGCCACCTTGGGATTACGAGACGATCAGAGTTTATCTCAAGGGATTGATGCGATCCGCACGCTGGAAGATTATACCCGATACCGACACTTTCAAGTATTGCATGACTTTTACCATGAGCTTCTGGCTACAGGAGGCTGTATCAGCTTCAGGGAATTTATTCAGGATCAGTACCAGCACCGGGAAATTCTCAACCTGGGCCTTCACCGTATAAGAGCTTTTGCCATGGCAAGATCCATCCGCAACAGCCTTAAAGATGCGGATATTGAAGTGTTTGGTATTCAAGGCAATGATCACAAAGGCGTAAGCGTGCATCAAATGAACGGCACCTGGAGCAATGACATGAATTACAACTCCTTTGTCGTACTTAAAAAGGCACCTGGCGGTGGTTTCAATTTGAAGGTGTTAGACACTTTGAAAGCAATGAGCCGACAACAAATCATAAAATCCGATGATTCAGAGTAAACCCTGAAAGTTATTTTGGGGAAATTACTCCAGGCTGGATTTCTTTTTCAAAGCCTGAGTCTTTTTCCCGGGTTTCTTCCTGGACGGTTCACCAATAGCCCCAACGGCTGCAAGCCCCATTAAGCGACGGAACTTCGGGCACTCCATATGACTGGGGGCAGAACACTCTGCAGCGTGTCTAAGCCCATCCCGCATAGCCGTCAACTGTTTAATGGATTTATCCAGTTCATCCGCCTTCTCAGACAACATTTTGCGGTCTATCTCTGGCTGTCCTTCTTTCCCCAGCATCGGCGCAATCTCGTCTAATGAGAAGCCCGCTGTTCGACCCAGAGCGATCAACGCCAGTCGTTCAAGTACTGAACCATTGAAAACCCGATGCAAACCTCGTCGGCCTACTGAGCGTATCAGGCCCTTCTCTTCGTAATACCTCAATGTGGAAGCCGGAACCCCGGAACGTTTAACCACTTCAGAAATATCCATAGCGCCCTTGACCTCAAGTCGACTTGAAGTTGTAGGCTAACACTAGGAGCCTGACCGAGAATAGACAGTCCGGCCTAAAATCCAGAAAGAACGGTCTATTTTTCCGATGAATTTGCTTAAATAGGTCAACTATTCGCACAAACCCATCGAAAAAATAGCCTCGTTCTACTGAATTTTATGCTCGGACGCTATTCTCGGTCAGGCTCCTAGACCTTGTTGAAAACAAAAGAGGAGACGCTTATGGACACTTTAATTGCCATAGTCTGCGTAGGTATCGGAGCTACCATTGTGATGGATGTGTGGGGAGTGAAACGAAAGTATTTACTGGGTCTTAGCCCTCCCAATTACACAATGGTTGGCCGCTGGATTGCTCATATGAAACACGGGCAATTCTACCACCAGTCCATTAAAAACAGCCCTGTAATCAAGGGGGAACAAACTGTTGGCTGGCTCTTCCATTACTTGACAGGAATCATTTTCGCAGCAGTTTTGATAGGCCTGTGGGGAGATCAATGGCTTCAGAATCCAACTGTGGGCCCAGCCATGTTAGTGGGACTTGTGACAGTTGCTGCTCCTTTCTTCATCATGCAACCCGGCATGGGAGCAGGCATAGCTTCCTCCAAAACACCGAATCCGGGATCAGCCCGACTGCACAGCATGATCAATCACGGGGTATTTGGGCTGGGACTCTATGTTTCAGGCTTGGCAACCAAACAACTTATTGAGCTTTAAACCCAATACCTGGCGACACTCAAATAAAAATCATCAGGAGACGATTATGCGTATCCCAGCTCGCTTTGCGCCCATTTTATTCAGTGCCCTGCTGTCAGCCATTATGGTCTGTATTGTTTCAGGGTTTGTTCTGGTCATTTCACAGGGTATTCATGCAGGATTACCCGCTCAATGGCTGAAAAGCTGCCTGACTACCTGGCCAGTAGCCTTCCCAACCGTAGCTATTGTTGCACCTTTGGTGAGACAGATCGTTGCCAGAATGACCGAGCAACCACAGGAAGGATGAGAGAGAAAAGACATGAGCTTTTCAAACAGATTGAAAAGCTCATGCGTCATGAAATGAAAGTCTGACTGAAAATTCAGCCTGCTTTTTGAGGGCTTAAGTGCCGGATACCGGTACTGCTGTATTCTGAATCGTTGCCGTTTTGTAGTTAGCGAAGGCAAGCACAAATTTCAGACAACCCAGAATCAGTAAAATACCCGCAATCACCCAGTTTACAATCGTGGGCGCAGTGGCAAAAAAACGGAGCGCAGGCTCAAGGAAATCGATGGAGATAAACTCAATAGTGCTCTCCGGGCTGTACTTCATACTGACAACGGCAATGGCAACGCCAATAAGGAACAGACTGGTCAAAACATCAACGGTCAGCCGGTACTTGCGATAGGTTTTAATCATGCAGAAGAGCACCTGAAAACGGCTATTTTATCATGGTGCCCTGAATTCAAATTGCGTAGTTATACTGCATTTGACTTAACATCTAAAACATATAACCAAGCCAGTCCACATGTCCTTCTGGCCAGTGCTTGTCACTCACAGGCTTTACCCACAGGTCATCTATATATTCAAACGCTACACCGTAATTTTTATACTCATGCAACCGAAGCCAGGATGATGGCACTGTGAGCGGCCTGAAACCATTGCGCTTATAAAAGGAACGGTTCTCTGAAACCAGAATGATAAAATCGACATCTTTCACCTCAGCGAAAGAAGCCAGGCTATCCAGCATAGAACTTCCCAGCCCCTTACCTCGCTCTGACTCCGCAACACAGAAATCTATAACCCCCAGGATTTTAAAGTGATGGTCACCCACACCCATCACACGATAATCCAACCCCATATAACCCACCAGAATGGAGTCACGATACTCAAGGCAACGAATATGGGGTAATTGTTTAAAAAAGGAATGTTCAGAAGTATGGTCAGGAAAGCTACTGTTTCTCAGCTCTTTAATTTGGTGGTGTGTTTTTTTATCAACATCAATTTCGTGGATAAACTGCAAATTCATCTCCAGAGGATTTATTCTTATATCAGTGCCTATGCTCAGGCGCACTGCAAACGCAGTCGACTCAGATCAGGTTTAGATATATACGACTGCCTCAATGTTATTGCCATCCGGGTCCAGCAAGAATGCAGCAAAATAATCGGGTGAATAATGCTCCCGAATACCCGGTGCACCATTACACTGAAACCCACAGCTGATACCTGCTTGATGAAAAGCCTCAACAGCAGCCTGATCAGAAGCAGAAAAAGCAATATGAGAAGGTGTAGAAGTACCGTGTTTTTCTATCAAAAACATAACCTTGTCTGCGCCCAGCATACCAAAGCCAGCAGCAGCTTCATCAGCCCACTTCAGCTCAATACCCAGTGGCAGCAGTGATATTTCATAGAACTTTTTACACTGTTCAAAATTGATTGTTTTTATCTCGAAGTGGTCGATCATTTGGGTACCTTTAATATATATCTTAAAGCTGTCAGGGAGCACAGTAGGATTCCAACTCCGACTTGGTAAACAGAGGAGTAAATGTTAATCCTGCAGCTTCAAGATTGGCTCTACCACTCCCTTCCCGGTCGATCACGCAGTAAACGTGGTTGACCAAAGCTCCTCGTGCACGTAACTCTTTTACAGCATCCAGAATGGCTCCACCCGATGTCACTACATCTTCTATGATCACCAATCTGGAACCTTCTATATCTCCACCCTCAGCAATCTTGCAGGTTCCGTACTCTTTAGCTTCTTTACGGACGAAAAGAGACTTGCTGCCGGTTTTTAGTGAAAGTGCTGTGGCTATGGGAATCCCTCCCATTTCCAGACCAGCCAGCTGGTCATACTGCTCAGGGAGGCTTCCAACCATATGCTCTGCTACAGCAGCAAGCAGCTTCGGGTCTGCTTCAAACAAATATTTATCGAAATATTCGGTGGCTACCTGACCTGATCGAAGAGCGAACTCTCCTTTGATATTCGACGTTTCATAAATGGCTTTACCTAATTCAGATTTTTTCATGCTGCCTCTTTTTGATGGTTATATCAGGCCAATAAGACAAGTCGTCTGCTCAGCTTCCAATTCATTCAGGTCAGGGGATATTTCACAGGCTATTTGCAGCTATCCGCCAAACATAATATAGGGGTAAACAAAGCTGGTGATTAAGGATAGGGCATAAGAAACAAAGGCTTTCTTACTGTTAATCCGATCACTCTCTTTTGGTTCCAGATAAAATATCTTGCAGAGTAAACCCCATGAAAAAATCCATATAATCAAAAGAGTTAATAGAAAAAGCGGCATTTCCATAAGACTTATACCACCTTTAAATACACACATTAAATCAACACTACATGCCCTATATGAACTAAATAGTGCACCTATTGTAAAAAGAGCAAAATTAATCAGAAGCCACATATTTTTATTTGAAATTTTAGTCATCAAACTAAAAGCTCCTCTTCTCTTTTAATGCTTGAAAACAAGCATGATTATAAGCTTATATAAAATTAGTCATACTGAGTGTTACTGTTAAATACCTTGCCTTAATATTTAAATCCTTTACCCTAATGGAATACTCTCGTTCTGTCATTTATCTGCTTTTCGATAGCTGGCTTAGCATTAAAATAAAAAAGGCTAAAGAATGACAACTCCCAGACTGTGCTACCAAACCATCGAGTTCGGAAAAACGGATATTCACCTTTGCACTTTGCGCAACAGGCAGGAATATCACGACCCGGAAGGCGTAGCTGAAAAACTGGGAATCTGCTCAGCCTCCTGGCCTATTTTTGGCGTGGTCTGGCCCTCCAGTTTGGTACTGGCCCACTTCATAAAAGACTACGAAACCGACTCAAAAAGAATACTCGAAGTGGGCTGCGGCATGGCGCTTTCCAGCTTACTCCTGAACAAACAAAATGCTGATATCACCGCAACTGATTACCACCCGGAAGTAAAAAGCTTTTTGCAGAGAAATGTCTCTCTAAACAAGGATAAAGCCATAGCTTTTGAACAAACTAACTGGGCAAACAACAACGATAACCTTGGGCTTTTTGACCTGATTATTGGCAGTGACTTACTCTACGAGGATGCTCACATAGATCTTTTAGCTGACTTTTTACAAGCTCATTCAAAGCCACATTGTGAAGTCATCATTGTTGATCCGGGAAGGGGTAGAAAGAATAAATTAACCTCTCGAATGATAGAATACGGTTTTACTTCTTCGCATCAAAAGCCTGAGAGCATTGACTATCTTGATCAGGATTTTAAAGGTTATATTTTAAAATACACTCGATGACATTTTATTTTTTACAAACACTCTCTGGATAGCCAAAAGTAATTCATTCACAGGCTATCCTTTTTCATTACTCAATTATCAGATTTTTTCAAATTACGATTCCTCATAGAAATCGAAGATCATCTTTCCTACTTGATCTCTTAGAGGAATCAACGAAGTATATTCCTCACAATTGTAAAACCTTTCTGCTGTTTCTATATCAGGAAATCGAAAAACACCAGAAATATGAGTATTTTTTGACTCACCCAATGGGCTCTTCAAGTACTTCCCACGCACAATCACCTCAACACCAAACTTCTCCATCAATGGTGCTGCAGAGTCTATATACTGCTGCATTTTTTCACTATTCTCAACTTCAGTGAATGCGAAATTTAGTATTGCCACCTGTAGTCAACCCTCTATTAAGACTAAGAATTAGACAAACGCAAGAAGCCTAACCCTTTTAATTAATTATTACCATATTTTTTCATATAGGGTATCCATAATGACTGATAAAACCACCAATTTACTAACCTCTATGTCATACACCAACTTAAATCCCTTTTAAACTTATAACAAATATGAAGACTTACTTATTTACTATGGATATAAACAAGCTAAAAAAAAGCACTAAAACAACAAATGCAGGTGACATTAGTAATGCAATTCCTAGTACTTTGAAAATCTGATGCCTTCTTGTTGTTTTTTTCTTTATTTTTTCCAAACTCAATATAAGTAGAAAAAAAACCCCTAATGCAAATGAAATTAACAACATATAATTTGAAACTAGAACAAGAAAAGAACTAACTAGAAATACCCCTACCCCAAACAATAGAAACTTAAATTTATTTTTATTATCCACTAATCCTTTATCAGCCCTTCCATATTTCTTAATGCATATGATTTTCTCATAACCAAGCAGGCTTAAAGCACTTGTATAAAAGAGACAACAAAAACACTCGAAACTATAGAAAGAAAAGAAAATGTAAACTATCCCCCCACGCTACCGCCCAGAGATCTGCCCAAACAAGTCCATCGAGCAAGCCATATTCCCTATGCTGCAACAGCACCCTGCTGCATCGTTGTCAATTTGCAGCTATTGTGCCAGTGTTCAGGAGACAGAGATAGGTACAAATACATATATTTTGTCGTTCAACTGGAATTTTTTATGAGGGGTTGTTGGATGAGGACAAAGTAAAAAGGGCATTGTCTGAAATTAACTTCCTTGTTGAAACCCTCTCAAAGCCCGTTCGGGCTGAGCCCGTCGAAGCCCAACACCACTACCCTTCGACAAGCTCAGGGTGAACGGCATCCGTGTGTAAATATTCGGGACAAGAAATAAGTCTTAGCCCAGCTTTCTTTAAAACTGGGCTGAGCTTCAATGTGTCGATTAGTATCGCTGGCTATCCGATGAAATTTCTGGAAAAACGCTTTCGAGCTGACTGTCCCGATAATGCTCAATATTGCAGAGAGTACCTTTCAGTTCACCAGCAGAGTGTGTTGTGGTTACACCAACGACTCTGGCACCGGCTGCCAGACCTGACTGAATTCCAGCTAATGAATCTTCAAAGACCAGGCTTTCGCTGGGTTGAACACCCAGATACTCCATACAGGTTTGATAAATTTGCGGGTCAGGCTTCCCTCTTTCGATCATGCCCTGGTGCACCAGCACATCAAAACTGTCTCTTATCCCCAGACCATCCACGATAAAATCCAGGTTGGATACCGGAGCTGAAGTGCCTACTGCTAACCGTATTCCGGCCTTTCTCAACAGTTTCAGAAAGTTGTGCAGACCACTGATGGGTCTGAGATGGTGCTCGTAAAGGTCTCGAAATATCTGCTCTTTTTCTTCACCCAGTCTTTTGACCTCTGCCCCATTCAGGTGGCTGCCAAACAGCATGGCAACCAGTTCCGAGTTAACCCTGCCGGATATGCGTCGATTGTATTCTTCATCGGAAATATCCATGCCGTGACGCTTAAGGAACAGTTGCCAGGCTTTGCGATGGTAATCATTGTTATCCACAATCACTCCGTCCATGTCGAACAATACAGCTTTCAAAGTCGCAGGCATCGGCTCCTCACTCCCTGGCATAAAAAGGTAGGCAACATTTATCAGTTGGGAATTGGTTGGGTGGTACTTTTAAAGATTAACGGCTTCACGACTAAATATAGTCGCAGGAAGCAAAGTCGTATATTGAATTGACAGGCCGATGAAAAGAATCAAAAGACTCTTCTCACCGGCAGAAACGCCATTAATTCCAGTCGAGAATCACTTTACCGGACTGACCGGATCCCATGATTTCAAAACCTTGCTGGAACTCATCCACTGACATGCGGTGGGTAATGACTGGAGAGATATCCAGGCCAGACTGCAACATGCTGGTCATCTTGTACCAGGTTTCATACATTTCACGGCCGTAGATACCCTTGATAACCAGACCTTTGAAGATAACCTGGTTCCAGTCGATGGTGGTGTCGCTGGAAGGAATACCCAGCAGGGATACCTTGCCACCGTAGTTCATGCATTCGAGCATTTGCTGGAATGCACGACCATTACCGGACATTTCAAGGCCCACATCAAAGCCTTCAACCATGCCCAGCTCTTCCATCACCTCTTTCAGGTTTTCGTTGGCTACGTTAACGGCACGGGTAGCGCCCATCTTACGAGCCAGATCCAGTCGGTAGTCGTTGACGTCGGTGATAACCACGTTACGGGCACCCACATGCTTGCAGATAGCCACGGCCATAATACCGATAGGACCGGCACCGGTAATCAGGATATCTTCGCCTACCAGATCAAACGACAGTGCTGTGTGAACAGCGTTACCGAAGGGGTCGAAGATAGAAGCCAGTTCGTCGCTGATGTCATCAGGAATCGGGAAGGCATTAGTGGCCGGAATGCACAGGTACTCGGCAAAAGCACCTTCACGATTCACGCCCACACCTACGGTAAAGTTACACAGGTGACGACGACCGGCACGGCAGTTACGGCAGTGACCACAGGTAATATGTCCTTCGCCGGACACACGCTGGCCAATTTCAAAACCACGTACGCCTTCGCCCATTTCCACGATTTCACCAATGAACTCGTGACCCACATGCATGCCTACAGGAATGGTCTTTTGTGACCACTCATCCCAGTTGTAGATATGCATGTCTGTTCCGCAGATTGCTGTTTTGCGAATCTTGATCAGAACGTCGTTATAGCCAGGCTCCGGCTTGGGCTTGTCAGCCAGCCAGATGCCTTTTTCAGCTTTCAGTTTTGCCAGGGTTTTCATGTCAGATTCCTATACACTTGGCTCAGCGTTGCTCTTGGGCAACTTTCAAGCATCTCTTCAGGAGATAATACCCAGCTCACGACCGACTTTAGCAAAGGCGGCTACAACGCGATCCATATGCTCCTGGTTGTGGGCAGCAGACATCTGTGTACGAATACGGGCTGCGCCTCTGGGCACTACAGGGAAAGAAAATCCTACTACATAGATTCCTTCTTTCAGCATTCGTTCCGCAAACTCGGCCGCCAGGGCCGCATCGCCCAGCATAACAGGGATGATGGCATGGCCATTACCTGCCAGAGTGAAGCCCAGCTTTTCCATTTCAGTACGGAAATAAGCGGAATTGTGACGCAGCTTTTCGCGCAGTTCACCACCGGATTCCAGCATATCCAGTACCTTGATGGAAGCACTGGCAATGGTTGGGCTCAGGGTATTGGAGAACAGGTAAGGACGGGAACGATTTCGCAGCCAGTCGATGACTTCAGGACTTTTTGCAGAGGTGTAACCACCGGAAGCACCACCCAGGGCCTTGCCCAGAGTACCGGTAATAATGTCTACACGGTCCATAACGCCACAGTGCTCGTGGGTACCACGGCCATTTTCACCAACAAAACCTACAGCGTGAGAGTCATCTACCATCACCATGGCATCGTACTTGTCAGCCAGGTCGCAGACGCCTTCCAGGTTGGCTATTACGCCGTCCATGGAGAAAACACCGTCAGTAGCAATCAGCTTGTAGCGGGCACCGGCTTCAGTGGCTTCTTTCAGCTTGGTTTCAAGATCAGCCATATCATTGTTGGCATAACGGAAACGCTTGGCTTTACACAGGCGTACACCATCAATGATGCTGGCATGGTTCAGGGAATCACTGATGATGGCATCTTCTGGCCCCAGCAGGGTCTCGAACAGGCCAGCATTGGCGTCGAAGCAGGAAGAATAGAGGATGGTATCGTTCATACCCAGAAACTCGGAAATACGCTTCTCGAGCTCTTTATGAACATCCTGAGTACCGCAGATAAAGCGAACAGAGGCCATACCGTAACCGTACTTATCCAGTGCCTCTTTGCCCGCTTCTATCAGTTCCGGGGCATTGGCCAACCCGAGGTAGTTGTTGGCACAGAAGTTAATGACCTCTTCACCGGTGTTTACAGTGATATCAGCCTGCTGCTGGGAGGTAATAACGCGCTCGCTCTTATACAAACCTTCTTTTTTAAGGTCTTCCAGCTGCTCACGCAGTCCAGCGTAAAAGTCGGCTTTCATTTCGGCTCCAGGGAAACAAGGATATGAGGGAAGCAGTCCCGATTCAGCCCCCAAACATATCTCAGGCTGAACAAAGTACCAATACCCCATTGTAGAAGAATTGCAATAGTGAATCAGGGAGTCGCGACTCTGTACCAGCATTTGTACGTATTTCAGCCGAAGTCCCTCATGAGTCGTGGCATTGGGGGGGGGTTCCGCAAAGGCTTCTAACCAAGCCTTTCAGCTTACATTCAAACCCCAAACTCTGGTAAAAACGTATACAGAAATGGCTGTAGCTCAATATAGAGTAAGCCCCTCAAACATAATCAGAAAAAGAAGCTGATGAGAAAAATAACCATTGTGGGTGCAGGCCAGTCCGGCTTGCTACTGGGATTGGGCCTTTTGAAAGAGGGCTACTCCGTAAAGATCATAACTGACCGGACGCCTGAAGCTGTGCTTGCTGGCTCTGTCATGTCCACTCAGTGCATGTTCCATTCTTCTCTGGAGACAGAAAGGCAGCTCAGTCTGAACCATTGGGAGGCTGACTGCCCAAAGATCAAGCACATACAGTTCTGTGCCACAGCTCCAAGGGAAAAGGCTCAAAAGATCATTGAATGGACTGGAGATCTGGATCGCTATGCACAATCCGTAGATCAGAGAATCAAGTTTTCAGCCTGGATGGAGGAATTTGAAGCTCTGGGTGGATTGCTGGAAATTCGCAAAATAGATGCCAGCGACCTGTCATCATTGGCTCAACAGGCTGACCTGGTGATTGTGGCCACCGGCAAGGGCCTGAATGATCAAATCAGAAGAAAGAATCCTGAATGCTCACCTTTTGATGCCCCCCAGAGAAAGCTTTCTCTTTTCTATGTTCAGCACCCTGATCAGGGCACCACACTGGACCGGGTTTCATTCAATGTCATCCCCAGTATTGGCGAATATTTTGTAATGCCTGTACTGACAGAGCATGGCCCTGCAGAAGCCATGTTGTTTGAAGCCATCCCCGAAGGGCCGATGGACTGTTTCTCAAGAAACAATTCTGAAGAAGAACGACTGATCAAGGCAAGAGAGTTTCTGGGGGAGTATCTGCCCTGGGAGCAGCAACGTATAGCTTCAGTAGTCCTTCTCACTGGCCAATCGGTATTACAGGGAGAGATAACCCCTACGGTTTACCATCCGGTCATTCAGCTGGACGCAGGTATGCAGCTGCTGGCTATGGCGGATGCCGCTTGCCTCAATGACCCTATCACCGGTCAAGGTTCCAACAACGCGACAAAAGCAGCTGATACTTATCTCCAGAGAATTCTGGAGCACACAGATAAACCTTTTGACCAGAAGTGGATGGAAGACACTTTCAATACATTCTGGCAACAGGCTCAGTGGTCGACCCAGTGGAGTAACATGATGCTGATGCCACCTCCTGAATTCGTTTTGAACTTACTGGGAGCTGCCGGCCAGATTCCGGAGCTGGCCAACCGAATCGCAAATGCTTTTGACAATCCTGCGGATCTTTTCCCCTGGTTTGCCGATGAACAGGCTGCGGGTGAGTACCTGCAAAACTTAACGACAGAAGTTGAGCATTAAACATCTGTCACTCTGGAGGTAAAGGCAACCAGCCAAGGGTTGCCAGACCTTCAATGCAGATCTCGACGGACAGGGCCGTAATCAATAATCCTATGATTCTGACAAGCACATTGGTTCCGTTCACGCCCAGCACTTTATAAATGTAGTGAGCCAGACGAAACAATATCCAGGTGATGACCAGGATCACCAGAACCTGAACTCCGGTGAAGAGCTGCTCCGAAAGACCGTGCTGGCGATGATCTGTAAGAATTATGATGGCTGTGAGCGCTCCCGGATTAGCAAGAGATGGAATCGCTAGCGGAAAAACTGCAACATCATGTCCTGACTCAAAATCACCACCAAACTCTTCCTGTTCCGGCTTGAGAATCATCTGCACACCGAACAGAAATAGCACCATCCCCCCTGCAATCTGAAAAGCTCCCAACCTGATTCCAATAGCGCTGAGCAGCTGCTGACCAATCAGCAGAAACACCCCCAGAATCAAGCCACTGTATAAAACGGCCTTCAGAGCCGTAATGGATTTTTCAGCCTGGGAAAAGTGGCGGGTGACCGAAAGAAAAAGCGGAATACTGCCTATGGGGTCAATCACAGCAAAGAGCAAAAGGAAATTGGAGATCTGTTCAGGAGACATATAGACGTCACAGATAGTTTGCAGGCCCAAAAGCCATGAGCGGGAAATGCTGCTCATCCCGAATCATAAAATAACTGAAAAGCCTGAAATAGCAGCATTTTGAATGAAGGAAGTATAGATGAGATAAAGAGGTCAGCAGTCAGCTTTATCGAGACAACTGAGTGACTAAGGACTTGTCTGAAAAGCCCAATACCACGCCCCTTCGACAAGCTCAGGGTGAACGGAATCCGTGTGTTAATCGGGAAGTTATTTCGAGACAAATTCTAAGGTAGAAAGAACAAGTAAGGCTATCGCAGCCGGAGATCTGCGATAGCCTATCTCTGTTATAGAGACAGAGAACTAACCAGAGTCGACAAGCTGTCAGACTCATTGATGCTATGAATGACTTCTACATCCAGGTCCTTCAGCTCAGCTTTTTCAACCAGAACAACCAGTCCAGCCTTGAGAAGTGCTTCTGCTTTTTGAGTCCAATACTGATCTTTTTGATCAACCACTACGGGCAACAGACCACTATCAAACAGGTGACGTTCAACTTTCTGAAGATAACCTTCAGATCCATCAACCTGAACCAGTGCTGAATGCTGACCAAGACGGTTCGCCCTGTCACTGGCAAGAACTTTGTCCGCTGTATCACCTTCATGAGTGGCAGACTCAACCATACCAGCAGCCACAGTGGCGTTGCTGAGACGATCAATAACTATAAAGGCACCGGTTTGGCGGTTATCTTTATAGCGATCAAAAACAACCGGCTGTGTCAGAACCAACTGGCAAGAGCCAATTTCATTCAGAGCCAGCTCTTCGGCATCCTGCTGCTCAAGCGTATTGATATCCACTCTGTGGTTAATGCCCGTGAAACTACCGGCTACCTTGGTGGTGGCAAACTTGATCAGATACTGACGACCGGGCTTCATAGCCTGCTCAGCCATCCAGACCACACTGGCATTCAGATGAGAAGAAACGGAAACCTCATCTGAGGCATGCACCAGCATGTCGCCTCGGCTGATATCAATCTCGTCTTCCAGTGTCAGGGTGACTGCCTGACCGGCAAAACCTTTTTCCAGGTCGCCGTCATAGGTCACTACTCTTGCCACTGCACTTTCCAGACCGGAAGGCAGTACCTTAACTCTGTCGCCTGGCTTTACAACACCCGAAGCGATGGTTCCGGCATAACCCCGGAAATCCAGATCAGGTCTACTGACGTATTGCACTGGCAGACGGAAGTCATCGAGGTTACGGTCGTTGGCCACCTCTACACTTTCCATCACTTCCATCAGAGTCTGGCCCTTGTACCAGTCTGCCTTTTCACTGCGATGGACAACGTTATCGCCATCCAGAGCGGATACAGGTACAAAACGAACATCGCCCAGGTTCAGCGACTCAGAGAAGTCCAGGTACTGATTACGAATTTCTTCAAAACGTTCCTGGCTGAAATCCACCAGATCCATTTTGTTAACAGCGACTACCAGGTGCTTGATACCCAGCAGGCTGGCGATATAGGTATGGCGGCGAGTCTGGGTCAGAACTCCCTGACGGGCATCCACCAGAATAATGGCCAGATCACAGGTAGAGGCACCAGTCGCCATATTCCGGGTGTATTGTTCATGGCCCGGAGTATCCGCAATGATGTACTTCCTGTTTTCTGTAGAGAAATAACGGTAGGCCACATCAATAGTAATACCCTGCTCACGTTCGGCCTGAAGACCGTCCACCAGCAGTGCCAGATCAACCTTTTCGCCCTGGGTTCCTACACGTTTACTGTCGTTTTCAACAGAGGCCAGCTGATCTTCATAAATCATGCTGGTGTCATGGAGAAGACGACCAATCAGTGTACTTTTGCCATCGTCCACACTGCCACAGGTCAGAAAGCGCAGAATCTCTTTCTGCTCATGACGACGCAGGTATTCCTGAATATCGGATTCGATTAAATCGGATTGATGAGACATTAGAAATACCCCTCTTGTTTTTTCTTCTCCATCGATCCGGAACTGTCGTGATCAATCACCCGACCCTGACGTTCTGAGGTTTTGGTAAGCAGCATTTCCTGAATGACATCAGGCAGGGTGTCAGCTTCTGACTCCACTGCTCCGGTCAATGGATAGCAGCCCAGAGTACGGAAGCGGACCATCTTCATCATCGGCTGCTCTCCGGGCTCTAGAGGCATACGCTCATCGTCAACCATAATCAGGTTGCCATCACGCTCAACCACTGGACGCTCTTTCGACAGGTACAGCGGCACAATGGGAATATTTTCCTGATAGATGTACTGCCAGATATCCAGCTCAGTCCAGTTGGACAGCGGGAAGACACGAATACTTTCGCCCTTCTCAACTTCACTGTTGTAGATGTTCCAGAGTTCAGGACGCTGACTCTTGGGATCCCAGCGATGGTTCTTGTCACGGAAAGAGTAAACCCGCTCCTTCGCCCGTGATTTTTCTTCATCACGACGGGCACCACCAAAGGCGGCATCAAAACCGTGCTTGTCCAGAGCCTGTTTCAAGGCCTGGGTTTTCATGATGTCAGTGTGTTTGGCACTGCCATGGGTGAAAGGTCCAACGCCCTGCTCAACACCGTCCTGGTTAGTATGCACAATCAATTCAAGACCAAGGTCATCAACCATCTGGTCACGGAACTGGATCATTTCCCGGAACTTCCAGGTGGTGTCCACATGCATGAGCGGGAAAGGAGGCTTGCCCGGATAAAAGGCTTTCATGGCCAGATGCAGCATTACTGCTGAATCTTTACCAATGGAATAGAGCATCACCGGGTTATCAAACTCGGCGGCTACTTCCCGAATGATCTGAATGCTTTCTGCTTCGAGCTGCTTCAAATGATTGAGGCGCTCTCCAGAAAGCTCGCTGGCACTTTTATTAGTGCCCTCCTGGGTGACTGTGTCAGACATGAATGCTAGACCCGAAGCTGGCTTAGAATTGTTCTTAGTTCGAATACTAGCAGCACTAATGGAATATAAAACAAGAAAACTATATCAATAATTCATAACATTATATTAACCCGGACATTCCATGAAATGTCGAGCTTCTCGCTCTGCTATTTTTTCGGCTGACACATTTTGTCGACATATGCATGCTTATTGCATGGATCTGTCGACAAAATGCTGTCATGGCGGGAAAAGAGCTAGCGAGAGGCCGACAAGCGAAGTTGTTCAGAATTTATGGTCTAAATACTGAAAATTACTTTTAACCCACAACCTTAATGAGCCTTAAAGCGGTTTTATGGAATATCCGGGTTCTTTATCTGTCCTTACTGGCACGCCCGAAGAAGCGATCTCGAAATTTCTTTTTTGGTTTCTCTTGAACGGGCTCCTCTCTCACTAGCTCCTCTCGATCAGGAATGGTGTCATAGAGAGGCTCAATGCTTTCATAATCCGGCTCCTGTTGGACCGTCGTAGAAGCATTACTGATGATATGAGTCTGCTGTTGCAGCTCTTCATAAAGATTCTCAGCAAAGACAGTCGCCTGATTTTGCAAAGCCTGATCAGAAGCAGCTCCCTGTTCATTCAGTAATGCCAGATAGTGATTGATCTGGGCATTGATGGCTGGAGGAATGGCCGATGTTAGATTAATAGTGGGTGAGATCACCGGTGGGGCTGTCGTGTTTTGATTTACCCCATTCGGGTCATCCGGTGACAACACTGGCATATAGAGTTCATCAGTGACTGATGGCTGGGATATACCAATTGATGATACCTGCCCTTCTGTGACTGGCAGATAATGGCTGGTATCTTCGCCCCCTCCGTCAGTTACGGCCAGGTAAGGATCAGTTTCCACAACTTCACCATCGGTAACGGCCAGATAAGGGTCAGTCTCCTTAACCTCACCATCGGTAACGGCCAGATAAGGATCTTGTTCCTGCACTCTACCCTCTGATACGGGCAGATAATCACTCTCAAGCTTCTGCCTGCCAGTAATTGGCTTCGGCGGAGGTCTGGACTCTATTTCTTCCATCTCACGAAGCACAGTATTTCTGTCATCGTATTCATGATCTGCCGCTCTTCGGGAATGTTCTTGAAGCAGTCCATCCCTTAGTTGTCTGACTACCAAACGCTGAACATCAGGTTCCGCATAAAGGTTGTTCTGCAATCCCGCCAGTGTTTCCTGGATCACTTCATAGATCGGACCTGTTGCCAGAGCACTGGCTGATGCAATATTCGATATTTGACTCCCTGACGGTTGTCTCGATATGGGTGAGACCGCATAGGGTAAATCATCTGGAACAGGTGATCGGGGTGTATTTCTGGGCGGTAAGGGAGGCGCTGGAGTTTCAGTAATTGACGGAATATTCAGAGAACCCGGGCGTACCTGCCGTATATCCCGATCGCTCAATTGAGTGGGAAGGTCATACTCCGTCTCGGAGTCTGATTCACTGGTTGAGCGTCTGGTACTGGCATTGGGCTCAACTACTTCCACAGTTTTTTTGTCGCCCCCTACAGAGTACTCACCTTTTTTGCCATGAAAGGCTCCCTGTCTGGTCAGTCTGAAACTGTCTTCTGTGCCATTGGCCTTTCCGGCCCCACCCGTTGCATCCACGATGTTTCACTCCAGTTCATATGTCATACCTGTTACATCGACAGACAAAAAAAATTAGACAGACTTCTGGATAGATGTATAAAAAAAGAGGTGACCAACTCAACGCTGGCCACCTCTTTTATCGTGAAAAGTTTTTCTTAGCTCACGACTGTTCAAACCGGAGAATCGATATCAACAAAAGTATGTTTGATGCCGTACTTCTCTTCCAGCCACTCACCCAATGCCTTGGCACCGTAGCGCTCGGTGGCGTGGTGTCCGGCACTGATATAGTGAATGCCATTTTCACGGGCAAAGTGCACGGTGGATTCTGAAATTTCGCCGCTGACATAAGCGTCAACATTCAGGTCCAGGGCTAAATCAATCATTCTCTGGGCACCGCCTGTACACCAGGCCAGAGTTTCTATTTTGTGGTCACCAGCAGGAATGAGCAAAGGTTTACGTCCCAGCTTCTCTTCAATCTGATCACCCAGATCTTTCAGCGATACAGGCACCTGAGGTTTGCCCCAGCTACCCACTGAACGAGCTTTACCTGGCTCCATACCACCTTCTGTCTTCCAACCCAACAACTTGGCTAACTGAGCGTTATTACCGAGTTCCTGGTGACCATCGAGAGGCAAGTGATAGCTGATCAGGCTGATATTATGTTTCAACAGGGTTTCAATCCGGCGCTTCTTCATACCCACAATGGCCGAATCTTCCCCTTTCCAGAAATAGCCGTGGTGGACCAGAATAGCGTCTGCTTTTAACTCTACCGCCTTATCGATCAACGCCTGACAGGCCGTAACGCCGGTTACGAGGCGTTGCACCTGCTCAGCACCTTCGACCTGAAGGCCATTGGGACAATAATCTTTGAACAGCCCGGGCTGTAATTCATCTTCCAGGATTTTCACCAGCTGTTTCAGGGTGATGCTCATCTTCCACTCCACAGTTTGTCGTACCCGGGTACCTGCTTCGTCTCACTAACGACTGTTTCCAGCAGGTTCGGGGGCTATCTATCAGCCACACAATACAGGTATATTAATGAATTATACTGCTGGCTTTCGGGTTTCAAGAGTTTTTATTTCCAGCGACAGCAAAATCTCTGCCCATAATCATCGACAAGCAAATCATGAAAAAATTCCTCAACCAGTTCATCTACCCCGCCATCACCGGCCTGATTGTAGCCTTCCTGGTGATTTTGCTTGCTCCCAACTGGCTGGGCCTGCCAAAGCTGAGCTTCAATAATGTCGTCAACAGGGGAGAGCAGTTTCTGGGCATTGGCGAGGTCTCCTACAGTTCGGCTGTCAAGATAGCCGCACCGGCCGTGGTGAATATTGCCACAGCAACTCTGGTCAATGAGTCCAGCCGTTCCAGAATGCCCAAAAGCCCCTTTACTGAAAACAATCTGGGACGGGCCAAAGTGGAAACCAGCCTGGGATCTGGCGTTATTATCAGCCCCGATGGCTATCTGTTGACCAATAACCATGTCATTGAAGGCGCCGACAGAATCATTGCCGTTCTAAAAGACGGGCGTGAAGAATCAGCCTCCATTGTCGGCCGTGACCCGGAGACCGACCTCGCTGTTCTGAAAATTGATCTGAAAAAGTTACCCAGCCTTGACCTGGCAGATTCTGGTCAGGCCGAGGTAGGTGACGTGGTTCTGGCTATTGGCAACCCGTTTGGACTGGGTCAGACGGTCACCATGGGGATTATCAGCGCCACCGGCAGAAATGACTTGAGTCTCAACACTTACGAAGACTTTATTCAGACAGACGCTGCCATCAATGTCGGTAACTCAGGGGGAGCATTGATCAGCGCACGTGGTGAGTTACTGGGCATTAATACTCTGCTGTTTTCCAGAGGCGGAGGTAATGAAGGCGTTGGCTTTGCCATTCCCTCTAGCATGGCCCGATTTGTCACTCAGTCCATCATCAAGTACGGCCGGGTTGTTCGGGGTTGGCTGGGAATAGAGTCACAACCCCTCACCAGTCAGTTGGCAGAAGCTTATGGTGTTGAAAGCAATGCCGGTATTCTGATCTCCGGCGTTTACGACAATGGCCCTGCCGACAAAGCGGGTCTGAGACGTGGAGACATACTGACTGCTATCAACAACATCAGCACCAGTGATGGCAAAAAAGTCATGAATATGGTGGCTCAGGAACCACCGGGCAGCGAAGTCACCTTACAGATTCTGCGAAACAATAAGCCTCTTGAAATGAAGGCAGTGGTGGCAACCCGACCTAACATGGTCAACTAAGTTCAGAACAAGCCTGATTCATTGTTCGAATATTAAATCAGGCTTTCACTTTTATCCTTAGAGCCCAGCTGCTGAACTAAGTGCATGCCCCCGACATAATCAGCAAAAAGAAGCTGACGACACCAATGACAAAGGTTACCCCATGAGTGAATGCCCACCAGTACCAGCTGTAATAACCATCAAAATATTGCTTGATTAATTCCGGAGTGACCGGCGAAAGTCTCGATAAGTCATCCAGCAGAGCCTGGTTAAACTGCCTGCCATCCAGACCATCAAAACGATCACCCCGGGAAATTTCCAGCTCAGCAATCATGGCCTGCTTCTTATATTGTTTGCCGAGTTGGAAGTGACTCCAGATCAATCGCCCCTCACTCTTGTTGCGAAGGTTAATGCCAAAGCCATTGTAATCCGTCAGGTGTTCCAGAGGAAAAAACTGATCAACAAATGCATCGTGATAATAAACACATTCGAGATTGCATTCTGTGGAAAACCACAACCACTTCTCATAAGTGTGCTGTTCCACAGAAACACAAACCTTTTTCCCGGAAGCATGGCACACTGCTTCAGGTGCATCACTCCCCACTGCCCAGTTACTGAGACACTGTAAAATCAGATATACACCGGCAGACAGTGACAACCGAACCATCCTGCACATGCTCACCTCTATCTGTTGATAGTCAGACAGAAAAACATAGCAGTTGTTGGAAAAGCATGTAGATTTGTTGCCCTGTTAGTCAGTAAGTGCCTGCTTCAAAGCACGGTTAAAAAGATAAAACAAACCGCCTGCCGACACTACAACCAGGACCATCACCAGCCAGGTCGATTCCGAACCAGAGACCTCACCATTCAGCAAAGACACCATATCCTGAGCTTTTTTACCTAACCAGATTGAGAAAAGAGTTCTAGGCAGCATGCCTAGAAAACCTCCCAGAAGAAATACCGAAAACCTGACTTTAAGAGCGGGCATTAATAAATTCATCAGAGCAAACGGCAACACGGGCGAGAGCCTGACCAGAAACATCAGACTCCAACTGTTTGTATTCAGAGTCTCAAGCGCCTTCTTAACCCTTGGACTGTTTCGGATGGTATGCATCAAATGTCCGCCATCCAACACTAACCCCGCTAGATAACCCAAAGCTGATGCCAGTAAATAGGCAGGCAACATAAAAGGAACGGCTTTCCACCCCAGAAAAAAGCCAGCTACCAGGGCTATAAATGTACTGGGAGTCAGAGCTAAAGCCATAGTCAATGCACTCAGCGCAAAAAAAGACGTCCACTGCCCTGCACTTAAAGCCGATAGATCAGCCTGATTCTGGATAAGCAATGAGGTCGCCCAGGAGCTGAAAAGCAAAGGGACACAGCTCAGTATGCCGGCACCGATAACAGACTTTCTGTTTTCCTTCAGAATGGATGAAAACGACATGGGAAAAGAGGATTCTATAAAACGTCAGCCTAACAGATCCTGCACCTGAACCAAACTGGCACTCTTTGTGCACATCACCTGGATGAGCGCCCAGTTTGAGAACATTTACAGAGTTTCGGCGCTCTACTTCGGTGCAAAAGACAAAAAGTGCACCAGATTCAAGCAAAGACATTTTCAAAGGAAGGTGCACATGGATTCTCTTCAGGTAGCCGATTTAATGGACCACCAGCCCCTTACCGTCAGTGCCGACATTGGCGTTATTGTTGCTCTCAGGCAGCTGCTTAAAAAAGGTCTTTCAGCGGCCCCTGTAGTCAGTGACGATGGCAACTTGCTGGGCATTCTTTCAGAAGCAGACTGTATGAAAGGGACCTTACTGGGTGGCTATTTCGAACAAGTCGGCGAACTGGTCAGCCATCGAATGAACACCGAAGTCAGCACCGTAACACCTGATACAGATCTGGTCAGTGCGGCCAAAATCATGTTGGATAACAAGCGTCGTGTATTGCCGGTAGTGGAAGCAGAAAAAGTGGTAGGCCTGTTAACCCGGACAAAGGTTTTGACAGAAATCATTGAACGAATGGACAGTCCAAGTCATACATGAAGAGCATCAGCCTGATGTCTCCAAGTATAGTTCCAGAAGTTTGTATTATTTAATACCTTGAAGCAGGGCGAATAATATAAACTCTTCTGGTCAATGGGTCGTGGCGATTTATTTCTTTCGGGAAGAGCTGATTTTGCAACAGGGTTCCTACTGGAATGGAGTACTACTTATAACAAGTTGCTTCTGTTAGCGGATAAACGACTGTCATCTTTAATCTCTTACCGATTCATCCCAGCGTACTGGCCGAATTTGGCTTATTATGTCATCTATTTTACATAATGCATAACTGCAAGTGCCAACTAACACTGAATTTAAATTAGCATAATACAGATAATAAAAAGCCATTAATTTACAAAGGTAAATAATATGAAGAAATCACTATTTATACTTATATCTGCGATAGCTATTCAAGCTCAAGCAGTTACTTATACAGCAAAAGGGGTTGTTACAAGAATCGAAGGCGGAGCACCTGAATCTCATTTTCAAGTATCCATGTGCCAACCGGTCACCTTAACGATAGAAGCTGCACCTTCTAGTGCTCAATTCTTTTTGGCTGCCCATGAAAATGTTTACTCTTTTAATCTGATCACAAATATTTCATTAGCTGTATCCAATGGTTCAACATACTCGTATACCCCTGGCGGTGTTTTAAATCCGTTTGATGGTGTTGCTTTTGCTGTAGGTAATGAGTCACTGACTGAGAGCTATGGAAGTGCTTATCCTGATTACGATCTTGAATATATTACTGCATTAGAGACCCCCAAAAACACTTCTAATGGAACTACAGAGGTTCCATTTTACCCACTTGATGACGGTTTAACTAGCGAATGGATACCTGATCTCAAAGGTTTAAATGGTGTAGGTATTTCATTGGCTTTTCCGGACAATTTCTGGGCTACTAGTGGTTCAGGAGGACCATCACCATTAGCTGCTCCTATAACGAGCTGGCATGGGGGTAAAGCCCAGTTTAAACATGATGATAATGTTATTATTGTAGAACTCAACAAGCTGAAAAGAGGGGCAGATGCTGAAATTACTGGCATAGGATTTAGTGATGTAGAGTGTACACCTGGATCTAGTATTGACCTGAATACATTTACAAAAACTAAAGTGGCTCACCAAGCAAAACTAAATGCTGAGTCTTTTACCGCAAAGGCGCGTTTTAGAAGTTCTGGCGCAACAGGTAATTATCAATCAGTTTTTACGTCTCGTAACAATGATAATGGTGATCTTTATGGTTACATGCTCTATATAACCCCAGGCGGAGAACTCGAAGCGTGGGTGGGTTCTGGCGATAATAGTGATTGGAAACTATTAAGAGCACCCGGTTTTACAATGCCTAGTAATCAATATGTTAATGCTACTGTCCGTTTTAAAAAAACAGGCATTAATGATAACAGTGGCACTTTGTCATTATTTGTGACTGATGCTAATGGTAACGATTTTAGTGGCGTTACATCACCAGTAAGTACGTCTACTAATTTCTCGCCAGCAACGACAAACCCACTTAGCGTAGGGATAGGAGGAGATACTGGAACAGACTATTCATTAATAGGAGATGTTAGTTTGTTTGAGTATTATTCAAGAGCAATTGATTCCAGCGCATTACCAAAATCAATAACTATTCTAGATAAATCGAAAGAGCTTACGCTGGATTACTAATACGTAGAAACCCTAATCAAATAGATCAAACCCATTTTGTTGTCGGGCAAAGTAGAATAGCTCAAACTTAATTTGACAATTTCTTCTCAATCTGAGCCCACCAGCCTTCACAAAAGGCTGGTGGGAACTGAACCAAGATTGAATGTCATTTCAATGGTTTATTTCTTGATACGGTATTCTGCTGAACGGGCATGAGCTGTCAGAGACTCGCCACGAGCCAATACAGAAGCCACTTTACCCATTTCTGAAGCGCCTTCTGGTGAGAAATGAATCAGTGAAGAGCGCTTCTGAAAGTCGTAAACACCCAGCGGTGAAGAGAACCTTGCAGTGCCTGAAGTAGGCAAGACGTGGTTGGGGCCAGCACAATAATCACCCAGAGCTTCAGCGGTGTAGCGTCCCATAAAAATAGCGCCTGCGTGACGGATATCAGCCAACAGAGCCTGGGGATCTTCTACTGACAGTTCCAAGTGCTCCGGAGCAATTCGGTTGGTGACTTCACAAGCGGCTTTCATGTCCGGAACATGGATCATTATGCCTCTGTTGTTCATAGATTCGGCAATGATTTGCTTACGTTCCATTTCAGGCAACAATCTGCGCATGCTTTCCAGAACCTGATCCAGAAACGCCTGATCAGGTGAGACCAGAATGGACTGAGCATCTTCATCATGTTCAGCCTGGGAGAAAAGATCCATGGCAATCCAGTCCGGATCTGTACGACCATCGCACACTACCATGATTTCAGATGGGCCTGCGATCATATCTATACCGACCTGACCAAATACTTCGCGCTTCGCTGTGGCCACATATATATTGCCAGGGCCAACTATTTTATCCACACCCGGAACGGTTTCTGTTCCATAAGCCAGTGCTGCAACAGCCTGCGCGCCGCCCACTGTAAATACTTTCTTGACACCCGCTACCGCTGCTGCTGCCAGAACCATGTCGTTCACTACACCATCCGGTGTGGGCACAACCATAATAATTTCTTTAACGCCTGCCACATGGGCTGGAATGGCATTCATCATGACCGATGACGGGTAGGATGCCTTTCCACCAGGCACGTAAAGGCCGACCCGATCCATAGGCAACACCTGTTGCCCAAGCAGGGTTCCATCGTCTTCCTCGTAGGTCCAGGAAGGTTGCACTTGGCGCTCGTGATAACTTCTGATCCGGTTGGCAGCTACCTCAAGTGCTTGTCTCTGCTCCTCTGGAATCGTTTCCAGAGCTTTCTGGAGTTGCTCTTCGCCCAGGGTCAGCTCTTCCATACTGGACACAGACAGACGATCAAAACGATTGGTGAACTCCACGAGGGCATCATCTCCGCGGGAGCGCACTTCAGCGATAATATGTTTTACCCGCTGCTGAACCTCTTCATCAGAGACACTTTCCCAGGCCAGCAGATGATCCAGCTGCTCATTAAAGTCCTGGTTCTCGTAGCTCAGTTGCACAGGGTTCGCATTCATCGAATTACTCCGTTGCACTTCTTATCAGTTGTGAATATCAGACTCTTACGTGAGCTAAGCGTTAAGTCCCATACCGTTCGCACTGAGCCTGTCGAAGTGCATTATCAGCATCCTTCGACAAGCTCAGGATGAACGGAGCATCTATGAGCATTAACGCTTGGCTGCATTAGGCATCAACTGCAGCACTCAGCTGCTGAATCAGTGCATTGATGGCTTCAAACTTCACCTTCATGGAAGCTTTGTTCACAACCAGTCTGGAAGATACATGAGTGATCAGTTCCCTTGGTTCCAGCCCATTGGCTCTGAGGGTATTGCCGGTATCCACCACATCAACAATGATGTCAGCGAGACCCACAAGGGGCGCCAGCTCCATAGAACCGTAGAGCTTGATAATATCGGCCTGACGCCCTTGCGAGGCATAGTAGCGCTTGGCCACATTGACAAACTTGGTCGCTACCTTGATACGCCCTGTTGCAGGCTCTTCAAAACCCGTTTTACCCGCTGTCATCAACTTACATTGGGCAATCTTGAGATCCAAAGGTTCATAAAGCTCTGTCGATCCATGTTCCAGCAGCACATCCTTACCTGCGACTCCCACATCTGCAGCACCATATTCAACATAGGTGGGCACATCGCTGGCTCTGACAATCAGCAAATTGACGTCTGGATGTGTGGTAGAAATGATGAGCTTCCGGCTCTTGGCAGGATCTTCAGCTAATTCAATGCCGGCTGCCTTGAGAAGCGGCAGTGTGTCTTTGAGTATGCGCCCTTTGGAAAGCGCTATTGTGATCTGGCTGGACATCTGGGACAGGCTTCCTTCGCGTTAAGTTGCGTAGTTTACACCAAACCAGAGATAACGTGAGGGGTTCAAAGCCGTGCTGACAGGGAATTTTTCGCTTTTTATCAGAGAAAAAGTCGGAAAGGGTAAAGCTGAAGTTAAAACAGAAACAATGGGAGGCTGATTACAGCCTCCCGGAGGAAGGTCAATCAGGCAGGAACACGACGAATTTTCGCGCCCAGCTGCTGAAGCTTCTCTTCGATACATTCGTAACCACGGTCAATGTGGTAGATACGCTCAACCACAGTGTCGCCTTCAGCAATCAGGCCGGCAATGACCAGACTGGCTGAAGCCCTGAGGTCTGTTGCCATAACCGGAGCGGCTTTCAGGGAATCCACCCCTTTGATCACAACCGTATTGCCTTCCACTTTGACGTCAGCGCCCATGCGTTTCATTTCCTGAACATGCATGAAGCGGTTTTCAAAAACGGTTTCTGTGATGCTGCCCACACCTTCAGAGATCAGGTTCAACGCAGTGAACTGAGCCTGAATATCGGTTGGCATAGCAGGATAAGGTGCGGTCTTGAGGTCTATCGCGCCTGGACGTTTACCTTTCATGTCCAGCTCGATCCAGTCCTCACCCCACTCTACGGAAGCACCGGCTTCACGCAGTTTGATCAGGATGGCATCCAGCAGATCTGGCTGAGTGTCCTTGAGTCGAACACGACCACCAGTGGCAGCAGCAGCGATCAGGTAAGTACCGGTTTCAATACGATCCGGCAGTACTGAGTATGTGCAACCTTTCAGGCGCTCAACTCCTTGAACACGGATTACATCAGTGCCTGCGCCCTCAATCTTGGCTCCCATAGTCATCAGGCATTCAGCCAGATCCACTACTTCGGGTTCACGGGCTGCATTCTCAATGATGGTTTCACCATCGGCCAGACAGGCGGCCATAAGAATGTTTTCAGTGCCGGTTACCGTCACCGTATCCATAAAGATACGGGCACCTTTCAGGCGATCCTTAACACTGGCTTTGATGTAACCATCTTCAACGACAATGTCTGCCCCCATAGCCTGCAGACCTTTTACATGAAGATCTACAGGACGGCTGCCAATGGCACAACCGCCTGGCAGGGAAACTTCTGCACGACCAAAGCGCGCAAGCAGAGGCCCTAGTACCAGAATGGAAGCACGCATGGTTTTTACCAGCTCATAAGGAGCGCGCAGCTGCTTGATGGTGCTGGCATGAACTTCAACGTTCATACGTTCATCCACCATCAGGTCAATACCCATGCAGCCGAACAGCTCAAACATGGTGGTAATATCGTGCAAGTGAGGCAGATTGCAGACGGTAACGGGATCGTCTGCCAGCAGAGTGGCGGCCAGAATAGGCAGTGCGGAGTTCTTAGCACCGGAGATACGGATTTCGCCATCCAGACGCGTACCACCAGTGATAATCAGTTTATCCATCATAGTTTCACCTGTGATCTGCTGGTTAGGCTTGGCGTTGGGCTTCGGAAGGGGTCTGGGTGGTCATGGTCACCGCATGAATGGCACCACTGGCAATCAGGTCATTCAGATGCTTGTAAACCATCTGCTGACGCTTTACAGGCAAAGCCCCTTCAAACTGGTCACTGATAATGGTCAGGCGAAAGTCACACCCTTCTCCTTCTACCAAAACTTCTGACCCGGGGATACTCTCTTCCAGCAGCGCCTTCACTTCGGTGGCTTGCATGCATTCACCTCTCAAAACAGTCATGAGCCGGAAAAGCCGTCTCATGCCTTAATCATTAGCACAAAAACACCGCTAAACAGCGGCATTTTCATGAAAAATTCGTGATCCGATGCAACCATCAGACCTGAGCCAACAGCCATTCAACAAGGTACCCCTAAGGGTATGCTTGCGGGCAAATTGATGAATCATATCGGACATTGGCTGTACTGACCAGTCCTAGCGGGGAGGACTGGCAGTAAATAGACAATCTGCAGCCTGAATTTATCGGATGTCCAGGAGCCGCCTGTTTTAAAGAAAAGCAACTATGAACAGGTACTTTCCTGCAAAATCGGCTCTACTCCACAGACCCTCGCCAGGGCTGCAAGTTCCTCTGGCATATCAGAAAGGCAAAGGTGGCCGCCTTTTTCCTGAGCCAGCCGGATCCAGGAGAGGCAAACAGAAAGGGTAGAACTGTCGCCCTTAAGCAAGTTGGCCAGACTCACTCTCAAAACACCGCCGGAGCCGATGTCTTTTTCCAGCAGCTTGCGACCTTCACTCTCTACTTCAACAGCATTATCAAAATTGACAATACCATTCAGAGAAAACTGCCCCGGAGCCAATCGTTCAAGCTGCATAATTCTTAATTCCTGATTGAAGTGAAATTACTTCTTATCCTTGTCAGCAGAAGCAGACATGATGGATGCCCAGTTCTCAACTACGTAAGGCACTTTCTTATGCTTGTTGATAGCATCTGCAAACTGGCTCTGGAACTGTTTGGCAACGTTAATGCCTTCGATGGTTACGTTACGCAGCTTCCAGCGGCCGTCAACGTGAACCATTGAATAAAAAATCTCAACAGTACTGTTGCTGGTACGCACTTTCATCTTAACCGGTATACGACTGCTCTTGCCTTCCTGATAGTTCTTCAGGACTTCCGGCGAAGTTTTATCGACACTGTCAATGGCCAGGCTGGTATCGTCCAGAGATAACAGGGCCTTACCATAAAAACGAATCAGACTGTCTTTAAAAGCGGATTCGAACTTAACCACCTGATCCGGACTGCGGTGTGCGTATTTACCCATGACATAGCGGGCTACCTGATCAAATGCCACCACAGGTGACAACAGACGATCCACTTCTTTGAAAAAACCATCCGGATCTTTCTTGTACTGTTCCTTGTTCTTATTGAACGTATCCAACAATTCAGAAGTGATCTTTTTTACTTCGATTTCGGGCGGTTGCAATGGAGCAGGAGCTGCATTCGCCACCACAGCCATCATCAGGCACGCCAGAGCCATCAGGAATTGTTGAACAGACTTTACCATTTTCATTCTTGATTCCATCTTTATATGCAGGCTTTATTTCCAGGTTGGTACTGCTTTGCACTGCGCTCTATGAAGCCACTACACAACTCCGGTGTAGCCTGTCGAGTTTAAACTTCACTCTTCTTTATTCGTCGCTGACGGACCCCAGAAGGAATTTCCCAATCAACTCTTCCAGTATAACGGCTGACTGGGTATCTTCGAAGCGACCACCGTCCTTAATGTAATCGATATCGCCGCCAATACTGATACCAATATACTTTTCACCCAACAAACCTGCTGTCACGATCGAGGCGGTGCTGTCTATGGGAATGTTATCGACATTGGAGTCGATTTCCATTTCAACCTTGGCCATATAGGTCTGCTTATCCAGTTCAACCTTTGTCACCCGACCAATGATAACACCCGCCAGGGCCACCTTGGCTCTAGGCTTCAGGGTTCCGGTATTGTCAAACATGCCGGTCACACTGTAAGTCTGTTTGCCACTTTCCAGAGACAGTCCACTGACTTTTAATGCCAACACCACCAGCGCCAGCATTCCTGCCAACATAAATCCGCCGACGCTTATCTCTACTGTTCTCATCCGCATCTTAGAGTTCTCCAAACATGACAGCGGTCAAAATGAAATCCAGCCCCAATATGGCCAGGGAAGAATAAACAACAGTCCTTGTTGTTGCTCGGCTGACACCCTCAGAAGTGGGAATGGCATCATACCCCTGGAAGACTGCAATCCAGGTCACGACAAAACCAAAGACAAGACTCTTAATCAGTCCATTACCTATATCCGCCACCAGACTGACGGAAGCCTGCATACTGGACCAGAAAGAGCCTTCATAAATGCCCAACCAGTCAACGCCCACCATAACAGCGCCCAAAATACCCACCAGACTGAAAATAGCCGCCAGTAGAGGCATGGAAATAACCCCTGCCCAGAATCTTGGCGCAATCACTCGCTTGAGAGGATCAACACCAATCATCTCCATACTGGATAGCTGCTCAGTAGTTTTCATCAAACCAATTTCTGCAGTCAGGGCTGAGCCTGCTCGTCCAGCAAACAGAAGTGCGGTCACAACAGGGCCCAGTTCTCTGAGAAGACTCAGGGCAACCATTTGACCCACAGCATCTTCAGAGCCATAACGAATCAGGATGTTATATCCCTGCAGCGCCAACACCATGCCGATGAATAAACCCGACACTGTCACAATAATGAGCGACATGACACCAACGCTGTATAACTGTTGTGTCAGTAGTGAGAAGCGATTGCTAAACCCTGCTCTGGAGAAGATCGCCAAAATCAGGAAGACACCCGCCCGACCGATAGACTGGATCTGATCCAGCCCAAAACGGCCGAGCTGTGCAACCCTGTCTAGAATTCCAATGCTCATCCAACCTCCCCGCCGAGCAATGCTTTTTTATAGTCAGGTGCCGGATAGTGGAAAGGCACCGGACCATCAGAGAGTCCATTCATAAACTGTTTCACTCTGGAGTCATCGGAGTTCATCAGGCTATCGGGCTCTCCCTGACCAATGACTTCACCGTCAGCTATCAGATAGAGATAGTCAGAAATTGATGCCGTTTCATTGAGATCATGAGAGACCACAACGCTGGTAATTTTCAGCGCATCATTCAGCATTCTTATCAGTTTCACCAGCACCCCCATAGCAATAGGGTCCTGACCAACGAAGGGCTCATCATACATAACCATGGCTGGATCAAGGGCAATGGCCCTGGCCAGAGCCACTCTTCGATTCATACCACCGGAAAGCTCAGCCGGCATCAGCGACCAGGCTCCCCTGAGGCCAACGGCTTCCAGCTTCATGAAGACAATATCCCGAATCATCGGTTCAGCCAGTTTGGTATGGATACGCAACGGAAAGGCTACATTTTCAAATACCGACAGATCCGTAAACAGTGCGCCACTCTGAAAAAGCATGCCCATTTTACGACGGGTACGAAACAATTCTTCCCTGCTGAGCAAATCCAGGTTTTGCCCATCCACAAAAATCTGTCCGGAATCAGGACGAAGCTGACGCCCAATCAAACGTAATAAAGTTGTTTTACCGGTACCGGAAGGTCCCATGATACCCACCACCTTTCCTCTGGGAATGGTGATATCAACATTATTAAAAATAGTTCGATCGCCGCGATGAAACGTCAAACCACGGATCTCTATAAAGTTATCACTTGCCTCAGTCATTGGAAGGCGATTCCTTGCATCTGTTTGGACTGCACTCAATAGCAACCGTTTTTCCCTGACAGTTAACTACTGACCTGTCACTAATTATGGCGACTTTCTGTTGTCTTTTGAACCATCTGAACACATCCTGAACGGACTCACGATATCCAAACGGGTGATCTGATGGTTTTTTACCGGTCATTTACGCTTTCTTCAGCCTTCAAAAACTTAATCCTATTTATGGGTTATTGCTGGAATGAGTTCCCAATGCCGAATAAACTAATGCGCCCGGGAAATGACTGTTTCTTTTCTAACAACGGTTTTTTCATAACAACTGACACTAAAGACAAACAATCTTGCTGCTCTTTATGTGAAAAAAAAGCACCCCATTACTTTTGCCACCCTGAATAAGAAAAGAGAAATTATCCTATGCTCACTGCCCTTGCAGCCATTCTAGTTGGCTTCGTCATTCTGACCTGGAGTGCCGACCGTTTCGTAGCAGGTGCCGCGGCAACGGCCAGTAACATGAATGTGTCGAGAATGCTGATCGGCCTGACCGTGGTCTCTATTGGCACCTCCGCCCCTGAAATTCTGGTTTCACTGATGGCAGCCTTGCAGGGCTTTCCCGGTCTGGCAGTGGGCAACGCAATGGGTTCCAACATTGCCAATATGGGCCTGGTGCTGGGTATTACTGCTCTGATCGCACCTCTCCCGGTCAAAGCAGCATTAGCCAAAAGAGAAATCCCTCTTTTACTGGTCATTACCATTATTGCCGGCATCTGTGTCGCCAATGGCTACCTAGGCCGAATTGATGGTTTGATTCTGCTGTCAGGTTTGTTTATCACCCTCTACCTGATGATCCGTTGGCAGAAGCAGCATCCAGAAGAGCCTCTGGTTGAAGACGAGGAAATCCCTGAACTGTCTCCAGGCAAAGCCTGGTTCATGCTGGGTTCAGGACTTCTCCTATTGCTGGGCAGTTCACAGCTGCTGGTCTGGGGAGCCACAGAGATCGCCCAGATGATGGGCATCAGCGACCTGATTATTGGACTGACCATTGTTGCCATTGGCACCAGCCTGCCAGAACTGGCCGCATCGGTGACCAGTGCCTTGAAAGGCCATCATGATATTGCCCTGGGCAATGTGATTGGCTCCAATATTTTCAACCTCCTGGCCGTCCTTTCCATGCCTGGCCTGGTGGCTCCCGGCGGGCTGGAACAGGCCGTCATTTTAAGAGATTATCCGGTCATGCTGGGGATGACCGTCTTGCTGGCCCTGCTCTGCCTGTTTGGTAAACAACCCAGACATATTGGCCGAGTGACCGGCATTGTTCTGCTGTCTATCTACTGTTCATATGGAGCCTGGCTCTTCATTCAGCACTGACACCTTTCATGGGCTTTCGGGGCTGATTCCAATCAGCCCTGTCATCGACTCCTCTCCCCTTTCCAATCCAACTGCCATAACTGACCGTTTTTTCAACGAGTCTGTTTATATCTGTCTATGCTTACCTGATTTTCAAGAATCTGATTCTCAGAGCACGTAACGGACAGATGAATTTAATAAAAAATGCATTATGGATTGTGCTGGCCTGCTTCACCCTGATTCATAAGGTTTGGTCTCAGGATGATCTTGAACAGCTGAATCAACTTATGACCTTGTCTCCAGGCGCTGTCTCAGACAAAAGCCTTGGGTTTTATTCTGCGGGTTCCGACCTGCTCGTCAGCCAGGTAGATCTGGTAACTGAGCCGTTAACGGTGTTGCTGATTCTTAATGGACCAGAGCTTCAGCCTGTAGATGGCCATATAGAATGGTCCACCGATGGAACCACATGGCATGATGCCGACTTTGATAAAGAAGGTGTTAAGTCGGGCAACACTGGCCATATTCGCGTGAAGCTCCCCCACTTACCTCCCAGCAACGATATTCAAAGAATCGTTTTCAGAACTCGGTTAGAAGGACAAACAGGTATTCATGAAAGCCGGCAACTGGTCACGGTTTTGCCCTTTGGAGAAGCTAAAGAAGCTGTCTTTTACGATATAGGGGGCACTGTTCAGGCCAAATACAAACTTGAAAAAAAGAAGGCCAAAGATGCAAGAGACCCATTTTCCCCTGTCTTAAGAGCCATCAAGGAAGACATTGCATCAGGATTACTGGTGGTATTCCTGACCAGCAAGGAACAGGAAGATGGTCATATGATTCGTACCTGGTTCAAGGAGCATGGGCTTCCCCCAGGCCCCATCCTTATGCCCAGGGCTCGATGCTGTGCCGACAACGGCGAGGATTTCAAATTCAAGGTATTAAGTTACCTTAAGGGCAAGGTCAAAGTGATCAGAGCCTGGGGAAACGGCGTAGAAAAGGATGTTTTGCCCTATATGAAAGCAGGTGTATGTACTGTCAAACATATCAGCTGGCCTCTTTCCGATGCCTCCAGCATCAAACTGCTTGTAGCCAGTAAGCTAAAGCATTATCTACTACAGAGCCGTATCAAGCTGACTCACTGCACAGAAGGTATGTGCATACCAGCCGTTTTGAGTACTTATATTATTGAGAGCCCTGCTTGCAGAGGCCTGATGAGCTCGCCCCAGGTTTGTTCATCCGGTTCATATCCAGATGATGACCCGGATGCCCCTCCCTGCTTTTATTATCCAACAGTGCGGAAAGGCATTGATACTACTATGGAGCAGCAGTTCGACCACTGGGTTACAGGACAAGGGCAAACAGTTGCACAGCTTTGGCCAGGACTGCTCGCAACGCTGCTCTATTTCGCAGCGTTACCGATGGATGCCATTCCATCACGAATCCCGTAAACCAGCTCCCTTCGCCCTCAA
Organism: Endozoicomonas arenosclerae; assembly: GCF_001562015.1. Lineage (GTDB taxonomy): Bacteria > Pseudomonadota > Gammaproteobacteria > Pseudomonadales > Endozoicomonadaceae > Endozoicomonas_A > Endozoicomonas_A arenosclerae. The sequence continues at coordinate 148,287 of NZ_LASA01000059.1, read as the reverse complement.
TACGAGCAGAAAGGAACTGTTTGCGCAAAGCAGGCTCTAATCCTGCTATCCTGTGCTGTTACTGTGACAAAAGGCACTATAGAATAGGCCAGTCACAACCAATCTGTATGCAATATGACTACTGACGAGCCGTTTATCTCAATTGGTCGCCGCACCATCACCATGGAACTGGAAGCTGTTCAGAGCCTGATCGACAGGATCGACAGCAGCTTTGCCAAAGCATGCCGGGTCATGCTGGAGTGCCGCGGCCGCGTTATTGTCGTTGGCATGGGCAAGTCCGGACATATTGCCCGCAAGCTGGCGGCAACACTGGCAAGCACCGGAACCCCAGCCTACTTTGTACACCCGGGAGAAGCCAGCCACGGCGACATGGGAATGGTCACCCGTGACGATGTTGTATTAGCCCTCTCCAACTCTGGCGAAACCAGCGAAGTCATTACTCTTCTGCCTCTGCTAAAAAGGCTGGGTACCCCCCTGATCAGTATGACCGGCAATCCCGACTCCACACTGGCCAAAGATGCGGAAGCCCACCTGAACACCAGTGTTGAAAAAGAAGCCTGCCCTCTGGATCTGGCACCTACCTCCAGCACCACTACCGCTCTGGTCATGGGGGATGCCCTGGCCATTGCCCTGTTGGAAGCCCGTGGTTTTACCGCTGAAGATTTTGCTTTTTCTCACCCTGGTGGTTCTCTGGGCAAACGCCTGCTATTGAAAGTGAAAGACATCATGCACAGTGGCTCCCGTGTTCCTGAAGTATCATTAGGCACTCCAATGGGTGACGCTCTACTGGAAGTCACCCGTAAAGGTCTCGGCATGACCGCCATTGTTGACGACAAACGTCACGTCATTGGCATTTTCACTGACGGCGATCTTCGACGTGCCCTGGACAAAGGCGTCGATCCCAAATCGACCCGCATTGATGACGTCATGACAGGCCACTGTAAAACGATCCACCCGGAAATTCTGGCTGCAGAAGCCCTGAAAATCATGGATGATCGAAAGATTAACGCCCTGATCTGTGTTGATGACGAGAACGAGCTGATAGGCGCCATTAACATGCACGACTTACTGAAGGCTGGTGTTGTATGATCAGTTCCTCCCTGCAATCCGCTGCCGCCAAAGTAAAACTGGCCGTATTTGATGTAGATGGTGTCCTCACTGATGGCAAACTGCTGTTTGGTGAAAATGGCGAAGCCATGAAGATCTTTAACACCCTGGATGGCCATGGGCTGAAAATGCTCAAACAGGCCGGTGTAAAAACAGCCATTATTACCGGCCGTCGTTCAGTCTTTGTAGAAAAACGAGCTTCAGATCTGGGGGTCGATTTTCTTTATCAGGGTCGCGAAGACAAATTTGTAGCCTTGAATGAACTGTTACAGGAAGAAGGACAAGGCTTGAGTCTTGAAGAAGTTGCTTACATTGGTGACGACCTTCCTGACCTCCCGGCCATCAGACAAGTAGGCTTTGGTTGCACAGTTCCCAACGGGCACTACTATGTTCGTGAGCATTCACCTGCCAGCACTATGAACCGTGGTGGAGAAGGCGCTGCCAGAGAGTTCTGTGACTTCATTCTCTCAGCCAAAGGCAGACTGGATGACATGCTGAGCAGTTACCTGAAGTAAACTTACAGTGAAGTATTCAATGCCGTTGCAGGGTTAATGCACTGCAACGACATTTTTATTTAAGTATTTTTCAATCAAGTTCTATCGTTTAACTCTGATTCCCGAAGGCCGACAGTAGAGTGTCTAGCAATTGAAAACATTCTCTGGCGGTTCCTGATGATCAAAAAAAATCATGATAGACTGTACTCATTTGCTACGAAAATGCTGCTGCATCCTCGAATCAAGCGCCATTTTCCTTTATAGCCGTTTTTTGCCGGACTCTGAAAACGACAGACCCCGGCCTGATAGTGACCCGGAGCCTGACACCTGATGCCCAATCGGAACTCGATACTGATTGCTTTTCTGATGCTGACTTTTGTCGGCATTGGCTATTGGGCCTATGACAGCAACCTTCATGTCGGTGCACAGAAGAAGCAGCCGTTAATCCGGAAAAATGCTGATTACTACCTCATCAATACCCAAATCACTCAGTACAACGAAACCGGTGAACTGAATTACACATTGACCTCAAACAGCATTACTCACTATCCCCATAACGATACAACGCTGCTGCAGACCCCCCACCTGGAAAGCTTCAGCGACCCCAAAAAACCTCTGGTGGCCGACGCACTCAATGGCAAGCTATTACCCGGCAATCAGGATATTGAACTCTGGGATGACGTAGTGATGACTCAAACCGATCTCAGCAATGGCAACAAGCTGCGCATGGACACTGATTTCATCACCATATACTCTGAACAGGGGCTGGCCGTTACCGACCGACCGGTACTGATCACCAACAATACCGGTCGTACACGCGCCATTGGAATGGAGGCTTTCTACAAGGAGAGTCTGGTTAAACTCAAGTCTAGGGTAAGAGGATTTCATGAGCCAAAGCCATGAACAGACCAAGCGCCTTAATCCTATTGCACGGCCTGAAAAGCAGAACCGACGCAGAGGGATTGAACATTATCTGATGCTGGGAGCCATGATACTGCTTCCAACTATGGCCAATGCCCTGCCGTCTGACCGCCAGAAACCTATTGAGATCGAATCCAATACCGCTGATATCGATAACAAAAAAGGCGTCTCCATATACAAAGGTGATGTCGTTATGATTCAGGGGACCACCCGGATTACCGGCGATAAGGTGACGGTCTACTCCATCAAGCAGGAAGTTCAGAAAATTGTAGCGGAAGGCTATAAAAAAAGAGCTTACTACGAAGAGCAGCAGCCTGAAGACCAGGGAACCCTGCAAGCCTGGGGACACACCATTGACTACCAGGTCGCTGGCGACAAGATTAAACTGATCAAGCAGGCTCAGCTGACTCAGAAGGGTGATACCTTTACAGGTGAACGGATTGATTACGATCTGACCAAACAAACGGTTAATGCCAAGGGCAGCGAAAACAAGAGCAGCCCTGATGGTCGTGTCAAAATGATTTACCAACCCAAGCCTGAGAAAAAACAGTAGATAGCTTCTGGCCACCCAAACAGCCATGAGCAAACAACTATCTACGACCCATGAAACAAGCAGACAAATGCTTTGCAATGGCTGTCAGACACACGACAGCCAACCTTTAAACAGGATGACAGATTCCGGATGGCAACGCTTAAGGCAGAACATCTCAGTAAAAGTTACAAAGGCAGACAGGTGGTCAAAGATGTATCCCTGGCTGTCGACAGTGGTCAGATTGTAGGACTCCTGGGCCCCAATGGTGCGGGTAAGACCACCTGCTTCTATATGATTGTCGGGCTGGTCAAAGCAGACGGCGGCAAGGTCAATCTCAGCGGGCAGGATCTGACTCACGAGCCCATGCACGGCCGCGCTCGTGCCGGTGTCGGCTACCTGCCTCAGGAAGTCTCAATCTTCAGGAAACTGACCGTAACGGACAATCTGCTTTCTATTCTGGAAACTCGCTCAGACCTTTCCAAAAAGGATCGTCAGGAAAAAATGGAGTCCCTGCTGGAAGAGTTCAACATCACCCATATCAAAGATAACCTGGGTATGAGCCTTTCCGGAGGTGAAAAACGAAGAGTAGAAATTGCCAGAGCCCTGTGCACCGATCCGCAATTCATTCTTCTCGATGAACCTTTTGCCGGCGTTGACCCCATTTCAGTCGGGGATATCAAAGCGATTATCACCCACCTGAAAACCCGGGGTATTGGTGTTCTGATCACGGATCATAATGTCAGGGAAACTCTGGATATCTGTGAAAAGGCTTACATCGTCAGTGAGGGCACAATCATCGCTGAAGGTGACAGCCAGACCGTTCTGGCAAATCAGAAGGTACGTGACGTATACCTTGGGCATCAGTTCAGTTTGTAATCATCGCTTAATTATCCTTCCATTTACTTCTACTGGTGAGCTGATATTTGCCAGTAGAAGATGTTTTTTGCTGATCTCAAGACGCTTGAAATCCCCCCTGAGAACCTCTGCCCACTGACTCTGAATCATATAAGAACTGAAAATAAGGGAAAATCCGCTATCCTTACGATCATCATTTTCCGGACAGCCCTGCTGAATCCACTTCCCCCGAAGCTTCAGATGTGATTATAATCGCGATGACATGGAGAGTAGCCCAATCATAATAATGAGCAGGCACTGAGAAATAACTGCCGAGGGCTCACGCCACTAATCCTGGCACCCTCAGTGCAGACATCGAAGTAAAGGTATACGGTTGCCCTATGAAGCCATCCTTACAGCTAAAAATGGGCCAGCAGCTGACCATGACTCCTCAGCTGCAACAGGCCATTCGGCTTCTACAACTTTCCACTCTGGATCTGCAGCAGGAAATCCAGGAAGCTCTTGAATCCAATCCGATGCTGGAGTCCGAAGAGTCCGTTGAAGAACCCGCTTCTACCCCAGATGAGGGCGAGCAGCCCGTGGACTTCAACGAAAAAGCCGAGCAGAGTCCGGAACCGGAAGAGCCTGAATGGGCCGAAAGCATCCCCAACGACCTGCCTATGGATTCCGGCTGGGATGAAGTTTATTCCAGCCTTCCAGCATCGACAGACGAAGAACACGACCCTTTTGCCCGATCTCGAGCTTCCGAGTCCCTTCAGGATTACCTGGAATGGCAGCTAAACCTGACCCCAATGACAGACAGGGACAGGTTGCTGGGACTGGCAGTCATTGAAGCCACTAACAACGATGGCTATCTGACCCACCCCCTGCAAGAAATTTTTCAGTCACTGCAGCAACAGCTGGAAGAGCTGGATTTTGAAGAACTTCAGGTCATGCAACGACGGATTCTGCATTTTGATCCGGTAGGTTGTGCCAGCTCTAATCTGAAAGAGTGCCTCGAAGTACAACTGGACCAACTTCCCAAGGAAACCCACTTCCTGAGAGAAGCCCGCATACTGATCCAGAGTCACCTTCAGGCCCTGGGAAGTCGCGATTACGCCCAGATTATGCGTCGCACCCGTCTCAAGGAACATCAGCTCAGGGAAGCCCTGAATCTGGTACAGAGCCTCAACCCCAAACCCGGAGCAGAAATCGGCCAGACCGAAACAGAGTATGTCACTCCGGATATTTCAGTGACTAAAATCAAGGATCGCTGGATCGTTGAGCTGAACTCTGAATCTCTGCCCAGGCTACGTATCAATAACAGCTACGCTTCTATGGTACAGCGGGCCAATAACAGCCGTGACAACGTCTTTATGAAAAACCAGCTGCAGGAAGCCCGATGGTTCCTGAAAAACCTGCAGAGCAGAAATGAAACCCTGCTGAAGGTGGCCGGCAAGATCGTTGAGTTTCAGAAAGAGTTTCTGGAGCAGGGCGAGCAGGCTATGAAACCACTGGTACTGGCAGACATCGCCCAGGCTGTCGATATGCATGAATCTACGATATCCCGGGTCACCACCCAGAAATACATGCATACCCCCAGAGGCGTTTTTGAACTGAAGTATTTCTTCTCAAGTCATGTCAGTACTGACACCGGTGGAGAATGCTCATCCACAGCCATCAGAGCTCTGATCAAAAAGCTGGTATCAGAAGAAAGTCCCAAAAAGCCACTCAGCGACAATAAAATTGCCGGATTACTGGGGGATCAGGGCATCAAGGTAGCTCGACGAACCATAGCTAAATACCGTGAATCGATGAACATTCCTCCATCGAATGAGCGCAAGCAGCTTATCTGATTTATCTGCAGGTCAGGCAATAAACCTTTATACCATAAATCGACCAGTAGATTTTTTGTCTCAGAACAGCGCCAACTGTCAATGACAGTGATAGACTTTCAATCAGGGCTGCCCGTACAATCCCGGGGGCAGTCCAATGTCGAGAATCGGGATCAGCAGGAGAGCGTTACATGCAAGTCAACATCAGTGGACATCATGTAGAGGTGACAGAAGCTCTGAAAGATTATGTCACCAAGAAACTCGACCGCCTTGCCGCTCACTTTGACCAAATTACGAACGTTCAGGTCACCCTGAGCGTCGAAAAATTGAATCACAAAGTGGAAGCGACTCTGCACATACGTGGGGCGGATATCAATGCAACCGCTGAGGCTGAGGATATGTACGCTGCTATTGATGACATGTCGGACAAACTTGACCGACAATTGGTTAAACACAAAGAGAAGACGCTTGACCGGCTACAGGGTGCCAGCGGCCGCCTGTAAGCATCGATCGTTGTATGATTATCGAAAACATTCTTACCCCCGGGCGCACCCTATGTGGTGTGCAGGGGGCCAGCAAAAAGAAAATCCTGGAAATCATCGCGGAACGTATCAGTGAACATGTTCCCGCCATAAACACCAAGGATCTATTTAATAGCCTGATTAACAGAGAACGTCTGGGCACGACCGGGTTAGGCAAGGGTATAGCCCTGCCTCATTGTCGCTCAAGCGCCTGCCAGCATCCGACGGGACTTTTAATCAAATTGTCCGACCCCGTTGATTTTGATGCTGTGGACAAACAACCTGTTGATCTGATCTTCGCCCTGATCGTCCCGGAGGAGAACACCCAGGAGCATTTGAACATCCTTCAGGCACTGGCCGAGCGTTTTACCTCGGAAGTGCTTCTCAGCCAGATGCGAGCGGCTGAAACCCCTGAAGCGCTGTACAATATTATTTGCCGTCCCGTGTAACGGGACTCAGATAAAAACATTTTGCATGCTCGCCTGACAACGAAGCAGGCAAAATGTTTCCCCCACCTTTCCGGCCCAAATCTCCCTGCTTATTTATTGCCAAAACTGCATGCGATAGAAATATCCGGACTATGCTTGAAATAAAAGAAAGCGACTGGTTCTAATCTCATTAGGTTTTGTTAGACTTGCCTCACCCGAACGCCTATTGCGCAAAAACAGGGTGAGAAACCTGTCTCATCAGCCCGTAGGACTTAAGGCCGACCTAGCCTGAAATCCTGATCCCACGGCACAAAACCAGATTCAGCTCAGCCACGATTATGAAAAACAACCAGGCCACCTGTTTAAACGGTCACAAAATCAGGAAGGACACACCATGAAGTTGATCATTATCAGTGGACGCTCAGGTTCCGGCAAAAGCTCTGCCCTTCACGCATTGGAAGATGAAGGCTTTTATTGTGTCGATAACCTGCCTGCCAGCATGCTCAATGACTTGCCTGCCAACCTGAAGAGCAGTCTGGGTGAGCCTCCACGCATGGCTGTCAGCCTGGATGTACGAAATGTACCGGGAGCTCTGGAACGCTTTCCAGCCCTTTTGGACAAACTGAAAAAACAGGGCGTTGAGTGTCAGGTTATCTTTCTGGACGCAGACAGCGACAGCCTGATGAAACGATACAGTTCGACCCGTCGTCGCCACCCTCTGAGCAATGACAACGTATCTCTGGCTGAAGCCATCAATCTGGAAAAGAAACTCCTGGCTCCGCTGGCTGAAGAAGCTGACATCAGGCTGGACACCTCACCTCTGTCCGTTCATGAAATCAGGGAGCAGATTCGACAGCGTGTCTGTGGCTCCACCAGCAAAAGCATGACCCTGATGATCCAGTCCTTTGGCTTCAAACACGGAATGCCCGTGGATGCTGACTACGTCTTTGATGTCCGCTGCCTACCAAATCCGTTCTGGGTCGAGGCACTGAGACCTTATACCGGACTGGATCAGCCTGTAAAAGACTTTCTGGCTGCAGAGCCCATGGTGGATGAGATGTTTGAAGATCTCAGCACATTCGTGGAAAAATGGTTACCAAGGTTTGAATCCGGACAGCGCAGTTATCTAACTATTGCCGTCGGTTGTACCGGCGGACAGCACCGTTCTGTATTTATCAGCGAAAAACTGGGCGATTGGCTCAAAGAACGTTTTGACTGTGTTCAGGTCAGACACCGGGAGCTTTCCAAATAATGATCCAGAAGCAGATCACCATTATTAATAAACTTGGCCTTCACGCACGTGCAGCATCCAAATTTGTTTCCACAACCTCAGCTTTTGCCAGTCAGGTAAAAGTCAGCTTTAACGGCCGGGAAGTGGATGGAAAAAGCATTATGGCGGTCATGATGCTGGCAGCAGGAAAAGGTTCTGTCCTCGACTTAACCTTTGAAGGCCATGATGAAGAAGATGCCTGTACGGCGCTCTGCAATCTGATTAATGATTTTTTTGAAGAGGGTGAATAGACTCCTCCTCTTATTTAAATCTCTGTTTATACTGGTATCTCAAACAACCCTGGCAGGTTGCATCATTCCATTATATTCAGAGCAGACAAGTAATGAATAAGTGCATGCAAACTTACTGAGTCTGCGCCAGGAGTCTGGCAAAATTCAGACTTGATTAATCCCAAATCAGAAGGTCCATTTTCAGACTTTCTGCTGATGAGATCCGGGCACGTATTTATGGTACAACAGCTACAACTGAGTATCGGAGACAAAGAATTTCAGGAGCTTAATGAAGCCCTGGAGCACGGTGTTTCTCCTGAACTCAGGCGTATGCTGAACGGTCTGCCTGCTCCGGATGCAGCTCACTTGCTGGAATCCTCCCCTCCCAAACTTCGCAGCCTGCTCTGGCGTCTGATTGATCGTGAAATGGAAGGGGATGTACTTCAGGAATTAAGCGACGAAGTTCGACAATTTTTTCTGGACAGGATGAACGTTGCAGAACTGAAAGCCATCACAGAAGGTCAGGATGTTGATGACATAGCCGACCTTCTGCAACAACTGCCCGGCACCATCACCCGAAAAGTCCTCGACTCTATGGACAGCCAGGACCGACAACGGGTTGAAGCGGTTCTTTCCTACCCGGAAGACACCGCTGGCGGCCTGATGAATACCGATGTCATCACCATTCGCCCAAGCAGTACACTGGATGTCGTCCTTCGTTACCTGAGGCGTCACCAGGAAATTCCTGAAATGACAGACAACCTTTTTGTTGTCAATCGCAGGGATGAATACATTGGCTCCCTGCCCTTATCGGTCCTTTTGACCACAGATCCGTCAGCAACCGTCTATGAAGTGATGCAAACGGACCTCGAACCCATCAGCGCAGATATGGAAGACGGTCAGGTAGCCCAACTGTTTGAGCGTCAGGATCTGGTATCTGCCCCCGTAGTATCCGAGCAGGGTCAACTGTTAGGCCGTATCACCATCGATGATGTTGTGGATGTTATCCGGGAAGAAGCCGAACATTCAATGATGAGTATGGCGGGTCTGGATGATGACGAAGACACCTTCGCCCCCGCTTTGAAAACAGCCCGCCGACGCGCTGTCTGGCTGGGCATTAATCTGATTACAGCCTTTATCGCAGCCTCCGTTATCGGCATGTTTCAGGCCACCATTGATAAAGTGGTTGCTCTGGCAGTTCTGATGCCCATTGTTGCGGGCATGGGCGGTAATGCCGGGGGGCAAGCCCTGACATTGGTCATCCGAGGTATGGCACTGGGCCAGATCAGTAGAACCAACCTCCGCTGGCTGCTCAGTCGTGAATTAATGGCGGGCTTTCTAAACGGAATACTTTGGGCGGCTCTGGTCTCGCTGATTGCCTATCTTTGGTTCCAAGACCCTATCATTTCTCTGGTCATTGCCTGCGCCATGGTCATAAACCTCAGCATGGCCGTTGTCGTAGGCGCAAGCCTGCCCGTTATTCTCAAGTCGCTGAAAATTGATCCTGCCTTAGCTGGCACCATAATACTAACTACAGCTTCTGATGTGATTGGCTTCCTATCCTTTTTAGGCTTGGCTACCCTTTTTTACAGCTAACGCCCCTATCTCCATTAACCTCTGATTCCTCCTCCAATCTGTTTTTAGCCCCTTAAAATAAATACATATTTATTATTATTTTGAACTTTCTCTCGGGCTTTCCATATAACCAGCTTTAAAACCCTATTAAGAAGTCTGGATCACTCTATAAATGATAAATCACAGGACGTTATTACTGACTCTTTCACTAGTCTTGCAGTCATCCCTTTCCTTCTCAGACCCCCTCACTATTGAGTATTTATACGCAGACGGTAGAAAGACCAAAAAAACAGTTGAACTTAGTTCGGAAAGACTTTCAAAACTGCAACATACTATAAGCGAATTTCTGCAATCATCCTGCATTGCCAATGATGGAGACTGTCCTGATACACCTGGCTCACAAACTTCAAGAGAAGATTCTATAGAAGACGGCCAGTATTTTATTAGCTTGCGTAACCCTGCAAACCGACTGTTCTATTTTTCCAAAGCACTGCCATTAATGTATGGAAATAAAAGATCAGACCCTATGTCTGCCGCTTATTTTTCCAGGGGCTTTGAGAAACATGTTGAAGTTTGCGAAGATCTTGTGCAAGAAAATAGCAGGGATCAATTTAAAGAATGGGTTAAAGCCATTTCAGATGTCAGAGAATACTTGCCCCTATTGGCCGAGCTGGGCATGAATCTTACCCGACTCTATGATCACACCCACTTCATCTCGTTGGGTCGCAGCAATATCGAGAATCTGACCTATTTTTATCCGGTTTATGCTTTAACTCCTGAAGACAAAAGACCATCATCACTTGTGAGCACTTACTTCACAAACTGGATGAAGGATTTAAATGTTACCAGCCCAAGGTTTGTGAGACTCCCGATTGAAACTCTGGCAGAAAGCAAGAAAACCACCATTTCACTGAAACTGGATAGCCCTGAAGAAAGCTTCTATGTGTTCAGCGATATCACCGAACAGCTGATCTATACAATTCATCGCACCTTCTTCAGGGACTGGCATCGATACCCTCTTCCTATATTTGTGGGCTTTATCGATCCTGAAATAGCTGACAGCTACGCAAGCAGTGGTGGCTTTTTTGACCACGACATCCTGGGTGGACAGTTCGTTCATGGTTACTTTTCCCATGTACTCCAGTTAGCCCAGTTAAAACAGCACCACTTTCCACAAAAGGATCTATTAAAAATCAACCATAGATGCTGGGGAAGTCTATTTGAAAAAAACAATCTGAAACTCTGGCATTCAGCGGTCAGGTTGAGGCTACCAGACAATATAAACGTTATTTTTTACAACCCGGTTCTTGGTAATTCCCCCGATACGCTTCAGGAGTTGTTATCACAGCGTTTTTTTTCTGATCTGATCAATTCAGCTATTACATCAAAAAATCCTGAGCTGGTTAGCTATTTATTTTCAACACTAAAGATCAACTCTATGAGAGAATTGATTGCAATAAAAAATGCATTACGAGCCTTGGAAAACGCAATCATAGAACACAATTACAAAAGCTGGCATCAGGCACGCGGCTCCCTCAGCACTTCAGAAGAAGCCAATGAGTTCGTTACAGAAAACTCAATCCAGATGAGTGAAAAGCAACTTTCGTCTGCTTTTAATAATGAGATGATGGCAGCTCCAAGAACATCACTTCTGCAAACACTGGATACTTCAAGATACTCTGTGTTGCACTTAAACCCGGCCAATACTTCTTTTGTCTATCAACTGGTCAACTGGTCAACTGGCCCACTGAATGGGATGCTATTCCATTCGAAAGGGACCCCAAATAAAGTAGATCGATTCGAGGCGGCTTTTCACAGAAAGAGAGGCGTATTCTCATACGCCTCTCGATGCCTCAGCCTTATTCTCCAGCCAGAGTCATTTCGCTAATCAGTACCGAACCGGTTTGAATATTTCCCCTGCGATCATAATCATTACCTGCAGCAACAATATTCATAAACATGTCTTTCAAACTACCGGCAATGGTCACCTCAGAAACAGGGTATTGAATCTCGCCGTTTTCAACCCAATAACCACCAGCCCCTCTGGAATAGTCACCGGTTACTGTATTGACGCCCTGCCCCATCAACTCCGTCACCAGAAGACCCGTACCCATCTGTTTCAATAACTCTTCCCTGCCACCAGCATTGCTATCAAGGAAAAGATTATTTACACCACCGGAATTGGCGGTACTTTCCATGCCCAGCTTACGAGCGGAATAGGTTCCCAGAAGATAATTCGTAAGGACACCGCCGGAAATAAAATCTTTAGCACGCGTTGCCAAGCCATCATTATCAAAGCTGGCGGATCCCAGGGCTTTTTTCAGGTGCGGCTGTTCATGAATACGTACCCACTCCGGAAAGATCTGTTTGCCCAGATGATCTAACAGGAAAGAAGCCTGTCGGTACAAACTACCGCCACTAATAGCTCCCAGCAAATGAGAAACAAGACCTGATGCGACTTCCGGAGCAAACAGAACGGGCACCTGACCCGTTGGAACTTTTCTTGCACCAAGACGGGCGATAGTTCTTTCTGCAGCTTTTCGGCCCACATCAGAAGCGGACTCCAGATCATTCCCATAACGAGCGACGGTGTACCAATAATCCCTCTGCATCTCACCGGATTGCTCACCAATCAGAACACAACTGAGACTGTGACGGCTGGAAATATAGCTGCCGATGAAACCATGACTGTTTCCATATACACGACACCCCTGGTGTGTACCTACATTGGCACCGTCAGAGTTCTTGATCTTGTTACTGAACGTTCTACCCGCCTCTTCACACTTCAGGGCCAGCTCAATCGCTGCTTCCGGGTCTACTCCCCAAGGATGATAAAGATCCAATTCAGGCAAATCTTTAGCCATCAGCTCAGCCTCAGCGAGACCGGAGCAGGGATCTTCAGACGCATAACCGGCAATATCACAGGCGGCTTTGACGGTTTCACGAATAGCCTGGGGAGTACTGTCCGAAGTACTGGCAGAACCTTTCTTCTTTCCCTGATAAACAGTGATACCAAAACCCTGATCACGGTTAAACTCTACCGTCTCCACATCCCCCATCCGGACACCCACGGAAAGACCTGCATCCAAACTGACACCGACTTCACAGGCATCAGCTCCCTGACGTCGAGCCTCATCCAGAATGTCGCTAACAAGCGTCTTCAGGCGATCCTCTTCAGAGCGGGGATCCAGTACAGCATTGGTTTTATCACCCATGAATTTCCTGCCTTCCAGTCTTATATGTGTAAGCTCTATTGTGCCGTGCCCGGCTGCATCCTATCAACATTTATAAGAGATGATGGAAGGTATTGACCGCTCATGGCTGATTGCCCCTAACTGGAGTAAAATGGCAGCATCTCTTTGAATAGACCCGAATCATGTCAGATCAAGATCCCTACGAATTTGAAGACGACGCTGAAGAAATCATTTATGTCAGTAAGTCGGAACTCAAGCGTGACATGGATGAGCTCAAAGCCATTGGTTCACGCTTGATGGATATGAAGCCAGCCATGCTGGACAAACTGCCCCTGAATGAACGCCTCAGGGAAGCACTGGATGAAAGCAAACGCATCAAAAGCCACAATGCCCGCAAAAGGCATTTAGGCTTTATTGGTAAATTAATGCGTGATCAGGATCTGGAACCGATACAGAAATACTTCGACAGTCTTGATTCAACCAGTGAGGAATACAACCGTCGCTTCCACCAACTGGAACGCTGGCGTGATCGCCTCATCAATGAAGGGCACGATGTTCTCACAGAATATCTTGAGAAGTACCCGGAGGCGGATCACCAGCATATTCGCCAACTGGTTAGAAATGCCCAAAAGGAAGCCAAGCAAGACAAAACACCTGCCGCCTCCAGAAAGCTGTTCAAATACTTAAGAGAAGTGGACGCAGAACACTGATCTGATCGTGTTACAGAGTGCCCAGCGCACTCTGTCAGCCCAACACTCCGGGGTTATCTGTGAAGACACCATCAACGCCCCAGTCCTTTAACTGGTCAGCCAAAACCTTGTCATTAACGGTGTAGCAATAGAGTTCATAGCCCGCGTCTTTGATTTCCAGAGCCTTTTTCTCTTTCAGCTTTCTGGCATTCACATGAATGGTTTTAGCATCGACCTGTCTGGCCTTATGCTTCCAATTACGAGGAAGAGACTCAAACAGACAACCTATGCGACTGCCAGATTTTGCCCGAAACAACACCAGGGCTTTGTGATTAAAACTGGAAACCAGTAGCTGCTCATCAGAAAATTCTGCCGCTTCCAACGCAGCAACCACTTCTTCAACCAGAAGCTTCAGGTCACAGCGATTAGGTTTGAGCTCAAGATTAAGACTTAAGTTCAACTTTTTAATCAACGTCAGTGCTTCAATCAGGGTAGGCACCTTTTCACCCGCAAAGTCTGAAGAGAACCAACTGCCTGCATCCAGCGTGGATAATTGATCTAACGTGTTGTTCTTCAGATGCCCTCGCCCGGAAGTGGTGCGGTTGATTCTGGGATCATGGAACATGACCGAAGTACCATCCCCCAGCAGCGTGACATCCAACTCTATCCACTTGAGCCCCAAATCAGCGGCCTTCTGAATGCCAGCCAACGTATTTTCAGGCGCCAGAGCAGCCACACCACGATGCCCAATGGCTGAATCCATTAACATACCCTTTCCTCTTCTAAACCAGCGGTATCACTCGTCTACTATTATCCTTTTATTTTTATGACAGGGAACCGTTTGTTTTATGAGTAAAACTTACCGGGAGAGCCACTATGCAAGATGTCCTGCTTAGTATTGATGTGGGTACCGCCAGCTTAAGAAGCGCTCTGGTCAGCCCTGATGGCAAGATACTGGCTAAAGACATCCGCCCTCTCAAACTCTGGCAATCATCCGGTCGAATGGAACAATCTTCTGATGATATTTATAACAGCCTGATTACGTCTGTCGGACAATTACTTGCCCAATACCCCTTTTCCGTCACTGTTCAGGGAATTGGAATAGATGCCACCGCCTCACAGGTTCTGCTCGACCAGAATCTGAAGCCACTCAACCTTCCTGAAAACCCTGAGGCTAACATCCTGGGCTGGATGGACCATCGCGCTCAAGAACAGTCAGTACTGATTAATGAAAGATTCAAAAAACCAGGTATTCATCAAGCTGCTCCCAGCAAACAGATTCCTGAAATGTGTCTTTCCAAAATACTGTGGCTTAAGCAGATACACCCTGAACATTGGTCCAAATGCGCTCTTATTCTTGACCTCTACGATTTTTTGACTTGGAAACTGACAGGCATAATCACCAGAACTCCGTGCTCAATGGTCACCCGTGAATCCACTGAAGTGCTCGAAACCCTTGGGATCAATAACCCGGGATTGAAACAGGGAGAGATGTTATCCATAGGCGCCCCCATACCAGGAGGCCTGACAGTATCCTCCGCCAATGCGCTAGGGCTGACAGCAGGAACACCTGTAGCAACAGGTATCGTTGATGGATTGGGTGGCAGCCTTGCAGTACTGGGCCCAGTAAACTCAAAAGAAACCCAGAACCGTCTGGAAAACAGACTCAGTATGATAGTGGGCACCTCAACTATTTATATTGCCAGTAGCCCGACGGCTCAAACCATCATGGGGACCTGGGGACCTATCCCTTCCGTCCTGGAAGGCTATTACCATAACATTGTCGGGCAATCGGCAGCCGGTGCATTAATTGATCACCTTATTACCGGCCATCCTGCTTTCAGCATTGCCCAGAAAGAGGCAGAGGGAAATAACTCTACGATTTACGAATTTCTCAATGACACTCTGAAAGCCATGACTGAAGGCTCCAAAAAACTGTCGCAGCTAACACACGACATACATCTTTTACCTTATTTTGTAGGTAACCGCTGCCCCAGATTGGATATGAGTCTGAAAGGCATGATCGCTGGACTAAGGCTAGATCAGAGCATTGAGAGTATGGCGCTCTCATATCTGGCCTGCATCCAGGCTATTGCTCTTGGAGCAAGACATAATATCGAATTACTTCGTGAACAGGGGTACTGCTTCACCGAACTAAGACCCTGTGGTGGATTAGCCAAAAATCCACTGTTTGTTCACGAGCACGTCAACGCAATAGGCATCCCGGCCAATATGCCCGAAGAACCAGACGCCATGCTACTATCAGGCGCACTAGCAGCATCTGTTGCCTGCGGTATTCATCCGTCGATGGAAAAAGCGATGGAAGCCATGAGTCGTCAGAAAGGAATAGTGACGCCCGATGCTTCTCTGAAGGATTACTACGACAAAAAATACCGGGTTTTTCTTGAGCTATATGAAGATCAGGAGAAGTACAGGAGAATTATGAATCAGGACATTCAGATACAAAAAAGCCTGACATAAAGTCAGGCTTTTTTAAAAGTGGGGTGGACGATGGGGTTCGAACCCACGACCACCGGAATCACAATCCGGGGCTCTACCAACTGAGCTACGCCCACCACTTCGTTGTTTCGGGGAAGAGATGTCATCCCTGAAGACGCGGCTGATTATAAGGAAAGCCGGCTTCCTTGCAAGCAAAAAATAGCAGTTCAGGTAAAAACCGCAGCCTTTTTACCCTCCTGCAGCCACCATACCGATCAGGCTATCTTCCAATGCCTTAAACTTCACCGATGGGCAGAACGGTTCTGCCCAACTGCTCATTGATGACTTCAGCCATTGCCAGGTAGATGGCACTGGCACCACACACAATACCTTCCCAGCCGGCAAAATGCCCTATTGCCGTTGAACCTGTAAAATCCCGGGCAGCCAGTAAAAAGAAAAGAATGGCCAGTGACAGGAAAACAAACTGCAGCACCCTGTTTGTTTTGAGCGTGCCAAAAAACATCAACGCAGTAAAAATACCCCAAAGCAGTAAATACCAACCCATATAACCCACCGGAGTCGGCTCTCCGATACCCTGCTCAGGAAATACGATTAACAGTACCAGGCTGATCCAGAACAACCCATAGGAAGTGAAGGCCGTCAGACCAAACGTATTCCCCTTCTTGAACTCGAGAATACCGGCTATCACCTGGGCTGCGCCACCATAAGCCAAACCCATGGCAAGAATCATCGCTGCCAGAGGATAAAAACCGGCATTGTGAATGTTCAGCAGAACAGTTGTCATGCCAAAGCCCATCAATCCGAGCGGCGCTGGATTGGCATAGACAGGTTGAGCACTCTGCGTATCAGCTTGTGTATTCATCTTTTTGCTCTTTGAGTTTGTTACCGACAGACTCAATACACACTAGTCGCTAGATCCACATAGCTTGGATAAATTTTGAATAAAGACTTCAATCGATGATGCCTGTCACCGGCTGCGCACTGCAGGCTTGAGTTTATAATCTATATTTTAATTTTTATATATGCAGATTCAGTTTCATGAAAGTGGCATCAAAACACCTGACCTTCCTCTTTGCCTCTCTGCTTTTACCCTTACACGCCTACCCACAGAAGGTTATTGTACCAACGCCTACTGTATTGAGTCAGGCTGTTAGCAGGTGTTCAGACTTTTCAGACCCTAAAGTTGCCAATTCCTGTGCTCAGTTTGTCAACGAACTCAATGCCGGTAGACAGTACAAAAAGTTCATGCTGGTTTCGGACCCAGACACCCTTGAACCCCTGCTTTCACATACCGATGGTCAAACAGCCTTCTTTCTAAAACCTCAACGATATTCGTTAGCCAGAAACATCACTCTTACAGAGAACATCGCTTTGAGAGGCGTTCCAGACGACAATGGAAAGCAACCGAGCATTAGATTCTCATCGAATTTCGGGTTTGAAACTCTTTATACCTGGTTTAATTTCAAACTTACTACAGCCAGTGGTACCAGTATATTCAGTCAGATCGACTTTGACCCTGTCTATGAAGACGGACTAGCCCCTCGGTTAACGAGCATCATTACTAACGACATTCCTAATCCTGTTAATAACCTCATCCTCCACAAACTGAACTTCAGATCAGCAGGAATGGAAGGTCATCACTCGATTGCAGGTTTTGTCTCGCTTCCTGACTCCAGGGGTGTCATTACTCTCTCTGACAGCACCATGGAAATGAGTCAGATTTCAAAAGCTGGGATTATTGCTGGTTGTATGGCTGGTGAAGTAGACAGTGCAGATTGCTCAACGGATCTTACCGTCATGAACAATACGTTTACCCATGGCTATCCTGCAGGGGCTTTGGCTACATCCAAAATTCCCAGATTCACAATACAAAACAACCAACTACTGCTGGATGAATCTCAAACTGCCATATCTCAACAGGGATGGATAGCAGGCTTTGACTTGAAATTCCCCGCCATGAATCAAACTGTTCAGGGACTATTGAGAAACAACACTGTTTCTGGCGATCCCTCTATGTTCCGCAGTTTAAGTATTGAGCACTCCTCATCGTCTGATTTAGAAAAAGTAACAGGCGATATTTATCTTTATCAAAACAACTGGGGTCAACTACCCATCTATGTTGATACGACCAACCTGGTTAATCTGACTGTGCATTATAATGAGCTCCCTCCTATCATCAACTCTACAACACAGGCAATAACAGAACTTCCAGCCAGCAGCATTCCAGACGTTCTCTCAACAGTTGCTCACCTGAGTTCCATGAGAAGCCTTCCACCTTCTGCGGCACTGACTACTTTTGCTGATAGCAGTTCGGTTTTGTTTTCCTCAAGCCAGTTTACATTGACTCCTGAAGTATCACCCTCCACAACATATCCATATCATTCTGAATCCTATTTCAGCCCCCTGCAATCACTCACACCATCGGAATCAAGCTCAACTTTTGCTTTGATCTCAAGCAGCTCACTAGAAAGTGAATTTCCAACCAATACTGCATCCGAAACGACTCAGTCTTCTGATGCCGGCTCTAATGCTCTTGTGACAGTCTCTCCTACACCCACCCCAAACTCGTCAAACAGCACAGCTTCATTCGACCCTAAAGTTGTCTGGATTCCAGTGACAGCTGTTGTCGGGACTGGATTGATTACAGAAATGATCCTTATTCCTATGTGTGTTCACAGATATTCCAGAGGGCAAGCCCATCGAATGCCGATTTTATGGAGAGTTGGAACTCTTGGTTTCTGTGTCTGCATCGTGAGAGCAGGTCTATTCTCTCCTGATACCAACACAGAACCACGCCCAAGACTGCTGATTGATTATTCTGCTTTATCATCAGACTGATAGCCCTTACAGATCCATCTGCACTCAAACTGTTTATAAGTTGATGATAAACTTCTCTGGCCAAAACATCATAAGGTTCTCACAGGGAACGAATCATACTTTTCAAGCACAATAAATATATAGGAACAGGCATTAATCATGAGAACGAAGAATTTCAGGGAACATTCCTCGTAAGCTGTCTGAAGCATTCCAATATCTATCAAATAAGCATTAATGAGGAAAACATTCCTACTGTTACTGTTCATATGGAAGAACTGCCTTGCCAAACAATACACACCCAAACCAAGAAAAGTGACAACGAGCAGGTATTTTCCTATCAAGGGGCGGACCTGACAGTAGGATTTAGCAGCGAACTGGTTTTCAGATTCTCAACTGAAGGTTTCGGTATCTACATCGTTGGGCTATGAATGATGAGGAGCTGTCTGATCGCTCGTGGTGTGACTTGGAACAGAGCTCACTTCAGTTTGTAGCTATAACTAAGCCGAATTCGACTGGATACCTGAGGTCTGGCCAACTCTGTTGATGTAGTCGTGACAAAGATAAAAATAGCTCTGAATATTTTTCAACAAGGCCTCGTAAACGAGGCCCGATGCATCATTAGATGAACTACATCCTGTAGTCCACCCTACGGGCGCACTGGTCGATGAACGCTCCTGCAACATCGACATACCTCACATCCCTGTGCATAAAGTGCGTCCAAATTTGATCCAGTCAAATTTGTCACTTCCGAGTTCGGACCCAAACTCAGAGATAAATGATTGTTCGCAGATGAGGTACAAGAGTTCTTTATAATAACTATCTCGTTGCAAAACAACGTATAAACAAAAAGGCTCGCGAATTCCTTCGCGAGCCTTTTTGTTTATACGATGCCTGACAGTGACCTACTCTCACATGGGGAAACCCCACACTACCATCGGCGATGTGTCATTTCACTTCCGAGTTCGGGATGGGATCGGGTGGTTCTAACACTCTGTGGCTATCAGGCAAATTCTGCTTGTTCAAAGTCTTACTGTTCAATGCTTTGAAACAAAAATGCTGGAATGAATCCAGCACTTTAAATTTAGTGCCTGGCGATGACCTACTCTCACATGGGGAAACCCCACACTACCATCGGCGATGTATCGTTTCACTTCCGAGTTCGGGATGGGATCGGGTGGTTCCAACACTCTATGGTCACCAGGCAAAACTGGTTTGAAGTTGAGATGTTAATCTCAGCTTCTGGAATCCGTTTTTAACTTAAGCTGTTTGAGTTGCTTCTTGCTGCGCACTCTCGCCGTGTATGGCTAAATCGCTTTGGCGTTATATGGTCAAGCCTCTCGAGTCATTAGTACTGGTTAGCTCAACGCCTCACAACGCTTACACACCCAGCCTATCAACGTCGTAGTCTTCAACGTCTCTTATGGGACCTCAGGGTCCAGGGAAGTCTCATCTTGAAGGGGGCTTCCCGCTTAGATGCTTTCAGCGGTTATCCCGTCCGAACGKAGCTACCGGGCAATGCGTCTGGCGACACAACCCGAACACCMGTGGTTCGTCCACTCCGGTCCTCTCGTACTAGGMGCAGCTCTCCTCAAACTTCCAACGTCCACGGCAGATAGGGACCGAACTGTCTCMCGACGTTCTAAACCCAGCTCGCGTACCMCTTTAAATGGCGAACAGCCATACCCTTGGGACCGGCTTCAGCCCCAGGATGKGATGAGCCGACATCGAGGKGCCAAACACCGCCGTCGATGTGAACTCTTGGGCGGTATCAGCCTGTTATCCCCGGAGTACCTTTTATCCGTTGAGCGATGGCCCTTCCATTCAGAACCACCGGATCACTATGACCTACTTTCGTMCCTGCTCGACATGTACGTCTCGCAGTCAAGCTGGCTTGTACCATTACACTAACCGCACGATGTCCGACCGTGCTTAGCCAACCTTCGTGCTCCTCCGTTACTCTTTGGGAGGAGACCGCCCCAGTCAAACTACCCACCACACAATGTCCTCGATCCCGATCAGGGACCTGAGTTAGAACCTCAATATTGCCAGGGTGGTATTTCAAGGTTGGCTCCATGCAAACTGGCGTTCACACTTCAAAGCCTCCCACCTATCCTACACAAGCAACATCAAGATCCACTGTGAAGCTGTAGTAAAGGTTCACGGGGTCTTTCCGTCTAGCCGCGGATACACTGCATCTTAACAGCGATTTCAATTTCACTGAGTCTTGGGTGGAGACAGCGTGGCCATCGTTACGCCATTCGTGCAGGTCGGAACTTACCCGACAAGGAATTTCGCTACCTTAGGACCGTTATAGTTACGGCCGCCGTTTACCGGGGCTTCGATCAAGAGCTTCGCCTAAGCTAACCCCATCAATTAACCTTCCGGCACCGGGCAGGCGTCACACCGTATACGTCCACTTMCGTGTTAGCACAGTGCTGTGTTTTTAATAAACAGTCGCAGCCMCCTGGTATCTTCGCCCGCCGATAGCTTACGGAGCAAGTCCGATCACCATCAGCGGCGCACCTTCTCCCGAAGTTACGGTGCCATTTTGCCTAGTTCCTTCACCCAAGTTCTCTCAAGCGCCTTGGTATTCTCTACCTGACCACCTGTGTCGGTTTCGGGTACGGTCCCTTTTGACCTAGAGCTTAGAAGTTTTTCCTGGAAGCCTGGCATCAATCACTTCCTGACCGTAGTCAGTTCGTCATCAGTTCTCGACATTATGGAACCGGATTTGCCTGATTCCACTGTCTACGACCTTAAACCCGGATAACCATCACCGGGCTGACCTAGCCTTCTCCGTCACTCCATCGCAGTCAAAAGGGGTACAGGAATATTAACCTGTTTCCCATCGATTACGTCTTTCGACCTCACCTTAGGGGCCGACTCACCCTGCGCCGATTAGCGTTGCGCAGGAACCCTTGGTCTTCCGGCGAGGGAGGATCTCACTCCCTTTATCGTTACTCATGTCAGCATTCGCACTTCTGATACCTCCAGCCCACCTCCCGGTTGACCTTCAACGGCTTACAGAACGCTCCTCTACCGCTCAATACAAAGTATTGAACCCGTAGCTTCGGTGAATAGTTTGAGCCCCGTTACATCTTCCGCGCGAGCCGACTCGACCAGTGAGCTATTACGCTTTCTTTAAAGGGTGGCTGCTTCTAAGCCAACCTCCTGGCTGTCTGGGCCTTCTCACATCGTTTCCCACTTAACTATTACTTTGGGMCCTTAGCTGMCGGTCTGGGTTGTTTCCCTTTCCACGMCGGACGTTAGCACCCGCCGTGTGTCTCCCGTGATTGCMCTCATCGGTATTCGGAGTTTGCATGGGGTTGGTAAGCCGGGATGGCCCCCTAGCCCAAACAGTGCTCTACCCCCGATGGTGAGACACGAGGCGCTACCTAAATAGCTTTCGAGGAGAACCAGCTATCTCCGGGCTTGATTAGCCTTTCACTCCTATCCACAAGTCATCCCCTGGCTTTTCAACGACAGTGGGTTCGGTCCTCCAATCAGTGTTACCTGATCTTCAACCTGCTCATGGATAGATCGCCCGGTTTCGGGTCTATTCACTGCGACTGGACGCCCTATTAAGACTCGCTTTCGCTACGGCTTCCCTATTCGGTTAACCTTGCCACAGAAAATAAGTCGCTGACCCATTATACAAAAGGTACGCAGTCACAGAACAAGTCTGCTCCCACTGCTTGTACGTACACGGTTTCAGGTTCTATTTCACTCCCCTCAACGGGGTTCTTTTCGCCTTTCCCTCACGGTACTGGTTCACTATCGGTCAGTCAGGAGTATTTAGCCTTGGAGGATGGTCCCCCCATGTTCAGTCAACATTTCACGTGTGCCGACCTACTCGATTTCACAATAAATGGCTTTTCGCGTACGGGGCTATCACCCACTATGGCCACACTTTCCAGAGTGTTCCGCTAAACCAAAAATTGCTTAAGGGCTGGTCCCCGTTCGCTCGCCGCTACTAGGGGAATCTCGGTTGATTTCTTTTCCTCCGGGTACTTAGATGTTTCAGTTCCCCGGGTTCGCCTCCTAAACCCTATGTATTCAGGTAAAGGATACTCACTTACGTGAGTGGGTTTCCCCATTCGGACATTCCTGGATCAGGGCCTGTTTATCGGCTCCCCAAGACTTTTCGCAGATTACCACGTCCTTCATCGCCTCTGACTGCCAAGGCATCCACCGTGTACGCTTAGTCACTTGACCATATAACCCAAAGCGATCTAATAAATTAGATAACCAAGAAGTTACAGAATCATATAACTACCTTTAACGATCTTATTCAGTCCTTCCGAAGAAGTCTGAATCGCCATACACATTAGCAATGATCTTTCGATCATATACTTGAGAGTGTCTCAGCAAGAATCTCATTAAACGACCGATTAATAATAAATTAATAATCAACTGCTTAAATCAACTCAGCTTAATTTAAGTTTGGATTCCACATTGTTAAAGATCGCATTCTCCGCTCTTACCTTAAGGTACGGGAGAAAGAAGCAAATATGCTTAATGAATAAGTCAGATCAGATTACCCCATTTCTAAGTAAGAAATGGTGGAGCTAAGCGGGATCGAACCGCTGACCTCCTGCGTGCAAAGCAGGCGCTCTCCCAGCTGAGCTATAGCCCCGTATCTGAGTCAGCCAATTCCGGAGGAATTGGTGGGTCTGGGCAGATTCGAACTGCCGACCTCACCCTTATCAGGGGTGCGCTCTAACCAACTGAGCTACAGACCCGATTCTTAGTCTGCAACCGAAGTCAGAGACTCAAACCGATTCATTAAACACACTTTTAAAGAACATGCTCGCTCGTATTGAGCAGAGATGCTTTAACAATTTCATCAGACAATTCGTGTGAACGCTTATGGAAGGTCAGTCTTCGTTTAAGGAGGTGATCCAGCCCCAGGTTCCCCTAGGGCTACCTTGTTACGACTTCACCCCAGTCATGAATCACTCCGTGGTGACCGCTCTCCCGAAGGTTAAGCTAGCCACTTCTGGAGCAACCCACTCCCATGGTGTGACGGGCGGTGTGTACAAGGCCCGGGAACGTATTCACCGTGACATTCTGATTCACGATTACTAGCGATTCCGACTTCATGGAGTCGAGTTGCAGACTCCAATCCGGACTACGATGCACTTTCTCAGATTAGCTCCACCTCGCGGCTTGGCAACCGTCTGTATGCACCATTGTAGCACGTGTGTAGCCCTGGCCGTAAGGGCCATGATGACTTGACGTCGTCCCCACCTTCCTCCGGTTTGTCACCGGCAGTCTCCCCAGAGTGCCCACCATAACGTGCTGGTAACTGAGGATAAGGGTTGCGCTCGTTGCGGGACTTAACCCAACATCTCMCGACACGAGCTGACGACAGCCATGCAGCACCTGTCACTGCGTTCCCGAAGGCACCAATCTATCTCTAGAAAGTTCGCAGGATGTCAAGGCCAGGTAAGGTTCTTCGCGTTGCTTCGAATTAAACCACATGCTCCACCGCTTGTGCGGGCCCCCGTCAATTCATTTGAGTTTTAACCTTGCGGCCGTACTCCCCAGGCGGTCTACTTATCGCGTTAGCTTCGTCACCAAGAATGCAAGATTCCCGACGACTAGTAGACATCGTTTACGGCGTGGACTACCAGGGTATCTAATCCTGTTTGCTCCCCACGCTTTCGTACCTCAGCGTCAGTGTCAGACCAGAGTGTCGCCTTCGCCACTGGTGTTCCTTCCTATATCTACGCATTTCACCGCTACACAGGAAATTCCACACTCCTCTTCCGCACTCTAGCTGATCAGTTTTGGATGCAGTTCCCAGGTTGAGCCCGGGGCTTTCACACCCAACTTAATCAGCCGCCTACGCACGCTTTACGCCCAGTAATTCCGATTAACGCTTGCACCCTCCGTATTACCGCGGCTGCTGGCACGGAGTTAGCCGGTGCTTCTTCTGCGAGTAACGTCACAGCTGCACGGTATTAACGTACAACCTTTCCTCCTCGCTGAAAGTGCTTTACAACCCTAGAGCCTTCTTCACACACGCGGCATGGCTGCATCAGGCTTTCGCCCATTGTGCAATATTCCCCACTGCTGCCTCCCGTAGGAGTCTGGGCCGTGTCTCAGTCCCAGTGTGGCTGATCATCCTCTCAGATCAGCTACGGATCGTCGCCTTGGTAGGCCATTACCCCACCAACAAGCTAATCCGACGCAGGCTCATCCGATAGCGCAAGGTCCGAAGATCCCCTGCCTTCCCCCTTAGGGCGTATGCGGTATTAATCCGGATTTCTCCGGGCTATCCCCCACTATTGGGCAGATTCCTACGTGTTACGCACCCGTCCGCCGCTCGTCAGCAACTAGCAAGCTAGTTCTGTTACCGCTCGACTTGCATGTGTTAGGCCTGCCGCCAGCGTTCAATCTGAGCCATGATCAAACTCTTCAGTTTAAATCGTTTTGCTTCATGCCCGAGGGCAATCTGCTGCTCAATCTTACAATTAAACGTCACATTTATTTAACTCTCTGTGAGAGAGCTGAATTAACGAGTATGTTCACTTGCTTGATCAGCATTTTAAATCATTCAAAAGCCGAAGCTTTTGTTGACCGATGCCATTCGCACAAGCGCCCACACGAATTGTCTGATATGTTTTTAAAGAACTTCGATTAGAACCGGAAGGTTTTAATCGGCTGATTCAGCGGTTGGCGCTGATCAGCGAGGCGCTCATCTTACCGTGGCGCCGCTCGTTGTCAAGCGATCATTTTTCGTAGTGAAGAATGAAGCTTTTCAACTCGCTGTGACCGCATCCGTTTAACTCAGTAAGCGTTGCGTTTCTGTCTCAGCGGCGGTGCATTCTACGCGCTTCGATCCGATTGTCAATCACCGTTTGTTTCGATGTTTGAAATGGTTCGCTGCGTGGCTCGTTAAGAGCGATGCCCCGATCAGTGGAGGCGCATTATAAGTTCAGACGTGAAGATAGCAACAACGTTAAATACCTATTACCCAAAGACCCTGTGCATTCACTAATGACTCATGAACTTCAGAATTGGAAAGGAGACATATATTAAGTAGCTTTTTCAGGGAGGAACCACCAGCGCCCTGACTGCAATCGATTCTTTGTTATATGAGATACAGGCTGTTGCAATAGAAGTTCAAAAACAGTTTCCCATTTGAAAAACAGAAAGCGTCTATTACCAGCCGATGTCAGTATAATTTTGTTCGAGGGAAAATATAGAAGCCTTTTCAGGTACTTCAAACCAATCATGTCAAATCAGCTGCCTTCGGGTAAAAATGACCACCCCGGGATAACGCTCAGAATATGAGCTATTTCTGACTTAGGAATAGTCATGAAACAACTTCCTTGTTGAAACCCTCTCAAACCCGTTTGGGCTGAGCAGACGAAGTCCAGTACCACGAGCCTTCGACAAGCTTCATGGTGAACGGACTCCGTATGTAAATAAGGAAGTTATTTCGAGACAAATTCTTAATACAAGAGAAGTCAGCTCAAACCTTTCCCCCTTTGGAGAGAGCCTTAAGAAAAGAGCGATGGAAGGATTTGATATCTTTGCGGAAAGCTTTCATCTCCTCCCGACTGGCAGGCAACGGGGGCATCAGCCCATTTAAAATCACTGCAAACACCAGCGGTCGGCCATTTGATTGAAATACATACCCCGCCATACTACTGACGCCACTCATATAACCGGTTTTGAGCCATTTCTCTTTTCGATCTCGATTCCCCAGCCAGGGACTGGCCTCACCCCAACGTGACCAACCAAACATCAGAACATCCACCAGTGTTGAAGCACTGATGAAGTTGTAACGGGAAAGGCCTGAGCCATCCACCAGCCGGCTGGAACCAAAGCCTACACCTTTCCCTCCCAG
Source organism: Endozoicomonas arenosclerae (assembly GCF_001562015.1). GTDB lineage: Bacteria > Pseudomonadota > Gammaproteobacteria > Pseudomonadales > Endozoicomonadaceae > Endozoicomonas_A > Endozoicomonas_A arenosclerae. The sequence continues at coordinate 121,519 of NZ_LASA01000059.1, read as the reverse complement.
AAGCTCTCGGGCTGTTTCTATACCCGTGGCGTAAGAACCTGGCTTGCCAGACGTTTCATACCCTACTGTTTTGAGAATGCTGTCTGAATATAAATTGTCTGAGTCATTTAAAACCGGCTTCAATAGCTGAGGCAAAAACTCTGAGCGGTGTTCTGCCAGAATCTGAGACATTTCCAGCTCGGGACGACCAATAATGACTCTTCCTTTTAATTGGATGCCATTTTTGCGGAGCTGGTTTTTCATATAACGCTTGACTGCTCTCTCCACATCATTCACCGAAAAAGCCAGACGAATGGGCCTTGCCCTCGGGCTTATGCAGCCCTGAATACGATATTCATGGTCGTTAGATGGGCGAATTTCAAGATGGCAGTCCTTGTCTGAGCTTGAACGCACCTGATTATCCACAGCCAGAAACCAGTCGGATTCGTCGTACTTGATAGTGGTACGAGAGCCTTCTTTTTTACCAGGCTTCAACCAACCATAAAAACAGTTGCGATCCAGAATCATAGCGGCAGCCGGGGCCGCAAAACAGATATTAAGATCGTCCCAGCTCACACCACCAGCACGGTCATAGCCGGAAAAGACTTCTCCATCGAGCCAGAGATCACCATGAATAGATTTGATGCCCTTCTTTTTCATCTGCTCGACCATTCCATCCAGATGCTTTCTTTTCAAAGAAGGGTCACCACTGAAGGTCAGGGAAACAGGGCCTTTTACAATGCCTTTTCGGATAGGTCTGTCTTGAGAAACAATTCGAGTACTGTACTGGAACTCTTCCCCCAGAGTCTCATAAGCCAGAGTGGCTGTTATCACTTTCAAGACACTGGCAGGGACCAGATTAAGAGACGCACCCTGCTCAAAAACCACTTCGCCACTGGCTGGATCCCTAACCTGAATAGAATAAACGCTGCCGGGTGGCAAGCTGCCCACGAGTTTCTGTAATTCCTTAACCAGTGGTGGTGAAGCCTGAACACTGTGACAGGAAAAAATAATTAAAGCTGATAGCAGATATGACAGAAATCTCACCATGATGACCTCAATTCCCTGGTAATCCGCGATGGGTCTTTGAATGGATGCATTATCAAAAACCTAAAACGAAAGTACTACTCACCGATATGAAGCTATCGGACACTTTTACTTGCAGTTACTTCAACTATCGGCACTGAACAACTCATCATTTAGATTAACGCTATTTTTGAGATAATGAGAAGCAAGTTCTTGTAACAAGTGCCCATAACCAATGAAAAAAATACGAAGAAAGACAGTACTTTTTTCTTCCATCCGGCAATTGGCAACAGAATTCATGACAGTAGACTGAGAAAAGCATTATGCTATTCATACGGGTTATCCGAAAAGACGGATAACAAGACTACCTGCCGGACGATTGTTTACTTACCCGGCAGGTTCTTAAAGCAGCAACGCAACTTCTATTTTCTGTTCTTTCAGCGTTCTGCAAAAACACCTAACCCAGAGAACTCGTCAGTTAACGGCAGGCCTTAGTGAAAAAGCTTAAACTTTCAACCAGTCAACTTATTGCGAAACAGCCGGTCAAAGAGCTTGGGTTCAAGTCCACCGATGATCTTGAAAACTATGTGGGCATCCTTGGCCAGGAGAGAGCTACCAGCGCGATTCAATTTGGCGTAGCCATGCATCGAACGGGCTACAACATTTATGTAATGGGCGAATCTGGCACCGGCAGGATGTCCTATCTGCGAAAATACCTGGAGTCTGAAGCCAAGCGCCAGACATCACCGGACGACTGGATTTACATCAATAATTTTGACAATACCCGTGAGCCAAAGGTTCTCACCCTGCCAGCAGGCGAAGGGGAGCCTCTGCAAAAAGCTTTCGATCAATTTATTGATAGTCTGATGCTGACCTTTCCAGCAGCTTTTGAAAACCCCACTTATCAGCAAAAGAAAAGCGTTATAGAACGTGACTTCAACCGCAGTTACGATCACGCCATTGACCTGATTGAACAGGAAGCTTTGAAGCGGGACATTGCTCTATTCAGGGAAGCCGGCTCCCTTAGCTTTACCCCTATGCATCAGGGTAAGGCTATGGACGAAACCGAGTTTGCCCAGCTTCCTGATAAAAAGCGCTCCAAGTTCAATAAAGATATCAGCGAACTGGAATCCATGTTGAACGACTCGCTGGTTGAACTTCCTCAATGGAAGCGCGAGTCCAATGAAAAACTACAGAAGCTGAACCAGGAAACCATTGACCAGGCGATGGAGCCTCTGCTCAAACCTCTTAAAAAAGAGTACAGTAACCAGAAGCCGGTACTGGATTATCTGGAAGCGGTCAAAAATCACCTGCACCGCACTGTCATTGATATTCTGGCCGATGATCGCAACATGGAATCCAAGGATGATTCCACCAAGCGTCAGTCTCTGGTCGAGCTCTATGCTCCCAACCTGTTGATAGGTCATTCTACAACAGGGGCAGCTCCAGTCGTTTATGAATCCCATCCTAACTACAAGAACCTCTTTGGGCGTATTGAATACGCCAGCGAGATGGGTGCTCTGGTGACCAATTATCGTCAGATCTGCCCAGGCTCCCTTCATAAAGCCAACGGCGGCTACCTGTTACTGGATGCCAACAAACTGTTGGAAGAACCTTTTGTCTGGGAAGCCCTGAAGCGTGCTCTGAAAGAGAAAGAGTTGACAATTGAGTCACCCTATTCCGAGATGGGACTGCTCAACACCATCACGCTGAATCCAGAGTCCATACCTCTGAACATCAAGATTATTCTTGTCGGTTCGAGAGACATTTATTATCTGCTGCAACAACTGGATCCGGATTTCCATGAAATGTTCAGGGTACTTGTGGACTTTGATGACCGGATTATCCGGGACAAAGAGTCTGTCCATGCTTTTGCCCAGCTATTGAAAAATCGTGCTGATGACGAGAAGTATCCGGCACTGACGGCTACAGCCGTGGCTCGTCTGGTAGAACACAGTTCCAGAATGGCTGAACATCAGGGTGAGATGTCTGCCAAGATCGGCGACCTGTTCGATCTGCTGGCGGAATCAGACTTCATCCGTCGCATGAGTCGGGGTCGCAAGATCAATAACGAACATATTGATCGAGCACTGGCAGCAAAATCTGAAAGAACAGGCCGTGTCAGCCAACAGATTCTGGATGAAATGATTGAAGGCAGCATTCTGATTGATACCGAAGGTGAAAAGATCGGTAAAATCAATGGCCTTACCGTCATGTCCATTGGCGATACCAGCTTTGGTTCAGCGGCAAGAATTACCGCTGCCGTGTACCCAGGGTCACAAGGCATTGTTGATATCGAGCGGGAAGTTTCCCTGGGTCAGGCTATCCACTCTAAAGGGGTCATGATCCTGACAGGATACCTGGGTAGTAAGTACGCACAGAAATTCCCTCTGGCCATTTCTGCCAGTCTGACTATGGAACAATCCTACGGCTACATTGATGGCGACAGCGCGACTCTGGCAGAACTTTGCTGTCTGGTTTCTGCTTTGACAGCCACCCCCATCAAGCAGGGCTTTGCTGTTACCGGCTCCATGAACCAGCACGGTGAAGTTCAGGCCATTGGTGGGGTGAATGAAAAGATTGAAGGGTTCTTTGATCTTTGTAATGCCCGCGGGTTGACCGGTGAACAGGGTGTCATTATTCCTGCCACCAATCTTAGGAACCTGATGCTGCACCAGAAAGTGGTGGATGCCGTTAAAGCCGGGAAATTCAGTGTCTATGCAGTGAGCCATGCTGACGAAGCTATGGAACTGCTGACCGGTTGCAAAACGGGCTCACTGAATACCAAAGGTCAGTACACCAAAGGCTCCATCAACTATAAAGTGCTTGAGCGACTGAAAGAAATTTCTGAGCTGTCCAAAGAAAGCAGCTAACGTTGGTCTTCAATCAGGGTGGAGCTCAAACTCCACCCTATTACTTAAAGTATTCCCCTGGCGTCTTCCCAAAAGATTGTTTAAATAACTTTATAAACGCACTTTGGCTGAAAAAACCCACATCCACCGCCACATTGGCAACAGGGCAACCCTGAGCCAACAGCTTCAAAGCTCTGCATAAACGCACCTGCTGGCGAAACTGAATAAAAGACATCCCTACTTCAGACTTGAACATGCGACTGAGTGTACGGCTACTGACATTAACTTGGTCGGCCAGACTTTCAAGACTGATGGTTTCTTCTGGATTTAAAACCATCTGATTCAAAATCGACTTCATAACGGGATGCTCTGACACCGGTAATGAAAAAGCCTCTGACTCCAGTCGATGAATCTGCTCCACCATAACATCAACAAACCGTTCGTCTTCACTCCCAGGCGCATACAGCCTGGGTCGCCTGAGCGCCTCAAGAATCATTTCTTTCATTAAAGGGGAGATATTCAGCACCAGCGTCGACGAAGGCAGAGACTGGAATTGTTCTGAACGAATATAGAGGGTTCTCATTTCTGCCCCACCGTGCATTGTGACATTATGAGAAATCTTGCTGGGCACCCAGAGAGCGCGCCCCGGAGGAATCATCCATAGGCGCTCCTGGGCTTCAACTTCCATAACGCCCTGCGTGGCATAAACCAACTGGGCAAAAGGATGATGATGAAGGCCAGTACTATACCCATCAGGATAATCCGTCGCGTAGACAATAACGGCACGAGGAATGGATTCAAGTTGCTTTCGACGGGCTTTGGGATCATTCAATAGAGATGTCCGATTTGAGCAATAAACTGTCCAGAATCATTCTATACGACAAATCTCTGGTTGCTAGACTCTCTCCGCAAAATCAACTTCCCCCTGAGACACTATGAACATAATCCGGAGCCACTCTCTCAGTCTGAACCTCGGCCATGCCCTGGATCACTTCTTCGTACTTATATTTCCTACCGTAATTCTTTCCCTGCAAAATGAGTGGAATATAGCTTATGCCGATTTGCTGAAGTACGGCAGTCTGGGAGTCTTTGCTCTGGGCCTTGGTTCTCTACCTGCAGGGTGGCTGGGTGACCGATGGAGCCGGGAAGGGATGATGAAGTTGTTTTTCTTCGGTATGGGAGCCTCAGCTATTTTCTGTGCGCTTGCAACTAACCCGGTACAACTGGCATTGGGTGTAGGTGCTATTGGCCTTTTTGCCTCTATCTATCACCCTGTAGGCACCGCGCTGGTATTTGCTACCAGCGATAAGCCTGGCAGGGCTCTGGCCATCAACGGACTGGCTGGCAACCTCGGACTAGCTTCTGCTGCTGCTGTTACTGCTTTTCTTACAGAAAATATAAGCTGGCAATCAGCCTTTATCATTCCGGGCCTCTGCTCAATTGCCATGGGCTTCCAATATCACTGGGCATCGCGAAATCAGTCCAGCAAACACTCAAAAGAAAAATCGTTTAAACCAAAGCAGCTAAACAAACACGCGATGATAAGACTTTTTGCAGGCATTGCGGTAGTAGCCTGCTTTGGCGGACTGGTTTTCCAGACCCTGACCACCAGCCTGCCTAAAATTCTGGAAACCAGCATTGATTCAAACCTGACCGGTATTGGCAGTCTGGCCACCCTGATGTTCACTCTGGCCGCTTTCATCCAGCTGGCTATAGGTGAGCTTCTGGATCGAATTCCAGCCAAACGTTTGCTAATGGCTATTTGTTCACTTCAGGTTCTTACCCTTCTTTTATCTTCCATAGCAAAAGAGACTTATCTTTTATTCTCTCTAACCGCTCTGTTACTGGCTACATTTGCCCAGATTCCAGTGAACGACTGGTTGATTGGTCACTATTCCACGGAAGAATGGCGCTCCCGCTTTTATGCTATCAAGTACACTCTGGCTTTGGGTATGTCGGTTATCGCTTACTGGCTCATAGCCACTGTTTACGGTGAAACCCAAAGCTTCTGGCTGCTATATATCATCCTGGCTGTCCTGATGTGCTGCTCCGTTGTTGCGGCAATGGCTATGCCAAAGGGGAAATAACACTTCTAACCTTTCAGGGGGTCATGTACGACCCCACTATAAACAAAACTTACACAATAAATTCATCGTAATACCGAAGATTGTCAGGCTTTTTCTGCGTTGATCAACACTGTTTTTCGAAGGGACTGTTCCTATACATTGCACCTTCTAAAAAATATCGCACACACTCACTATGTTGAAAAAGTCATTGATTGCCCTTGCTGGACTGGCTGTGTCAGCTACCACGGCCTGGTTCTTTCTGCAGCCTGCTCCCACTGTCAGCCTGGCCTCCGACGAAAAGAGGCTGTTTGATCTTGAGACTCACTGGGATCAAGGCAATGTTGTTGCTCTGGTTCGCCATGCCGAGCGTTGTGATCGCTCTGATAACCAATGTATGCAAGGTGAAACGGGGATAACTGTTCCGGGTAAAAAAGAAGCTATAGAGGTCGGGCAGGAATTCAGCCATCTGCCCAATCAGGAAACCATCGTGTACAACAGCCCGGTCAAAAGAACAGACCAGACTGCTGATTTGATGTTTGGCGAAGAAGGTAGCACCACTCAAGTCTGGCTGCGTGAAGGGTGCAAAGAAAATCTCTATGCAGATATTTTCAAATACAAAGAAGAAGGGAAAAACCTGATTCTGGTCACCCATAGCACCTGCATCGACAAACTGGGTGAAGCCCAGAATAATGACCTTGTCGTTATGGACATACACGACAAGTCCACTTACAACTCATCCATCTTTCTGACCATCGATCAGGACGAAAAAGAAGCCTATACCTTGGGCTACCTTTATGCAGACGACTGGGATAAAGCTTTTAATTAAGCCTCTGCGGTCGGACTTATATAGACACTATAAGCCCGACCTTTGCCACTTTATTTCAAGCACTCAGCGATATCTTGCAGCCGTGATGAACTGACTAAAGGTTTCGCACCAAATAATCACTGTATTGTATGACTTGATATTAATATTCGCCGGTACAGGGACAATAAAGTTCTTAAAGGTTTTGACGTCACCTACCCGCACCATTTTGGATTTAAGACGCTCAAAATCCTTTTCGTTATCAACAAACTCAGGCGACAGATACAACTTGTAGTCCGGCCCCGGAGCCAGTTCCCCCATTAATGAGACAGCATTTTTACCGACAAAAACCTTTCCTTCTCCCCAATGCAAACTGTCACTGCCTTTGAGGTTCCGACGAAACTCTCCACTAAACTTCGCTGTTTTGGCTTTTGTTTCAACAACCTTTGTTTCCGGTGCAGGAGGTGCTATCAAAATGGGTAAAGCATAAATACCCGCTGCAAAACCAATGGCCAGAGCCAGAGCATGGCTGATAAGCAATACGATAAACTTTTTCATGGTTTTTACCGTGTCAATCGTTCAATCAGAGAGGCATGTTGAGGATAAGAAGCTATTAACTGCTCAGCAGGAGGCATTTCGAAATCAGCAAAATCAAAACCGGGTGCCACAGTACAACCGGATAGAACATATGAAGCTGGGTCATTCACTTCAACAGCAAACAGACATCCTGCTGGCACTATAAACTGAGGCAACTCATCTTTCAGGATATTCCTGCCCAGCTTTGCAGTAGAATAAGCACCGTCAGGAGCAATAACATGGATAGTCAGTGATGCACCGTCGTAAAAATGCCAGACTTCATCCTGATGAATGCGATGAAAGGCAGAAAAATCATGCCCTTTGAGGAGATAATAAATTGCCGTCGAAAAGCTACGCTCACCTGAAAACCTCTCAGGCAGATTACTTTTAGAGATCACCTCATCAGAACGATAGGTTTCCCGAAAGTAGCCACCTTCCGGATGAGGCTGAAGATCTAACGCCTTTACCCAGTCATTTGCACCCTTCACTATGCAACCCTCCTAGCATTGGAAACCCTATAGTGAGTTAACCCAAACACTTCGTAAAGATGCGTTTTGGCAATCCATGTGCTGCTGATAATATTACTTAGAACCTGAACTCCATACCCGCCTGCAAGTAATGACCCAATGCATTCTCAGACCATGTACCTGCATAGCCAATATTCATATTGAGTTGCTCGGTCAGCTGTGTGCCCATTCCCAGAGAATAATAAGCCGCGTTCTCGTCATAGCCTTTATAGCTGTATTTTGAATTCATGTACTCGATATCATCAGGCTTATAATCATTATGCTGCCAGCCTAGAGAAGCCTTAACCTCAAGAGGCTGATTCATCTGAAATCGGTCGTATGTCAGGCTACCGCCCATTCTGGACACCCACCCCTTGGTGGTTCCCTTACCTACCATGCCCATGGCCCAGTTGTATTCATCCCGGCTCTGATTGGCATAGAGAAATTGCACTTCCGGTGTCAGCGTCAAACCCGAAGTCAATCCATCCAGATTGATGTCGTATCCCCCCCGAATATAAGCATCCCACTCCTTACTCTTGTAATCCGCCTTGTATCGGGACACTTTGCTGTCAATCGTGTTCCAGTTATAAGTGACCAGAGCTTCTGCATGAAAACCCTCCTTACTGAATGCCAGGGTGGGGCCTAATCTCCAGGTGCCGGTATCTACTTCACCATTATGGCCTTTTACATCAGCATCCAGTTTCTGCCAGGCACCATAAACACCCAAAAGCCAGTCTTGACTGACAGGTCTTACAAGCCCCATCTGAATGCCGTATCCACTGGACTTAAAACCTGCCATATTTTTCATTTTGTCCTGATCGTAGTAATGTCCATACAACTCAACCAGGCCAAACCAGTCACCACTGACAAATGCCGTAGCGCCATCGGTCATTGACTTCATGTAACTGTTAGAATCTTCATCCTGTCCCAGGTAATCAACATCAGAAGATGCATCACCGTTTTCGGCTTTCAATAAAGCGGTGGGCGTTTTATCCAACAGATTGCCTTCAACACCACTCATAGAGGCTGCAGGAATTCGACCTTTTAGAATACTCCGGGTCAGACCTGTAAAACTGTCGTATGCAGTCAGGCTGGACTCCATCATCATTTTGTCAGCAACGGCGAGATGATTCAGAGCAAAGGGAACCGAAGGGGTTAATGCCATAGCGGATATTGTGCCCGGTATAGCCTGTACCGGAACCACTTTACCCTCTCTAATCAGCTGATCCACTTCGGTGGCTTCAAAGTAATACTTGCCGTCTTTCCCCAGCTGATGAACCTTATCTGTATTGATAGTGGCTTTGGCTTCTATCGTTTTCGAATAGGTGATGGTGGCACTGCTACCATCCTTATCACTGCTTACCGAAGACTCTACTCCGGCTTCAGCCGGAACAGGTGTAAGATATCCACTCGCAATAATGCTCAGTGCAACGGGCCTTATGGCTTTAGAAAGATTGTACCTGGCGTTCACAACTACCCCCGATCTTCATGTGGCAATGTTAATAAATCCCTCCAGATCAGAAAGTAGTTCATCGCAGCAGGTTATCCAGTTTTCCAATAAAACGATTCACTATCATTTCATTGTCGTATTTGCGTTCTGACTGAATCAACGTTAGCAGGACCGGAATAAGTTTTTTGAAGAAAAATAGAAACGTGCAGAGAGCTTTTGATTCTTTCAATACAGGTTTACGGATTCATTCTGACAGGAATTCTTTTACTCCCCCAAACTCCCGCCTTACTTTCAAACACACCACCAACAGATTCACCACAGTGATTACAACACCCTGAATTCAGATTCCAGGCGCCCAACTGATACCAGTCCCTTTCAATCAATATGTGCCCACACTTGTGACACCAGGTACTGCCTCCCCGACTGTCGTGAACATTGCCTGTATAGGCGTATCGAATGCCTTTGCTAAGAGCAATACCTCTTGCTCTTGTCAAGGTATCAGCAGGAGTATGAGAATGATTGAGCATTTTCCAGTCAGGATGAAAAGCCGTGAAATGGATGGGAACATCAACACCCAGATGTTCGACAATCCACTCTGTCATTTCATGGAGTTCATTGTCTGAGTCATTCTCGCCAGGAATCAACAGAGTGGTTAATTCAAACCAGACATCTGTCTCATGCTTCAGATACTGCAGTGTTTCCAAAACTGGCTGCAAAGCACCACCGCAGATTTTCTTATAAAAGGATTCACTAAAGGCTTTTAGATCAATATTCGCAGCATCAATAAACTCGAAGAAGGCCTCCCTGGGCTCTTCACAAATGTATCCGGCACTGACGGCCACAGATCGAATACCCTTTTCATGACCTGCCAAGGCAACATCCCTGGCGTACTCAAGAAAAATGACCGGATCGTTGTAGGTAAACGCCATACTCCGGCAACCTGTTTCAAGAGCAGCTTGAGCCAGCTGCTCCGGCATGGCCTGATCGGCCAGGGTATCCATTTCTCTGGATTTACTCATATCCCAGTTCTGGCAGAATTTGCAGGCCAGATTACACCCAGCGGTGCCAAACGATAGAACCGGAGTGCCCGGTAAAAAATGGTTTAACGGTTTCTTTTCAATAGGGTCAATACAGAAACCACTGGATCGTCCATAACTGGTCAGAACAATCTGATCCTGATGTCGGGCTCTGACAAAGCACAGCCCCTGCTGCCCTTCTCTCAACTTGCAGGCTCTGGGACAAACATCACACTGAATCCGACCATCATCCAGAGTGTGCCAGTATTGTGTCGGGAAAAACTCTGGCGGAGACGGATGGCTTCCATTCTTCATCGTTGTGCCTCGCTTGAATAGTGCCTCACTCGGTTCACTGACTATAATTATAGAGCTGCTCACCCGGGGGGAAAGGTTCAATGACTACTCGACAACCTGCTGTCTCTGGTGCTTTTTATCCAGACCAGCCAGAACTTCTGCACACTGTTGTCAGCAACCTGATGTCTGAAGCTAACGAGAGGGAGCTGTCGCCTAAAGTTCTGATTGTTCCCCATGCTGGCTATATCTATTCCGGTGCCATTGCTGCGTCTGGTTATAAACAACTCGAACCTTTTCGCCGAAACATTAAAAGAGTCGTGCTACTGGGACCTTCTCATCAAGTGGCTTTTGAAGGTATAGCCTTACCCGATTGCGAGGCTTTTTCTACTCCGTTAGGTGAAATCCCACTGGACATAATGGCCATCAAAAGTCTGGAACGCTTCAGCCAGGTCCAAATCATGGATGCCGCCCATGCCAGAGAACACAGCCTCGAAGTTCAATGCCCCTTTCTTCAGAACACTCTGGACAACTTCAAACTGATCCCTCTTGTCGTAGGCGACGCGTCCCCTTATGCAGTAGCAGAAGTCATCGACTACCTCTGGGGAGGGGACGAAACCCTGATCGTCATCAGCTCAGACCTGAGCCACTACCTTCCTTATGAAGAAGCCAATCATCGTGACAGCCTGACCACAAAAGCCATTGAACAGATGAGCTGTGCCCTGACCGGGGGGCAGGCCTGCGGTTGCTCCCCCCTCAATGGCATGCTGAAGGTTGCTCAGCGCAGAGGGATGGAAGTGGTCACCCTTGATGTTCGCAACTCTGGTGATACGGCGGGTGATAAAAAGCGGGTTGTAGGGTATGGCGCCTATGTCATCCAGTAAGGGTCATTTGAGTCGATATTCAGTGTTACATGCCCGACTCTTGACGAACAAATATTTGCTGACGGCCAGAAAGGATAAAACCAGATGGATCTGAACCTCTCAGAACAGGATAAAAAAAGCCTGTTGCGCCTGGCCCGCCACACCATTGCAGAAGCCTGTGTTGAGGGCAACGCCCCAAAGCTAGACACCCAACAGTATCCTGACAGACTTCAAGCTCATCGAGCGACCTTTGTGACGCTTCAGAAGTTGGGCGAGCTCAGAGGCTGTATTGGCTCACTGACTCCTCAGAAACCTCTAATCGAAGATATCGCTTACAACGCTTTCGCCAGTGCATTCAGGGACCAGCGCTTCTTCCCTGTGACTGAAAACGAGTTGGCAGACTTGAGTATTGAGATATCGGTTCTAACACCCATGAGTACAATGAATGTCGATAATGAAGAAGACCTTCTGAGTCAGCTAACACCTGGCGTTGACGGCTTACTGATACAAGGTGAATACCACAAAGCTACTTTTCTGCCACAGGTTTGGGAGCAACTGCCTGACCCCAATGAGTTTCTTCTACACCTCAAACATAAAGCTGGACTACAGTCTCATGCATGGCCGGATGACATGGAGTGCTTTTCCTATCAATGTTTAAAGTTCAAAGAAGAAGATTAATCAGCGAAATACCCAGAGCCCCCTATCCTGTTCTTAACTCTAAAACCAATAACAGGATTCACTATGCGAGCCTCCCTGCTGTTTTTCGGGTACATTTTTTGTACTTCATTCTCATTTGCATACTATCTACCTGAAAATGAACTGGAGAATCTTTCTCTTTTGATTGATTCCGTGCCATTGCCATTTTTCAGCAATAGCCAAATGCCCGAGCAACAAACCCTATATGCCTTTATCTGTATGGTTGATAAAAAGCAGCTTGGCATCAATCCGGCTAATTATAATGGGTGTTTAATTATGGGAAGTCAGGGCGTAGTTGAGTCCCCGTCCTTTACCACTCCGTTCAAATCCAGGAAGAGTCTATTTCGATTCTTTTACAACAACACTAAAGATAAAAACAACCAACGATCACCCTGGATTTTTCAAAACAACAGCCTTTGTTATGAGCCTCTGGAAGAAGAAAGCAGAGTCTGCTTTCTGCCATACATTCACAAGAAAATGATTGAGAGATCTCTCAACTCAATTTACAGCGGATCAGGCTCAGGCAATGGTGATACAACAGAGAGGACACATGGAAAATCCACAACACTGCCTCCCTCCGAAGAAGATCCCTACCGCGATCTGAAGACCATAGGCATAGTAGCTGCAGCTTTAGTGGTAATCATGGTTATCTATGGGACTATTCAGGGTGTCAGAGAATATGCCCTGAAAAGAGGTCATGCGATTTGATAGAGGCTATCCCTGCCTCTATCAACCATGACATCAGGCAGTCGCTGCTTTAGCCACGCTATCAGCCTGTTCCTGAGCGATCAGGGATTTGGAATAGATATTCAGGAAGGGCAGATACAGCAGGGTCGACATCACCAACAGACCCAGCGCCAGGAACAATGATCCAAAGTGGAAGTTAGTACTCAGGAACGCAGCCAAAGGCCCGGGGGTGGTCCATGGCACCAGAGCAACAATTCGGCCGGCAAAGTCCATGGAAGTGGCAAAGTAGGCAACGGTGACATTGATCATGGGAATCAGAATGAATGGAATGCCCAGAATCGGATTCATAATAATCGGCGCACCAAACAGAATCGGCTCGTTAATATTAAAAATGCCCGGCACCACTGATATACGACCAATGGAACGTAAATGAGCACTGCGACTGATCGCCATGGCAATCGCCAGACCCAAGGTCGCACCCGACCCACCCAGGTTCATATAGTTATCCAGAAAACCGCCGGCAAAAATAGCGGGCAGCTGCTCTCCTGCAGCCAGCGCTGCCTGGTTCATTTGCAGGTTGGTCAGGGTAAAGGTTCCCACAACCCCCATTACAATGTTGGCACCATGCAGGCCACAGAACCAGAGAATATGAATAATGAAAGCAATCAGCAGTAAAGCTGGCAGAGAGTCTGAAGCAGAGATCAGGGGCTTAAAGATTTCCATCAGCATTTCTGGCAACAACATGCCGTCGCCCATATTGGACAGCATGATGTTAATCGGCTGAAGAATCAGAATAATGGCAATAACCGGTGTCAGGGATTCAAAGGAGCGGGCAATAGCCGGCGGTACCTGATCAGGCAGCTTGATGGTCATCTTTTTGTTCACCAGGAACCGATAAACCTCAATCGCAATACCACCCACGATGATCGCTGTGAACATCCCCTTGCCGTCAAGGTAAGTAGCATTAATGGCTGGCGGCCAACCGGTTACAGGTGCTGCAACCAGAAGGAAGGCAAACAGGGATAAAAAGCCGCTGGTAATTTCCGGAAGACCATAAAGCTTACCCAGACTGGAACCCAGGCCAAAACTGATGAACAGACAAGCCATGCCCATGGTCGCATAAAAAGGCTGAAGCCAGTCTCCCTTATACTCGGCCATCAGATCGGTATACCACTGGGAGTACATGAAGTTGGCAGGATCAGTCAGCGGAAGATTCAAAAGCAGAAGGATCAGGGAACCCACAATCAAAAACGGCATGGCGTAAACAGCGCCATCCCTGATCGCAATCAGGTACTTGATATTGGCCAGTCTGGCGGCAATCGGCAGCAGTATCTGCTCGACTCGTTGTACGACTTTTTCCATGCGCTTCCTCACTACTCCCGGCTTTGAGCAAGAAGTATTTCTTACCGAGTTAATCTGGATCTTCCTTAGGATTCCAGAAGAATGAAACCGGTTACACTTCGGTATACACCTAAAGAAAAGCGTGTTTTGATGTGAATCAACGTGAACGATATTCCGAACAAAGAAGTGCTCACTGATGATCGAATCTATCGTTTCGACCATCGGTGAATTGCATAAAAGATAATTAGAAGGCAGTTAAATCGTCAGATCTATTCTGCCAGGAAAGGTTTAATACGTTCATCACTGTCCGGATGAGTAGAGAAAAATACGGGAATGTCAGCGCCTTCGTGCTCTGATTTCAACAGCCCCATGATGTCGGCAAAATGATAGGGTTCTGGTCCATGCTCCTGCATGAAAGCCAGAGCATACTGATCAGCTTCCGTCTCCATTGTTCGCGAATAGCTGCTTTCCATCAGCAACGCAGGCAAAGCGGCGGCAAGGTTGGCTACAGAGACTACATCGCCAGTCACAACAATCAACAAAACTGACAAACCAGTCTGCTGCAATACGCTCCTGAGACTATGGCGTCCTACAACATGTCCGATTTCATGAGCCAGAACGGCTTTCAGTTGATCATCATTTTCAGAAAGACGAACCAGTTCATCGGTCAGAATAATGGTGCCATCAGGCAAGGCAAAAGCATTGGCCCCTACATCAGGACTGCTTCTGAAAACCAATTGCAGAGGCAAGGACTGACTGGACTGTACAACCATTGTCTGAAAAACCGAAGTCAGCCGCCCTTGGGTTTCTGAATCCAGTTTACTGGGCTCCAGAAAGACTTGATCCAGAATTTCCAGCGTCCCCTGGCCCACGTTCAGAGCCACTGATTCAGGCAAACTCATGGCCACCTGTTTAGCAGAGAATGGCACCACCACCGTCAACAGAAACCAGAGAATCCCCACCATCGCTACAGCCGAAGCCAGAACATAGCGATATCGGGATTCAATATTGTGAATCAGATTAAAGCGACTGCTCTTCAAATGTTGCTTCTGAGTCTTGTCAATTTGATCATTTTCGGTGGATTCAAAGAGAGCACCATCCAGAAAGCGAATGGAGCGTGCTGAATTCCCAACACGACTACTGACATCTAAATCTTCAAAGTGTCCCTGGGGGGAATATTTATCCGAGATAGAACAGCGCAGGTAAACCTGCCCCGACTCATCAACCTCAAGATAGGTATCCTGAGATCGACTGCTGCCTGATGGGTAATACTGCCCCCTGATTCGCATCAGATACCCACCGCCAGATCAAAGACTTCGCCCACTTCTTCAGCAATAGCAGACTGCTCTTCCTGAGCTTGATCGGTGAAATGATCAAGTGCTTCATCAGCAAGCAGCGTGGTGGATTCAGCCCGGTACTGAGCCAGCCTGATCATAGCCCAGGGGATCGCCAGGCCCAGTGTGCAAACAATAGCCAGCACATTTGTCAGATAAATTAAAAGAAGGTCTGTCGCCTTCTGACGGCTCTCAAAGCGGTACTCTTCGACTGAGATATTGCCATAGATAATGTTTGCTGTACCTGCCATAACAATGGCAAAGGTAATTAGATAACCAATCAGAGTTGCAGTCATTGCAATAAGACTGCCAGACAATCCGCCCAGATAATTTCCGAATGTCGCTATTGGCAGACCAATAAAAATAGCAAAGAGGGTAATGTACATGATGACTTTCAAATACATCATATAGAAAGCTTTTGCCAGGAAAAATGCCTTAAAGTCTTCACCACCAAAGCTGTAGTGATTCACCAAATACTCTTTCTGCTTTTTTATCACCCATGGAAATGCCAGTCCCAGTGAAACCATTGTAACTATGGGTAAAAGAATGAAGTAAAGAAAGGTTCTCCAGTAAGATCCCTGAAACTTAAATCTCACGTTTCTCCAGGCACTGACCCGGGCATTAAACGACAAAGATTTATTAATTATGTAAGGCATTACAAAAAGAATCACGGGCATCAACAATAAGCTGACCAATGGAAAATATTGGTTGGCCAGTGAGAATGCCACCAACAGGCCCAGACCAATTAATCGACCTTTAAGAATAGTGATGGGATCTGCCAGATAGCTGAAGGAAGAACCTGCAACCCAGGTAGAACCATAAAAGTAACGGCGAGTTCTGACCTTTGCCCAGGCTGAGTAGATGCCCAGTGTCACAACGGTCAAAAGAACATTGACGATCCATATCCTGAAGAATTCACCAGCCTTACCAGTGAATTCAAAATGATGGTGCACTTCCTGCCCTGGAGGTAGCAACTTCCCTGTCTCCATAATCACTCCATGTGATGATTTCCATTTCAAGCAGGGAGAACTATACCGCCATTCTTTTTCGAAAAATGTAGGCTATTTCTCACATTACCTTGAGATAAACGACTTTGGATTTTAAAAAGAAAACAAATTAAGGGGATTAAACAGGAAAGGAATGGAAGCACTGAGATTTCAGTGCTTCCCGATCAGTATCAGATCACTTCAAACAGGAAGTGGTTTTTCTTACCCAGTTTCACCAGGAAGAAACGGTCATACAAGGCATTTTCTTTAGCAAAGCACTCTGGCAGATTCATGTTATCTGCGGCACCCCGAGCAGTGCCGTTAAAAAACACGGCGTTGCGTCCCAGGGCATCTTTAACCTGCTTGCCACTCTTCACCATGCCCACTTCAGCAAACAGCTGAGTCATAGGATTGCCTTCAAGCTCATCACGCTTGATGGTTGCACTGGGCAGACCGTCCAACTTGAGTTGCTCCAGGTCGGTTTCAGATAGACTGTTGATGTCGCCAGAGAACAGAGCTTCAGTGATTCGCTCTGCCGCTTGCAGACCTTCTTCACCGTGTACCAGACGAGTCACTTCCTTGGCCAGAATCTGCTGAGCCTGTGGACGACCTTCACGAGCTTCGTCTTCTTTCTTGATTTCCTCAATCTGTTCCTGTGGCAGGAAGGTGAAGAAATTCATGAAGCGGTATACGTCAGCGTCCGCTGTGTTCATCCAGAACTGGTAGAAGGCATACTGGGAGGTCTTGGCAGTGTCCAGCCAGACAGCCCCACCTTCCGTCTTACCAAACTTGGTGCCATCGGATTTGGTAATCAGAGGCACTGTCAAACCAAAGGTTTTGGCCTGGTTTTGACGACGGGACAAATCAATACCACCAACAATGTTGCCCCACTGATCGCTACCACCTACCTGCAGAGTGCAGTCATAACGGCGGTTCAGTTCGGAAAAGTCCATTCCCTGCAGCAGGGCATAGGAAAACTCGGTGAAAGAAATGCCGGAACCTTCACGATTCAGACGCTGTTGTACCGACTCCTTGTTGATCATGGCATTGACGGAGAAGTGCTTGCCAATATCACGCAGGAAGTCCAGAGCGGTCATCTCACCGGTCCAGTCCAGATTATTGACCACCAGCGCAGCATTATCACCACAGTCAAAGTCGATGAACTGACTCACCTGCCCCTTGATCTTGTCAACCCAGCCTGCAACCACGTCAGGGGTATTCAGCTGACGCTCAGCCGCCTTGAAACTTGGATCACCAATCAGTCCGGTAGCACCACCTACCAGGGCAATGGGTTTATGGCCTGCCATCTGGAAACGTTTCAGCACCAACAGAGGTACCAGGTGCCCCAGGTGCAGACTGTCTGCAGTTGGATCAAAGCCGCAATAAAGAACCCGTGGCTGTTCGCTCAAGTGAGCGTCCAGCTCTTCTACGGCAGTGGTCTGCGCGATAAGCTGGCGGGCCTGCAGATCTTTCAGAAGCGGATTTTGACTCTCAGACATTTACCTATCCTGCTATGGGGAAGCGAAAAATTGTCGGTAAAGTACAACAAAACGCGTTCAGAACAAAGCCGGAAAAAAGGGTTTCCTTACATTAGGTAACGCAGAGTGCGCTTTGGTAACAGGATTTCAGAAAAAGCCACAAACAGATTGGGGACTTTCAGCTATTAATGTTATGTCCCTCTAAGCCACTGTCGAATTTCTGTCGCCGTTCAGAAAAATATTTACAATTCGCTTATAGCTATAAATCAATTCATTATGTAGCGTTTAGAGATATAATTTATATAGATTCGTCACAAAACTTTAACCTATAGCCATGAGCGAGAAGAAATACAGCCTGATCCTGAGCACAACGGCCCATTGCGAAAGAAAGCGGCTGATGTATCAACGGCAGTATTTCAAAAGTAAAAACGTGTAATGACCAAGCTTTCCCCAAGAGGTGCCACGCGTACGCGCACCAATGGCATCAAAAGTTTTCCAAAGAGACACCTGTTACTGGTAACCGGTGTCGCCGCTGCAGTTATGACTGTAGTAGGCCTGTTACCCTCTCCACAGGTTGAAGCCAAACGCTCCGAAACCGAGCTGGTGATTGATGAGTTTCAACCCGACACACCTCAGGAAACCCTTAAAGAACTGGCCTCTTCTGAAGAAAAAGCCACACCTGTAGAAACTGAAGCCCAGCGACTGGCCAAAGAAGAAGCCGAACGCTTGGCTGCTGAAGAAGCAGCCCTGGGCAAATGGAACAGTCTCACCATTAAGTCCGGTGACAACCTATCCACCCTGTTTGATGACATGGGCCTGAGTGCCAGAGTGGTCTATGAAGTATCCAAAACGCCCAAGCTGGGTAAAAGACTGACCGACATTCGTCCCGGACAAACCCTTGAATACCGCGTCAACAGCGAAGGGGTTTTAACCCAGCTTCGCTACGTCCAGAACAAGCTCGAAAGCATACTCTATGAGAAGCAGGACGATGGCTATGTGGGTAAACAGATTACTCTCACGCCGGAAGTTCGAGTGGCGTATGGTGAAGCTTCGATTAAAAACTCTCTGTTCCTGGCCAGTCAAAATGCGGGTTTGAGCGAGAAAATGACCATGGAGCTGGCGGCCATATTTGGCTGGGACATCGACTTTGCACTGGATATTCGCAGCGGTGACAGCTTTAACCTGATCTACGAAGAGAAATACCTTGATAATGAAAAGCTGGGGGATGGCAACATTCTGGCAGCCACTTTTGTGAATCAGGGTGATAGTTATACAGCCATTCGCTATACAGACAGTAATGGCGACACCAGCTATTACTCACCAGATGGCAAAAGCATGAAAAAAGCATTCTTGCGCACGCCAGTGAATTTCACCCGTATCAGCTCCCGTTTTAATCCTAACCGGCTCCACCCGGTATTTAAAACCAAGCGACCTCACAGGGGAACGGATTACGCTGCACCTACCGGCACACCGATCAAGGCTGCAGGTGATGGCAAAATCAAATTTACCGGTTGGCAGAATGGCTATGGCAATGTTGTCTATATCCAGCACCCCAACAATGTCGTGACGGTTTATGCTCACCAAAGCCGCCTGAATAAAAAACTCAGGAAAGGCAGCCGGGTTAAGCAGGGTCAGACGATTGGCTACGTTGGCCAAACGGGTTGGGCAACCGGACCTCATCTTCATTATGAATTCCGGGTCAACGGTGTTCACAGAAATCCAGTGACCGTTAAACTGCCCGATGCTTCACCCATCCCAAAATCGGAGCGGGATCGTTTCATGGCCTTTGCCAGCAAAACCGTGGCCCAGCTGGAAAAAAACAGCAGTACCATGCTGGCCAAAAACGAGAAAGAGTCTGAATAGCGGCAATAGCCCCTTCTATGGAAGGGGCATGATGGATTACCAAGGATATGCCTGAATATTATATTGGCCTGATGTCAGGCACCAGCCTGGACGCCATAGATGCTGTCCTGGTGGCATTCGAAGAGAACACTTCAGAGAACTGTCACCAGATTCAGGCTCTCTCCCACCCTCTTCCTCATGATCTCAGAGAGCAACTGCTTGCTCTTACTTTACCGGGTCCAGATGAAATCGAACGGATGGCAATAGCAGAACCCGCATTTGCTCGTGAGTCTGCACATGCCGTACAACTACTGTTAGAAAAGGCTGGCTTTTCTGCCACCCAAATTACAGCCACCGGCAGTCATGGGCAGACTATTCGTCATCGACCTGAAAAAGGCTTTACGCTTCAGATAGGCGATCCAAGTCTGATTGCTGAACTGACCGGTATTCAGGTAGTTGCAGACTTCAGACGTCGCGATGTGGCTGCTGGAGGACAGGGAGCTCCTCTTGTCCCGGCCTTTCATCAGGCCGTTTTCAGCGATTCCACACATGACCGGGTGATATTGAATATTGGTGGCATGTCCAATATCAGCCTTCTTCACGCCGACCCTCAGAAACCTGTGACTGGCTTTGATACGGGGCCTGGTAATGTTCTGATGGATTACTGGTGCCAACAGCATCTGGATCAACCTTTTGATGAATGCGGCCAATGGGCTGCTTCTGGCAAGGTCGATGATCAGTTGTTGAACGCCATGTTAAAAGACAGTTACTTTTCCGAGGCGCCTCCCAAGAGTACCGGCAGAGAACGTTTTAACCCGGGCTGGCTGGAGTCTCACCTGAAGGACTTTTCAGGACTACCCGCAGAAAATGTTGCCGCCACACTGGCTCTACTGACAGCAAAAACCATCGCACTGGATATCTGCCAGTACGCTCCTGCCTTCAAAGAAGTACTGGTTTGTGGTGGTGGAGCCAGTAATAAACACCTGATGAAGCTCATCGAGAACGAATTGAATCCTATAGCCGTTTTAACAACAGCGTCTTTGGGAATTGAGCCGGATTGGGTAGAAGCAGTAGCCTTTGCCTGGCTGGCAAAACAGACACTGGAAGGAAATCCCGGAAACCTGCCCGCAGTAACGGGTGCTTCCGGTAAACGTATTTTAGGTGCTATCTATCTGGCTGGATGATGGAGTGATCAGCCTTCGGGTGCCTTCAAAGTTCTTGCTTCAACGCCCAGTCGGCCATATTTTGCCTTCAGGGCTGGGGCCAGAGCGTCGTTGATTTTTGCCACACGGCTTCTTACTTTGGCTCTTTCCTCTGGAGATACGAGTTCATCCTGAATCAACTTATGCAGTGAACTCTTCAACTTATCAACCCCCTTATTCTCAAGCTGTTGCTTCATCAGCAACCTTTCCTGCTTCATATGGACAGCTCTTTCCAGAGGTTTGGTTTTTGGAGGTCTCTCACGCTTGAAATCGCGAATTAAATCTGACATCTCTTCTTCAAGCAGAACCAGTTGTTTCAGTAACGGCACAAGACGGAAAGCATCATTAGGATGAACCTCATCATCAACCCCACCCTCCATCTCAAGCATTTTTTCAAGCATTTCCAGTTCTAGCTCGTCATCATCCAGTGACTCATAAATATTCTCTCCTGTCACTGGATCCACAGAGTCAGAGCGATCTTTTACAGGATTTCTTGGAGGCAGGGGCGGAGGAATCTCACCATAGGAAGGGTTATTCCATACCTCCACATCATGATTGCCTTGGTTAATATTTTCAGGTGACGGCCTGTCTTTCAGACTTCTGGGAACATCGTAGCCTGGAGGTGTGTGCAGCTTGCGGGGCACATCATACTCTGGCGTTTTTTTCAAATTACTGGGTACATCATAAGTATTATTCTGCCCAAGTCTTGCATACCCTGGAGGTGGCTCACTGCCATAGCTTCTTGGTTTTGGTTTGGGGGCTGTATCATGATTCAGGGTACTGTAATGATCATCCTTGTCTTTTAATCGGGTTCGGGGTCTAGGAGTGGGTCTTTCTTTCTTCCTTAATTGATCCTGCCGCATTTTTTGAATGTCTTCATCACTCACATAATCACTCTCACTTTGAGGCGTCACATTCTCATATTGAGTGTGGTATCGAAATTGCTCTCTGCCTGAAACATTCTCATAAGCTGAACTTGTGGAAGAATTGGAATAAAGAGGCTCACTTTGAACTTTGGACTCTGATGCTTTCGACTGGGTACTTTTTAACTGCTGCCTTGCCTCAACAAGGTCTTTTGCCTGCAGGGTTGGCTGAGGTCTCCTGGGAGCTGCCTTGCCCGTTCTCGGTGCTACGGGTGGTTTGGGTTTAGGCTGGTCTGTTTCAGATTTTGTCTGTTGCTGACTGGAAACAGAAGATGGCCTGGTTCTGGGTTTTGGGGTAGGAGCGGATGTATAACGCCCCTCCTGAGGAAGCACTTGAATGAACAGTTTCGCTTCAGCCTTCATTGCCGCTCTCAATTTAAGATTCCTTGCCGGCTTGGGTGGAGGCTGATTGCTTTTAACCTGTTCTGTCTTCAGTGATGGTAATTGAAAGGAGGCTGATTTGGTGATCTTTCTGCGCACACCACCCAACTTGGCAAAAACTGATTTCACCCCCTCTTTGATTGTTGATGCACTAAATAGCTGCCCGCTACTTCCCTGGGGACCTGAGACCTCGCCCATCACACACCATCCATGTACACATTTATATATTATTCAGTGTAATAGATGCTGCGTGGCTGGACGCAGGGAATGGCTCTTAATGTCTAATAAAATCAGCTCATTGCAACGACTTTCGAGTCACGCACTACTGACGCTTGTGAGATCATTTTTTTGACAGCAAGACCCTTTTGGTCAAACAAATGACAATTATGGGCATTCAAACCTATCTTGATAGAGCTGTTTGCTGGCAAATCCACTTCTCCGGCCGCCAGTACAATGCATTTTTCAATGGTGGCACCACTGCAATGCACATAAGACTGGGCCCCCAGATTCTCTATAACATCAAGCGTTAAACTCAGACTGGCATCACCGCTGCCATCCAGGCTGATATGCTCAGGACGAATACCCAGTGTGAGGTCATCACCAGATTTGAGGTGGTTTCCTTCTCGATCAAGGGTCAACTGGTCACCTCCTGTCAGAGCTACGGTGACGGATTTGTCTGTTGCCTCCATCACCCTGACATCCAGAAAATTCATTTTGGGAGAACCGATAAAGCCTGCAACAAACTGATTGACGGGGTGATGATAGAGCTGCATTGGAGCACCCACCTGCTCAACCTTGCCGTCCCTGAGCACTACGATTTTATCGGCCAGCGTCATGGCCTCTACCTGATCGTGGGTGACATACACCATAGTGGATTTCAGCTCATCATGGAGCTTTGAAATCTGGACTCTCATATCCACACGCAGCTCTGCGTCAAGATTTGAGAGCGGCTCATCAAACAGAAACAGTTTTGGGTTTCGAACAATGGCACGACCGATGG
This sequence comes from Endozoicomonas arenosclerae, assembly GCF_001562015.1. Classification (GTDB taxonomy): domain Bacteria; phylum Pseudomonadota; class Gammaproteobacteria; order Pseudomonadales; family Endozoicomonadaceae; genus Endozoicomonas_A; species Endozoicomonas_A arenosclerae. Next base: position 98,222 of record NZ_LASA01000059.1, on the reverse strand, counting down.
CTACCCTCTGACGCTGACCACCCGAAAGCTCCTTCGGCTTTCGATCCAGCAAATGATCAAGCTTGAGCATCTGGGCTGCCATCTCAACCTTCACATCAATCTCGGCCTTGTTCTTTTTGGCAATACGCAAGCCAAAAGACATGTTATCCCTGACCGTCATTTGTGGATAAAGTGCATAGGACTGAAACACCATAGCCACTTCACGATCTGCTGGAGCCTCTTTCACAACATTTCTGTTATCCAGATAAATATCTCCGGTACTGGGTTCTTCCAATCCTGCCAAGGTTCTTAACAAAGTGGATTTACCACAACCTGAAGGTCCGACAAAAACGACAAATTCACCTTCTTTGATATCCAGATTGATGTCATGAAGTACATGCACATCGCCGTATTTTTTATTGATATTTTTCAGTTCGACTCTGGCCATAACGGATACCTGCTTCAATCCTGAAGATTTTTATTTTGTCCTGGCCCAAGACGGGCTCATACAGGACTTATTATTCTTTTACGCCGCCTTGGGTCAGGCCTTCAATAAAGGCTCTTGAAGCCAGCAAAAAGGCAATCACAGTCGGTGCCATCATGATGATCAACCCTGCAAACATCATGTGCCATTGAACCGCAAACTGGGTTTTAAACTGTTGCATACCCAACGTTAATGGGTACAACTCCCGATCCTGTAAAAACAACAGGGGCAGGATGTATTCATTCCAGGAAAAAACAAAGGCCAACAAAGCAACGGTGGCAATGGCCGGTTTTACCAGTGGTAATACCACCATCCAGTAAATCTGGAAGGGAGAGCCGCCATCAATCCGTGCCGCCTGTTCTATTTCTGGAGAAACGCCCTTAAAGAAAGCCGTGAGAATAAAGACTGCCAAAGGCAACATGACAGCCGACTGAACCAGAATAACACCCACCAATGAATTGGCCAGACCAAGCTCTTTAACCACTACAAACATAGGCGGCAAAGCCAGCCTACTGGGTATGATCACGCCAATCATAAAGCAGATAAAGATCAGGCTCTTACCCCTGAATTCATGACGAGCCAATACAAAAGAGACCATGGTCGCCAGCAATACACTGATCACTACTGTACTGAGACTGATGATCATGGAATTCAGAAAGTACTCACCAAAATCAGCCCGATCCCAGGCTCTGGCATAGTTAGAAAACTGCCAGACTTCCGGAAGCGCAAAAGGCTCTCTTAAAACCGCACCCAAGTTAGGCTTCACTGAATTCATCAGCGCAATGCCAAAGGGCAACAGAATAGTCAGCGCCCAGGCCAGTAAAACAAACTGAACCAGCAGTTGTTCATGGGGCCGAAGTTTGAAGATTTTTTCCATGGCAAAACTCCCTTAGCGCTCTCGTAAATTCTTCAGGCCCAGATAAACACTGCCCGGCAAAATCATCAGGGCAATGACAATACCAATGGCTGACGCCATACCCAGATCTGCAGCACCGGAACCACCACTGCTGCCAAATGCCGTTCGATATTGGAAAGTTCCCATAACGTCGGTTGAGTAATAGGGGCCAGCATCAGGCCCCATAAGAATCAGCACCAGGTCGGCGTTATTAAAGACATCCACCATGATCAGAATGGTGATCAAAATAAAAGCAGGGGTCAGAACCGGTAATACCACATGACGAATACACTGCCAGCGACTGGCACCGTCCAGTACAGCCGCTTCAAGAAGGTCGGATCGAACCCCGAGAATGGCAGAAAGAATCAACATGATGACAAAGCCAAGCTTCTGCCAGATATAAAAAGCAGCAATGGTCGGCAGTGCTGTATCTTCATCGCCAAGAAACAGTACCGGTCCCTCAGCAGCACCCACAAGCTGAAGCAGCTGATTCAATGGCCCTCTGACATCAACAATCAACTGGCCTAAAAATGCGATAGCAATAGCGGCTAAAGGATATGGCAGGAAGAAAACCATTTTGTAGTATTTCTTGCCCGCTGTATTCCAGCTCAGTAACAAGGAAAAAACGGTTCCGATCATTAAAAAGAAACCGATACAGAGTCCAAAGAAAAACAGAGTCTGCCAGAACGCTTGAAACAGTCTTTCACGCATGACTTCATTCGTGAGTAGTTCGTGGTAATTATCCGTCCCCACAAACTCCCAGGGACCAATACCAGGCCAGCTGATCAGTGACATGAAAAAGGTGCCGATCAAAGGCAGAAAGTTAAACAGTCCATACAGAATGCAGCCGGGTATGAGCAGCATCATATACTGGAATTTTTCTTTTTGACGAAACGTCATCAGACGCTGGCGCGGGGTAGAAATGGTTATCATGATCTTCTACTTCATTCTTGTTATACGTCGCTAGACTGTTTTATCAGTAAGCTGCTTTTTTTAAGCTATCGCTTCATTGCCGGAAATGCCACAGGCACACACAGGCCCTTGATACTCAAGCAAGATAAACAGTCACAAACTATTGGATTGGAAAAAGGGCGGCAGGAGGGGAGGCTGCCGCCAGTGCACAACAAGGAATCGAATGTATCAGAGCCCTTTGGACTTAAAGCCTGTCTCTATTTTTTGAGCCAATTGCTTGGCGTTGATTTTGCCTGCGATAAAGGCCTGGAAGTTAGGGCCTACCACTTCTTCATAAGCGACATTGATCGGACCTTTCCAGGTCAGATATTCCTGACCGTTCTTGGCGATAAACTCAGCAGCCTGCTGCTGATATTCACTCTTATAGCTGATGCCACTTTTATAGGTGGTCAGCTCACCCACCAGATCCGCAAACAACTGACCAAACTCTTTCGAGGCTGTATAGGCCAGCACCTTGTTAGCAGCATCCACATTGGCAGACTTCGCATTCACCAGGTAGGCACCGTCAGCAAAGGCATAGACCTTACCTGCAGGACCAGGGACTGGCATCAAACCAATCTCAGCCTCAGGGTCTGTCTGACGAATCGTTGAAGCCTGGGAAGTTGACCAGAGTCCATCAATAATCATGCCCGCTTCACCCAGAGCCACATTCACACGCATACCGCCGTAATCCTGACCGCTGGCCGCAGAGTTAATGTAGGGTTTCCAGCTTTCGAAGGCTTCCAGCATGGCTACATATTTATCGCTGGTGAATGGATCTTTACGATTAGCAATAGTGTCCAGATCATCACCCAGGAAGCCTGCTTCCAGCGCAGCATTCAGCATGGCCAGAGACCAGCCCGCACGTCCGGCAATATCCAGAGGGACTTTACCGGCTGCTTTCAGTTTCTTCATGGCTTCGGTGAATTCAGCCTGGTTTGTAGGCTCTTTGATACCCAGCTCACGGAACAGCTTCTTGTTATAAAGAATTTGAATGGTCTGTACCGCAAAAGGTACGCCATAGGTTTTACCATCGGATGCCTGACCGGCATTCATAACACCCTGAGCCAAACCACTCAGGTCAACACTGCCAGGAATGGGCTTAACAATGCCTGCTTCAACGTATTGATCCAGGAAAGAGGCCCTTGGACGTCCCTGGAAAAGATCTGGTCCACCGTTTTGCAGAGCTACATTCAGTCGGGAGTTGTATTGCTGGGCGTCGGTCACTTCTACCTTGATGTCTACGCCTTCAAGACGCTTGGAAACTTCTTCCCAGAGTGGTTTTTCCTGCTCACGCCAGGTCCAGAGTTTCAGGGTGACATCCGCCGCAGCCGAGAAACTGGTAACGGCAACACTGAGGCCAACACTGGCTGCTACCAGACATTTCTTTAACGTCTTCATCCGCATTCCTTTTTATTGTTATTGTTTTATCAAGCTCAAGGCTGTTCATGCCCAACGCATAGTGAAGTAAATGATCCACGTTCTTAGAACGTGGTTTTGCTTTATGCCCCCCCTATAAGGGGGCTGAAACCGCCAGCCTTCAGAGAAGGCTGGTGAGAGTTGCCCCAAGATTGCAGATTATTTCCTGAAATCTATCTCCTGCTGGAGACGTTCTTTCTTTTCTTGGTACTTCACATATTTACGGATCATTTCTGCATCTACTCCGACAGTATCGACACAGTAGCCTTTTGACCAAAAGTGATTACCCCAATACGGTTTCTTCTTGAGGTACGGAAATTTCGTAAACAGCCTCAAAGCTGTCCGCCCCTTCACCGTTCCCAGAAGCTTCGATATCGAAACCTTCGGAGGCACTTTTACCAGTAAATGCACATGGTCATTCTGGATATTCAGTTCCACTACCGTACATCCAAGCTGACTACAAAAGACCTGAATGCTGTTATAAACCTCGGCTTTCACTGCCCCGGTCAGGACTCGAAACCTGTATTTTGGCACCCAAACTATATGATATTGGCAATGCCAAATGACATGCGTTAACTTTTCAAATCTACTCATGTTACTTCCTATCTCTAGTAGTTGTGGGGACAACTCAGAGATAAGGAGTAGCATGGGTAGTTCATGGCAGGCGAAGCCAACCATTCATGACCACGTCCATAGGACGTGGGTTTTCACGATGCACTAAACTAAAAGACCGTCAGGCTCTGAAAGCTATTGCCATGAGGTTGACCAGAGCAGAAGCTGGCAACTTGGGTGATGTTAAGCCTGTCGGTGGAAGTATCAGTGAGATGCGAATATTTGTCGGTAAGGGATACCGTCTTTATTTCACACTTCGAAACGGGCGTTTAATCATTTTGCTCTGTGGTGGAGACAAATCGAGCCAATCGAGAGACATTGAAAAAGCCAAGGAATTACTGCAAAGCCTGGAGGGAATAAACCATGAAGGATAACCTTAAACCCTATAACCCTTTTGACAATGCCCTGACGGATGAAGACATTCCCTGGTTCCTCACTGAAGCTTACCTTGATGAAGATCCAGCCGTTTTTATTACCGCCCTTGGTCATATAGTTAAATATAAAGGTGTAGCTCAGCTGGCAGAACAAACGGGACTCAACCGTGAAAGCCTATATAAAACCTTCAATGGTAAGGTTCAACCCCGTTGGGATACAGTTCATCGATTGCTGAAAGCGTTAGGCGTCAAGCTCGAAATAGCAGCCTGAACACCTTTCACTCACTTGGCTTTTCTCTTTCTGGGCTGCCTGCTGCCAGATGGCTTGCTTGCCGTAGGTTTAGAGGCTGAACTACCCGCTTTTTTTCGAGTCGTTTTGGCCTTTGCCTTCTGCTTGCGGGTAGGCTTTTTCTTTTTAGCCGGTTTTTTCCCGGACTCTTCCGACTTGGCTGCATCCAGCAAAGCTCTTTTAGCGGCCCGGCTCTTGGCCACACTGGCTAACTGCTTACCCCCTTTAGAAGGGCTTTTGCGTGATTTTCGAGAGCGTGGCGGCTTCAGTGAAGCGCCTGAGGACAATTCAAAATCAATTTTCTGATCATCCAGATTGACGCTGGCAACCATCACTTCAATATCATCACCCAGACGATAACTCTTACCGGTTCTTTCCCCTACCAGACGATGATGAACGGCATCATAGTGATAATAGTCACCTGGAAGACTGGTGACGTGCACAAGCCCTTCCACATAAATATCATCCAGAGCTACAAACAGACCAAAGCCGGTAACCGAAGCAATTACACCCGAGTAGGTTTGCCCTATATGCTGCTGCATGTACTCGCATTTCAACCAGTCCATGGCATCACGGGTCGCTTCATCAGCTCTACGCTCAGTTGCAGAGCAGTGCTCACCCATAGACAGCACTTCATTACCATCGTAGGGATAGATGGTCTTCTTGTTCATATCCTTTGCACCTACACGAACAACGTGTCGTGTATCTACAGAGGAACGAACAATGTGACGGATAGCCCGGTGAACCAGTAAGTCTGGATAACGGCGAATCGGTGAAGTGAAGTGTGCGTATTCATCAAACGCCAGACCAAAGTGCCCCTGATTGTCCGAGGTATAGACAGCCTGACTCATGGAGCGAAGCACCACGGTCTGAATGACATTGTAATCAGGACGATCCTTTACAGACTCCAGCAAGGCCTGGAAATGGGCTGGCTTCAGCTTACCTGCGGGCAAGGATAATCCGAGACTGGCAATAAAGCTGTTCAGATTAAGCCGCTTCTCCATAGTCGGGCCTTCGTGTACCCGATAAAGCCCTGGAATCTTGTGTTTCTGGAGGAATTTGGCTGCACAGACGTTAGCACACAGCATGCACTCTTCGATCAGCTTGTGGGCATCATTTCGAACGGCAGGAACAATCTTTTCAATCTTGCGGTTACGACCAAATACGATCTGGGTTTCCACTGTTTCAAAATCAATGGTGCCCCGATCAGAACGAATGCTTTTAAGCACCTTGAAAAGGTTGTAGAGCTCTTCTACATGAGGAAGTACTGACTCCCTTTCCTTCCGCAGTGCTTTGCCCTCTTCACTGAGAGGCTCAGACAGCATCTCCCACACTTGCGTATAAGTCAGTCGTGCATGGGAACGGATCAGCCCTTCGAAGAATTTGTAACCGGATATTTTGCCTTTGGAGCTGATGGTCATTTCACAGACCATGGCCAGACGATCCACTTCGGGGTTCAATGAGCAGAGGCCGTTAGACAGCACTTCCGGCAGCATGGGAATAACATGGCCCGGGAAGTAAACAGAAGTACCCCGGTTATAAGCTTCCTTGTCGAGAGCGGTGCCCGGCTTCACATAATGAGAAACATCAGCAATAGCTACGAATAAACGCCAGCCGCCACTTTTTTTGGTTTCACAGTAAACGGCATCATCGAAATCACGAGCGTCTTCGCCATCAATGGTGACGAAAGGAGTTTCTCGCAGATCTACACGATTTGTCTTGTCCCGCTCTGCTACTTCTGGCTTGAATTTGGCGACCTGTTCTTCAACTTCAGGTGGCCATTCATGGGGAATATCATGGGTACGAACAGCCACATCGACTTCCATACCCGCATCCTGACGCTCTCCCAGAATTTCCTTGATCAAACCCACTGGCTGCACCCGGCGACCGGGCTGCTCTAGAATCTCAACCAGAACATACTGACCATGGCTGGGCATCAATGGCCCTGGCTTAATGAGAATCTCACGGTCAATTCTGGAGTTTTCAGGCACAACAAAAACATTGTCGTGCTCCATGTAAAAGCGGCCTACCAGCTGAGTAGTGTTGCGTTCAATAACTTCAACAATCTGGCCTTCTTTGCGACCTTTGCGGTCAACTCCGGTTTCGCGAACAACAGCACGGTCACCATCAAAAGCCTTTCGCATTTCCCGCCAGGAGAGGTAATAATCTTCCCCACCTTCATCAGGAATAAGGAAACCATAGCCGTCCTTATTGCCCTGAACTCGCCCTTTCACCAGATCCATTTTACTCAGCAAGCCGAAGGTACCCTTGCGGGTTTCCAACAACTGTCCATCACGAATCATGGCTTTCAGGCGAAATAGCAGAGCCTCCTGCTGCTCAGGAATCGTCACTCCCAGCTCACGGCACAAGACTTTATGACTCGCCGGAGCCCCCCGATTTTCCAGGGTTTCCATGATAAACAGACGACTGGGAATGGGATTGTCGTAGCGGGCTGCTTCATCGGCAGCCTGGGAGTCCAGCTCTTTCCACCCTTTTTTGGGCATAGGGTATATCAACCTCTCGGCGGTATAAATAAGTCTATCGGTACATAGCAGTGTAACCCGATATGGGAAATAAGCGCTGCATCTTTGCCTAGTATGCCCACAGTTGCAACCGAATTCCTACCGCATATGCGTTGAGGCTCAAAGCCATGCATTGACTTAGATCAATATTTCAGCACCGACAACTGATTAAAATATTAACTATTAAGAAAAAAAACCATTCTACACCCACACATAAGGGATCATCATGAACAGAAACGTTCTCTCATTGGCTATGGCTGCAGCGGTTGCTGTTTCTGCTACCTCTGCCCAAGCTTATGAGGCCGGAGATTTTATTTTCCGTGGCGGAGTGGCCAGTGTTCAGCCAGATGTGGACAGCGGAGGATTGAAAACCAACGGAGTTGAAGACAAAAATGCCACAGCTGATGTCAACAACGACACCCAGCTTGGCCTGTCATTCACTTACATGCTGTCGGATAAATTCGGTGTTGAGCTGCTGGCAGCTACGCCTTTCCAGCACACTCTGACAGGCAAAGGTGGTCTGGCTGGATTGGGGGATTTTGCTGAAGTTAAACACCTGCCGCCTACAATCAGCCTGCAGTATTACCCAATGGATAAAAACGCCAAATTCCAGCCTTATTTAGGACTGGGCGTGAACTACACCGTATTCTTCAGTGAAGATTTTAAAGGTGCTGCTAGCGACACATTCAGAGATCTGGAACTGGATAGTTCATTGGGCCTGAGTGGCCAGCTAGGTTTTGATTATCGTCTGAATGAAAACTGGGCTCTGAACGCAGCTGTTTGGTATATGGATATCAATACCACCGCCAAGTTCAAGGATAATGCAGGCAATCGCTACAAGCTGGATGCAGAACTGGATCCACTGGTGTACATGGCCGGTGTCTCTTACAAGTTCTGAGGAGAGTATACCTGTAACACCTTAGCGATGTTACAGGTGAGCAAGTCGCCAGTTTAACTGGCGACTCATGGAGTCAGCTGAAAGGCTGTTCCAGGATGATGGTTTCTACGCGATCCGGGCCGGTAGAAACGATGTGGATAGGCGTTCCCACCACTTCTTCCAGACGACGAATGTAAGCACGGGCATTTTCAGGCAGATCGTCCAGGTTCTTGGCGCCGAAAGTAGATTCATTCCAACCTGGCACTCCTTCATAAACCGGCTGAATTTCTTCGTACTCTTCCGCATCCACAGGGGTAGTGATGGACTCACCCTGAGCGTTCTTGTAGCCAGTGCAGATCTTGATGGTTTCCAGACCGTCCAGAACATCCAGCTTGGTCAGGCAAAGGCCAGACACAGAGTTGATCTGAACAGACTGACGCAGAGCTACTGCATCAAACCAACCGCAACGACGTGGACGACCGGTAGTCGCGCCAAACTCGTTACCTTTTTTGGCCAGGTGCATACCCACGTCGTCAAACAGTTCGGTCGGGAAAGGACCGGAACCAACACGAGTGGTGTATGCCTTGGTGATACCCAGAACGTAATCCAGATACAGAGGACCAAAACCACTACCGGTAGATACACCACCTGCGGTTGTATTGGAGGAAGTTACGAACGGATAGGTACCGTGATCGATATCCAGCAGGGAGCCCTGGGCACCTTCAAACAGGATGTGATCGCCCTTGCCATGATGCTCATGAACCTTGTCGGTTACACGCTCAATCATTGGCTTGATCTGTTCACCCATGGCCAGTGCTTCATCCAGAGTTTTCTGGTAATCAACAGTCTCGGCCTTGTAGTAATTTTCCAGAGCGAAGTTATGGTACTCCATCACTTCTTTCAGCTTCTGGGCAAAACGCTCAGGGTGCAGCAGGTCAGCAACACGCAGACCACGGCGAGCTACCTTGTCTTCGTAGGCTGGGCCAATACCGCGACCTGTGGTACCAATCTTATCTTTGCCACGAGCGACTTCGCGAGCCTGGTCGAGAGCAACATGATAAGGAAGAATCAGCGGGCAGGATGGGCTGATACGCAGACGTTCGCGTACAGGTACACCACCCTCTTCCAGCTTGTGGATCTCTTTCAGCAGAGCTTCTGGAGACAGTACTACGCCATTACCGATGTAGCATACGACGCCTTCACGCAGAATACCGGAAGGAATCAGGTGCAGAACGGTTTTTTCACCGTCAATCACCAGTGTGTGGCCGGCGTTATGGCCGCCCTGGAAGCGCACAACCGCTTCTGCCTGCTCAGTCAGCAGATCAACGATTTTGCCCTTACCTTCGTCACCCCATTGAGTGCCCAGTACGACAACAGTCTTACCCATGGTAAACGGTCTCTTACTTTCCAATCAGCCATGAGCGTCTCTTAATAGAGTGCCGCTCACTCGATCTATAAAAACACCTGTAACCTGAATGGCGGCATTTTCATAATAAACAAACCAGACATGACAAAGTGCGGCTCAAGAAGTTTTCTTAGCCGACTCTCATGCATCTGTGACAGGCCGGAGGCTGGTAGTCAGGACAAGCCTAAACTACCACCCATTCTCCGTCACGGCAGACCAGCTGCCGGTCGCAACCCGTGCCCGCAGCGTCTGTCTCTTGTTCAGGCAGTTGGCAAACTACCCGCTGTCCCTGACGACGCAGTTTCTGCACTATCGCAGGATCCACATCAACAGGAGCAAATATCGTCATTCGTTCTTCACTGGCTTCAGCTTTCAAATCCAGAAGAGCCTTCAGCTTAATCAATGTCTTGAGATCTGTACTGAAACCAGTCGCTGGACGAGCTCTACCAAAGACTCGTCCAATGCCATCGTATCGTCCACCCTTGGCTATTGCCTGTCCCTGTCCGGGCACATAGGCTGCAAATACGACGCCTGTATGATAGTTATAGCCGCGCAGCTCACCGATATCGAGGTAAAGGCTGGCTGACGGGTAAAGCTCTGCGACCTTGCCGGCAATCATTTCCAGCTGATCCAGTGCTTTGAAAACCGCTTCGGGCGCATCTTTCAGAAGCGCACGGGCATCACTGACTACACTGACATTGCCTGCCAGATTGGTCAGCGCTTTAAACATATCCGCTGTGGCTGGGCAAACCTGCCAGCTGGCCAGCAGTTCAGAAACTTCGCACACTGCCTTTCTTTGCAGGGCATCAAAGAGTTTCTGTTCCTGACCTTCATTCAAACCGGCGTATTCCACCAGTGAACGATAAATCTGAACATGGCCCAGATCCAGATTTGGTGACTCTATGCCTACAGCTGCGAGAGTTTCCAACATCAGAGAAATGACTTCTATGTCACTCTCTAAACCGGCGTGCCCATAAAGTTCAGCACCTAACTGTATAGGCGAACGGGAAGCACCCAGTGATGCCGGACGGGTGTGAAAAACACTGCCTGCATAGCAAAGTCTGACTGGCCCTTTTTCTTTCAGGGTATGAGCATCGATCCGGGCTACTGCTGGCGTAGTATCTGCTCTCAGCCCCATAGTTCGGCCAGTGAGCTGATCCGTCACTTTGAACGTCTGCAGTTCCAGGTCATGACCTACGCCTGCAGTAAGAGATTCCATAAACTCCAGATGAGGAGGAATCACCAACTCATAGCCCCAGCGATCGAATAAATCCAGCATCTCACGGCGCAGCATTTCTGCCTGACGTGCTCTTGGTGCCAGTATTTCCTCAATGCCATCTGGCAATAACCAGCGATCTGCTACAGTCATCACAGCCCTCTTATTTTCGCTCTTACCACGTGTGCCACAGCCCCAGGAGGTTAACCGAGAACAGGCAGCCTCCTGGAAATGCCACAGCGAAAGAAACATATTTGGCGTCACTCAATGAGTCGAATCTTAACGGTCTACTCACAGGAAGCAGTAAAGCCAAATATCTTCCCCTATCAATATGACGCTCTTATGTGAGCATACTCAGCATAAGGAGTCCTACCAGCATGCTGCCAAAGCCTGCAATACGCAGCTGCCGGTTATCAATCTCTGACAATTTTGTGACCATATTGCGCCAGCGCTGGGGGTACATGAAAGGCAGTACACCTTCCAGAATCAGCATCAGGCTGAAGGCTATGCCCAGGTGTTGCAATAAATCCACAGGATGACTCCATCAAGCAAACAGGCACACAAAAAAACCGGGCAGAACCCGGTTTGCGGTATCATACCACTGGCTGAAGCAGAGTTCACGACCAGCTGTCGATTATTTATCAGTTTCTGACCAGTCAGCCGGAACAAATACTCTGTTTAAGTTTCACTGAACTTCCACAGAATCATGCCCGGCATAAAAATGCCACCTTAAAGGTGGCATTTTCAGGTTCTGACAAATTACTTCTTACTGCCTGATTTGTTATTCAGGTAGTTGAAGAAGTCATTATCAGGCTCCAGCAGCAGGATGTCGCCTTCGCTGCTAAAGGATTCCTTGTAGGCCTGGAGGCTACGGTAGAAAGCGTAGAACTCAGGATCCTGACGGTAAGCCTTGGCATAAACTTCAGCCGCTTTGGCGTCACCATCACCTCGAACGATTTCCGCTTCTTTGTAGGCCTCAGCCTGGATAATCCGCTGCTCACGATCAGCGTTAGCACGGATACCTTCAGCCATTTCCTGACCTTTGGAGCGGTATTCCTGAGCTTCTTTTTCACGCTCGGAAGACATACGTTCAAATACAGAGTCACTTACCTGAGGTGGCAGGTCTACTTTTTTAACCCTCACATCAACCACAGTAACACCCAGCTCTTCTCTGGCTACTCTATCCAGATTGCTGGTGATATCGTTCATCAGCTTGTCACGCTGACCGGATACCACTTCGTTCAGTGTCAGACCACCAAACTTGTTACGCATTCTGGACTCAGCACGCTGAGACAACAGTGTGTTAGCACGGTAGATATCACCGGCAGTTGCCCGGTAGAACTTGGCTACATCAGCAATACGCCACTTGATGTAGGAGTCTACGATCACCGCCTTCTGCTCCAGAGTCAGGAAACGCTCAGAAGGCACTTCCAGATGCTGGAGACGGGCATCAAAGATACGCACGTTATCCACAAACGGGAATTTAAAGTGCAGGCCTGGCTGGAGGTTAGGATTCACCAGCTGACCAAAACGTAACTGCACAGCGCGTTCACGTTCGTTGATTACGAAAAGACTACCCCAGGCTACGATCAGAATGACCAGACCGGCGATCAGGGCTGTAAAACCTTTCTGACTCATCGACCAATCCTCCCACTGCTACGTGCACTGTTCACTCGCTTGCCTAACTCCTCTGCAACGCGATTACTGATGTCGGACAGATCCTGACTGCTCAGCTCTGATGACTGGGCTGGCAAGGATGATTTACCCTGAGTCAGTCGATCCAGCGGCAGGTACATCATATTGTTGCCACCTTTGACATCAACCAGTACCTTGCTGGTGTTCTTCAGCACTTCTTCAACGGTTTCGATGTAGAGACGTTCACGAGTCACATCCGGTGCACGCTTGTACTCTGAATAAAGCTTGGAGAAACGATCAGACTCACCTTCAGCTCTGGCAATCGTCTCATCACGATATGCATTAGCTTCTTCGATGCTTCGCTGAGCCTTACCACGGGCTTCAGGAATAATCTTGTTAGCGTATGCTTCAGCCTTGTTCTTGGCACGCTGCTCGTCTTCTCGAGCTCGGATTACATCATCAAATGCCGCCTGAACCTCTTTCGGAGGCTGAGCACTCTCAATGTTGACCTTACCAATGCGCAGACCGGTACCGTAATTATCCTGGTATTCCTGCAGACGCTTGCGTACCTCTTCACCCAGAACTTCACGCCCCTGGGTCAGCACCTGATACATCTCGGAGCTACCTACTACATGACGCAGGGCACTCTGGGTTGCCTGCTCAAGACTCATCAGAGGCTTGGTAACATTCAGGACATACTTTTTAACGTCATCGATGTTGTATTGAACAGACATGGAGACTTCAACGATGTTCTCGTCTTCAGTCAGCATCTGTTGTCTCAGGTTATAGGTACGAAGTTCAGTAACCTTTTCCTGATATTTGGTTTCAATAGGCGGGAAATACATGTGCAGGCCCGGACCTACGGTCTCGGTATATACCCCGAAGCGCAGAATAACGGCACGCTCTTTCTCATCAACGGTGTAAACCGCATTCCAGAGATAGGCGACAATTGCCAGAACAATGATTCCGATAAACATTCCTGAAGAGGAACCGGAGTCATTGCTCCCGCCACCTGAACTGCCTCCGCTCTTGCCACCACCAAACATTGAGTTCAGCTTATCCTGTAGCTTGCGAAACGCTTCATCCAGGTCAGGTGGCCCCTGATTTTTGCCACCACCCTTATTATTCCCACTACCCCATGGATCCTGGCTGTTTCCACCCGGCTCGTTCCAGGCCATATATGTCTCCGTAGAGTCAGTAACGAATTCACTGCCCAGCTGGTGCGTCAGGACTTGCATCGTCCAAACTGGCTCTGTGAGCAAACTAATTTGCTGTTAAAAGCTGATCCTCACCATTACGGCAGGATTGTTCTTTTCACAACATGACAAAAGAAAATCCATAAGGCGATCGGCCAGACAGATCTGTGAACGTGACCTTATCCGGCCAGGCGTGGCGTCTCTGCCAGAACGCTACTCTCAGGCTAACACGAGCCGTGACAGAAGCGGGAGATATTCAGCACTTTTCAGACACCACGACTTTCGGCGACGGACCAAGGCTAATATGTCGTTCTAGGCCAGATTGTAGAGTTTGGATAGCAGGAAGTGCAAGCTCATATTAGTAATCGCCGCAACTTCCTATTACGAGAGGAGCCCTGAAAGGCAGCCTATTTACCCCTCGCGCAGGCAATTTTCCTGCAATCCCTCTTGTTTTGCCACACGCTCAAAGTCGCTTCTCGGCATGCGAATATCGAGCAGCAACTCGCCATTATCAGAATACTCTTCAGACCGGATAGCGCCCATTTGGTATAAACGTGCTCTAACCTTTCCCTGAGCAGCCTGAAGTTGCAAGCATCCCTGAACCATGTCGTCACCTAACAGTTCAGTGATAGCCTGTTCAATCAGCTCAAGTCCCACTCCGGCTTTGGCTGATACCCAAACACGCTCCGGACGCCCCTCGTCGTCGCGCTGAATTTTGGGTTCTACTTCTGCCAGTAAATCTATTTTGTTGTAGATCTGCAACGTAGGAACATCATTGGCATCAATTTCTTTGAGAACCACATGCACTTGCTTGATGTTTTCGAGGCGCTCAGGATCATGGGCATCAATGACATGGAGCAGCAAATCAGCCTGTCGCGTTTCTTCCAACGTTGCTCTGAAAGCCTCTACTAACTTATGAGGCAGATGACGGATAAATCCTACGGTATCCGCAAGAATGACAGGCCCAAGATCAGCCAGGTCAAGCCTTCTCAGGGTTGGGTCCAGTGTCGCAAATAACTGGTCCTGAGCATAAACATCCGACTCTGTCATGCTGTTAAACAGGGTGGACTTGCCCGCATTGGTATAACCCACCAAAGAGACCTGAGGCACTTCTGCCCGCTTACGGGAACGACGCCCCTGGTCACGCTGCTTTCGAACTTTTTCAAGACGACGGGTAATACTTTTGATTCTTGCCCGCAACAGTCGGCGGTCTGTTTCCAGCTGGGTTTCACCCGGCCCACGAAGACCAATACCACCCTTTTGTCTTTCAAGGTGAGTCCAGCCTCGAATCAAACGTGTACTCATATACTCCAGCTGAGCCAACTCTACCTGCAGTTTACCCTCAAACGTTCTTGCACGCTGGGCAAAGATATCCAGAATCAATCCAGTGCGATCAATTACACGACACTCCAGATCCTTTTCAAGATTCCTGGCCTGACTGGGGGATAGAGCATGATTGAACAAAACCACTTCTGCCTTGTGCTGCAAAACAGACTGACGGATTTCTTCAACTTTGCCGGGACCGACAAAATAGCGGGGAGAGGGGGACCGGACGTTCACCGTGATAAAAGCAAGGGTTTCAACACCAGCGGAGCGCACCAGCTCCATAAATTCCTGCGGATCTTCCCGTTCCTTGTCTTCGCTCAATTCCGGATGAACAAGGATTGCACTTTCACCACCTTCATGGCGCTCAAAAAACAAACAGAACTCCTGACATTATTTTCTTTCGCGATGGTATTACCGTGAAAAATAAAAGGCACTGATGGTTTCAATATCTGCAGCGCTCGTTACTTTTCTGTCGCTGGAAGGCTGACCGAGAATAGACAGCTTCCTAAGGATCATTAACCATGAATCAGGCGTCGTTCTTGAATGATTCAAACCCAGGACGGTGGACGACACTTCCTTTCATGGTGGCCAACTGTTACTGCCAATTAATTAACCATGCAGAACAGCGAAATATTGGGTCGGTCTGAGTAGATAGCCGAAAACAGACTGCCGATGTCACAGTATACTGCCCGGTTACTGCACTACACAGTGCTTTTTTATCACGAATATTATTTTGCTGCGCCATTTCTTATTTTCGAGACAGTCAATAACATTGACTTAACTCGACGAAATTCATGAAACGCATAAACGCCAAAAGGCGCTAAAAAGCGCCTTTCAGTCAACCAGCAGAGGATTATTCCTGCTCGTCTTCAGCCATACCTTCCTGACCCTGCATTGGCAGGCGTACCGGACGGCTTGGCACAACAGTTGAAACTGCGTGCTTGTAAACCATCTGGCTAACAGTGTTTTTCAGAAGGATTACAAACTGATCGAAAGATTCGATCTGCCCCTGGAGTTTAATGCCGTTTACCAGGTAAATGGAAACTGGCACGCGCTCTTTACGCAGCACATTAAGGTAAGGGTCTTGTAGAGAATGCCCTTTTGACATTTCTGTACTCCTTATTAATTCTCGGGTTTTGAATAGCCTTTGTTCACTTCTAGGTGGGCTATTCGTTTGACCGGCAGCGCCAGTACCTGATTGTTCAATCTGTGTACAGCCCAGAAATTTAGCTGGGCAACAGTAAGCGATGCCCCGCACTGCCATCAATAGGTAATACTAGCTACTCATGCCGGACCTGCAGAAACTATTGCAGGTGCTCACGTACCAGTCTTTCCAATGCACTTTGTCCATGCTTTTCACTCAGAAGGCTGACCAAGAGTAACAGTCAGCCTCCCATACAAAGCCGAGGCCAGGAGACTTGTACAGAAATCGCTCGCTTAATATCCCTTATATGAGGACGGGCTTCACCCATTTCAAGGCTTCTTCTACCCTGTTTTCTGACAAACTGTCCAGCCAGTTCACATCTGGCCAGCTTCTCAGCCAGGTCAACTGCCGCTTGGCCAGCTGCCGGGTAGCAATCACTCCTTTCTCCACCATGGTGGAATAATCCATCTCTCCTTCAAGATACCCCCAAACCTGGCGATAACCAACCGCTCTGATGGAAGGCAGTGAAATATTCAGGTCACCGCGCTCATACAGACCCCGGACCTCCTCAATAAAATGCTGATCCAGCATCATTCTGAAGCGGGCTTCTATCCGTTGATGAAGGACAGAACGGTCTTTGGGAGCAATGGCCAGATTCACCACATTATAAGGCAAACGACTGGCTTCCTGCTCGCTATGCCACAGGGAAAGAGCCTTACCTGTCGCGTGGTACACTTCCAGGGCTCTTTGCAGGCGTTGCGTATCGGTAGGTTTGATACGATTGGCAGCTACAGGATCAACAGTTTGTAACTCTTCATGCAGTGCCGACCAACCTTCCGTACTGGCTCTTTTCATCAATGCATCACGGATCGCCGGATCGGCTGCTGGCAGCGTTGCCAGCCCGTCTCTCAAAGCCTTAAAATAGAGCATGGTACCTCCCACAAGAAGAGGTATTTTTCCCTTATTAGTAATTTCCGTCATTTCCCTGAGAGCATCCTCACGGAAGTCTGCCGCTGAATAAGGCTCGGACGGATCACGAATATCAATCAGCCGATGAGGAGCCCTGTCCAGCTCCTCTGCAGAGGGCTTGGCAGTTCCTATATCCATACCCTTGTACACCAAAGCTGAATCAACACTGATCAACTCACAGGGCAGTCTTTCAGACAGCTGAATAGCAAGGTCCGTTTTGCCGGATGCAGTGGGTCCCATCAGAAAAATAGCCGGAGGCCGTTTTTCGTCAGAAGATTCAGTCTGAGTACTCGAATCAGATGCCATAACCAGAAAAATAGAGTCTAATGAGAAAAAATGGGGAGCTGAGTTTACCTGAAGCTCTCCCGGGATCAAAAGCGATAGACTGAAAACCTGTAAAAGAGTTCCAAATTTTTCTCAAATAGCCGCATGATGCCCTGCATGCATCCCCGTCACTGTCCCTTTCACCAATCCCTGTCCAGCGATATAGAAAGGCATGTAATTAACACCACCCACCGCTTCGCCACAGGCATAAAGTCCTTCAATGACCAGGCCATTACAATCAAGTACCTGTGCATGTTGATTGATCTTAAGACCACCAAAGGTATAGGTAAGACCTGCCGTATAGGGATAGGCCACATAAGGCGGCTCAGTAATCGGTCTGGCCCAATTGGATTTAGGTGGGGTCACTCCGGCAGTGTGGCACGCATCCAGAGCATGAAAAGAGTAATCAAGATGGCTGTATTTTTGGCAGGCAAGGTTAAAACTTTCAACTGTTTCCACCAGATTTTGGGCATTGATACCCAGCTGTGATGCCAGCTTCGGAAGTGTCTGGGCTTCCTCTCGGGTCACACCCTTCGCCTGATAATAGTTATCCAGATAGCGGACTCCTTGCTGATCAAAAATCTGAAATCCCAACTGGTCTGTTTGATGTAACGTATCCAGAGCCACCGCAACATAACATTTGGGTGGATAATTTGCGCCTTCATCCGTAAAGCGCCTTCCCTCACGATTGACAATAATACCGGCCACAAAACTGACCCGGTTGGTTAATTCCCGAATGGTATGATCAGCAGAATCCGGCGCATTCACATCAATGGGTGAGCAATGACAACCTTGCCAGTGACCATATGGCATAGCCCCTAAATCCAACGCTTTCTGGGTCAAGAGGCCGGTATTATAAGGCACACACCTCTGTTTTAGTCCTGCAAATATTTCGCCCAGATGCTCTTTGACCATCTGTCTGTTTGCCTCAAAGCCTCCTGAGCCAAGAATAACTTTCCCATATTCGCGCCACTGTTTTCCGCATGAGTCTTCTATACAGGCACCTATCACAGCACCATCTTGATCAGAACGAACCAGGTCTACCACTCGACTCTCGTACTGAACCGTCCCTCCCATTGCTTCCAGAATTCGCAGCTCTGCATTGATCAGTCCTTCTCCTTCTCCCTTGGCCTGAAGTATAAGACCACCGCTGTATACCTGCTCACCGATGCGCGCGGCAGTGGTATAGGTATGATCAGACAATTCAAGTTCGAGCCCATGCTTCACTAACCAGTACATGGAGGAGTAACTGTTCCTGACAATCCAGCGGATCAGCTGCTCATCGACTTTGCCAGAAGCCGTCGCCTCCATGAAGTAGAGGTCAGAATCATAGGGCTCTATTTGAACATTTTCAGCCAGGGGCTTCTGAAGGAGCAACTCCACTCTTTCCGATGATTCCAAAGCAATTCTAAGCACTGCAGCCGTTAAGCGGCTATTACCACCACGATTAGCATAGTCAGCCTGATCAAAGACCTTGACGATAGCGCCTTTCTCCCTGGCAGCAATGGCAGCGCTGAGTGCAGCATTTCCAGTACCGGCAACAATAACTGCGCCTGGTCTGCTGTTTTGCTCATAGTCAATTTTCATGAGAGTGATCGCTTTGGGAGGTTTAAGAAAGGATCAAAATAAAGCGGAAAAAGGAATACAAAATCTGACTAATATAAAATAGATGCCAATTCTCACAGCCAACAATAAGACTAAAGACTTATAATCAAAAACATTCAGCTCTACCTTCTAACACCTTTACTCCTCACAAGCGCCACTCACAAAGTGAACTGAAGTGTTTTTTCTTACTTTAAAACACCCAATCAAAATTTTTTGACCATACTTACTGCTATTTTGATCTGAGCACTCAGATACATCTTCACCCCGGCTCTCACTCGGAGAGTCCTATTCAGCATGGGCCGATCATGAACAATGTTTTGCCTTTCAACGCTTCTGGTTTGAAAGTACTGACCTTTGCCGTTGCCAGCACTATGGCTACTACCACCCTTGCTTCTAACCCTCTCTATAAATCCGCATACAGCTTTGGCGACAGCCTTTCTGATACGGGTAACCTGGGCCTTGTTTTCTCCGACAAGACCGTAGCAGTACAAAATGTTGCCGCTGCATTGGTGTACCCAATGGAACCGTCTATGAAAGGAGGAAATAACTTTGCCGTGGGTGGTAATACCGGTAAGGAGATCCATGCATCAGTTACCTCCCCAGAACCTTATGAACCAGACAGCCCCAACAAAACACCTCAATCAACCTACTTTATGCGCTACGGAGCGACCGCTAATAAAAATGCGCTCTACATGATTATCGGTGGCGGGAATGACGCTAAGTACGTTGCTTCAGAAGACAGAACACCCTTGCAGGTTGCCAGAAACATTGTAGGAAGTGCCAATGCACTGGGCAGCTTTGGAGCAAAGTACATCATCCTGTTAAATGTTCCTGATGTTGGTGATACTCCTGGAGGCCCCAGTTATCTAGATCATCCTGCCAATCAACTGACCAAAGCCAGCATTGCCATGAATATCAACATCAAGGCACAGGTAGAAGCATCCAATGAAAATATCTTGTTGTTGAACTTGAACCGATTGTTTCAGGAAGTTCAGAGAGACCCGGCTAGCTATGGTTTTAAAGACCTGCCACCAGAGCGAGTCAACAAAACATGCATGAGCAAAGGTCGACTCACAGTTCCTTGTGGAGGCGACGGGGAAGAACGGTTTTATCAAGATGATCCTGATAAAAGTGTTTTCTGGGACGGCCTCCACCCCACCAGCACCATGCACAAAATCACCAGCGACTACATACTCCAAACCATCCGTGGGGCCACCGAAATCGGCAGCCTGCCAAGGCTTGGTTTCTCCCACAACCATTTATTGGACGACAGCGTACTGTCAGAACTCAATCAATATCGCTGGGAAACCATAGAACCAGGCACTCTGAATTTCTTTGGCAGTGCTGGCGGGATGGAAAACCAGATCTATAACCCTGTCGACAATAAAAACAGTGAGAACCGGGGTTATGTTGTCCAGGCGGGCATGCATTATCAGCTGACTGAAATGCTCAAACTGGGTGCAGCCATCCAAACCGCTGAAACAAAGTATGAACCAGGCTCATCCAGCTACAAAACAGAAAGCCTTGGCGGCAGTGCTTTTGCCAACTACACCCGCGAGCGCTTTTTCTCTGACCTGACCATCAGTTATCTGGATCTCGATTATCACAACAAACGTGGATTTAACCTGGGAGCCCAGCAGCGCCGGGAAAGCAGTTCCACCAGCGGCAAGCTCTACGGCTTTGTTCTTGATGCAGGCTATGCCCTCTACGACGATGGTTTCCTGAGAGCCGGACCAATCGTGACCGGCAGTTATCACAAATCGACGACTGACGGATTTGCTGAATCAGGCAACAGCTCTACCGCCATGGCTTTTGGTGAACAGGATCTGGATTTCAAATCGGTTGCCGGGGGGGTCTTCCTGGATGTCAGAAATGCACAAAATCGCTTTGGTCTGCAGCTGGATTACAACAAGGATTTGGATAACGACGACGTAAGAGACATTGATCTGCGCCAAAAAGCCATGAGTCGTATGGCATACCTGCCTGCTGATGTTACCAAGCAAGACGCCTGGAGGATGAAGTTTCGCCTGGGTCATAACCTGACACCCGACGTTTTACTGTATGGAAGTTACCAGTTCACCAAGGCCGACGAACACCAGACTGACTACCAAATGATTCAGTTGGGTATTTCCTGGTCTCTATAAACCCATCTTAAGCATTTCTTGAATTACCCCAAGCAAAAATACCGAACAAAATATTAATGAAAGCAAAGGTTTACTATGAAATCCGCTTTTCCTTTCAAGCCCTCTTCGCTAAAAAACTTTTCGGCTGTATTTCTCACACTACTCATATCTCAGGCTCACTCGGATGAACTTTACAGCAATTTCTTCGGATTTGGTGACAGCCTTTCTGATATCGGAAACCTCAAGATGTCGTACAAAGGCATGGAAATACCGCTTATTTTTACCGATAAAACGGTTACTTATCAGAACGTAGCCAGCACTTTAAGACTGAAACTTCTTCCCTCTATGAGCGGTGGCAACGATTTCGCTGTAGCAGGCAATACCAGCAAAGAAATTCTGTCATCCATCACATCAGACTCTCCCTATACTCCCGAAGATCCAAAGCCCTGGATACAGGCCCAAAAACAAAACACCTTTTTCATGAGGTATCGTGGGCAGGCTGATAGAAAAGCCATCTACATGATGATGGGAGGCGGCAATGATGTGAAAGATGTCGTCAATAAAACACGGACACCTCTCCATGTTTCCCAGGAGCTCATCAAAAGTGTCAATGCGCTTCATGACTATGGCGCACGCTATATCCTTATCTTAAATGTTCCTGACGTTGGAGAAACGCCAGGAGGCGAAGTGTTTCTTAATGATTCCAGAGCTCAATTGACTCTAGCCAGTAATCAAATAAACGACGCCTTACTCGCTGAAATCCATAAGTCCGAGGCTAATATCCTTTTGTTTGACTTGAATGGACTGCTTAGAGAAGTATCCCGCAACCCTGCTTCTTTTGGTTTTGTCGATCTGATACCTCAAAACGTCCCACGCACCTGCATGATAAACAGAGCACCTGGCGTACCCTGTGAGGCTCCTGCTGGAGAGCCTCCGAGAGTTATAACAGGTGATGCAAAAAAATCTGTTTTCTGGGATGGCTTTCACGGGACCAGCATCATGAACAAGATAGCCAGTGACTATGTCTTGCAAGCCATCAGAGGTGCCAGCGAAATAGCCAGCCTTCCCAGAATCGCGGACTCTCACTCAAACACCTTCGATAGCAGTATTTTCAATGAACTCGCACAGCACCGCTGGAAATCATCAGAATCAGGTTCTTTGTCTTTCTTTGGTGGTGGCGCTGGCGTAGAGAATCAGATTTACAGTGCTGCCGATAGAAAAACCAATGACAACAAAGGTTACGTACTGCAGGCTGGCCTTCACTATCAGCTGTCCGATGGATTCAAACTGGGTGCCGCTGTTCAGGGAGCCGAAACCCGTTATGAGCCTGGACAATCCAACTATAAAACAGACAGCATGGGTGGCAGTATTTTTGCCAGTTACCAAAGAGAAAAGTTCTTTTCCAACGCTGCTGTGAATTACCTGGATCTTGACTATAAAAACAAACGGGGATTCTACCTGGGCGCCCAAAAGCGGAAAGAGAGCAGTTCAACCTCTGGCAAACTCTACGGATTAACGGTCGAAGCAGGCTACGCCCTTTACGACAACGGACGAATCAAAGCAGGTCCAATAGTCACAGCAAGCTATCACAAGTCATCAGTAGACGGTTTTAGTGAGTCCGGAGACAATCTCACCGCAATGGTGTTTGGAGATCAGGACCTGGATTTCAAAAATGCAGCAGCGGGTATTTTTTTGGATGCCATCAACGAAAAAACTCGCCTTGGGTTACAGGTAGACTACAACAAGGATCTGAATAATGACGACCTGCGAACCATAGATCTGCGACAGAAAMCCATCCAGCGCATGGCTTACCTGCCCGCCGATATCAGCAATAACGACGCCTGGCGAATGAAGCTAAGAGTAGGCCACACTCTGTCACCCGATGTTGAAATATACGGCAGTTATCAGTTCACCCGAGCCGATGACTACCATACAGACTATCAGGCTATACAGTTAGGTTTATCCTGGTCACTGTAATGCCGAATATTCCTGCTGGTAGATGACCAGAGCTACAGGAGCTTGCTTAACTCTGCTGATGGCTGTTTCATCAGCAGTGCCTCCACACTTTCTACCAGATCCTGAATAAACAGATGATTGTTCACACCTTCAGGCAGCTTTTTGCCAAATGCTGAAATCTGGGCGTAATTTGCCAGCCCATTAAACAACGTTGAGAGAATCACGACAGTTCTGGTGAACAACAAGGGCTCTGGCAGCTCAAGTCCTGCTTTCCTCATAAACTTCCACAGTCGTTCAGAGGAGAAGTGACTGGCAATATCGTCCTGATGCAGATAGGGGAAATTCCTGTCACCAAACAACTGTGCTGTGATCCTGATGTAACTGAGTCCCCCTTTTGCGTCCAATCTGTTAGCCAGAGGAATGACTATGGCTCTGGCGATATCCTTTCCTGACACCGTTTGCTGCTGTTCAAACTCATCCAGCAGCTGATTTCGATCCTCATCAATACAAATCAGATGCTTATGAATAATGGCTTCAATCAGTTCCTTTTTGCCACCAAAATGGTATTGCAGAGCGGATCGATTCCTCTGACCGGCTTTCTGATTAATCTCAGCCAGGGTAACGTTCTCAACCCCTTTTGTAGCAAACAGCTTTTCGGAAATGGCAATAATTCTTGCCTTGGTTGCAGCGGTATCCTGACGCACGGGCAACTCCTTTTCTTCAGACAGTACAGCCACTGTCTGGTCATCAGAACTGAAAATAAAGCGATAACAGCCGCATTTTCATTATGAAAGCCGCAGTGTACATCCAGACGCCATATGTCAAAACGATAAAGTCACAAAACCCATCGAAGACCCGGGCAACGGCTCAGCAGATGTTTACAAATACCATCACATTTTGTATGGTTCAACCTAATACTTAAGTCTTAAGTCTTAAGTCTTAAGTTCCAGCATGGAAACGCTGTACATGCCGGGCGGTCTTGAGGACACAAGGACTGGTGGATGCCAGAATCCTTTAGCCAAGGTGGATAAGAATAATGAAAAAAGCTTTACGCGCTGTTCTGGCAGCGGGCGTTGCCGTTGGACTGGCAGGCTGTGGTTCCGAAGAACCCACTACAACCTCACAGGTAACACCAGCCGGGGAAACAAAAGAACCTATTTTCCAGCCTCACGACTGGCAACCAAAAACAAGAGACCTGGAAGGGTTTGGCAAAGAGTACACCGATGCCATTAAAATAACGGATGGTATCTACCAGGCCAGGGGCACAGCAAATGCCGTTATGGTTGCAACCGACGAAGGCAATGTCCTGATTGATACAGGACTGGCTGGTCGACCATTGCAAGAGAACACTCTGGCCGACAAACTGAACCGGGTGAATGGCAAACCTTTCTCACACATCATTCTTTCTCATGCCCATGCGGATCATTACTCCGGCATTAAAGAGTTTGCTGATGACAACACTGAAGTGATTGTCCACAGGGAATTCCTGTTTAATCAGCAATACCTGAAGGACCTGATCCCTCACGTCATGCCCAAGAACAAACTGTTCTTCCCCAATGATGTTCCGGATCTGCCTGACTTTGGCGGGCTGACCACCAAACTGATTCAGAAGGCTTATCCGATTGTTGAACCCGAAGTGGTGATTGACAGTGCGCCTTATGAGTTCACTGCCGGAGGACAAAAGTTTGTCGTCTATCATACGCCCGGGGCCGAAGGTTATGACAACATCTCTGTCTGGATGCCTGAGCGCAAAATTCTGTTTACCGGTGACGTGTTTGGACACATGTTTGGTATGTGGCCAAACCTGACCACCATTCGTGGAGAGCGTGCCCGCTTCACTCGCCCTTATGTTGATTCACTGAATCTGATGCTGGAACTGGAACCAGAAATGCTGATCCCAAGCCATTTCTACCCCATTGAAGGCAAGCAGTACATTGCGGATACCATCCGGAAAACCAGAGACGCTGTTCAGTACGTGGATGATGCTGTCATTGAAGGCATGAATTCCGGCAAAGACGTCTACACCCTGATGGAAGAAATCAAACTGCCGGACGAACTCTACCTGTTCGAAGCCCACGGCAAACTGTCCTGGGGGGTAAAAAGTATCTGGGAAGCCTATACCGGCTGGTTCAAGATGGAAACGGCTAACGAGATGTATAACGTACCCGTTCAGGCTACCTACCCTGAATTGATTGAGCTGGTTGGCAGTACTGAGCCCGTCCTTAAAAAAGCTCAATCCAACCTTGATGCTGGAAACCTGGAAAAAGCTCTTTATTTCATTGATATGGTAGCAGCGGTTGAGCCCGAGAATGCCCAGAACAAGAAGCTGAAGTATGAAGTTCTGGTAGCCATGAAAGAAAGGGCTAACGAAGTTAACCACTATGAAACCATGTTCCTGAACGACCTTGTCACCCGAGCGAAAGCTGCTCTGTAGCCCCAGAGCATCGAACGGCAACTGATATCCGCGGCAGTTGCTGTTCACCCCTTCCTCAACGCCCTCTCAAGAACAATCTATCGAGTTGATCCAGCGTCAATAAAGTCCAGGTAGGTCTTCCGTGATTGCACTGACCACTGCGTTCTGTGTGTTCCATATCCCGCAGCAGAGCATTCATCTCTTCGATTGATAAACGACGATTCGCTCTTACTGAACCGTGACAGGCCATGGTTGCCAGTACTTCATTGATCTTGCTTTCAACTCGATCACTGCCACCGTGCTGCATCAAATCTGACAACACATCACGAACCAGCTTCTCGACATCGGCATTGTGAAGCATCACTGGAACCTGTCTAACCAGCAGGGTTTCTGGCCCCATACGCTCAAGAGTTAAACCGAGCTTTTTGAAGTAATCCAGATTTTCTTCCGCACAGTTAGCTTCGCGATCACTGACGGCTATAGATTTAGGCACCAGCAAGGGCTGAGCTTTAATGCCATCAGCATGCCAGGAGATCTTCATCCGCTCATAAGTGATTCGTTCATGGGCAGCATGCATATCCACCAGAATCATGCCTTGCTCATTCTCGGAGAGGATATAAATACCTTTCAGTTGAGCAATAGCAAAACCCAGTGGTGGAATATCTGCAGTCTGTTCTGGAAGATTTACGGCTGCTGCCTGGGGTACGGGCAGATCATTGACGGCTACCGGCTGACCTTCCTGAACTTCATTCCGCTCTGGAGCCGAAGAAGCATAAAGTTCACTGTAGGCCTGAATCTGTTTTTGAACCTGACCAGGCTCGGGTGTTTCCCTTACAAAATTGGCCGCTGTGTTTGCAGAGCTTCCTGTTGAAGCGCCATAGGAGAAAGTACTAGAGGCCGGAGCAGACGCCAGCTGCATACTTTCCTGACTCTTGAACTCTCCACCTTCAACACCGGAAGCACGGGTTTGAGGCTGAGAAGACAGAGCCGCCGATGGCAGGTGATCTTCCGGTGATACCTCACCCAGAGCACGATGCAAGGTGCTGAACAGAAAGTTGTGCACCGTTCTGCCGTCTCTGAATCGAACTTCATGCTTGGTCGGGTGAACGTTGACATCCACCAGCGAAGGATCCAGCTCAAGATACAAGACAAAGGTCGGATGTCTTCCACTGTATAGAACATCCCGATAGGCCTGTCGGACAGCATGAGCCACCAGCTTATCCCTGATCACCCGGCCATTTACAAAGAAGTACTGAAGATCAGCGCTGGAGCGGGAAAAGGTGGGTAGACCAACCCAACCCCAAAGTTTCAGGCCTGATACTTCAACATCAATAATGACCGAGTTTTCAATAAACTTCGGCCCACACAGCGATGCGACCCGTCGGTCTTTTTCTGCCTGAGTAGTGCAGGGTCTTAACTGATGAATGCTGCGCTGGTTATGCCTGAGACTGAATCCAGCATCAAACCGTGACAGAGCCAATCGCTTAACAACTTCTTCAAGATGTGAAAATTCTGTTTTTTCAGTTCGCAGGAATTTACGACGGGCAGGCGTATTAAAAAACAGATCTTTAACTTCAATGGTCGTACCTACTGGATGCGGAGCAGGATTAACCACTGCGTCCATATCGCGACCTTCAGTACGCACCTGCCAGCCCGATTCCTGCCCTTCAACATGGGAAGTCAGTGTCAGACGGGAGACAGAACTGATTGACGCCAATGCCTCACCCCGAAAGCCCAGAGTTCCAACCCCTTCCAGATCTTCCAGTTCGGAGATCTTACTGGTGGCATGTCGGGAGAGAGCCAACGCCAGATCATCTTTGGCAATGCCATGACCATCATCACGAATGCGGATCAATTTAACGCCGCCACTTTCGACCTCAACGTTAACTCGTTTGGCACCAGCATCCAGGCTGTTTTCCAGCAGCTCTTTCACCACAGAAGCAGGGCGTTCAACCACCTCACCAGCGGCAATCTGGTTAGCGAGGCGAGTGTCGAGTAAACGAATCGGTTTCATAAAGGCAGGCGAATCAGTCCAGTGATATAAGAATTGAGCAAGTGAGGAAAGACTATCAGTGTCCATCCATATTTGCCAAGGTGCTACATTCCTAACAAACTGTATACCAGTGTCGGCGCCCAGCTCATAGTGAGATCAATCAATGCCGGAGCTGCATTCCGATCGTAGTATAGGGCTGAAACTTCATCCTTAAAGTCCTTGAGTCGCCACAAAGCCAGCATGGCCGGAATAAACTGACAGCCCGGGATGGTATAACCCAATAATGTCAGAGCCGGTAATAAGGGGCTGGCTGACCCGCAAACGGCCGCTACCTGTAGAATTCGTCGCCCCAGATTCTTGCTGATTTCGTAGTGCACCCGGTCTTTCATGACATTTTTAAGCAATGCCTGCAGTTGATCCACTTTCTCCTCTGACACCACATGAGTAGCCGCGCCTTTTACCTTACCCCCTGCCGGAGACATGATTTCAGCGGACTTGACCAGAAACTCCCAAACTTTACTTTCCAGCTCCGGGACCGGCATCCCCGTCATCACATCAATCATGGGAGGCTCGATCGGCTCTTTTGCCTCCATGGACTCTTTAGCCAGTGCTTCAAGCTCTATTGCCAGCTTCCGCTGCTCTTCCTGAAGCGCCAGCTCTTTTTGAATTTCTTTCTGCTTCCAGACCTGCTCTGGCATCAGAAGTTGCCGCCTGATTCGAACAGGATGACCCACCGGCGTTTGAGAGGGTCTGTGAAGGGCCGCACGGCTCGCTGAAGGCGGTGCCACTGCTGACTGATCTCTTCGAACAATTTGCTCACAAACCTCAGGTATCAATTGAACCAGAGCTTCAGTCTGCTTTTTTCTTTTAGGAACATGCCCCAGTGTTGAGTAGTGAATAAGGAAAGACGCCGCGTCTTTCAACCAACCCAGAACACCTTCCGAAGAAGAGTCATTGGCTGGAAGGTCTGGGTATTCATTGATTACCTCAAACTCTTCCAGCAAGTCTGAGACATCTGTTGCTGGCGCTTCAAGCTCAGGTGGTGAAACAGACAGGTTGTCAAACTCTGCGATTGAGCGGCTATCCAGCTTTTTAATGCTATCGCTGAACACCCTGTTACCAGCTCTGTTAACAGAATTATTCTGATTGAAGCCATTTTCAGAAGGCGCATGAGGGGACAGCCCATCGACGGATGAACTCTTGGTATGGACAGGTAATGAATTTACTGAAGCCCCCACATTCATGGCTGGATCCCCCCTTGGATTTTTCACATAACGGCACTTTATGGGAAAAAAGCCAGGGAAGGACTGACCAGCCTGTCAGTAGTGCTGACAATCTCTGTGGAGGCTCTCTTTAATTGGGAATCACAAGCACCTGCCCGGTTCGGATTCGGTCAGAGCGACTGATTTTGTTGGCTGTTTTCAATGAGCTCAGGCTGATGTCAAAACGACTGGCAATCTCGGACAGGGTATCCCCAGCCTGAATCACATATTGATCAGGACGAGTGCTCACCTTACCTTCAGCCTTCAGCTTGCTCAGCAGGGTACCTGGAGGAGGTTTTTTCACAAAGTAGCTTTTCACACCCTTGTGAATTTGTCGGGCCAATGCACGCTGATGACTGCGAGTTTTCAACTTGCGGCCTTCTTTCGGGTTGGAGATAAAACCAGTCTCAACCAGGATGGAAGGAATATCCGGTGATTTCAACACCACAAAAGCAGCCTGCTCAACCTGCTTTTTATGCAACCGGTTAATGGTTCCAATGTTCTTCAACACCATATCACCCACTTCCAGGCTGGAAGACAGTGTCGACGTCATAGAAAGATCCAGCAGAACACCCGCCAGAATATCATCCTTGTCACTCAGGGAAATACCGCCTTCACCGCCAATCTGATCCGATGAGTTTTCTCTTTGAGCCAACCACCTTGCCGTCTCTGAGGTCGCACCACCTCGTGACAGGGCAAATACCGAAGCCCCATTTGCCCTGCGATCGGTGAATGCGTCAGCGTGAATCGAGATGAACAGATCGGCACTTGATTTACGGGCAATGCTTGAGCGCTCACGCAAGGGAATATAGTAATCCCCTGTTCGCACCAGAACGGGCTTAAAACCTGGTTCTTTCTTCAACAGGGCAGCAAGGTCTTTGGCAATGTTCAACGTGACCGCTTTCTCATGCCCGCCGCCATAAGCCAGGGCACCAGGGTCTTCTCCCCCATGTCCCGCATCAATGGCTACAACAATGTCTCTTCTGGAAGAAGGTTTGCTGGGCACTCTTTCAGGAACAGCAGCCTTTGTGCCCTGACTGTCAAACAAGTCAACCACAAGACGATAGCCGTATGTTGCATTAGGCTTCAGAAGAAAACTCTTGCTGGTCACCTTGTTTCGCAAATCCAGAACGATGCGCAAATCTTTCTTGTTACGCACTCCGTAACGAATTTTACTGATTGGCGTAGTACTGAGGCCTGGAGTAGCAACAGTGGCTGGCTTTTTGGTGCCCCGAATATCGAGGACCAGCCTGTGAGGGTTTTCAAGAAAAAACTGGGAGTGTGCGACTTCACTGGAAACATCAAATACCAGACGGGTTTTATCCGGAGAGCGCCAGAGACGTATATCATTCACCTGGGCGGCAAACGATTGCAGAGGCAACAGCAAGACAGCTGCAAACAGCAAGATGCAACGACTGACTCTACTTTTAGTCTTCGATGCTCTTGCTGTTTTTAATATCTGTAGCCTGCTTAAGAACTTCCTTATCCCTGACGACATTCTCCCTCCTGCCGTCCCTGCAGCTGCTTCAACATAACCTGTCCACGCTCGGTTCCCGCTTTGATCAAAGCCTTACGTCCGGGCAGGTTGTAATCCAGTTGTACTTCCAGATCAGCGTCTGGCAGAGCGCCCTCACCTTTACAGGGCCACTCGATCAGACACAGACAATCTTCCTCAAAATAATCCCTTCCACCGATAAACTCGAGTTCTTCAGGGTCGGCCAGTCGGTACAGGTCAAAGTGATAGACCTGTTGGCCATCAATATTATAAGGCTCCACCAGGGTATAAGTTGGACTCTTAACCGCACCCTGGTGGCCCAGGCTTTGCAGAATCCCCCGGGACAAGGTGGTTTTACCGGCCCCAAGATTCCCAACCAGATAAATCACGGCCTGACCACCGCTTACTTCAGCCAGCTCCTTACCCAGCTGCACCATTTCCTGCTCATTATCAATCAGCAGCTCAATCCTGCCTTCCATATACACTCTATTTCGTTGACTGGAGCCGACACATAACCGGCTCAGTATTCATTGTTTATATAGCTCAAGGCTGCTTTGCTATTTTGTTTAGCTGACTTCTTATGTGAGGGACTGTTTCCAGTGCCAGCATACCTCTTTCGCCCTGGAGTTGAGCCAGTTGATCCGCTCCGGTTGCATGCAACCAAACCCCCAGGGCTGCTGCACAACTTGCTTCTACCCCTTGCGCGGAAAGGGCAGCAATCACTCCACTGAGTACATCCCCCATACCTGCAACGGCCATTCCCGGATTACCATCGGAGCATAGATTCAGACTCTGGCCATCATATACCAGAGTACCTGCTCCCTTTAATACGACTACAGCTTTGTACTTGTTGAATATTTCTTTCGCCGCCTTCACTCTGTCAGCGTTGATTGTTGCAATGCTGGTATTCAGTAATCGAGCCGCTTCACCGGGATGAGGTGTGAGAATCATCGGGTACTTTCGACCTTTAAGCAACGCCGGATCTTCCGAGATAATATTGAGGCCATCAGCATCCACCACCACTGGACACTCGGCATTCAGAACTTCAGTGAGTAGCTCCCGTGCCCAGCTGTCTTTGCCCAACCCTGGCCCGACTACCAGCAGGTTCTTTCCTGCTATTAGCGGGCGCAGATCCTCTGCACAAGAAACCCCGGATGCCATCAATTCAGGTCTACGTGCAGCCAGAGCCAACAGATGTTCCTGACGAGTAGCTACGGTCACTCTGCCTGCACCACAGAATAATGCGGCTTCCGCTGACATTATGGCGGCTCCGGGCATACCATGATTCCCTGCCACCACCATAACATGTCCATTGTCGCCTTTGTGTAAATCCCTGGCCCGGGGCTGAACCCAGCCACTCAACATATCCTCTGACAACCTTACAGCTTCAATAGAGACTGATTCATAGATCTCTTTCGGCACACCCAGATCAGCAAACTCAACCTGTCCTGACAGTTCTTTGCCCCTGCCTGATAGCAGGCCAAGCTTCATACCAATAAAGGTCACTGTCACATCGGCTTTTACTGCAACACCCAGTTCTATCCCTTTATCCGCACAGAGGCCGGAAGGGATATCAATAGCCATCACTGGGGAGTCGGACTGATTGATGCGAACCACTGCATCTCGATAATCACCCGATACGTCCCTGCCTAACCCGGTTCCCAGCATGGCATCAACCAGCACATCACCGGATAGCGGCACACCCTGTGTATAGGGGTTAACGGAAACCTCTTCAACAATACACGCTTCGTAAGCTAGCCGGGCATCACCAGAGAGTTTGTCAGGAGAAGACAGGGTCAACACAGTAACCGGAATCCCCCGTTTTGCCGCGAGCATGGCAACCAGATAGCCGTCTCCACCATTATTTCCGCCACCACAAAAAACCTGAAGACTTTTACCCCGCAGCAGGTCTGGCCAGTGATTTATGATTGATCTGAAAGCTGCCCGAGCAGCCCGGTTCATCAATTCAAAACCATTGATCTGAAACTCATGGATCGCCGTATAATCCAGCTGACGGACTTGTTCTGCAGTATAAAGCCGATCACAGGTGCGGATTGAAGTGCTATCGTACATAAGCATTTACCTTTGCCTCTATACAAAAGCTTACCTTAATATTAAAGGGCAAACAGCTCAGAGTCTGTCAACGTTGTGGCCCGACACCCAGCTTTTCTGTCGGGTCTGTCCATTCTCCAAACACGCCCCTCACTTCTCATGGAAACAACTAAAACGCCCGGTTTTAGCCAGGCTGCTCTTTGCTTCGGTGGTATTTTTCTACTGATCTCAACGGGTATTTTCTGGCTGGACATCAATCTTCACCTCCTGCTGATCACTGCTCTGGTTTGGGCCTGCCTCCATGGCCACAGACTGGGCCATTCTTTCCAGTCCATGCGCTCAGGTATGAGTGAAGGTATCCAGAAAGGTCTGGGAGCCATTTACATCTTTATCATCATCGGGATGCTGGTAGCGGCTTTCATTGAAAGTGGAACCGTGGCCTGGCTCATTTACTACGGGCTGGAGTATCTCAGCCCCGGATTGTTTTTGCCTGTCAGTCTGATCCTCTGCACTCTGATGTCTCTGGCCACTGGTACTGCCTGGGGTACCGTGGCTACGGCCGGTGTTGTGTTGCTGGAAATTGGTTCTGCGATGAATATTCCTCTGCCACTGATTGCCGGTGTAGTTATTTCAGGTGCCAGTTGTGGAGACAAAATGTCACCGGTCTCAGACACCACCAACCTGTCAGCCATGAGTGCCGGTGCCCCCTTGTTCAGACACATCAAAGTCATGGCCTGGACCTCAACCCCCGCCTACACGCTGACCTTACTGACTTTCACACTGATTGGTTTCTCATACACATCCGAACCTAATCTGCCAGATTCTATCCAGATGATGCAGTCAGCATTGTCATCCAGTTTTTCCATTTCCCTGTTAGCCGTTCTTCCTCTGGTAGTTCTCGTAATTTGCAGCGCACGCCGAATGGCACCGGAAATCGCCATGCTGGCCAGTATTCTTACCGCAGGTTTTGTTGCTATAGCCGTTCAGGGGGTTGATGTTACTCAGTTTCTGAACAGTCTTCAGGGAGGTTATAAGGCGAACACTGAATTAGAGACCCTGAACAACCTTCTTAGTCGGGGAGGTATTCAAAGCATGATGTGGACATTGTCACTTTGCCTGATTGCTTTGGCTTTGGGAGGTGTTCTAAACAAGCTGGGGATACTGACCGCTTTGCTAAAAGGTGTAATCAGTCGTGTACAAAGTACAGGCTCTTTAATTGCCACAACCATCAGTACCGGATTTCTCAGCAATATGTGTCTGGGTGAAGCCTACCTTTCTATCATTCTGGGTGGTCAGCTGTATAAGAAAGCGTATGAAAAAAGGGAGCTGGACTCTGCCATGTTGTCCAGATCACTGGAAGAAGGTGCGACACTGACGACCGGGCTGATCCCCTGGACGACTTCCGGGCTGTTCTATTCGGCCACACTGGGCGTGAGTGTACTGGAATTTGCGCCATGGGCTCTGTTCAACCTGCTCAGTCCTATGCTGGCAATCATCATGGTCTTTTTGGGAATCGGTATTTTCAAAAAGAGACGTACCGCTCAAGCAAATACTCAAGACGCAGAATACCTGTCAGAGTAAAACTGACGGGTTTACTTAAAGTGTGGAGGGCCTGATCAGATTGAGTCAGGCCACCTGCACGTCCCGGATATTTTCCAAACGGGATACTATGGACTGCTTGAGGTCTTCACGCTTGAAGGGTGATAACCCCTTAAGGCGGGTTACATCCAGCATATGAAGATGAAGCAGTGGAGCTCTTTTGTTGAACTCGCGCAAATCACCGGTGGTCACAATAGGCACAAAGTACTTGCCTGGGTACCGATCCTCATAGGCTTTAGAAAACAGCTCAATGCCTCTTTCTGCCAGCACGGGCTTGGTTTTGCGCCCTTTGCTTTTGGGCAGAGCAACATGCAGCTCTTCCTTACCCAGAATTTCACCAGGAATAACAAATATCCCGGAAGCCCGGGTAGCATCCTGTTCTATTTCGAAGAAGGTGTCATGATGAGCATGCTGATTGGGTAATACCACCAGCTTTTCCTTGTTATAGGTGCTCCAAAACACATCGTAATTGGTGTAAATCTGTGAAGTTCCAGGACTGTACACCGCAAACACTGTTCTCAAAGAATCAAAAAAGTCTGCGGCTTTTTTCTTTTCGTTAAAATGCGAAATATCCCAAACTACGCTACTGGCACTTTCCATTTGCACTGCCTCTAGCTAAATACCTACATAAAGCGAAGAGAATTATAATAATCTGATTCAGGTTTTCCTGACCTAAAAATCGGATTTTTGACTTACTTCTCAAGCTTTTTCTTATTATTCCTGTAATTTGTTAATTTAATCATGGTTTACAGGTACAGGAGCACTTACTTTACCGTTTTTTTAAGTGCTCCTCAAAGAAGTCTTTAATCAGATTGACATAGCTCTTTGACCACGACCAACAGGTTTAGTCGTCACACCACCTACCGAGCCACCGTAGGCACCACCATTATAATTTTTCCAGTCTGCGATACGGTTTTGAGCCAGAATCTTTTCCGACCGACCCGCTCCCGTCAAACGCACGGCGACCACATCAATAACATTGGGTTGAACAATAGCCATTACAAAACCACTTTTTGTCATGGTGGGGTCATTCATCAAACCATTACTTTCCCAGGTGTAAAGCAACTTCCAGCCAGCCACTGCAGCTTCGTACTCCAGATCCCTGCGCTGACCACCGCCCTGATAAATATGAGTACCCACTACACGACCATTACCATCGTTATAGAGCTGAAAAGTACAACCTGAAAAACCACCACTGGCAATAAAGCCACTGACAATACTTTTTGAAAATGTGGCTTTATCATTTTCGTAGGGGATATATACGCCTTCATAATCCCCTTTACTGGCTGGTTTTATCTGTAAGCCGCCATTCTTTTGATGGGTATTAGCGTAATAAAAGGATTCTTTAGCGTAATCAGGTAGTGCCTTGTCAGGTTTAGCCTGACTTCCGACGGGCTGTTTAGCCCCATCAATCCAATGGCAGCTTGTTGGCGAGAGTGATTTAAACTGGCTTATATTGATCATTCGCTTGTCCTGCTGTTTTTATAATGTCTACATCGTCCCTGTTGCATTCCACAGCCAGTTAACAACGCCATCGTGTGTAATGCTGATGCCTCTGACTCGATAGCCTCTCTTCCTTGATCTTGCTAACAACCCAGTTCAGAAATGAAATCAATTTAACAACGTTTTTTTATATTTAGATAATTCGTTCGACTTAAGGATCATACACCCGTCTTTGCTTTTCCCATACCCAATCGAACAGTAATTTTTGTAACCGTATTTTCATCAATCAGTATCCGGCATTGAAACCATTCAACAGCGTCTTCTGCCCATTAATCTCATAAACGGGTGTGCTAGAATGGTGACTCTTACATTCTTTGATTCTTTCCCGGCAGCCATTATTAACGTGTCCACTTCCAGCACTTCCCCTAATGATCTCGATTATCAGGAACTGACTGAAAATATTCGTCAATGGGCCAGAGAGCTGGGCTTTCAGGACATTGGCATTACGGAAGCTAAAATTCCGGAAACGGACCAAAAACACTTTCAGGAATGGCTGGATCAGGGTCTGCACGGTGATCTGGACTATATGGAGCGGCATAAAGACCTTCGATGCCACCCTGAAAAACTCCACGAAGGTGTTATTCGGATCATCTCCGTCAGGATGGATTACCTCCCCGCAGAAACAGAAACCATTAAAATTCTGAATGAGCCGGAAAAAGCCTACATATCCCGTTATGCTTTGGGACGCGATTACCACAAGCTGATACGCAAGCGTTTAACCCAGCTGGGTAAAAAAATAGAAGAGGTTACCGGTGAGCATGGCTATCGAGCTTTTGTTGACAGTGCACCGGTTATGGAAAGGCCACTGGCTCAACAGGCCGGTCTTGGCTGGATGGGTAAACATTCACTGATCATCAATCGTCAGGCGGGCTCTTTCTTCTTCCTGGGAGAGCTGTTTACCAATCTCCCACTCCCTATTGATGAACCGTATGAAAAGAATCATTGCGGTCGCTGCAGTGCCTGCATGGATATTTGTCCGACAGCAGCCATTGTTGAGCCCTACAAGATCGATGCCCGAAAATGTATTTCTTACCTGACCATTGAAAACAGTGGTCCTATTCCGATAGAGCTGAGAAGCAAAATGGGAAACCGGGTTTTTGGCTGTGACGATTGCCAGCTCACCTGCCCCTGGAATCGATTTGCAAAACACACTCAGGAAAGTGACTTCAAGCCACGTCATCATCTGGATAACAGTGATCTGGCAGACCTGTTTCTGTGGACTGAAGAAGAGTTTCTGGACCGAACTGCAGGTTCACCCATTCGCAGGGCTGGATTTGAGTGCTGGTTGAGGAACCTGGCGGTTGGCTTGGGCAATGCCCCAACCACTGAGAAAGTGTTAGCTGCTCTTCACCAACGTGAGGATTATCCGTCAGAGCTGGTGAAGGAGCATGTGGACTGGGCTCTTAAACAACACAGTCCACAGTCACAACATTAAATCTGCAGGCCCGGATAAGCCCAGATGCCAGATCCACGAAGCATATCTCGGTAGATAACCAGTGATTCATTTGCAGAAACGGTCATCGCTTCTTCCATAGTATCGAAATCCATAGCGACCAGGTTATCGAAGCTGATCTCTGCATTTTCACGATCGGCCACTTCAGCAAAAATACTCAAAGCACGACGCATGTGGCTGGCAGAAGAAATCAGAGTGACATGTTCTGTACCCAGCTCTTTCATAATCTCGGTGGAGTAGATCGCGTTGCCCACGGTATCTTTGGCTTTGTCGTCCATGTAGATACGATCTGCCGCTACACCTTTCTCAACCAGCCACTGCTTCATCAGGAAAGATTCAGTCACACCACCATTGGGCACACCCCCACTGACGATGACGGTCGCTTCAGGATTTTTAGTGGCTGCAGCCAGAGTCTGCTCCAGACGATCAATCAGAGGCTGACGCATTTCGCCTTCAGGAGACAGGGCATAGCCCAGAGTCACAATCGTATGATTCTTCTCTTTACTGGTTGATGCCTTGGTGTTCAGCTCAGTAGCCATGAAAGTATCTGTACGTTCAAAAGTGCTCAGGTAATCGGCTGTCTGTTCCGGGTAACGTTGCCCCAGATCCGCCATTTCAGCCTTATAGCCTTCCATATCGCCAGACACTTTTTTGTAGGCAGCTGCCAGAATACCCGCATCAAAGTTTTCCGGATCCAGCTCCAGAATACTTTCATAGGTTTTAATGGCGTCGTCGACCTTGCTCTGGATGATCTGGGTGGAAGCAATACCAAAGCGCAGATCCAGACGGTTAGGCGCCAGTTCACTGGCCTGTTCGAAAGAAGCTTCAACAACATCAAACTTCCCCTTCAGGGTGATGCCTTTGAAGAATTCCTGTTCAACCTTTTTGAGATCACCACCGTTCCAGTAGTAGTACATCCCGGTTTGAACCAGATCATTGATCTGTTTCTGCTGTTCAAAAGAAGGCGTAGAGGCAGGCTGCTCAGTCAGTGAAGTACAACCAACCAAAGCAGTGGAGAGAGCCATTCCCAGAACGAGGGGCTTCAGGAGTGAGCGCATTCAGTAGAATCCAGAAATAAGAAAAGGAGTTGATGCCATAATAAGCAGCGACTGAATGGACAGAATTGATACAAATCAAACAATAACGGGAGGCTTCGGTTATCCACAAATAGGGCGCGTTCTCAATTATTCATGGAGCTCAGCTCTTTTCAGGAGCATTCAGTGCAAGGCGCAACAGTGCAGGAATATAAACATCTTTCAATCTGTTGGAACGCTGCAATGGATGCTCCTGAAAGAGTCCTTCGGATGCTCCGTAAAGGGGCCATCTACTGCCTCAGAGCTTGCTTGATGTAGAGGAACTACACCAGCGCAAGTCTTCCTTGTATCTGACCCCTTTACGGCAGCACTGAGCCCATGAATAATTGAGAACGCGCCCTACACATAGACTACCCTTAGTGGCTACTGAGACGTAGATTCCAGAGGTTTTCTGTTATGGCTGTGAAGCTTTCAGGTGAGTCGCTTACCCCCTTTCTTCATATTGTTAAGCAGTATGATCATTACATTCAGACAAAGGACGTTCATGGCATCATGTCGTTGTTTGTTACCGACGATGAACCCCACAGTTTTGGTTTACATATCAATCTGAATGATCGGGAAGCACTAAGGCAAAGGTTTACGGATTATTTTAACTCCAGTGAACCTTTTGAAGCAGAAATGGGAGAGCCTGTTGTTTACCAGTTTGGTGAAGCCGCCTGCCTGTGCATGATCTTGCAGGTCAAAGGTTCTGAAGATACCCGAATCAGAGTCAGTGTTTTTCTGGAAAACCATTCAGGCCAATGGCTGATTCGGCACCAGCATATTTCTCAATCACCGGTCTAGAAATGACAGCCAGTCAGAGCCGTTGACTGGCTGTTTTTATATTACTCTGAAGCCTTGGGCTTCGGCTTTCTTCGCCTTGGCTTTCTGGTCACTTCTTTCTTCTCTGTACCCTGTTTTCGCTTTGCCTGTGCAGCTGGCTTATGGCCTCTTGAGACCTCTCCGGAACGCTGACCATCCTGGTGCTCAACCTTGGGTTTCTTGGGCTTTTTAGGTTTCTTCCGCTTGGGTGGACGAGTATCCAGTTTGGACTCAGGCAAGCTATTAACTGGTTTAAAGCCTGGAATGATCTCCCGATCAATGACCTGCCGGGTCAGCCTTTCAATGGCCACCAGCTCTTTGAATTCGTCGGCACTCACCAGAGAAACAGCTTGCCCACTGGCTCCCGCACGACCTGTTCGGCCAATACGGTGCACATAGTCTTCGGCTACGTTAGGCAGATCAAAGTTCACGACTTGCGGCAACTGATCAATATCCAGACCTCTGGCCGCAATATCGGTGGCTACCAGAATACGGATTTCGCCACTTTTGAATTCAGCCAGGGCTTTAGTCCGGGCATTCTGACTTTTATTGCCGTGAATAGCGGCAGCCTGGATGCCTTTACTGTCGAGATGTTTTGTCAGCCGGTTTGCGCCGTGCTTTGTACGAGTGAACACCAGCACCTGGCTCCAGTCATTGTCTTTAATCAACTGGGTCAGCAGAGCGGCTTTCTTGTTTTTATCCACAGGACAAACACACTGATCTACCGTTTTGGCCGTGGCATTTCTGGGTGTTACCGAGATCTCTACAGGAGACTTAACAAGGCCTTTTGCCAGACTGCGGATTTCATCCGAAAAGGTCGCCGAAAACAGTAAGCTCTGGCGGTTCTTAGGCAGTATGGCCAGAATCTTACGAATATCATGGATGAAGCCCATATCCAGCATGCGGTCGGCTTCATCCAACACCAGCACTTCCAACTGTTTAAACTTCACTGCGTTCTGATTGTAGAGATCGAGCAACCTTCCCGGAGTTGCGACCAGTACATCAACCCCTCTTCTCAACCGCATCATCTGGGGATTGATTTTGACGCCACCAAACACCACCGTTGAACGGATTGGCAAATGTTTGCTGTAAGTTTCTACACTTTCTGCCACCTGTGCGGCCAGCTCACGGGTGGGCGTCAAAATTAGAGCCCTAACCTGATTTGGCTGTACACGTTGCCCTTGAGAGAGCTTTTCCAGCAATGGCAGAGTGAAACCAGCGGTTTTACCGGTTCCGGTCTGTGCAGCAGCCATAACATCCTGGCCTTCGAGCACAGCAGGGATAGCCTGTGACTGGATAGGCGAAGGGGTATCATATCCCTGCTCTGAAACAGCTTGGAGGATGGGAGCTGATAACCCCAGCGAGTCAAAACTCATGAAACATTCTCGGTTGGCGTCATTCAGCGGAACGGAGCTGAAGACATGGAGGGAGGGGCAGCTTACAGTATCTGCGGGGTTGAAGCTATTAAGTACGATTAAACTGAACTACAGTGCAACATACGACTCTGGATTAAGATCTCAATAAAAGCTAAGGTTGTCGTCTCATAATAAGAAAGAATCCATACTGAATGGTCGAACTTCGCGAAGTTACAAAAGACAATTATCTCGACTGCCTGCGTCTCAGGCTGCTTCCTGAACAGGAAGGTTTTTTAGCTCCGAACGGCGATACCATCGCCCAATCCAAATTTGAATCACACCACCGGGTCAGAGCCATCTATAACAATAACAAAGTGGTTGGCTTGCTTTCCTATTGTCATGAAGATGAGCCGGAAGATCTGGAACTTTATTGGCTGTTCCGGTTCATGGTGGATAAATCCTGCCAGGGTCAGGGCATTGGTTCAAATGCTCTTAAACAACTGCTTGAAGAAGTGAAAGCTTTAGGTGGTAAACAGTTACGCACCATGCACAAACCCTCCAATCTGGAAGCCTCAAAAGTGTATAAAAACTTCGGCTTTACCGAGATTGGCGAACTGGACGACGGCGATACTCTGCTTGAAATTAATATAACCTGATAAGTGCAAAACATTCATGGACGAAACATCAGCTCAAGCTCCCATTGATCATGACTTGCTTTTACTCCGTAAGATCAAAGTCTGTCCTGTGGTGATTAGAGAGAATGAAGGAACATCAGAGATTCTCGTTTTCAAACACCCTCTGGCTGGTATTCAACTGGCCAAGGGGACTCTGGAAAAAGGGGAAACACTGCCGCAAGCAGCCCTGAGGGAACTCCAAGAAGAATCAGGCATAGCGAATGCGAGAATAGTGCAGTACCTCGGAGCCTGGAAAGCTGGATTTCAGAGTCAGCAATGGCACTTTATACTCTGCAACGCCAATAACCTGAAAGATTCATGGCATCACTATTGCGAAGATGATGGAGGGCATAACTTCCGATTCTTCTGGCATTCTCTGGAAAATAAACCGGATGGCCAATGGCACTCTGTTTATTCATCAGCACTGAAGCACCTGAAAAACCAACTGCCATTCTGACTGATTTAAGAACCTGATCAATGAAAATAAACATTGTTGGCACTAGTGGCTCGGGCAAATCGACCTTGGCTAAAAAAATAGCGAATAAACTCTCCATTCCACATATCGAGATGGATGAACTGTTTTGGGGAGCAAACTGGACGCCGGTAGAGCCTGAAGTATTTCAGAACCGACTGAAAGCAGTTTTAGATCAACCTGCCTGGATTCTGGATGGCAACTATACGAAGACTCAGGAGCTAAAGTTTCAAAAAGCTGAAATGGTGGCCTGGATAGATTTATCTCTGGCCAGAACAATGGCCCAGGCTTTAAAACGGGCTATTTGCAGAATTGTTTCAGGCAAAGAACTCTGGAAAGACACGGGTAATGTTGAAACTCTGGGAAAGCTTTTCAGTAAAGAATCGATCCTTAAGTGGACCTGGACAACTCATAAAAAAACCGGGTGAAATACCAGAACTTAATGAAAGATGAGCGTTATTCTCATATCCGCTTTGTTCACCTGCGAAGCTCTCAAGAAATAAAACAATTTCTGGCAGATTTGGATTGAGGGCCAGGCGCAAAGGCCAAGCCCTCCTTTAACTCAGTTCAGAGTTTCGACACCCATATTAAACAGCGCAAAGCCGTATATATCTGCATACTCTTCAATCATTTTACTGGTCGGTTTACCTGCACCGTGACCAGCATTGGTTTCAATACGAATCAGAGCCGGATTACTACCAGACTGTTTTGATTGAAGCTCAGCTGC
The DNA here is from genome assembly GCF_001562015.1 of Endozoicomonas arenosclerae. GTDB lineage: Bacteria > Pseudomonadota > Gammaproteobacteria > Pseudomonadales > Endozoicomonadaceae > Endozoicomonas_A > Endozoicomonas_A arenosclerae. The sequence goes on along the minus strand of NZ_LASA01000059.1, from coordinate 56,028 downwards.
AAACTTGAAGGAATGAGCCGGTACCACCCGATCGTCGTGATCACCGGTGGTAACCATCGTAGCCGGATACTCTACTCCCTCCCTGATATTATGCAGGGGCGAATAGCCATGAAGGTACTCAAACATTTCAGCGTTATCTTCTGAGGTACCGTAGTCGTATGCCCAACCCGCTCCAGAAGTAAACTTGTGATAGCGCAGCATGTCCAGGACACCCACAGCAGGTAATGCCACCTTGAACAAATCAGGTCTCTGGGTCATACAGGCTCCCACAAGCAGCCCACCGTTAGAGCCCCCGAAAATAGCCAGATGATTGCTGGAGGTATACTTCTCGTCGATCAGGTATTCAGCAGCCGCTATAAAGTCGTCAAAAACATTCTGTTTCTGGAGCTTGGTGCCTGCCAGGTGCCACTTCTTACCGTATTCACCACCCCCTCGCAGGTTTGCCACAACATAAACACCACCTAACGATAGCCAGGCCGCAATGGCTGAGCTGTAGTAAGGCGTCAGGCTGACATCAAAACCACCATAGCCGTATAAAAGGGTAGGAGTATTGCCATCAAGCTTAAGGTCTTTGTGGTGATTAATTGTCATAGGCACTTTTGTGCCGTCTTTAGAGGTATAAAACACCTGTCTGCTGACGTATTGATCACTGTCAAAAGCACAATCAGGTATCTTGTAAACCGAAGATTCACCACTGACTGGATCGAGAGAATAGACTCGGCCTGGAGTCTTGAAATTGGTGAAGCTGAAGTAGAGTGTCTTCTGCTTGCTTTTACCGGAGAAGCCATCAGCAGAACCCAGATCCGGAAGTGTAATTTCACGAATCTGCTTACCTTCAAAGTCATACTGAAAGACTTTTGAAACAGCATCTACCATGTAATGAGCAAAGATAAACCCAGCCCCGGAGAATGCATCCAGCGTGTGCTCTGTTTCGGGTATCAGGTCTACCCAGTTTTCTTCCCCGGGGTTATCCACAGCCACTTTAACCACCCGCTGATTTGGGCTGTTGCTGTTTGACTGGAGATAGAGAAACTGTTCATCGCTATCAAGCAGATGGGTATCAGAGTCCAGATGATCAACGATGGCGACCAGGGTTGAGTCTTTGTCCGAGAGATCTTTTAAATAAAGACGGTTTCCGGAAGTGGACTCCTGAGCACTGACCATGAGATAACGATCATCTTCAGTGACATCCCCTCCTACATAGCGATGTTTTTCAGACTCGCTGGCACCGTAAATAACACGGTCTTCAGACTGAGGAGTACCCAGTTTGTGGAAATAAAGCTTGTGCTGATCTGTCTTGGCAGAGAGTTCACTGCCATCCGGCTTGTCGTAGGAAGAGTAGAAAAAGCCTTCATCCCCGAGCCAGCTGGCGTCACTGAACTTGATGTCCTTTAAAGGAGGCTCCAGCATCTCTCCGGATTCACAATCCATAATGTGAATCGTGGTCCAGTCACTGCCTGCTTCAGATTGCTGAAAAGCCGTCAGCTTCCCGGACTTTGAAAAGCTGATGCCCGCCAGAGAAGTGGTACCGTCTTCACTGAACGTATTGGGGTCAAGAAAGACTTCCGGCTCAGTTCCGTCTTTCTGGCGATAAAGTACAAATTGATTCTGCAGTCCTTCATTTCTGAAGAAGTAAGTCACACCGCCTTCTACAAAAGGTGTCAGCACTTTCTCAAAGTCCATCAGCTCTTTCAGGGTGGACTGAATCTTGTCGCGATAGGGAATCTGCTTCAGGTAAGCCTGGGTAGCGGTATTCTGAGTTCTGACCCATTCTGCTGTTTCATCACTGAGGTCATCTTCCAGCCAGCGGTACGAATCACTGACTTCAACACCAAAATACTGATCAATAGTGTCGTCTTTTCGGGTCTTGGGATAAACCAGAATAGGCTCTGATGTGTCACGGGATACTGTCATGGTATGACCTTCAGGAGTTTTTATTGTTCTTGCTGTGGATAACAGCTTAATACTGAAAGAAACCTTATAGGGAGATTTGAATAAAGTCTATTTGCGTGAGGTGATCATTAATTAGAAAAACAGCCACTCCTGTAAAGCAGCTGTTCTCATGATTTGAGGCATTAACGGCTCAGGATTGAATAAAGTGCTGGCGATAGAATTTCAGCTCTTCAATGGATTCACGAATATCTTCCAGCGCCAGATGAGTTCCCTTCTTGGTAAATTGATCAAGAAGTTCCGGTTTCCATCTTCTTGCCAGTTCTTTTAACGTACTGACATCAACATTACGGTAATGGAAAAAATTGTGTAGCTCTGGCATGTAACGGTTCAGAAAACGGCGATCCTGACCAATACTGTTGCCACACATGGGAGACGCACCAACGTCAGAATACTGTTTCAGAAACTCCAGCGTCATCTGCTCGGCTTCAGCCTGACCGATTTTGCTTTCACGCACTCTCTGGGTCAGCCCGGTTTCGCCATGAGTTTTGATACACCACTCATTCATATTCTCTAGTACTGTGTCACTCTGATGCACTGCAATCACAGGACCTTCAGCAATAAAGTTCAGCTGACCATCGGTTACAATGGTCGCAATTTCCAGAATTTGGTCATGTTCAGGATCAAGGCCGGTCATTTCCAGGTCGATCCAGACAAGATTATCCGCTTTAGCCATCAAGCACCCGATTTCCAATAGAGAGATGCGCCAGCCCGGCTGCAGTGAATATGTCCCGGAGCTCTGAATTTCTACGGTGATTTGCCCTAGAAATAACCCTGAACCCAATCCTTTGACATTTTCATAGAAAAAATATTTGCAAATGAAGAAAGCCATGGCTGACTTATTAAGTTTAACCGATCATAATCTCTCCGTGAAATCCACACTCGCTTCCAACAGATTCCTTCGCAGCCCAGTACTGATTGGCACTTTCTGCCATTCAGGGCATAAATCATGAAATTTTTTAATTATTTCAGCCAGTTGCGATTACAATCTGATAGACGAGTGTGTACCAGGCTTTCAATGGCCGTTTGCCATAAAAAAGCTTCCCCCTCTTCCAGAACACCAGGTAAAACCTTGAGTAGACAATGAGTAAGCGCAAACTAACGCGCAAACAGAAGTGGCGCATAGAAAAAGTTCAGCAGGAACGTATTGCCCGGGCCCAGAAGCGGGAACAGCTCATTGAGCAGGAAATAAAGGATGACAATCTGGGTGCTGAGCAACAGGGCCTGATCATTGCCCACTACGGGGCCACTCTGGATGTTGAGCCTCTGGGCCAGCCGGGTGAAGCCCGTCGTTGCCACCTCCGGACCAACCTCCCTCCCCTGGTAACGGGTGACAGAGTCATATGGAAGCCTTCTTTGAAGGACGAAACCGGCGTGGTGGTTGCTCTTGAAGAGCGCACCAGTCTGCTGACCCGTCCGGACAATCATGGCCGAATCAAGCCTGTTGCAGCCAATATTGACTATATCGTACTGGTAATTGCCCCGGTTCCGATTCCCCATGCCAACCTGATTGACCGCTATCTGGTTGCCGCTGAAACAGTGGGTATTGAGCCTGTTCTGCTGCTGAACAAGATCGACCTGCTCGATGAAGAAGGCATGGAATTGCTGGATGATATGCTGTCCATTTATGAGGACATTGGTTATCAGGTACTGAGGGCTTCCACCCGCTCTGAAGACGGGCTCGCGCCCCTGCAAACATTGCTTGATGAGCATGTCAGTGTGTTTGTTGGACAAAGCGGTGTTGGTAAATCCTCCCTGGTTAATGTGCTGTTACCCGGTGTAGACACTCGTGTTGGGGATCTTTCAGAAGCTACCGGCAAGGGTATGCACACCACAACCGCTGCCAAACTGTTCCACTTCCCGGCCGGAGGTATGTTGATCGACTCCCCCGGAATTCGGGAATTCGGTCTCTGGCATATAGATGCCCAATCGGTACTTGAAGGGTTCAGAGAGTTCAGACCTTACCTGGGCCACTGCCGCTTCCGTGACTGTAAGCATGAGAAAGAACCCGGTTGTGCTCTGAAGCAGGCTCTGGAAGACGGAGAAATTCTCGAAGAACGAATGTTTAGTTACAAACAGATTCTGGACTCACTGGAGGCTTGACTGGTCTATTCTCATCTTCGCCAATGGATCTTCAGGAAGCGAACGATGAGAATTTTTACCGGTGGCATCATTACAGAAACCAATACCTTTTCTCCTGTGCCGACCGGTTACGATGACTTTATTTCGTCCCGGTCCGCTTCTAAGCAGGATGATTTGCCCAATGAGTGTCTGATTGAGAGTTATCTGCAAAAGATTGCAGAACAACATCAATGGCACCTCATCCCTTCCTTTATCGCAGTTGCTGAGCCCGACGGCACCACAACTCGACAAGCTTACGAACAATTGCGAGAAGAACTGCTGCAGAGCCTGAAGCAGGCTCTGCCAGTGGATATGGTTTTACTGCCACTCCATGGCGCCATGGTTGCCGAAGGTTACGATGACTGTGAAGGGGACATTGTCACCCGGGTAAGAGAAATTGTCGGCCCCGACATTGTCATCGGAGTTGAGCTCGATCTTCATTGCCACCTGAGCCGAAACCTTGTTGATCAATCCTCTGTGATCACCATCTATCGAGAGTACCCTCATACCGACATTCTGGAACGGGCAGGAGATCTGCTGATGTTATGCGCTGATGCAGTATTGGCCAAAACCAAACCGGTCATGGCGCTTTATGACTGCCGCATCATCAATCTCTACCCAACAGCTAACGAACCCATGCGAAGTCTGGTTGAACATTTCAAAACAGTCAGTGAACAACCCGGAATCATCACAGCAGAAATGGCCCATGGTTTTCCTTATGGCGATGTTGCCGACTGCGGAACTCGCATTCTGGTGATAGCAGACAATGATCCGGCTCTGGCTTCTGAAACAGCAAAACAGCTGGCAGAAATAGTTTTCGAACAACGTCATGAACTGTTGATCAAACCTTTAAGCATGGAATCTGCCTTTGCCGAGGCACAACAACAGCCTGCAACAGGCAAGCCCATTGTCATTGCCGATATGTCAGATAATGCCGGTGGCGGGGCTCCCAGCGACTCAACCTATGTTCTGGAGTACATGCTCAACAAACAGGTTTCCAATGCGGCGGTAGGGATGATCTTCGATCCCCAGGTTGCAGCAATTGCTATGAAAGCGGGTATTGGTAGTCATCTGAAAGTAAGGCTGGGCGGCAAAACCTGCCATGACTCAGGCCAGCCACTGGATCTGGATGTAGAAGTCATTGAGTGCATTCCCGGCATGATTCAACGCTTTCCTCAATCCGGCGATGAGGCTATCCCTGTTCCCTGTGGCGACAGTGTCTGTCTGAAATGTCAGGGCGTTTACATCATTGTGAACAGTACCAGAACACAGGTTTTTCATCCTGAAGTCTTCACAAAGTTTGGTCTTTCACTGGCAGCGTTGAACATTGTGGTGGTGAAATCCATATTCCATTTCCATGCAGGCTTTGCTCCGGTCGCCGAGTCCATTCTTTTGATGAGTCCTCCGGGCGCTCTGAATATGAACTTTACCGAAATCCCCTACACCCAACCGGACCTGAACAAGTTTCCATGGCAGGATACCCCGGCCCTCCCCTATCCATCCCCTTTGTGATGGCATATCCTTCAACCCATCCAATGAGCCATGAACGAACAGAATAAATGAATCCGACAGAAGACCTTCCACTGATCCTTGAAGCTGAACAACTGGTCCCCCTGCTGGGCCAGGAAGACCTGCTGATAGTAGACCTGTGTAATCCCAGACTTTACAGCCAGTCTCATGTTCCGGGTGCTGTTAACGTGGCTCCACAAAGCATGGTTTCAGGAGTCCAGCCCGCTGCGGGCAAACTGCCAGCCATTGAGCAGATCAACCAGATGCTCTCCAATATTGGCTACAGCGAAGACAAACACATTGTTGTTTATGACGACGAAGGCGGTGGCTGGGCCGGTCGCTTTATCTGGACACTCGATGTCATCGGCCACAAAAAATACAGTTACCTGAACGGTGGAGCACACGTCTGGTTGAAGGAAGGTCATCCAACCGAGAGCACTATCAACCGGCCAGAACCTACCCAGGTCAATGCTCAGATTGATGACGCCATGCTGATCAGCAAGGATGCCATTATCGCTTCGCTGGAAGATTCAGACACCGTTATCTGGGATGCCCGCTCAGCTGCCGAATATCGGGGTGAAAAAGTCTTTGCCCAAAGAGGCGGGCACATTCCGGGAGCAGTGAATCTGGAATGGACACTGGCTATGGATCACGACCGCAACCTGAGAATTCGCGGTGATATTGCCAGTATTCTTGAGCAGCTGGGTATTACTCAGGAGAAGAAGATTATCACTCACTGCCAGAGCCATCACCGTTCAGGCTTTACCTACCTGGTAGGCAAATCCCTGGGTTACACCATCAAGGCCTACGACGGTTCATGGTCTGAATGGGGCAACCTGCCGGACACCCCTATCGAAGTTTAATAACATTTGAAGGCCTGTCAGGACTGCGGCTGCACCTGACAGGTAATGGGGATCGACTCTATGGCTACGCTGACAGGCTTGTTTACTGCCTGAAGCAACATGGCAAAAGGAACATTTTTAAACTGTTTGTTGACTAACCGGCACGTCGACCTTGGGCGAATCAGCACGACAACCAACCTGTCACCCTCATCAATGATTTCTTTGACACTGACATAAGCACCACCAGAAGTGGTCGTGAAATCAACACTTGCAGCCACCAGCGTATAGCCATTATCCAGATAGGACTGGATCAGGTCAGGCACAGGGTATGCCGGGAACTGCTCAAACCAGTCCACCAGGCTCTGAACCACCCAGAGCTTTCGCTTTTTGTTCCACACTCTCTCCCGGCTGGCCTCCGCCCTTTTCAGGACATGCACTGCAGATTGAGGTTCGATGATTCGATAGTCCACACCGGAAGCTGTGGCAGACCCCATCGATAAAAATAATATAGAAATAATCCAGGCAGCTGCGGATTTCATGAGACTCTCCCTGTCGACCCTGAACGGAACTGCACCGTTTAATCATAGACGAATGTACCTGCCGTCTAATTCAGTGCTTACTTGTGAGATCCTGTCCGCATCATTACAATCCAACATCACTCAAAAACAGGATGAGTCCTGACTGTGAAAGAAAGATTATTCGCTTTTATTCAATACTTCTTGCCGCATCATCTTATTTCCAGAGCAGTTTACTGCTTTGTTGAAAGCACATGCCCCAAGTTCAAGAATGCTCTGATCCGTCGCATCATCAAACAATATGACGTTGATATGAGCGAAGCTGAGCGTGAGAACCCTGAAGAGTATCTTCACTTTAATGATTTCTTTACCCGCTCTCTGAAGGAAGGCATGCGCCCCCTGCCTGAAGACGAGAGCCTGATTGTTAGCCCTGCGGATGGCGAAGTCAGCCAGCTGGGAGATATTCGGGATGGCAGAGTGTTCCAGGCCAAAGGACACGACTATAGCCTGATTGAGCTACTGGGCGGGGACAGCGATCTCGGACAGGAATTCATGGGTGGCAAGTTTGCGACCATCTATCTTTCTCCTCGTGACTATCATCGTGTTCACACACCTTTTGGTGGCACCCTGCGCAAAATGATTCACGTCCCTGGCCGTCTGTTTTCGGTCAACCAGGGAACCGTTGAAAACATTCCCAACCTGTTTGCCCGTAACGAACGGGTCGTGGCTATCTTTGACACCGAACGTGGCCCCATGGCAGTTATCATGGTGGGTGCCATGATCGTTGCCAGTATTGAAACCGTCTGGGCCGGACTGGTAACGCCTCAAAGAAAGAAAGTGCGTACCTTTGAGTACGGCGACGATTCGGCGGAGCATGTTTCCCTGAAGCGGGGCGATGAAATGGGCCGCTTCAAGATGGGCTCAACAGCCATTGTCCTGTTTGGTAAAGACCAGATTGACTGGCTTGAGCAATACGAAGCCGGGTCTAAAATCAAGATGGGTCAGGCATTGGCCTCACCTGCACAGTAAGTACGAGGAGCCTGTCGGGCTCCTACCGGCTCCTTCTGCAGGTGGTAACCCACTGCCTGCAGTTTCTTTCCAAGGAGCCATTCATGCAGTCTCTCCGTATTCTTCCCCTGATACTTGTTCTTATTCTCTCTGGCTGCTCAAGCATTCAGGGTAAATCCAAAAGCGACAAGCAAGCTTACATCAATTCCATGCGCACAGAGACGCTGGCCATGCTGTTCAGGGCAAAACCCAGCACCGAAGCCCAACTGGCAAATGCTGCCGGTTACGCAGTCTTCAGCAACATCAACAGCAACATTATTTTCCTCAGCGCTGGCAGTGGCTATGGCGTGGTTAGAGACAACGAAGATGACTCCGACACCTACATGAGAATGGCCAGTGCAGGTATTGGACCCGGCTTGGGAATCAAGGATTTCAGAGCCGTTATTATTTTTGAAAACCATAACTCGCTGAAAAAATTCATTAAGGAAGGCTGGGACTTCACCGGTCAGGCAGACGCTGCCGCCAAATCAGGCGACAAGGGTGGTGAATTAATTGGCGGTGTGGCAAATGCCAATCTGGGTATCACTGTCTATCAGCTGACAGAAAGCGGTCTTGTGGCTCAGGCTACGTTGCAGGGAACCAAATACTGGGTCGATGAAGGGCTCAATTAAGGATACACTGCGACATTTGATCGACCCGGACTTGCAATGACTATTAAACTTGGCGTCGTGATGGACCCTATTGAGTCCATTGAATACAAAAAGGACAGTACACTGGCGATGCTGGTAGCCGCCCAGAAAAAAGGCTGGGAGCTGTTCTACATGCTGCAGGAAGACCTGTATCAGTCTGAAGGTGTCGCCTATGGCAGCATGCGTCCTTTGCAGGCTCGCTACAATCCGGAAGATTTTTACTCCCTCGGCGAGCGGGAAGAGCAACCTCTTAGCTCTCTGAACGTCATTCTGATGCGCAAAGACCCGCCCTTTGACATGGAATTCATTTACAGCACTTATCTTCTTGAGCAGGCAGAAGCAGCCGGAACACTGGTGGTGAACAAGCCTAAGAGTATTCGTGACTGTAACGAGAAAATGTTTGCAACGCTGTTCCCGCAGTGTACTCCTCCCGTTATGGTGGCTCGCAGCGCCAGACATTTGAAAGCGTTTGCTGAAAAGCACGGCGATGTTGTACTCAAGCCCCTTGATGGCATGGGCGGCTCTTCTATCTTCAGAACCCACCCGGGCGACCAGAACTTTAGTGTTATTGTTGAAACCCTGACCCAGCACGGTCAGCAACAAGCCATGATCCAGAAGTACATTCCCGAGATCAAAGCCGGTGACAAACGCATTCTGCTGATTGATGGTGAACCTGTGCCTTACGCTCTGGCACGAATCCCTGCTGAAGGTGAGCTACGTGGTAACCTGGCCGCAGGTGGAAGCGGTGTAGGTCAGGAACTGACTGAAAAGGATTACTGGATTGCCGAACAGGTAGCACCTGTCCTGAAAGAAAAAGGTTTGCTGTTTGTAGGGCTCGACGTGATTGGTGAATACCTTACCGAGATCAATGTCACCTCTCCCACCTGTATACGACAGCTGGATGACCAGTTCGGTATCAGCATTGGGGAGATGTTGATGGACAAGATTGAAGAAAAACTGTCAATCTGATGATCAATCACAACAACTCCTTCCAGCGGTTAATACGGGAGGGGTTGTTGTAAAAATAAATGGTCCCGTTACGTTGAAAATCACTTCCTCCTGAAGAACAGAATGATTTTTGAACTCATGACTGTTTAACACTGGAAATAAGTTCCCAAATCATGCAAGCAGTACTTGCGTGCCCTATGTTCATTGATGACAATGCTCAGATAGCTGGTATGGTATCGAGATCGACCTTCCAGCCTCCAGGGAGATCAACAATAAGATCCAGGATGCAGTATTCAAGAGGCCCGCTCCGTCAATGACGACCGTTTCATCCGCCGACCGTTTAGGCTTTACCCTGTTCATGGCCGCTGCAGTTCATGCCGTGATTGTGCTCGGTCTGTCTTTTGGACTTGAAGACAAGGCCCCACCACCCAAAACACTTGAAGTGACTCTGGCTACCTACAAAAGTCAGAAAAAGCCTGAAGATGCTGACTTTCTTGCCCAGCTCAACCAGCAGGGCAGTGGTACTCTGGAAAAGAAAGCCACCCCTACCACTGATCGTAAGGCCGACATTCAGGACAACAAGATTAATGAGGTTGAACTTCAGCCCCAGGAAGCCGCTGCACCTAAAACCCAGGCGAAGAAGACACCTCAGGTAGTCACCCGGGCAGAAAGTGACAAGAAAGTTCAGGACAGTGAAGTGATTGACCAGCCCACTCCTGATCAACCCAATAAAGCAGAACCTCGCCAACACATTGACCTGCGCCAGGAGATAGCCAGCCTTGAGGCTCAGCTCAGCGATCAGCGTCAGGAATATGCCAAGCGTCCTCGCGTCAAAAGACTGACCGCTGCGTCCACTATGCTTGAGCCCGGTGCGGCTTATAAAAATGCCTGGCGACAAAAAGTCGAGCGTATCGGTAACCTGAACTACCCTGCCCAGGCTCGCCAGCAAAAGCTTTATGGAGAGCTGCGTCTGATGGTGGCCATCAATCGTGACGGCACCCTTTCTAATGTAGAGATTTTGAAGTCCTCTGGTTATAACGTTCTGGATGATGCCGCCATCCGAATTGTGAGACTCGCAGCTCCCTATGCCCCCTTTACAGATGATCTGAGAGATTACGATATGGTGGAAATCATTCGTACCTGGCGCTTTGAGAAAGGCGACAGACTCTTCAGCCAGTAGAGCTCTCATCGAAATACGGTTATTCGTTTGCTATCGGGGCAGTTTGCCCCGATACTCCCTCTATGAGCAGTGAAACCTTCCAGAGCCTCAAGAATCATTTCCTGATTGCTATGCCCCGCATGGCCGATCCCTCTTTTGCTGGAACACTGACCCTGGTGTGCGAACACAGCCCAGGAGGCGCTCTGGGCATAGTGGTCAATCGCCCTACCGATCTGACGCTGGGAGAGATCTTCAGCCAGGTCGGGATTGAAGAAGCTGACGAATGTTTTCTAAGCCCGGATGCGGTTTACGCTGGAGGGCCTGTGGCGGTTGAAAGAGGTTTCGTATTGCACTCTGGCAGCACTTTATGGGAATCCAGCCTGAATATCGGTCGGGGTCTGCAACTGACCACGTCAAAAGATATACTGCTGGCCATGGCCAGAGATGAAGGCCCGGATGACTCTCTGGTGGCGCTGGGCTATGCTGGCTGGGGCAGCGGTCAGCTTGAAAAAGAGCTGTCCGACAATGCCTGGCTGACCTGTCAGGCAAACCAGCAAATCATCTTCGAGACTCCTTTCCAAGGTCGGCTGGATGCAGCCGCTGAATCATTGGGTGTAGATCTTCGTATGCTCTCGGATCAGGTTGGGCACGCATAACTCTGCAAAGATATCTATCTGAAGACTGACCAGGAATATTGCCTGCAGGACTTCGGGTGACAGAAAGAAAGTATGACTGAGAAAAAACTGAACACGGTAATGGGCTTTGACTTTGGCACTCGTAATATTGGTGTGGCAGTAGGTCAGGCAATTACCCGCACTGCAACCGCTTTGCCTTCTTTCAAGGCTAAGGATGGTATTCCTAATTGGGATGACGTCTCGGCTCTTATAGAAGAATGGAAACCCGATGCTGTGGTGGTAGGCATTCCACTGAATATGGACGGTACTGAATCCCAGATGTCCATGAGGGCTCGCAAATTTGGTAAACGCCTCCATGGCCGTTACAACTTGCCTTTCTATGAAGCTGATGAGCGTCTAAGCTCTTTTGAAGCCAAAGACTGGGCCAATAAACTGGGACATAGTGGACACTATGGCTCCAATCCGGTCGATGGTATGGCAGCACAAATCATACTGGAAGGCTGGATGAACGATGAGAACAACCCGGTACTCTAGCTACGCTTTTTCTACTCTGCTTTCTATGAAAAATCTTTCATCACTTAAAGTAATGCAAGATTGTTTCTGCCGCTCATGGCTGCTCATTACTGCTCTGGGCATTCTTTCCCCGGAAGTGCAGGCAAAAGAGAGGGATATCATTCACCCTCTCTGCTTTGAACCTTTCGCCAGTCTGGGAAAATCGGCCCAGTCATCCAACCAGAAAACCATCAATCTGGATGACTGCCTGAATAAATACATCAAGTACCCTTTTAAAGAACCAGCCCCCTGGCAGGCCGTTTTCAAGAAAAACGACCAACCCAAAGACAACAGTGAAACAGGCTTACCCACCTACGCAGGCTATAAACTCATTGGGCAAATGGAAAATCAGCAGGTTCTCATGAGTTATGTCGCCAGTTACGGTGGCAGTGGCACATTCAGCCATGCCTTTCTGGTAGACGGCATCTCTCTTCAGAAGCAGGTTCCCAATAACAACAAGCTAACCCAGACTCTGTTTGTGGAAGGCGGCGATCGCTGCTTTGGCAGTATCGAGCAATTGTCGATTATCTCTCCACAAAAGTTCGAAGTCAGACGCAAAATAACAGCCAGTGCTCTTATCGGTTACGGGATGGATGCCAGCTATGCCGAAAAGGTGACCAAAGGTCTTTCTGATTGCGCTCTTTGCTGTATAGGCAGTTATGTGGAGCAGGTAGACACGAAAGGCAATAAAGAGTTGGTAAGCATCCTTCTGTACCCCAGGGAAAAGCGCGAAACGGATACAGAGCAGGAGCGCTGCCTGAACCGCCTCACCAAAGCGGACACCCACACTGATATCATCACAAAAGAAAACCTGAAAACCCTTCAGCAGGATTATATTGACCAGTGCCTCGGGGATATTATCCCTTCAGTGCAGGAATCATCAGAGCCCTGAGATAGAAAAAGGTGTGAAAGTACGGTTTGAGGCAAGGCGGTCTCACTCAAATGGAGCAAGACTGCCTTCGATATTTTCACTCATGAAGAGTGGATATAGATACATCCTTAATGCCCAGTTCATTAATTTCCTTAATCACCTCAATGATCTGTGTTGCTGGTGCATCAAGGTCTGCCAGAATCACCACCTTTTTTTCGGTTAGCTCAGGAGTGCCTCTGAGATAGCCAGCAATACTGGCCATCTCTTTATCTTCAATAAAGTTACCTTCCGGCAATACTGTTATGACAACATTATCGCTAGTTCCGCAACCAACCAGCATTGTCGATAAAAGCATGATGAAAACCATCAATTTGTTCATAATTTTGCGATAACACCAATTTAGTAAACTTCCTCATGCTGAAGGCTCAGCTTGTCTGCCATCTCGGTCAGGTGCTCACCGTCAGCTTCTGATCCCAGCTTGATCAGCAAGCGAAGGTCGTTTGGAGAATCTGCATGGGTCAGCGCTTCTTCATAAGTTATTTCGCCACTGTTGTATAAATCAAACAATGCCTGATCGAAGGTTTGCATACCCAGTTCGCGGGACTTTCTCATGATTTCCTTCAATTCGTGAACATCGCCATTGCGGATAACATCCTGAATAAAAGGCGTAGTGAGCAAAATCTCAACAGCAGCACGTCGACCTTTCCCTTCACGGGTTCTGACCAGCTGCTGGGCCACAATGCCTTTCAGGTTCAGGGAAAGATCCATCCAGATCTGGGCATGACGATCGGCCGGGAAGAAATGAATAATTCGCTCCAGAGCCTGGTTGGCATTATTGGCATGCAGTGTTGCCAGACAGAGGTGACCTGTCTCAGCAAATGCCATGGCATATTCCATGGTTTCCCGGGTTCGAATCTCACCGATCATAATAACGTCGGGAGCCTGTCGTAGAGTATTCTTAAGGGCAACACCATACGACTCAGTATCGATACCCACTTCTCGCTGGGTGACGATTGAGTTCCGATGCTGGTGAATAAATTCAATGGGGTCTTCAATACTGATGATATGACCAGAAGCATGCTCGTTTCGATGACCTATCATTGCAGCCAGAGAAGTCGACTTACCTGCACCGGTGGCACCCACAAAAATAACCAGCCCACGTTTAGTCATGGACAAGTCTTTGATGACCCTTGGCAGCTTAAGCTGATCCAGAGTCGGAATCTCAGTCTCGATCCGTCGCAATACCATGCCCGCCAGATTACGCTGGTAAAAAGCACTGACACGGAAACGACCGACTCGGGAAGCTGAAATCGCAAAGTTGCATTCGTGCTCACGATCAAACTCAGCCTTCTGATCTTCATCCATGACCCCGTAAACGATGTCCCGGGTCATAGCAGGTGTCAGAGGCTCTTTGCTGACAGGAACTACTCTGCCATTGATCTTGAAGCTGGGAGGAAAGCCTGCGGTAATAAAGAGGTCAGAAGCCTTCTTGTCGACCATGACTTTCAGTAAGCGGTTGATATCCATAGTTCTATCTCTGCTCTGTCATGACCTTAGAAATTATCCGGATCCCTGGCTTTTTCCTGGGCTACTTCCTTGGCAACCACACCTTTTCTCACCAGGTCGTGAAGGCATTGATCAAGCGTCTGCATGCCCAAAGAACCACCCGTCTGGATCGCAGAATACATCTGGGCGATCTTGTCTTCGCGGATCAGGTTACGAATGGCGGATGTGCCTATCATGATTTCATGAGCCGCCACACGTCCCCCACCATTTTTCTTAAGCAGAGTCTGTGAAATTACTGCCTGCAGCGACTCTGAAAGCATGGAACGAACCATGGCCTTCTCCGCTCCGGGGAACACATCCACCACACGGTCAATGGTCTTTGCCGCTGAGGTAGTGTGCAGCGTACCGAAAACAAGGTGACCCGTTTCTGCAGCTGTAAGAGCCAGACGAATGGTTTCAAGGTCTCGCATCTCACCTACGAGGATAATGTCGGGGTCTTCACGAAGCGCAGAACGCAGCGCATCACTGAAGCTATGGGTATCCCTGTGCACTTCTCGCTGGTTAACCAGACACTTTTTCGAAGTGTGAACAAATTCAATAGGATCCTCGATGGTCAGGATATGTTCATACTTGGTGTCATTGATGAAATCCATCATGGCAGCCAAACTGGTACTTTTACCGGAACCGGTTGGCCCAGTGACCAGGACCAGCCCACGAGGCTTCATGGCAATGTCCTTAAACACCTGCCCCATCCCAAGGTCTTCCATAGAGAGCACTTTGCTGGGAATGGTACGAAAGACAGCACCGGACCCCCGGCTCTGATTGAAGGCGTTAACACGAAAACGAGCCACCCCGGGCACTTCAAAAGAAAAGTCAGTTTCCAGCTTTTCTTCGTAGTCCTTGCGCTGTTTGTCGTTCATGATGTCATAGATCAAGCCGTGTACTTGCTTGTGATCCATGGGAGGCAGGTTGATCCGGCGAATGTCCCCGTCGATACGTATCATGGGTGGCAGACCGGCAGAGATGTGAAGATCCGAAGCGCCTTGCTTGTAACTGAAGGCCAGCAGTTCGGTTATGTCCATGAATTTCCCCCTGAAACCCGGACGCAGGTAAAATAGACCGGGACATCTTCTTATTTTCGACCGAAATATCGGTTTCTACTTATTAACGCACTACTGTACAGGCTGATGACCTTATTAAAAAGTCAATTTGATCAGGTTTTTGAAAGAATTCATGAAGCTGAGCAAGCCAGTGGCCGGGAAGGCCAGGTTAAACTTCTGGCGGTCAGCAAAACCAAACCCGCCTCGATGATTTCCGAGCTATGGCAGCTGGGGCAGAGAGACTTTGGTGAGAATTATCTTCAGGAAGCTGCGGATAAAATTACCGAGCTGAAAAAGCTGGATGGACTGGTCTGGCATTTTATTGGTCCCATCCAGTCCAACAAAACCCGTGACATTGCCAGCCACTTTCAATGGGTGCACAGTGTCGAAAGGTTCAAAATTGCCAAACGTCTGAATGACCAACGGCCTGACGATTTGCCGCCACTGAATATCTGTATTCAAGCGAACATCAGTAATGAAGAAAGCAAATCCGGAGCCAACCTGAAAGAGCTACCTGAACTGGTTGTGGCCATCTCTCAACTGCCAAAGCTGAAGCTTCGTGGGCTGATGGCCATACCTGCTCCAGAATCGGATCCTGAAAAACAACGCGCCCCCTTCAAAAAGCTGGCAGATACCCTTGAATCCCTTAACCGTGAACACCATCTAGATATGGATACATTGTCCATGGGTATGACCGGAGACCTGGAAGCAGCTGTTGCCGAAGGCGCCACTATGGTTCGTATTGGCACGGCTTTGTTTGGAGCTCGTGATTACTCATCAAGGAAATAGGAATGACTGATAAAAATATTGCCTTCATTGGTGCCGGTAATATGGCCTCCAGTATTATTGGAGGACTGATTGAGCATGGCTGGCCAACAGACAGGATTTTTGCTTCCTGCCGAACGCAAGAGAGCGCCAAAACGCGTACGGATGAACTGGGCATTCACGCTTCCACCAGCAATCTCGAAGCTGCAGAAAATGCTGATATTGTGGTACTGGCGGTAAAGCCTCAGATGATGAGAGCCGTTTTGACAGAGCTGGCTCCTGTTCTTCAGAAGCAACAGCCCTTCATTATTTCCGTGGCTGCAGGTATCCGCCTGGAAAGCCTGGATGCCTGGAGTGGTGGAGGCTTGCCTATTGTCCGCAGCATGCCCAACACGCCATCACTGTTGCATTGCGGAGCAACAGGTCTCTATGCCAACGATCGGGTCAATGATGAACTGAAAGCCATTGCTAACGGAATCTTTGAACCTATTGGCATTCTCCAGTGGCTGGAGAGGGAAGAGCAGATCGATACCATCACCGCCATTTCAGGCTCTGGACCCGCTTACTTTTTCCTGTTTATGGAAGCCATGGCAGAAGCCGGTGTAAAACTGGGCCTGGACCCTGAAACCGCAGAGCGCTTTTCGTTGCAAACCGCTCTGGGAGCTGCAAATATGGCTGTACAGAGTGATGTTGATGCTGCCGAATTGCGTAGACGAGTCACCTCACCCGGAGGTACTACAGAGCAGGCGCTAAAAACCTTCAGACAGGAAGGTTTTGAAGAAGTCGTTTATAAAGCAGTGGAGGCAGCAAAAAACCGGGGCGCTGAGCTGGCAGAGCAGCTGGCTGACTGACTGCACGCCTGATGGCTGTATTTCCCGCATCAGGAGGTTTCATAGTAAACTGGTCGGGACAACTTATATTTAACGCTAATGGCTGTTTAAACACGAAGGATTTCTATGTCAGCTCTCTCCTCCAGCCTCGTCTTTCTGATTCAAACCCTGGGTGGTTTGTACATCATGGCGGTACTGCTGCGTTTCCTGCTTCAGCTGGTTAAGGCAGACTTTTATAACCCTATTTCCCAGGCCATAGTAAAAGTGACCTCGCCATTATTGAATCCGCTCAGAAAGGTGATTCCCGGCGTGGGTGGTCTGGACATAGCGTCCCTGGTATTGGCGCTGATCTTGCAAATAGCCCTGGTCTATGTCCTTTTCATGGTTCAAGGTTTTTCTGCCGGGGCTATTCCTTTCCCCCAGGTATTGATTGTCAGCCTCAAGGAGCTGGTGAATGAAGTTCTGAACATCTATATGTTCAGCCTTATCATTATTGCTATTGCCAGCTGGGTTGCACCGGGCAGTTACAACCCCGGCTTGATGCTTCTGCACCAGCTGACCGAGCCTTTAAGCAGCCGTATCAGAAAAGTAATCCCCCCTCTGGGAGGTCTTGATTTTTCCCTGATGGTGCTGGTTCTGGTGATCATCACCCTTAAGAACTTTATTGCCGCTCTCTGATTGCTCAACTCCGGTGCTATAGTTTTCCTGTATAACCTCTAATGTTTTTCAGGGAATCTCCATGGCACCGGATGCTCGATTCTGCAGTAGCCTGTCACGCTGTTTTCTGGCTTTTCTTTTTCTCGTATTTAATCCTTCTGTTTTTTCAGATCAGTCGCTGATTGATGAAGACACGGAGTTGTCTTTTAAATATGAATTTGATGAACTGATTCTGGAAGCCGGTCAAGAGCTTCATATAGAAGGCACCAATCAGTCTGACTCTGCGCTGATACTCATTATTCGAATCGATAATGACGACTCCAGCAGTTACAGAACCCGTTTCAACCGTGAGTTCAGCATTCAGCCCGGACCATTCTCCCTCTCAATCCCTGTTACTGCTCTCAAGGCCTCTGACAAGAAGCCTCTCCCACAGCCTTATACCAAAATGATTGTGTTTATTGCCGGCAATTCAGACGGTGTTGTCCTGCATAAAGCACTTTTCAAACAACCCCCGGCACAGGTTGAAAATGTTCTGGCTTTGGATTTCGGCTTGATCGACAGCCCAATCTTTCCCGGATTTGAATTAATCCTCCCCAAGGATCGACGCATAAAAGGGGATTTACGCCCACGCAACCGTCCTTCGGGAGATCCTCTCATTCAAGACGGCTTCGAAGGCATCCAGAGTGTGACTCTGCCCTGGCCCAACGGCACCTGGAAACTCAGCCTTTGGACTCAGGAACAGGGAGAGTGGGAATATCTGCCCCATCCTTTGAAAAAGAAGGTCATGGCTGAAAACAGCACACTGATCGACCAGAACTTCTCACCCGAACAGTGGGTCAGTGATCGCTATCTTGCGGGGATGAAAAAAGAAGCGGTTATTGATGGTGATCTCTGGACTTTGGTTGGAGAAAGAAGAAGCGGTTTTCTACAGACCACTATCAAGATCTCTGATGAACAACTCAACCTGTTCCTTGAGGGCGACAAGACGGCTCAGTATCTATCAGGTCTGGTGCTGGAGCCTGTAGATGGCAAGTTTGCAGAAGCAGTGGAAGAGAACAGAAAGGCCAGAATGCTCTCCCAATGGCCTGTTACAGTGCCTGAATACCAAGCTCCGAAAGCTCTGGAATTCAAAGATATTTCAGAAGCCCCCTACCAGCCCAATGAATCAGCCAACAGCTATCTTGGCATGAGAGGCGCCCAGATTAACCTGACTTTTCAGATTCAAAGCCCGGCTGATGATGCTTCACCCATCATTGCCGTTGCCCAACCCAGAAAAGACAATGGTAAAAAACTTAATGTCATAAAGCGTTATGGCCATTGGCGGKTCGAGCGCCCAAAGCCTAATGCCAGCGCACTTATTGCCAGTGACAGTTTACTTAGAGGAGATATGACAAACCTTTCTCTGTCATCAAAACTCCCTCGAAATATCCATCTTCAGATCAGTATTCCTTCCGATGCGGAACCCGGACTTTACTCGGGCAGTATCCAGCTATTGAGCAAGTCAGCACTGAGAGTTCTGGATTACACCATCAAAGTACTTCCATACACCCTACCCAGACTCAATAAGCCTGTAGGCTTGTACCTTGAACCTGCTCCTTTTTATCATTGGTTTGAATCACTGCAGCGCTGGAAGCCCTTTTCCACCGCATGCGATCTGTCATTACTGGCCACTATGGGCTTTACCAATGTGGCTCCGGCCCTGGATACACCCAATACCCGAGCTTCCAGAAAAAGTTTCGTCCGACAACTGGCCCAACTCAGACGCTTTGGTTTCAATCAATCTGTGCTGGCTTACGCTCCACTCAAGCGTTTACTGGTTGCTCAATCTCAGGAAGAAGCCATCAAATCTCTGGTACAAATCAAAATGCTGCTGGCTCAAAGTCAGCTACCAGAACCTTACTGGTCCATTTATGACGAACCGGTACCCGAGAAAAAACCTGAAATCCTCAATGTCGCCAAACACATTCACAGCCAGACCCTGGACATGAGAACCGCTGGACACCTGAATAACCCAAGACAGTTCGATCTGGTTGAATCCACAGATCTGGCCATCATTAACCACGGCTTTGGTGTTGGTAAAGACGCCATTAGTGCCATGCAAGACAACCGGAATGTCTGGCTCTATAACATGCCCAACCCCCGACTGGCTGCAGGGCTTTATTTATGGAAGTCCGGTGCCGACGGCTACCTGCAATGGCATGGTCGTATGCCCACTGCAGACCCCTTTGATCCTACTGATGGCCGTGAGGGCGATGTCATCTATATGTATCCCTGGGCTGGCAGCTGCCCATCCACCATGACCATTCACAAACGCTTGATAGACCTCCAGGAAGCCGTCATCGACTTACGCTGGGTACAGTGGCTGGAAGCAGAAGCCAGCCAGGATGAAAAAGCAAAAGCACTACTGAATCAAATTGCCAAGAGAATCCCTGAGCAGTGGAAAGTGGCGGAGAAAACGCTTTCGGATCAGGACTTACTCAAAATCAGACATCAGATTCTTGAATACGCCGATAAAAAGTCAAAAACCATGAAAAACAATAACCAGCCATAAGCTGAAGAAGAATGAGTCGTCATCTGCAGTGATGAGATGTTTGCGATAACAAGGGAAGGTCACCACAAAGGAGTCTGACATCATGAAAATAGGTTCAGGCAAAAACGGTATTACGCCTGATAGCAGTCGATCCCCTGAAGGGGCTCCACCAGAGAAACTATCTGGCTCCTATCAATTCAAACCGGTCCAGACAGGTATCGGCCACAAGAGTATTCCTGGCTATTCAGGAGATCTGGACGTTAAAGGGCTGGATCAGTACGCAATTAAACCCGAAGTTGCTACAGGCAAACTCCTTGACCTTGAAGGCTTTACTGAACCAGAACCCACCATGGTTGTGGGTTTGGAAATGGTCAATGCCCATCCAAAACAGGGTCTTCCCCGAAGCTTTCTAATGAAGTTTATGGATTCGTGCTCCAAACTTTCAGCCGTTTCGTAGAGCCTGTCAGCAAGTCTCTTATTGCCAGAAACTGGCCTACCAAAAACTATATGATCAAAACCAAAAGTGCCAACAGTGGACTGCAGGCCGGCACTATTCCTACCGACCAGAAATACAGCAAAAAGGCTTCCAACCCAAAGAAGGTGGCCAGCCTGAATGAGTCAAGCAAGAAATGCCTGGAGAGTACCTGGAAAGACGGTCGGAAAGTCGCCATGAGTATTCCCCTCAAGCTGGACCTTGAACGCATCGAAGAACTTGAAACACTGGGGTACGTTTTTGATCGCGAGGAAATGAGGGATGATCAGGGAAAACTGCTGGCTCTTCGCTTCAAAACGTTCGAATGCATCAACCCTAAAGGCAAAATCCAGGTTCAGGAAGCCTGGTTGGAAGAAGATGGAGAGTGGGCTATTTATGAAGGGCCTGACAAGAAGAATGCAATCGAGGTATTAGCTAAACCCGCGGAAAAAGAAGGAGCAAAAGCGCTACCTTACACCGCTGATGTTGACCCATTACTGGAGGCTTTTCCGCTATCAGAGCTCGATCTGGGAGGGCACGACAAGCTTCCACTGCCTCTTATCTCTGATGCTGTCGTACGAAAACAGGTAGAAGCCTACAAAGACCGTCTTAAATCCCAGTTTCTGGATGGCACCCTCAATGCCGAACAATTTGTAGCGAAACTTAGTTATTACCACGATCTGGAAAAAGAACTGCTCAAAGACTTCTTCATCGGAACAACTGAAGACGGTAAAAGTTACGAGAAAGAAGATCCTCAGATGGGTAATGTCACCCTGAGAACCCGGGAAATGGTTTCTCACTACAAAAAAGAACTGAATACCGAGGAAGATGTCGTACACCATAATGTGGATGCCCACAGCCTGGCTACGGATGAGTCAGCCAATTATCCCGTAACAGCGTTCTTTCCTGAGAGCATGGGCATGCATGATGGTATCTGCATGATTTTTACCGAACAGCAACTTCTGGACGTCATGTTCCAACTTATGGAAGTGGGTTACGAGCCAGAAAAAAATCTTCTATGGGGAAAAACAAAAGCTCGACGGCCTTCATTCAGTCAGGCTCTCCATCAGCTTGAAGCGGCAAAATCCTCTCAACAGCTAAAAGACCAAAGACTGGTATCGGATATCGAGAAGTACTGGGATACAGACTCTTTAGATGCAGGGAGTGAGCTGGAAGAGGAAGTTATGGACTTCCTCCTGCAAGCTTCTGCCACACAACAGACAGAGATTGAACTGGCTATGCGTAAGCTCTCTGCATCCAGTTTTGACAGCGAAGATGACCTTGGCAGCTCTGACTCTGCAATCGACGTTGACAGTGACGACGATCTTCGAAGTTCCGATTCGGCCATCAGTTTAGAGAGCGAAGATGAAGACTTCACTTTCTCCACCCTTCCCCTGCGGAGCGCAAAGCATCGTCCTTCTCTAGACAGCATCAGTGAAGAAGACGACCCGGGATACCTTTCAGACAAAGAGCCTGAAGAATTACAAAATGATTTAACAGGGGAAAAGCTCAGAGCCAGGAGAAACCTCAGATCATCCGGGTTGTCCGGCCAGGAAATAAGTGACGAATAAATTGAATTGCGAAAATAAAGAAAAATTCAGGGAGGATTCTTCATGACAAACTCAACAGGGCCAAGACCACCAGACCAGCGCCCACAGAATGATCATGTCACCTTTTCTCCCAAATCCGGCTCTACTGTACAGGCACCCAGCGACAAAGTGGGTCAAATGAGCGGTATGCAGGTCAAGACTGCAGATGTAGAAAAAAAGATTCCAGATCAGAGATCTGAGGATACTCAAACGCCTTCAAAACCTTTAGCAGAACGAGACGTTGTAGAAGCTAAAGTTTCCCGCTTTCCCAGACTCCAAAAGTTACTGATCAGTCTGAAAAAGTGGGCTGCCAGACATCACCTTTATACCCCAAAATTTGAAGCCAAAGCTCTATCAGCCGAACAGCTTGGGACCTCTCTAAAACAATGGCAAAACAACCCTAAAGTGCAGCAGATGCTGACTGGCAGTCAGAATGTACTGGATATGAGTGGCTTAAGGTTATCTACAGACTTCCCTGAAAACACGAAATTAAGCAGCTTTTTCGCTGACGACTCTGGAAAAGTGAATTTACCCATCGTACTTAAGCATGTTGATTTTTCAGGCGCTGACCTAAGTGGCCTGGATCTGACAGATGTCATCTTCGAAGAGTGTAATTTCAGTCATGCAGCACTCAACCAAACAAGAATGGGAGATGCCGCATTCACCCGCTGTAACTTCGACAGTGCCGATATGCGAGGTCTCATAGCTGATAATCTGACACTGGGTGACTGCAGGCTGACTCATACAAAGATGAGTGATGCCAGAATGTCTGATTGTGTTGCCTATGGGTGTAAAGTAGACAGCCATACAGATCTAAAAGCTGCAGTTGTTAAAGACAGTGATATTCGAGGTATAGATGTCGGTACAGCAAACTTCTCACATGCTCAAATGACCAAAACCAGAATCAATCAATTAGCTTTAGGGCACACCTTAGCGGGAGCAACTCTGGATAGCGTCAAGTATGACTCGGTTGTATTGCCTACAGATATCGGTGGAGTAAACACCCTGACTCTTAGAAACATGAAGCTTCACTTGGGTGTAAGTCGAGGTGATGTCAGCATGCAGGACCCTGTGGGTAAAATGTACCACTGCCGTTTCGAAAACTGTGACGTAAAACTGCATGGTTATCACTACATTGCGAAGGACTGCACCTTCAAAGACTGTCAGCATCTTAGCCTGAAAGTCGGCGAGCGCTCAATGATTGAAGGCTGCACATTCTCCAATAACAAAGGGATGGAAACATCCAGGTTAGGCTACAGTTCGTCGTTTTCTGGCAACACCTTTAGCGGCTGCCATTTTCCTTCCCAACTTCTAGCGCATGTCAGGCAGAAAACAGGTAATAAAGGCATATAACTCTGAAAGGCTCTATGCATTTTCAGGATACAGACCATCCATGGTCATAAAAAAAGCCCGTCACTGCAAAGCAGTAGCGGGCTTTTTTATTCACCGGAGTGTTGGCATTACAGCAGCAGACGACGAATGTCTGCCAACAGATTACCCAGCATGGTGGTGAAGCGAGCTGCGTCAGCACCATTGACCACACGGTGGTCGTAGGACAGAGACAGTGGGCACATCAGACGTGCATCAAAGTCCTTACCGTTCCATACAGGTTTCATGGCGGCCTTGGAGATACCCAGAATAGCCACTTCAGGCGCATTCACGATTGGGGTGAAGGCAGTACCACCTACAGAACCAAGGCTGGAGATGGTGAAGCAGCCACCCTGCATTTCTGCAGGCTTCAGCTTCTTGTCGCGGGCCTTGCCAGCCAGTTCAATGCACTCTCTGGACAGATCCCAGATGCCTTTCTGGTCAACATTCTTGATGACAGGTACCAGCAGACCGTCTGGAGTATCTACTGCAACACCAATGTTGATGTACTTCTTGTAGATAACAGATTCGCCGTCTTCGCTCAGGGAAGAACAGAATACTGGCATCTCTTTCAGTACATAAGCCACAGCCTTCAGGAAGAATGGCAATGGTGTCAGCTTGGTGCCCTGGGCTTCCGCCAGCGCCTTGTTAGCCTTACGGAATGCTTCCAGTTCGGTGATATCCGCTTCATCAAACTGGGTTACGTGAGGAACATTCAACCAGGAACGCTGGAAGTTCTGAGCCGCTACTTTACGCAGACGGTTCAGGGCTACTTCTTCAATCTCACCCCATTTGGCGTAATCCTGACCAGGTACCGGAGGAATACCAGCACCGCCAGTAGCTGCTTGAGGCTTGCTGGCTTCAGCCAGTTTGGCTTTCACAAACGCCTGAACGTCTTCTTTCAGGATACGGCTGCGAGGACCTGTGCCTTTCACCAGTTCCAGATTAACGCCAAACTCACGAGCCAGTCTGCGAACCGCTGGACCCGCGTGGAAATTGCGATTGGCTTTTTCCAGCTCAACCAGCTTCTGGGAAGAAGCCGGTGCTGCTGGCGCAGGTGCCTTGGCAGCTGCAGGTGCTGGAGCTGCCGGAGCAGAAGCCTGAGGTGCGGGTGCAGCCGGTGCAGGAGCTACTGCTCCGCCTTTGGTCTCAACCTTGACGATCAGGTTGCCCTGACTCAGCTTGTCACCTTCTTTTACGCAGATCTCTTTCACAACACCTGCAAATGGTGAAGGCACTTCCATGGTCGCCTTGTCAGATTCCAGAACAATCAGGGAATCTTCTTCAGCAACTTCGTCACCCACCGCTACACAGATTTCAATGACAGGTACGTCTTCTGCACCAATATCAGGAACCGTTACTTCCTGAACACCACCCGCAACAGGTGCTGCTGCCGGAGCAGGTGCAGCCGCTGGAGCCGGAGCTGCAGCTTGAGGCGCTGGAGCCTGAGGAGCAGGTGCTGCAGCACCACCAGTGGTCTCAACTTTCACCACCAGATCGCCCTGACTCATTTCGTCACCTTCTTTCACGCAGATCTCTTTGACTACGCCAGAGAAAGGTGAAGGAACTTCCATGGTGGCTTTGTCGGATTCCAGAACCACCAGAGAGTCTTCTTCAGAAATCTCGTCACCCACGGCTACACAGATTTCGATCACAGGTACATTTTCAGCACCGATGTCTGGAATCAGAACGTCCTGAACACTGCTGGCTGCCGCCGCTGCAGGGGCAGGAGCTGGTGCTGCAGGTGCAGGAGTCGGCTCTGGCTGTGCAGCAGGGGATGGAGCGGCTTCTGCAGCAGCTCCAGCTGCAGCCATTTTCAGCATGTCATCACCTTCCGACACACTGTCGCCTACATTCAGCAGGATCTCAGTGATCTTGCCGTCACGAGGCGCTGGCACTTCCATGGATGCCTTGTCGGACTCCAGAACAATCAGGGAGTCGTCGGCAGAAACGGAATCACCGGGAGCAACGCAGATTTCAATAACTTCTGCACTGCCACTGCCGATGTCCGGGATCTTAATAATTTCATCGCTCATTCGGGATACCTTTCAGCATGAAATCCGGCATCAGATGCTCCATTGAGCCCATCATGATGCCGGACTGCATAAAATCAGCAGTACAGTGGGTTTGCTTTTTCGCCATCGATGTTGAACTTCTTCAGAGCGTCTTTCAGTACAGACACTTCCAGCTCACCATCCTTAACCAGGCAATAAAGAGCAGCCACTACTACAAAGTAACGATCTACTTCGAAGAACTCACGCAGCTTCGCGCGGGTATCGGAACGACCGAAACCATCAGTACCCAGAGTTACAAAGGTAGCCGGTACAAAGTCACGAATCTGATCAGCGTAAATTTTCATGTAGTCAGAAGCAGCAACGACTGGCCCCTTGCGGCCTGCCAGCTTCTCTTCAACCCAGCATACCTGCTTCTCAGCTTCAGGATTCAACATGTTATGACGCGCAGCAGACATGCCGTCACGACGCAGTTCGTTGAAGCTGGTTGCACTCCAGATATCCGACTCAATATTGAAGTCACTACGCAGGATGTCGGCCGCTGCACGAACTTCTTCCATGATGGTGCCACAGCCCATCAGCTGGACTTTCAGGCCTTCATTCTTGGAGTTTTCTTCGAAGCAGTACAGACCCTTCACAATGCCTTCAACGACATCGTCGCCTTCTGGCATGGCTGGCATCTTGTAGCTATCGTTCATGGTAGTGATGTAGTACCAGACACTCTCATTCTCGCCGTACATACGACGCAGACCGTCCTGAACAATCACGGCCAGTTCGTAGCCATAGGTTGGATCGTAACTGATGCAGTTAGGTACAGTGGAAGCCAGAATGTGGCTGTGACCGTCCTGATGCTGCAAACCTTCACCGTTCAGGGAAGTACGACCAGAAGTAGCACCAATCAGGAAGCCACGAGCCTGGATATCACCAGCAGCCCAAGCCAGATCACCCGTACGCTGGAAACCAAACATAGAGTAGAAGGCATAGAACGGAATCATCGGTACGTTGTTGTTACTGTAGGAAGTTGCAGCAGCAATCCAGGCAGCATGAGCACCGGCTTCGTTAATACCTTCTTCCAGAATCTGGCCTTGCTTGGATTCCTTGTAGAACATGACCTGATCAGAGTCTACTGGCTCGTACATCTGACCTTCAGCAGAGTAAATACCCAGCTGACGGAACATACCTTCCATACCAAAAGTACGGGCTTCATCAGGAATGATAGGCACAATGTGCTTACCGATAGCCTTGTCTTTAGCCAGGGCTGCCAGAACACGAACATACGCCATGGTGGTAGAGATTTCACGCTCGCCGCTGCCTTTCAGAACCGGCTCGAATACCTTCAGATCAGGAATATCCAGCTGAACTTCAGACTGCTGACGACGCTGAGGAATGAAACCACCCAGTTTTTCACGATGCTTGCGCATGTAAACCATTTCCGGGCTGTCTTCCGCTGGCTTGAAGTAAGGCAGAGTTGAAAGATCTTCATCTTTGATCGGCAGATCGAAACGGTCACGGAACTGTTTCAGGTCATCGATAGGCAGCTTCTTAACGTTATGGCTGACGTTGGAAGCTTCACCGGTAGTACCTGTACCGTAACCCTTAACAGTCTTGGCCAGAATAATAGTTGGCTGACCAGTGTGGTTCACTGCAGCATGATAAGCAGCGTAGACCTTGTATGGGTCGTGACCACCACGGTTCAGGCGCCAGATGTCGTCATCGGACAGGTGCTCAACCATTTTCTTGGTTTCTGGATAACGGCCGAAGAAGTTCTCACGAGTCCAGGCTCCGCCCTTGGCTTTACAGTTCTGATAGTCGCCATCAACAGCTTCATCCATCAGTTTCTGCAACATGCCATCTTTATCCTGGGCAAACAGCTGATCCCAATGGCGACCCCAAGTCACCTTGATCACGTTCCAGCCGGCACCACGGAAAACGCCTTCCAGTTCCTGCATGATCTTGCCATTACCACGAACCGGTCCGTCCAGACGCTGAAGGTTGCAGTTAACAACAAAAACAAGGTTATCCAGATTTTCACGACCTGCCAGGGAAATAGCACCTGTGGATTCCGGCTCGTCCATCTCACCATCACCCAGGAATGCCCAGACCTTACGGTTCTGCTCTGGAGCCATACCACGGTTGATCAGGTACTTCATGAAGCGTGCCTGATAGATAGCCTGCAGAGGCCCCAGACCCATGGAGACAGTCGGGAACTGCCAGAAGTCGGGCATCAGGTGCGGGTGAGGGTATGAGGAAAGGCCCTGACCATCCACTTCCTGACGGAAGCCATCCAGCTGATCTTCGCTCAGACGTCCTTCCAGGAAAGCACGGGAGTAGATACCCGGAGCAGTGTGACCCTGATAGTAAACCAGATCACCTTCACGGTTATTATCATAACCATGGAAGAAGTAGTTGTAGCCAATGTCATACAGAGTTGCACTGGAGGCAAAAGATGAAATGTGACCACCCAGAGAACTGTCTTTCTGGTTGGCACGCATTACCATTGCCAGCGCGTTCCAACGAACCAGGGAACGGATTCTGCGTTCCATGAACAGGTCACCCGGCATTCTCGC
Organism: Endozoicomonas arenosclerae; assembly: GCF_001562015.1. Lineage (GTDB taxonomy): Bacteria > Pseudomonadota > Gammaproteobacteria > Pseudomonadales > Endozoicomonadaceae > Endozoicomonas_A > Endozoicomonas_A arenosclerae. Next base: position 27,833 of record NZ_LASA01000059.1, on the reverse strand, counting down.
TTCTTTTTCAGGCGGAATGGTGTTGCGATAAGGGGTGGTAATCGCATAGGGCAGCTGGGTACCTTTCGCCCTGGCATGCTGGGAAAGGCGGGTCATCAGGTAGTGTGCCCTGTCTTCCCCTTCCTGTTCCAGAACGGAATCCAGGGCTTCCAGCCACTCCTGGGTTTCGATGGGATCGATGTCGTGCATATAGTTTGCTCCGAGAATTGAGCGCTGTGATCGGTTCGAAAAGAAGCATTAGCTGAATGGGTTCAGGAACCTGGCCAGGCACCTGCCGACTAATGAAACCTTCCATTTCGATTCCCCAGACAAAAGCACACTGCGGCTATTAACAGCCAGTGAAATTCTGTTTGTCAGGATAGTCGAGGCTTACCTCTGATGGACTGCTTTTTTCAGTCCTTATCACCAGTGAAAACCAATGATCAAACGACGAGAGCCTCTAGCGCCAAACTGTTATCCAATGTTAACTGTCTGAGCCTTCAACCAAACTCCACACCCAGGAGGGTGATGAGTGAAATTGCTCACCAAAAACCTTTCTATATCGAGGGGTCTTTTCGAAGCTCGTTTTTCAGACCGGAGTCTGAATCAATGCCAGGCATTCTTTGCACTGAATTTGAATGGGGCAGGCTTGGGAGCCTGAGACAAATCCAATGAAAAATCTGCCTTGCCCGTTTGAGCTTTATGTTCGACCACCATCGCCTTCAGGCCTCCAGCCGGGTGATCGACCCCGGATGGAATTTAAACCTGGCGAGAAGAAGACAGAGTTTAAACCTTCAAAAAATTGATATCGATCAATTTTGTAATTGAACTACAAGATAAGCAAATTCCGCAATGAGTACCAGTACTTAGGTGTAGTAAAGTTACAAAAATATATCAAAACATGCTACAAAATCACATATGCCAATGAAATCTGAATAGAGAAGCCACCAAATAACAAGAAAAATCACTGCGAGCCCATACCCCATCAGCAATTTTCACCCTACCTCGATTAATAACTTTACCAAAGCAAAAGTTAAAAACCCCTATTTAAAAAGCCAATACTGTCCTTCAAGTGACCAAATAGCCTCTCCTTCAGGAAAATTTCACCCAATTTGCTTCTTTCATCAGAAGAAACGCTCATGAACCGGGTGAAATATTTTCGCTTTCCTTACATAACTCTGAGAAATATAAGCATGATGCTGTTTGTGCCCTGAGAAATCTCAGCCCTACGAAAAACCCGCCCACCAAATCTGGCTGATCATGACCTTAGATGCTCTGCGGTTAATCCCAAGACAGGGCTATATCTCTCACCCCTTCATGAACCTCTATCCATGCTATAGGGAAGCGGTCATTTTCACGGTAAACTAATCCTCTATATACGTTCCCGTCTATGGAGAGCTTCCACTCATGGAGTTGCCAGATCAATGCCCGGCATCGGTAAAAAAAAGCCCTGAGCCTTTAAAAGAATTGTCCAGCAGCCAGTGGGATGAGTTTCTGGAAACCTGCCAGACAAACAATCTGACAGACAGTCCTGACACATTGGCACCAGAGTTCCTCTCACAACTCTTCAAAACCTGGGCAGGCAGTGACTTTGCATTTGAACAATGCCTGAAACACCCGGATCTTGTTTTCCAGTTCAGCGAGAATCAAAACTCATTACTGACTCCCAAACCCAACCGTCATCAAAATGCCCTCCACCAGCTGATACAGGTAGCTCTCAACGAAAATGACCTGATGCATCGGCTCCGGGTCTACAGAAACCGGGAGATGGTCAGAATCATCTGGCGGGATCTCAACCGCCTGTGCACCATGCAGGAAACCACCCTTGATCTTTCAGCCATGGCAGACGCTTGTGTCGATCAATCATTGAGCTGGCTCTACGACGAAGCCTGCAAAACATTTGGTACACCAATGGGATCGGTGTACGGCGAAACGCCTCAACCCCAGAAAATGATCGTACTGGGAATGGGTAAGCTGGGCGCCCATGAACTCAACCTATCCTCAGACATTGATCTGATGTTCACCTATCCCTGCAAGGGTGAAACGACAGGCGGCTCTCGTACCCTGGATAATCAGGAATTTTTCATCCGACTTGGGCAACGACTGATAAAGGTTCTGGACAGCCAAACGGTAGACGGTTTCGTTTTCAGAGTAGATATGCGACTGAGGCCGTATGGAACCAGTGGTGCGCTGGCCATGAGCTTTTCAGCTATGGAGCAGTACTACCAGGATCAGGGACGGGACTGGGAGCGCTACGCCATGATCAAGGCCAGGGCCATTGCCGGGGACGTCACAGAAGGTCAGAACCTCCTTAAGATCCTGAGGCCCTTTACCTATAGAAGGTATATTGATTTCAGCGCCATTTCGGCCTTGAGAGATATGAAGACTCTTATTCAAAGGGAAGTAAAACGCAAAGGCATGCAAAGCAACATCAAACTCGGCCCTGGTGGTATTCGGGAGATCGAGTTTATTGTTCAATCCTTCCAACTGATCCATGGTGGTCGGGACCGCAGCCTTCAGGAAAAAGCACTGCTCACAGTTCTTGGCCGCCTCACTCCTCACTACTTACCAAAAGATGTTACCGATGAGCTGCATGAAGCGTATGTTTATTTACGCAATGTGGAGCACGCTATTCAGGCACTGCAAGATCGACAGACTCAGGACCTTCCTGTGGATGAGTTACAACAGAACCGAGTCGCTTACAGCATGGGCTATGACGACTGGTCTTTAATGATGACAGACCTTGATCACTATCGACAGCGGGTTATGTATCACTTTGAACAAGTGATTTCAGCCCCTGAAGAACCCAAAGATCAAGAGCACAAAATTCAGGAACACTGGAAACTCTTCTGGCAGGGCAGCCTTACTGAAGAGGAAGAGCTGAAGCAGTTTCAGGAAAATGGTTTCCAGAAAGCTGAAGAATCACGGCGACGCTTGCTCACATTGAGAGACGGCAAAGCCATTACCCGTATTCGCCGCCAAAGCAGGGAGAGGCTGGATAATTTTATTCCATTGCTGTTAGAGCATATTGGCCACAGTGAAAAGCCAGACCTGGCTCTGACCCGTATTCTTCCTTTAGTAGAAGGTGTGTTACGTCGAACCGCCTATTTAGTACTACTGATGGAAAATCCAGGGGCGCTGGAGCATTTGACCAAACTTTGTACTGCCAGCCCATGGATTGCCGATCAGATTGCCCGACACCCAGCTCTGCTTGATGAATTCCTCGATATCGGAGATCTATATAACCCGCCTGAAAAAACCGAGCTGGAACATGACCTCAGGCAACAGCTAACCCATATTCCTGAAGACGACCTGGAAGCCCAAATGGAGGCGCTTCGTTACTTCAAGATGTCTCACTTGTTGAAAGTCGCTGCAGCCCAAGTTGCAGGTACATTACCTCTCATGAAAGAGAGTGACTACCTGACATGGATAGCAGAGGTGCTACTGGATCAAGTAGTAGGATTGGCATGGAAGACTATGATTGAGCGTCATGGTCACCCTGTGAGCGAAGACGGATCACTCTGCGACCCGGGCTTTACCGTTATTGGCTACGGCAAACTGGGCGGCATTGAATTAAGCCCGGGCTCAGACCTTGACCTGGTGTTTGTCCACAACGGTGCCAGCAACAAAGAAACTGATGGCCCTCGCCCTATAGAAAGCTCAACTTTCTATACCCGTCTTGGCCAGAGAATAATACATATTCTCACCACCCATACTCCTTCAGGCAGGCTCTATGAAGTTGATATGCGACTAAGGCCTTCTGGTGCATCCGGTATGCTGGTGAGCTCTCTTGCCTCATTCGAGAAGTATCAACTCAATGAAGCCTGGACCTGGGAACACCAGGCCCTGGTTCGTGCCAGAGCCGTTGCAGGCGACAAACAGCTAACCGCTCAATTTGAAGAACTGCGAAAAAATATCCTCGCGATCAAAAGAGACCCGGTCAAACTGAAAGAAGACGTGGTCAATATGCGCCTGAAGATGCAAGCGCACCTGACACAAACCAAGCAGGACGATCAGGGCAACCCGCTCTTTCATCTGAAACACGACCGGGGTGGTATTGTCGATATTGAATTCCTTATGCAATACGCAGTGCTGGCGCACGCCCATGACCATATAGAAGTGGCCAGATACCCCGATAATATCCGGATATCTGAGTCTCTGGAAAAGATGGGTTATCTGACGGACGAGCAAGGGAATAACTTGAGGGAGGCCTATAAGTTATTGAGGAAGGCCGCTCATTCAAAAGCACTGCAAAATGAGCAGTCTTTTGTGGAAAGACCTCTGGTTGAACCTTTTATCCAGCATGTAGAAGTACTGTGGCAACAATGGATGGAGTAATCCCCTTAACCCCCCTAAGACAGATACCCATGGAGCCGTTTGGAATCATTAGAAAAGTATGATCCAATACCCATCTGCCTGCAAATAACCGAAACACAGACAGAATCAAGGCCGCCTTATCCACTGCGGCCTGCCAGTCGGGCCAGAGGCCCTCCCGGCTGCGCAATCAAATCCCTGAAGTCCGGGAGCACCCTATTGGCTATGCTCTATGACTGACTTCTGAAAATCAGTCAGGCTTGTTTATGGGCATTATTAGAACTAGCGCCCAGGCCTACATGAACAAAGAAAATCATTGTTCACTGATGGGGATGAGATGATTTTCACAATAAACATCCATGTACCGGACACGCAGCTCACTCCGGAACATGAAAATGATTACCGGGTCTGACCGAGCTGTATTTTCACAATAAAACAGGTCTTCAATTAGATCTCAATACCGCCATGAGCAAACAGGGCTGCATCCCTTCGACAATGAAAAGCGCAGCAGTGCTCATGGTAAAAATAACTGGATTGCACCAGGAGTTTTCGCATGTCCTTCGCCGATAGAGATGGCGTTATTTGGTTTGATGGCAAGCTGGTTCCATGGCGAGAAGCCCAAACCCATGTTCTGACCCACACCCTGCATTACGGCATGGGCGTCTTTGAAGGGGTCCGTGCTTATAATACGGATGCAGGTCCTGCTATCTTCCGTCTTGAAGAGCATACAGATCGCCTGTTTCGCAGCGCCCACATTCTGGGAATGACCATTCCCTATTCCCGGGAAGAACTGATCGAAGCCCAGAAGATGGTGGTTCGTGAAAACGGTCTGGACAGCGCTTACCTTCGCCCAATGTGCTTTTTGGGTTCCGAAGGTATGGGGTTGCGTGCAGAAGGCCTGAAGGTACACTGCATCATTGCTGCATGGGACTGGCCTTCCTACATGGACCCTGACGCCAAAGAAAAAGGCATCAAGATTCGCACCTCTTCCTACACTCGCCATCATGTCAACATTACCATGTGCAAGGCCAAGGCCAATGGCAACTATATGAATTCCATGCTGGCTCTGCGGGAAGCTCTGGACAGCGGTTGTGAAGAAGCCCTGCTGCTGGACAACGAAGGTTACGTTGCAGAAGGCAGTGGTGAGAACGTCTTTATTGTTAAAGAAGATGGCATTCTCTACACACCTGAGCTGACTTCCTGTCTGGAAGGTATCACCCGTGACACCATTATCCGCTTCGCTCAAGACCTGGGTCTGGAAGTGAGAGAAAAGCGCATCACCCGTGACGAAGTCTATATAGCCAAAGAAGCCTTCTTCACCGGAACGGCAGCCGAAGTTCTGCCTATTCGTGAGCACGATGGCCGGATCATTGGCAGCGGTCAGCGCGGACCTATCACCGAGAAGTTACAAACCATGTACTTTGACCAGGTGACCGGCAAGCGGGAAGAATACCCAGAGTGGTTGGCTCACGTGAGGTAAATCGCGGAGTTTATTCACTCAAGTGTAACAATTACTGAGTTATTGATAAAAAAAGTGGCGTATAATCTGCGCCACTTTTTATTTACATGGACGTAATGTATCCCAGTATTGCACGACTACAGGACGTAGGAGTCAGAGCGAAGCAAGATGCCCGAGCCGAGGAGCAATTACTGGGGTCTTTGAGGCAAGGAATACTCCTGTAACCTCAAGGTCTCAGGGGCTTTTTGCCTGAATGGATACAGGACTCATTGCAGTCCATTTATTCTGCCATCGGTGATTGTTTACTCTCACTGAGGGCGGTAGCGTGCCCAAATACAAGTGATCGGCTGAAGACCGGTCCCTGGAAACAGGAACTGCTGCAACGTGAAGTACTTGATTGTCGGTCCCTCCTGGGTGGGGGATATGGTGATGGCTCAAACCCTGTTCATTGCCCTGAAACGACAACATCCAGAAGCTGTCATTGATGTCCTGGCGCCCGGCTGGAGCCGCCCGATTATTGAGCGAATGCCCGAAGTTCGTAATGGGATAGATATGCCCGTAGGCCACGGCAGCCTGAATTTTGGTGTACGCAGTAAAATTGCTAAAAACCTGAAAGCTGAAGGTTATGATCAGGCCATTCTTCTGCCTAACTCATTAAAGTCAGCCCTGATCCCTTTTCTTGCGGGCATTCCAACCCGAACAGGCTGGCGGGGAGAAATGAGGTATGGACTACTCAATGACTTAAGGGTCCTCGACAAAGAACAATACCCTCTTATGGTTGAGCGCTTTGTAGCCCTGGCTTATCCGGATAAATCAGCTCTCCCGGAGCCTCTTCCCAAACCGGCACTGGCTGTTGAACATGACAATGCCGTCAGCGCCCTACACCGTTATCAGCTTTCCAAAGACCTTCCCGTTTTAGCGCTATGCCCAGGCGCCGAGTTTGGCCCATCCAAACAATGGCCTGCGGGTTATTATGGTGAAGTGGCTTTGACAATGGTGCAGAAAGGCTGGCAAATCTGGCTGTTCGGTTCTGAAAAAGATCGGGAAGTGACCAACGAGATCATGGGCTACCTTCCCAGAAACCTGCAGGAACGGTGCTTTAATCTGGCAGGGCAAACGACTTTGGCCGATGCCGTAGACCTTATGTCACTAGCCAGCGCCGTGGTTTCAAACGACTCCGGACTTATGCACATTGCAGCGGCTCTATCCAGACCTCTGGTTGCAGTCTATGGCTCAACGACTGCGGCGCATACGCCTCCTATGAATGACAACAGTGAAACGCTTTGGCTGGGGCTGGAATGCAGCCCGTGCTTCAAAAGAGAGTGTCCCCTGGGACACCTTGATTGCATGAAAAAGTTAGGACCTGAGATGGTTCTGGACGCCCTGGAACGATTGTCTGGTGAACAGACTCTGGAGATTCAGGGTTGAGAGTTCTAATAGTAAAAACCACCTCAATGGGTGATGTTATTCACACCCTCCCGGCTCTGACCGATGCTCTCTCCGCTATACCGGATATCCGCTTTGACTGGGTTGTGGAAGAAGGTTTTGCCGAAATTCCACGGTGGCATCCGGCTGTGGATAAAGTGATCCCGGTGGCTGTTCGCAGATGGCGAAAATCCATTCTGAATACTGTTCGCTCCGGTGAATGGCGCCGCTTCAGAAAGGACTTAAAAACCAGAGAGTATGATGCGGTTATTGATGCCCAGGGACTTCTGAAAAGCGCCCTGATCACCCGAATGGCTAAAGGGCCAAAGTTCGGATTGGATAAAAACTCAGCCCGTGAGCCCGTTGCCTCAAAATTTTATGACCATCCTCAGCCCGTGAACTGGGGTCAGCATGCTGTAGAGCGTGTCAGACAACTGTTTGCCAAAGCACTGGGTTACGCTTTACCCAATCAGGCAGGTCAATTCCTGCTCGACCAGTCAAGGTTTGAAGATGACCTGATCAAACACAAACCTTATGTCGTATTTATTCATGGAACGACCTGGCCAACAAAACACTGGCCTGAAGCATACTGGTGTCAACTGGCTCAAAAAGTTCAGGCTGCGGGTCTTCATATCGTTATTCCATGGGGCAACGAGAAAGAAAAAGAGCGAGCCCACTGCATAGCCAAAAGCTCTGACAATATTGAAGTGCTTCCCAGACTCAGTCTGGCGGGCATTGCAGGTGTTATAGCCAATGCTAAAGCAGCTGTTGCCGTTGATACCGGATTAGGCCATTTAACCGCTGCTTTGGAAACACCTGCGGTTTCGCTATACGGCCCAACAAGCCCTGATCTGGTAGGAGCCTATGGAACTTCACAGATTCATTTGACCATTGACCAATGCCCCAAAAGCCAACTTCCCAAAGCAGACCCTGAAATATTTACCCCAATGACACCGGACTATGTCTGGCCATATCTGGAGAAGATTATTCAGGGAGGGGCACCATGACCCTGGCTTTTGCACTCTATAAATACTTCCCTTTCGGTGGACTGCAAAGAGACTTTCTGAGGATTGCACTGGAATGCCAAAAACGCGGTCATAAGATCTTGGTATTTACCACCAGTTGGCAGGGAGACAAGCCTGATGGCTTTGATATTCAGTTTGTGGAAGTTACAGGGAGTTCAAACCATGCCCGAATGCTCAGCTTTCAGGAGCAAATCAGCCAGGCATTGAAAAGTCAGCCTGATATCACTCTCGTCGGCTTCAATAAGCTGCCTGGATTAGATGTCTATTATGCAGCTGACACCTGTTACCTTGATAAAGCTCAATCAAAAGGTTGGTGGTATCGACTGACTTCCCGTTTCCGGTATTACAAGGCATTCGAAGAAGCCGTATTCTCAACACAGAGCCATACTGTCTCTCTTTTAATTTCAGCTTTGCAGAAGCCCGTTTTTCAGCAGTATTACCAAACGCCTGAAGAGCGTATTCATCTACTTCCACCCGGCATCTCGAAAGATCGTTGTCGCCCTGATAATGCTGAAGCCATCAGAACTGACTTTCGAAGAGAATTTGGGATAAACGATGCAGATAAACTGATTCTGATGGTCGGCTCAGGATTCAGAACCAAAGGGTTAGACAGAGCCATTAAGGCTGTCGCATCACTCCCGGAGTCCCTTAAGGAAAACACCCGCTTCTTTGTTATTGGGCAGGATAAACAAAGGCCTTTTGAAACACTTGCCAAACAGCTGGGTATCCAGGATAACCTGCACTTCTTTGCTGGCCGGGATGATGTACCTAGATTCCTGTTAGGGGCAGACCTGCTGATTCACCCAGCCTATAACGAGAATACAGGAACTGTTCTTCTTGAAGCTTTGGTAGCCGGATTGCCTGTTCTGACGACCGATGTCTGTGGCTATGCGCACTACATCAGTGATGCCAAAGCAGGAGCAGTCGTCCCAAGCCCGTTCAGCCAAGAGACCCTAAACCAATACACCTGCGATATGCTTTTGTCGGAGCAATGGAAGGACTGGCAAAACAATGCCATCACTTTCAGCCAATCTGAAGACCTCTATAGCATGCCGGAACGTGCTGCAGATATTATTATCGAGCAGGCCACCCTAAAATCTGACCATATTTCTTCTCCATAAAATCTGTAACCTAATGAGATCAGTGCTGCCGATGTGTGAACATGCACACCAAGACGATTCATTACTGTTGGTTTGGTGGACCTCTTCCCAAACAGGAGCAGTCATACATCAAGGAGTGGAAGAAAATCTTTCCGGATTACGAGATTAGCCACTGGAATGAAAATAACATTCCCAGAGGTCATCCCTATCTTGAAAGTATGTTGAAAGCCAGAAACTGGGCATTTCTGGCAGACTATGTTCGTCTGCATGCCCTCTATTATTATGGCGGGATCTATTTCGATACAGACATTGAAGTGAAGCAAAGCTTTCAACACGAGCTAAATAATGATGTAAGCTGCCTGTTCGGTTTTGAGTCCGATGAATCACATAACAGGTGTTATGTTGGAACGGCTGTCATCGCCGCAAAGAAGCAAGCTCCATTTATAAAGTTCTTTATGGAGCAATACGATATCAAGCTGGCCAAACGGGTTCTCAGAAAAGACCACCTGACAGGCCCCAAGTTATTAACTCGCTTGCTACAAGAAAAAGGCCTTACTCAGGCCGTTACCCAAAAGCTTGGTGACATAAAACTACTCAATAGAGCCTTTATGTACCCAGATCCAACCAAGCCTGATGAAATTGCCCACTGTTACACGGTTCATCATGAAGCAGGGTCCTGGGTTCCAGCTTCAAGATCGATGACACTCACAGAAAAGTTTTTCAAGAAGAAGAGAAAGCTTTCCGAGTGGCTGTTAAATACCCTCAGAACCCGCTCATGACTACTCCCGGATAATGAATTCGAAGCTCTATGCTTTACCTTAGAGATGATTTTAAAAAAGCCTGGCAAGGCAAAGACCCTCAGTTGCTACTGGAAACTATGGACGGAGAGGTCTACAGAGCACTTGAGGCGCGCCGCACCTTTCGATTTGAGCTAAATGGCAAGGGATACTTTGCCAAAGTTCACGGTGGTGTAGGCTGGTTTGAGATTTTCGAGAACTTTCTGCATTTGCGAAAGCCTGTTCTTGGTGCAAAGCACGAATGGGAAGCTCTCAACAAGCTTCATGAAATCGGCATTGATACCATGACACCCGTAGCATTCGGGGAAACAGGCAACAACCCGGCAACACTGCGCTCTTTCCTGGTTACAGAAGAGCTCGCCAACATGGTGACTCTGGAGGACTTTTGTGAGCACTGGAAAAAGACTCCTCCTTCGTTTGAACTTAAACGAGCCATTGTGCTCAAGCTGGCCCAAATCAGTAAAAAACTTCATGACAACGGCGTAAATCACCGAGATTATTATCTTTGTCACTTCATGATGCCCCGCTCTGAAAGTCCTGATCCTCAGCATTTAAAGTTCTATCTGATTGATCTTCATCGAGCCCAGGTCAGGGATCAGATTCCTGATCGCTGGCGCCTGAAAGATCTTTCCGGTTTGTACTTTTCAGCTATGGATTTTGGCATCACTCGAAACGACATTTTTCGCTTTCTAAAAGCCTATACCGGACTACCTCTCAAAGAAGCATTGAAAAAATACCACTCTATGCTGACTCAAATTGAGAAAAAAGCATTAAAACTCTACAAACGAATGGAACGGAAATCCGGACAAAGTGATTATTAAGTCCTTTATGACGGACCATATAATCAGTCCTGAGCCAGAAAACGTGAATGTATGCACATACCTTTTTTGATGTCGTCCAGCTGGACTCTGACGGAGCCCTACACAAATACTCCTATTGGTAATGCAGTCTCTACATTAGACAGCACATTCTTCATGACAGGCGCTGAAATTACCCGTGATATCATCAGTACTATGAGCCGCACCGAGATTGATGGTAAAGGTTATTATCTGAAGCGATACACCGGAGGCGGAAAGAATCTTCGTCGTTACATTGGCAGAAGCCGTATTCGTGGAGAGTGGGAAAGTATGTTGTTTTTCCACGAACATGGTATTCCTGCAGCAAAAGTGGTGGCTTATGGGCAGGAAATACGATGGGGTATCATGACTCGCGGAGCTCTGGTCACTGAAGAAGCACCCAACACACTGGATCTTCGCCAAATGGTCCGGGACTCTATCCCCTGGCTAAAAGATCGTGCCTGGATGGCCAAAGTGATTGAACAGCTGGCCCCAGCTGTCAGAACTATGCATCACCACAGCTTTATTCATACAGACCTGAAGTGGCGTAATATACTCGTATCCCAAGAAGATAACCCAGGGATCTGTTTTATTGACTGCCCTGCAGGGCAAAAGGTTCTTCCCTTTTTCCTTGAACGAGGTATTGTTAAAGACCTCGCTTGTCTCGACAAAATGGGCAAACAACACCTGTCACGTACTCAACGCCTAAAGTTCTATCAGCTCTATTGCGGTGGCAAGCTAAAACCTGCTGATAAAGTTCGCATCCGCAATATCCTGGGTTTCTTTGAAGGAAGAGAATAAAGTGACCGATTTATTCCTTCAAAACTGGCAACTATTGAAGAACGATCAGGAAAGGTCTGAGTTTATTTATCAAGCGCTTTCCAGAAATGAAGCCCCTGATAACTTTTCCAGACTACCTCCAAAGTTTGACCGACTGCTGGTGGAAAATCAGGCTCCTGCAGACTTACTGCTTAAAGTACAAAGCATCAGAAAAAAGCGTGAGCTCAAGCTTGAAGAGTGTCTGAAATCCAGAACTGGATTCTCATATCAAAAAAGCTGGAACCAATTAACTATCACAGACCAGAGAGATGAGTGCCCCGAACTCTCAAACCTCATGACTGATCCTGATACCTACATTCAGCAGGGGCATATCATCAAGTCAGGCAAAGCGACAACTGTCGCCATAGTAACTTCGGGTCAAAAGCAATATTTTATCAAGCGATATAATCCTAAAGGCTTCTTCTATGGTTTGACTCGCAGCCTTATTCCTTCAAGAGCTGCGGTAACATGGCATGCTGCTCAACTACTCGAAAGTATTGGTGTTCCCACTGCACGCCCTGTAGCCCTACTTGAAAAACGCTGGGGGCCTTTTAAACAAGACAGCTACGTCATTCATGAATATCTTGAAAGTATTCATGCCATGAAATACTTCGCAGAAGGGGCAGAGCCTGAACCAGAGTGGTCTACAGTTGCAAAAGCCATTGATGATATCCTGTTCACCCTGAAACGCTCCTTGATCATCCATGGCGACCTGAAAGGACAGAATTTTATCATCCACCAACATCAGCCACTGCTCATAGATCTGGATTCACTATGCAGCTATCAGTCTCCTTCTGCCTTCAACAAACAATATCCTAAAGACTTGGCCCGCTTTGCCCGTAACTGGAAAGAAGAACCTCTGGCCAGTGCCTACTTCACCCCTGTAATCAACGACCTCAGTAAAGATATTGTAGATCCTTCCTCATTATGACTACGCCGCAATCCAATAGAGACAGTTCTTCATCCCCTGAGGAAACGAATCATTGCTCTAGTCCCACAAGGCTCTTCAGTGTCGTTATTCCATGCTATAACTACTCTCACACCCTCAAGCGCTCAGTTGACTCGGTTTTAAATCAGAGCTTCGAAGACTATGAGTTACTGATCATAAATGATGGGTCCAGCGATAATACTGAAGCTGTGATCAGCGATCTGAAAAACAGTTATCCGAATGCATTTCAAGCTATTACCCAATCCAACAGGGGCCTTGCTGCTACCAGAAACAGAGGTATCTCTGAAACATCCGGGCAATATCTGATATTTCTGGATGCAGATGATGAGCTGGCTGAAAATGCCCTGAAGAGCTTGTGTCAGACCATTCAGTCAAACCCTGAAGTACGAATGGTGGTGGGCGCCCATATTTCTATTGAGCCTGATGGAAAAGAACGATTCAGACCCAGGCCCGTTCTTCCAGAAGATAGCGCCTCTCTGTTCAAGATGTACTTGTTGCAGGATGAGCTCCCGATAGCCAATGGCGCAACAGCCATGCACAGGGAAATCTTCAGGCATTATCAATACCCAGTACATTTCCGTTGTGTTGAAGATATCCCTATGTTTGCCTACGTTTTGGCCAACTACTCCTGCCTATCTCTCAACCAGCCTATTGCCAAGATTCATAAGCATGATGACAGTATGCGCAATGATGTATCGCTGGACCTTTCTGTAGGTCTGGAGTTGGTAAACGAAGTGTTTTGCTCCAAAAGACTGTCTTCAGAGTTTATGGCTCTGAGAGAGACATACGAGACTCGGCGTCTATTATCTATTTTCCGATCTCTCTTTGTTGCCGGTGATTACAAGCATGCACTGGAGTATTACTGGAGGGCAGCAAAGCAGTCACCTGCCGCCGCTTTTGAGCTCAGCTATCTCAGAAAAGCAATGAAAGCCTTGCTCTTCAGCTTGAGGAAGTAGAATGCTCAGTAAAAAAACAGTTCGTTCGCTCTGACCGCTTTTCTGAAAAACTCATCTTCCCCATAGTCAGGCTGATAGCGCTTTATCAACGTTTTTTGCAAGCGCTTTCTTAACCATTTTTTCCATCGGACTGGTCGCCTGAGATCATGATTCATTTCAAGAGCCATGATTTTATCTTTCTGTTCAACTTCATTCAGCGAGAATGAGAAAGCGCCGGACAAATTTACTTCATCTCCAGTGACGGGTGGCAAGGAGACCAGTGATCCGGAAGGACCATAGGGATGCATGTCTGTATTCGCGAGATGATTAGCATAAAACATAACAAATACGTCTGCGCAGTCACTTTTGGCAACAGCTTCACGAACAGCAATAGTGCTGTACTGGTGATCCTGATGGGCATCCACATGAATATGAGGAGTCACCACATAATCAGGCTGGAAACCGGAAATCAGTTCCGCCAGATCATCAACTAACTGCTGCCAACTGCTTGTACCATGACTGTCTGATGCCAGCTTGACAGTATTGAACTCTCTGAAAATCCGGGTATCGGCAACACCTGCATACTCAGAGGTTACCTGCACTTCCGGGCTCTCGTGCATTTTTTTTAGGTGCTTACAAAAGTATCCAAGCTGGACAACCTGGTCACTCTTCAAACCTGCCCACTGCGGAACGGTAATACTGTCCCAGGCTCTCACTCGGCCTTTGAGAATGGCAGCCTGTTCTCTTTCATTCGGGTTCGATGAATTACTGAAATAACGTCCGAATGTTTCAGGCTCTGCTTCACCAGCAGTAATCGTGACAACAAGGCTGTCTGTATTCTTATAGAGACCAAAGGCGGCTATTTCAGCGTCATCAGCATGAGGCGAAACATATAAAACTTTCTTGCCGACTAAATCTGGCTTTTTAAAGGCAACAAGCTCAGCGTCCTCTTTAGAAAAGTGGCAATGCCTACCTCTGAGACTTAAGGCTTCTGCCTCTTTAAGTCCTTCAATCGCAGGCGTCAGATTGATATACCGAAAGCCTTTGCAGCCCCGCTCAAAATATTGCGCATACCTTTGACCTTCAGACAAAACTCTGAGGGCCGGATCAAATAGTCTTCCAGAAAGTCTGGCTTTAACTTTGACTTTCAGAAATACACTATGATCTCCGGACCTTAAGGACTCAGGCAGCAACAGCTCAGGTCCATTAAATATGGCTTCCTGCCGATCCTTGCCTGCTATTTTCCACTTATAGTCACTTTGGCGGCGATAATAGATATGATCTGCAAACAACAATCCATGCAGAATATACGCCACCAAAAAAAACACTATCCAGAGCCAACTAGGATGCAAGTACATTCCCGCAAACAAAGCCGTTACTACAGCAAGAATGCCAAGCAGTTTCAAAGCCCTGAATAATGGTTTCATATTTTACTTAATCCAGTATTTAGGTAATCGTTTTGTAATTAAGTTCAGTTAACTGAGCATTTTTTCGAGCAAATCGCGATACGCTTTTCTGAAATCATCAATATTATGCCTTTCACAAAGTGCCTGATAGAGGTGATGCCCTTCTTCCTCAATAGCACTTGGAGACATTGAGAGAAAGTATTCCATGGATTGAGCCAGACTCTTTGAGTCCCCCACCTTACAAACCTGTCCCAAGCCCTGAATATAAGGTTTTATCGTATCGATATCGGAGCCAATGACGGGTAAAGCACCAGACATCCCCTCTAGCAAAGCCAGAGGTAACCCTTCAGTAAAGGATGGCAGGGTGAAAACATCAAATGCCTTAACGTACTTGATCGCTTCTTCTCTTTTCCCCAACAGAAAGACATTGTCTTCCAAACCCAGGCGCTTGATCTGCTGAGTAAGGTTCTGCTCTTCCTCACCCCATCCGATAATAGCCACTGCAGCCTTCGGATACTGAGTAATAATCTCTGCCAGTGCGTCAATCAGTACGGCATGACCTTTTATCTCTACCAGCCGCCCAATTGTGCCAAAGATAAATCGATCTTCAGGCAATCCCAGCGCTAACCTCGCCTCTTCTCTACTCAACTGGATGGACACCGCCTGATCAATATCAATAGCATTATTGATCGCCACGGTATTACTCTCATTCATACTAGAGGTTGTGTCCATGAGATATCTTTGGACAGGTTTAGATACCCCTACAAAGCGCCAGCGATCATCGATCAATTTGTCGACCAATTTTTGTCGATAAGAACGATCGTAGTCACCAAAGCCATGGGCGATGCTGACAAAAGCTTTTGTATCAAGCTTTTTGGCCAGATTCAGCATAATGTGGGTAGGCTTGAATCGATGACAGATAATGCCGTCAAAGTGGTTCTCACGACAAAAATGCAATAATTTGCGTATAGCAAACCAGCGACGAATCCCTTTCAGTTGTTTACTGCTGAAGTCGAAATAAACGGAGCGTCCGGCAGCACTGACAGACTGACCATCTCTTGGCTTCCCTTTAAGAAAGGCTGTCGTGACTTCGTACTGGTCATCAGGCAAAGCCCTGATTATCTGCTCTGCCAAGTCTGAGGACATGACATTATAGCTATTTTGAAGCTGTAAAATCTGCTTCCTGTTTTTCACCTCGGGTGGCCTCCAGACACTATTGATTGGGCAATCAAAAAGCTTACCAGAACCTTTTACGCTTAGCCCTGAAATCTACCTGACTGAAAGGACTACTTTGCAAACAGAATTTTGAAGACCCCTCTCAGAGTCTTGCCTCTATAGGCCTTGAGAGGAATCATTGAAAGAATTTTTTTGGCAAGCCGCTTATCAGATTTAACAGCCATAAGCAGGTAACTGTGCAGAGTTTTCAGCCTCATCTGCTCATATTGAGGATGATCCTGGAAACAGCCGTAGGTTGTCAGTACCGAGTCCAGCATTAACTCAAGATTCTTAAAGGTATTTGTTTCATGGATTCGATAATAGGACAGCACATCATTCAGCATACCTATTTGATAGCCCATAGAGGCAATCTTGAATTCAATATATAGATCTTCCAGACGAATATCGGGATTGAACCCTCCTGCTTCAAGCAGGATGTCTTTTCGAAACATCAGAGTCGGGGCAGGAACACCTTTTTCACGGTTCAGGTAAATATCATCAAAGTTTAACACCCGATCCGGGTACATACGTTGTTGTTTGTGCAACTGCCCCGTGCCATCAATACACAGAATATTTCCCCCACCAATGCCTAAACCAGGGTTCATTTTCATGTAGGGGACCTGTTTTTCCAGACGATCCAGCATCATGACATCATCGGAGCCAAAAGGTACAATAAACTCTCCATCAGCCAGCTCAAGGGCCTTATTCAGCGTTCTGGTAAGTCCCATATTACTCTGGACAATAAACTGAAAATCGTATTTTTCTTGTAGTCCTCGGATAATTTCAACACTATCATCACTTGAGCCGTCGTCAATCACGATCAGCTCATAGTCTTGAAAAGTTTGCCTGATCACGCTCTCAATCGACTGAGCGATGTACTGGGCATGATTATAGGAAGCAATAATGACTGATACTGATGGCATTTTTCTGATTTACTCGAACTTCGAAGCCCCATCATTGTATCATACCGTCTTATCTCTGACAGAAAGGCAATGTACTTAAGTACTAATTACCATTTCTGAATGAGCCTATTCACAACCTGAATATATCGTAGATATCAACCTTTTACTTTCCCCTGAATACTATACTTTCTGGCTTGATTAACAGTTAATACCCTCTAAATGATTGCTTCACGAATTGATAACAGCCTGGTGCGATTCATACTCCCGCTAGGACTTTTTTTTCAGATATCAAGTATCCACTGGCTGGGCCGTGGCGCTGATGTCAGCCAAACCTATACGTGGTTATTGCTTCCAGCGCTGATTTGCTTCCTTTTGAACATTAAAGACCTGACGTCCTGGCGACCTGATTTGCAAGAAATGTGCATCGCAGGCTTCCTTTTGCTAGCCATGTTCTCCTGGTGGTGGAGTGCATCTGAAAAGCCCTGGATAGATGTAATAAAGAAGTGCCTATATATATCTATGTACCTTTATGCAATCGTCAGACTATCCCAAAGGGGAAAATTACTTGAGAAAACACTGATTGCTTCAGTGGTGATTGCAACCCTTGGGGCAGCTGCGGCTTTGATCAACCAATATCTAATCCAGGATCACAGCCTGAATTATCGATCATACAGAATCTACAGCATGGGTGTAGCCCGGCTAGGTGATCTGGGGAACCCCATTCCTGCAGGCATCTACTTTGGTGCTATCGCAACATTGTTATTTAGCTGGTCATGTACAAGATTACTTAAGCCCTGGCAGCTGACCCTTTCTATTGTCGGTGTATGCATCTTACTCTTATATGTTCTCATGACCGGCTCTAGAGGCCCCCAGCTAGCTACGGCGGTAGCATTTCTCATTGCCTGCCTTCTCATTAAGAACAAAAGAACCAAACTGTTCCTGACATTAGGCATCATCACTGCAGTAGTGGGGCTGTATTTTTTTCAGGAAACTTTTTTCGAAATTAACAATGATACAACCCTGAACGGAAGGGTCCCTATCTGGCTTTCCACACTTAATCAAATTTCAGAGAATCCCTGGATAGGAAAAGGTCTGGACTATAAGATGTCCAATTTTTGGCAAGGAACTTATTACATTTATGCTCACAACTACTACCTACAATCTTTGTTGAATTACGGTATTTTGGGCTTTGCCTTGTTTGCAGGTATTATTGGCTCAACCCTGTTTTTGATGAAGAAGTACTGGCAAAACACACTGGCAAAAGTTAGTTTCTTTCTCCTGATCTATGGAATGACATGCATGCTAACGGAGATATCTCGCCTGATTATCATTCCTGATGAAGCATGGCTGATTTTCTGGTTACCCATTGGAGTAATCCTTGGAGTAAAATACAAATCATCCAGCCACCCACAATATCTAACAGTGAAAACAACCGAATATACTGTGGCCGACAAAATTGAAGCAGCAACTCCTTCAGAAAAGGCGTCTAGCAAATGAAAATAATGATTACCGGAGGAGCCGGATTTATTGGTGCAGCACTGATCAGACATATAATCCGTCATACTGAGCATCATGTAATCAATGTCGATAAGCTCACCTATGCTGGTAATCTCGCCTCTCTGGCCGAGACAGTGGATCACCCTCGCCATAACTTTCATCAGGTTGATATCTGCGACTCTCAGGCAATTGAGGGGCTACTGGCTCAATACCAACCTGATGCCATTATGCATCTTGCCGCTGAGTCTCACGTTGATCGATCCATTGATGGGCCTGCCGATTTTATTCAGACAAATATCGTTGGAACCTTCACTTTATTGGAAGCTGCCAGAAAGCACTGGCTTGGATTTGCAGACAAGAAACAAAAACAATTCAGGTTTCATCATATTTCAACGGATGAGGTCTACGGTGACCTGGGAGAGAGCGGATTATTTACAGAACAATCTTCCTATGAACCCAGCTCTCCCTACTCAGCTTCAAAGGCTTCATCCGATCATCTGGTAAGAGCATGGCAAAGAACATATGGGCTCCCGATTCTTATCACTAACTGCTCCAATAACTACGGGCATTATCAGTTTCCGGAAAAGCTCATTCCATTGATGATTCTCAATGCTTTGGAAGGAAAGCCACTTCCCGTTTACGGAGAAGGTAAACAAGTTAGAGATTGGCTTCATGTCGACGACCATGCCAAGGCCCTTTTGATAGTGCTTGAAAAAGGAAAAATCGGTGAAACCTACAATATTGGTGGTCATAACGAGCGTCAGAATATTCAGGTTGTTGAAGCCATATGCTCCCTGCTGGATGAGTTTTACCCCGAAAAAATCTCTGGAATACAAAGTTACTCTGAGCTGATCACATTTGTAGAAGATCGACCAGGACATGATGTCCGCTATGCCATTGATGCCAGCAAGATAGCAAAGGAGCTAGGATGGACTCCAGAAGAAACGTTTGAATCAGGGATCCGTAAAACAGTCATCTGGTACCTTGAAAACCTACAATGGTGTCAAGCTGTTCAA
The DNA here is from genome assembly GCF_001562015.1 of Endozoicomonas arenosclerae. Classification (GTDB taxonomy): domain Bacteria; phylum Pseudomonadota; class Gammaproteobacteria; order Pseudomonadales; family Endozoicomonadaceae; genus Endozoicomonas_A; species Endozoicomonas_A arenosclerae. The sequence continues at coordinate 8,159 of NZ_LASA01000059.1, read as the reverse complement.
TCAGGTAACTACCAAAGACAACGCTTAGGTATAGAGAGCAAATAATAATATGAAAGGGATTATTCTCGCAGGTGGCTCAGGCACCCGTCTTTACCCTGTAACCCAAGCTGTTTCCAAACAGCTCACGCCTGTTTATGACAAGCCCATGATCTATTATCCGCTTAGCACACTTATGCTAGCGGGTATCAGGGATATTCTCGTTATTACTACGCCTGGTGATCAGGCTCAGTTCCAACGCCTTCTGCGGGATGGAAGCCAGTGGGGCTGCTCTATTCAGTACGCAGTACAACCCTCCCCCGACGGGCTGGCCCAAGCTTTTCTTATTGGTTCAGAGTTTCTGAGTAATGATTCCTGTGCTCTGGTTTTGGGAGATAACCTGTTTTTTGGTGACCGCCTGGCCGGTATGATGCAACAGGCTGTCAGTCGCAGTAATGACTGCGCTACCGTTTTCGCTTATCCAGTTCAGGATCCTGAGCGTTATGGTGTAGTTGAGTTTGATGAGAATGGTACAGCTATTTCCATCGAGGAAAAGCCTTCCTCCCCCAAGTCTCGTCATGCGGTAACCGGACTTTACTTCTATGACAATCAGGTCATTGATATCGCAAGAGAAATTAGGCCTTCAGAGCGAGGTGAACTGGAGATAACCTCAGTTAACCAAATTTATCTCGAGCAGCAACGTCTCAAAGTTGAAGTTATGGGCAGAGGCATGGCTTGGCTGGATACAGGTACTCACGATGCTCTTCTTGAGGCCAGTCACTTCGTACAAACCATTGAAAAGCGGCAAGGGTTAAAGATCGCTGCCATAGAGGAAATTGCCTGGCGTAATGGCTGGATTAATGACTCTCAGTTTCAGGTGCTTGCTAATGGCCTTTTAAAGAGCGGCTACGGACGATACCTGTTGTCACTACTAGACTAACTCCTCCCTTTTAATAGAGCTTTCAGCTTTGGTTACATCCAAAGCTGAAAGCTCTATTCTCCTATATGTCTATTCAATTTTATTCCGCAATCATTCAAAACCTCCATACTGTAGCCATTACACTCCAGAATGGCTGTATGAAGACCACATCTTGATGCAAACCCTGAAACTCTATAAAGTTGCGCCACTGACTTATTTGTACGCACTGTTCCCAAATACGCCTTAGGAACGACAGTACCAGGAAACATAAATGGCAAAGATCAACGAACTCAAAACAATACTGGCTGAAGTGCTGGAAGTAGACACAAGTGCCTTTGATGAAGAGACTCCGTTGCTGGGGGCTCTTCCTGAGTTTGACTCTATGGCTGTGGTAGGTGTGATCACAGCGATGGAAGAATCTTTTGGTATTAGTGTGGCCGATGACGATATTGATGCGACTATTTTTGAAACGGTGGGGAGCTTGCTGGGTTACATCAATCAGGCTTCCTGAACAAGCAGAGACTTCGCCTTCAGACTGATTCGCTTAGGGTGTTGCCAGTACAATCAGCTCAGAATAGCTGGCATTCACCTTCTCAACAGGTATCTTTCCCCTGTACTGTTTAGGCTGAGCAAAGTACTTTAAGCGAGACAACACCATTTTTTTTCCAGCCAGAAAGCGCTCATCAACCTGAAGCCCTTTAACATCGATAGACATACACAGCCGCCAGCGAATCTGGCTAATTGTCTCTCTGAAAAGCTCTAAATTCCCTACTCTGTGTATATGCCCACGACCTAAGCGACGAGTACCCAGTAAATAACACACTCTGTCTTGTTTCTTGATAGCACACTGCCAAACATCCAGGCCAGAATGAGCATCAAAGCACTCACGCTCGTTTTTGCTTAAGAGTTTTCTGATTTCAGCAGGTTCTGATATCAACTCCACAGTCCCCATAAAAGAAGGCAGCGGATAGATAACTCTTGCCGCTGTATCCAGATCTTTAAAGCCGAGTCTTTTATAAACAGCATAAGCTTCTGGCGATGAAGTCAGGCTGTTTAAAACCAGATCCTTTTGACGCAGAAAAGGCATCAGCAACATCATCGAGGAGCTGCGGTACTCCTCATCAACAATCCACGCAGTCAGGTTACAAAATTTCTGATCCTGATCGGTATCAGAGCTTTCTGAATAAAGCCCTCCCAGAAAACCGACTATCTTTTCACCTGTATCAAGCACATAACCTGGTGACCAGCTTTCCTGATCCCACAAGTTGGAAAAGAGTCTCTTCCAGATAGCTTGGGTAAAACGGGTATCGTTCAGCTTTCTTAACAAGGGATAAACTTGCTCAAAGTCTTCCGCGACAGCAGCTCGTACTTTTGCTTTAGGCAAGTGAGTGTCCATTACACCAGCAGCTCCCTGACATGGGGATGACTCAGGAAGTCTTGCGGGCTGGCCGTTGCTCCATAAGCTCCTGACTGGAATACCACTACCAGATCGCCTACATCTGCAACAGGCAGTTCAAGTTTCGCTCCAACAATATCCAGAGGAGTACATAATGGCCCAACAATTTCGACCCTTTCTTTGTCCTCTCCATCTACCCGATTAGCAATCAATACCGGGTAGTTTTTTCGTATCACCTGACCAAAGTTCCCGGAGTTTGACAAATGATGATGCAAACCACCGTCAGTCATCAGGAAAGTCTGGCCTCTGGACTGTTTTTTATCAGTAACCCTACAAAAATAATAACCGGCCTCGCCGACTAGATATCGCCCGAGCTCCATGACTATCTCTGAATCCTTAAAACTGCCTGTACGAGCATCCATCCGTTTTCTTAAATTTTCGGCAATGGGTTCAATGTCCAGCTGCGTCTCACCGGGGAAATAGGGGATCCCTAAACCCCCTCCGATATTAACGTGCTTAACTGGAGCAGGAGCCAACTCGGAAAGCCTTGCGGCCAATTCAAAGGTTTTATCGTGAGCCTCTATCAAAGCCTCAGGATTAAGATTCTGGGAACCAGAGAAGATATGAAAACCGCAAAAATCCACTTTACCCGTATCCAATGCAAACAACACCTCAGGCATTTGTTCTGCATCAATACCAAACTGCTTTGGACCCCCGGCCATTTTCATACCGGATGATTTAAGCTCAAAGTCAGGATTAACCCGAAAGGCCACCCTGGGCTTGATCCCCATTTCCGAAGACAGTTGATAGAGCCTTTCCAGCTCCAAACGGGATTCAACATTAATCACTATATTGGCCGCAACAGCAGCCCGCAGTTCTTCAAGCCTTTTGGCTGGCCCGGCAAAACTGATCATCTCAGGATTAACGCCAGACCCAATAGCTACCATCATCTCCTTTTGAGAAGCCACGTCCAGTCCATCCAGAAGCCCAGCCATATGATGCACAACAGCAGGCATAGGATTTGCCTTGATTGCATAATGCAACTTTAACTCTGAAGGCATAGCTGCACGAAGGGATTGCACACGCCCAGTAAGTGCATTTCTGTCATATACATAACAGGGCGTTCCACCTGCTATTTCAACCAACTGTGCAGCTGATCGCCCCCCTACCTGGAGAACATTCTCTTTGATTGTCACTCTTTGCAGACGATCATGCTGCTTGCTCATTGACTTTCTCCGGATACAAACAGATTTTGATACTCTGCAGCCAATACTTTTCGATCAATTTTTCCATTAGGGTTCCTGACCAGAGAATCTTGCGTAATCACTCTGAAGGGCACCATGTAAGAAGGCATATGTTTTTGGAAATATTTGATGACCAACTTTTCTTCCACTGATCGATCATTTACTGAAACCACCACCAAAACAATGGCCTGTCCAAGCCGATGATGAGGTACTCCTATTGCCGCAACTTCTGACACCATTCCAGAAGCGTATAACAGCTCTTCAAGCTCGGAAGGGCTCACCCTATATCCAGAAGTCTTGATCATGTCATCCTTGCGCCCTACAAAATAGAGATACCCGTCTTCATCCTGAGTCACAATATCTCCTGACCATACCGCCAGCTCAGACGTCGGAATCCCCTGAATAGCTGACGGTGCTGGTTTGAAACGTTCTGCCGTTCGCTCAGTATCATTCCAATAACCCAAAGCCACCAGACTTCCTCTATGAACCAATTCTCCAGGTTCATGGGGCTGACAAGGCAAACCACTTTCATTGATAACTAGCAACTCAGCATTTGGAATAGCTTTTCCCATTGAGGCAGGACGATTTTCCACCTCCCCAGGAGGTAGATAACTGGACCTAAAAGCTTCCGTAAGGCCGTACATTAAATAAGGTGATGCTTCAGGCATTCTACTTCGGAGGGCAGTGAGCGTTGATGTTGGCATAGCCCCACCGGAATTGGTGAAATAACGGAGATACTGACCAGCCTCCTCAGGCCAGTTCATTTCTGAAAGCTGCACCCAAAGAGGTGGAACGAGAGCCAAGCCTGTTATTTTCTGCTGCACTACCTGCTTAAGAATATCGCCAGGTAATAAATATTCCAGCAGATAGCAGCTTGCTCCCGAAACAAAAGCGGTGGTTAGCTGGCTGAAGCCATAATCAAAACTAAAAGGTAGAACACAAAGAATCCGATCATCCGGTGTGTTTTCGAGATACTCAGCAACGCTGTATGCCCCTGCAACCATGTTCCGATGCGAAAGAACGACTCCTTTTGGTCTACCAGTACTACCAGAGGTATACAGAATGGCTGCCATATCCATATCGATCGACGGCAAAGGTATCCAATCTTCTTCAGTATTGAGAAAATCTTCCCAAGCCAGCACCTGGTTGGAACTCACTTGTTCTGGATGCTCATCGACCAGGATAACGTGCCGCAAGTCATGACAATCTTTCAGATTGCTTTCAATTTGCTTGTAGCGAGCTTTATTAGTAATCAGTATTCGGGCATTACAGTCATTGAGGATATGCAACACCTGAGGTGCTTTAAGTACTGGGTTAACTGGCACCATGACTCCACCTGCAGCCGTAGCACCGAAATAGCTGAAGACAGCTTCAGCTGTTTTTGGCAAATAGACCGCTACTCGCTCATGCCGAGATAAACCAATACTTTGCAAGCCTGCTGCTACATTTTTCACATGCAGGGCGACTGAATCATAATCATACCACTGAGACTTCACCCCCAAAGCCTGAGACAAAGGGGCTCTTTCAGCCTGATCAAACAGCAATTGATGTAACAGCTGGCTCATGCAGGAATCCGTAAATACTCATACTGACCCGCCATTGTAACAAACATCTCTGTACTATGTTGCTACACGGTACGGTTGTACCTTATACCCGCAGACAAAAAGCTCTTGCATTTTGATCTGAACACTGGATAAATCTCCCTCGGGCAGAGGGCTTGATTAAACAAAACTCACAGCCTACAGCAACCTTAAGATTCAGCTTTAGAAGCAAAAACCGTTATATGCAACATAACTTTGAGCACGATATCTCCCAACTTGAAAACAATACTCTCCCGGAAAACTGGGAATGGATCAGTTGTTCCAAGCAGGCGAGAATGGCGCGCTATAACGGTGATCCGGCTTGCTACTTCAAAGAGTTCATTCCCAAAAGTCGCCTCGAAGTATTGAAATCCAAATTTCGAGGAACAAGATGCGAAATCTGGGTAAAGCAGGCAAAAATTGGCATGGAAGCAGGCTTTGAAGTCCCTGAAATCTTAGCGACCGGGGTACTCAAAAATAAGCATCACTACTTAATTACAGCATCTGGCCCCAATGGGGCAGCTTCAGACTATTTAGTCAGAAAGCCAGAAAATAATAAGGCAAAACGACAGGAATGGATCAAAGCATTTGGGCAATACATTGGAGCAATGCATAAAGCCGGTATAGTCCACGGGGACTTACGTGCAGGAAACATTCTGATGGAACCCATTCTGCCTCCTCGCTTCGTGATGATTGATATTGAAAGAAACAGCCATCACACATTGGTCCCATTATCACTGGTTAAAAAGAACCTGGTTCAGTTGATCAAGAGGATATCTTTCAAGGATTTCTCTGCTAAAGACAGAACTTTGTTTTTCAAGCATTACAACCTTGCTTACAGCCGCTTCAATAAAAAAGAACAAAAGGCACTCGCATTGGATGTCATCAAACTGGTCAAAAAACAAAACCTCTGGGGTGGAGACCAAAACATTTAGCAGTTTACCACCTCAGGCATTTACTTTGGGTCTTCTCCATACGTAGAAGCCAACATACAAAAGCACGACTACCATATGAGATAATGAGCATTCTAGTTAATTAAAAAGTCATCCTAAAGAGTCTGATCAAATGAGGTTAAAAAAGTCTATCGAAAAAAGAGTAGCACCTTTTCTTTTTCGTATTCTTGCCAAAAAAACCATAATTAATTTTCAGAAAGCAATACCTGAAGGCATCAGAATCTGGCCTGCTTTCGGGACTCTATTAGGGCTTTATAGAAACGGTTCACTGATCAAGCATGACCTCGATATAGATTTTTGTATGTTTGACAGTGATTATAACGATGCAATAAGAGATAACTTAGAATCCAATGGATTTAAATTAGTTAGAGAAATAATTTCTAATAAAAAAACGACAGAATTAACATTCTCAAAAAACAAAGTTAATATAGACATTTTTTTGGTATTCGAAGAAAGTAACTTATTCAGAACATTTGATGCTGGAGCAGAAAATGGTGAAGAGAGAAGGCAGTTTCGAGCTCTTTATGGAGAAGACAAAGCACCGACAAATGTCAACAATAATTCCAAATACTACCTAATTCAACATAACTATGGATGGTTAGAAACCTTAATACCTGACAACATTGAGCAACACTTGGAAGAACTGTATGGTAAAAAATACAATACACCTGACCCCAACTGGGATATTGCCAGCAGACCATGTAGAGAACGATTAAATCACATAAGTACGATAAAGAAATATATCTAAGCTCGCTTTAAGGTGTCTCGAAGTCAATATGAAAAATGTAATTACCTTTGGAACTTTTGATGTCTTCCATTTTGGCCATGCCCGAATTTTAGAGCGGGCAAAAGAGCATGGAGACCGACTTATAGTAGGTGTATCTACAGACAATCTAAATTTAAAAAAGAAATCAAGACGCCCACTTTATAAGCAAAATGAAAGACTGCATATAATTAATAGTTTAAAATCCGTGGACATGGCATTTTATGAAGAGTCTCTTGAAATGAAAAGAGAGTATATTATCCAGCACAATGCACATACATTAGTTATGGGTGATGATTGGAAAGGAAAATTTGACCACCTGAATGATATATGTGATGTAGTTTATCTCGAAAGGACACCTTCAATTTCCACAACAGAAATTATTGAAATAATTAGATCCCAATAGAAGCAAGAAATATAATTATGGCCTGATAGATTTTTTTAAGATTATAACCTATCCCTTCGAAGGTATTAGGTATAGGATTATTATACATGAGTCACAAGGTATGATTATAAATCACTAATATTCATGGGCACTTACGAAGCTTTTCAAGCTAATTTTTGCTGATCTGAGGCAGTAAAAATGGACACCAGATTAAACTAATTCTACTAACTCATATTTCTCAGAACTTTGATAACACAAAGAGCTGTGCAGACGAGTTCGGTTATAATCAACTTCAACGTATTCAAATACTGCCTGGGCATTTACTCTCGTTTCATCATAATCTCATACAAGACCGCTTCTAATTTCAGGGATTAAAAGAAGCTTTTAATACAGGCATCGTCCCAGCAATTACCCTTTCAGCTCATATTTTGCTTTGCAATAATTCATTTCCCTCTAAGTTGTTCAAAAATCCTCAGAACAGTACAGCCTTACAAATATCAATATGATAGTCGCAACAACTACCTCTTGAACTATAATTCCTCTGTCTCCTAATGCTTGCGGTGGATATATAGTACAGCGCTCTATATTAACAAACTAAGCCATCTACTATTGCCACCACATCAACCATACCCTTTTGAAAAGAAATGTGTGCTCATGCAACCAACTCTATTAGCCATTGATCAACTCTATAGAAAAGTTACAGAACACTAGGGAACCTGCGAATAAGTCCCTGATCATGAGATAATAATCTCAGCAGCTTGATCAGAGGTAGTCATGGACCAACAACTCTCTTTTTCCGACAGTGAATTCAGCCAGAAGCGACGCAGAACTCGTAGGGAAATTTTTCTTGAAAGAATGGAGGTTCTGATTCCATGGAAACGCTTAGAGGCCGTAATCGAGCCCTATTACCCTAAGCGTGGCAACGGAAGACCTCCTTATCCTC
>NZ_LASA01000136.1 GCF_001562015.1 Endozoicomonas arenosclerae | reverse complement strand
AAAGATTGAGTGACATCAGGTGCAGACAGCTTACCCACACTTTCAAAGGCTTATGGTGTCCTGAAAAAACAGAAAGTGTCAGGTCATCAAAACGACGCTGACATTCTTTACAAGAATATCTCTGTCTGTCAGGCTGTGAATCGTCCTTGCCTTGGCGGGTTATGTCTGAGCTGGCACAGTGTGGGCATTTCACCCCGTCAGGCCAGCGAATCTGGCGTATCTGTTCAAAGCACTTGGCGTTGTCGAGGAGGTCATAAAGTTTCATGACACTTTTGTACAAGAAAACGTCTTCTATTCATAGTCAAATAACTCGTCCTCAACCAGCTCCCCAGAATCCATTAAGAGCCTCTCGGGTTAGGCATGAACCAACGCCTGATCGCGTACGACAACGAGCGTGCATTTGGGCTAGGTTATGACTTTGCCACTAAAAGGAATGTTAAAAAAAATGTAAGGACCTCACAGAAAAATTATCAGAATTACTTTCTTAAGAAGCTCTGTCTGATCTCTGACGAAGTGAGGGAAAATCTGCTACAACTTTCTAGAGAGGATGATCCTGCCGAGACGTTGGAAAATCATATTCAGGCTGTCGACTTTGATTCTTTCACCCTTGCCCCACATATGACCTCACTCCACAGGGCCATATTCAAGCAACGAATACTAAATGCTTTGAAACACTTCGAGCAGTGCCCATCTCTCTCAAGTATTAACCCTTAATTACTTCAAACGGTTTAAGTGCAATAGTTTGAGGTTTTACTGATTAAACTGAAGTCATCATGAATGTACGCCCCGTTCTGTTTGTCATAGGCCTGTTCCTGATGGTGCTGTCAGTACTTATGCTACTGCCGGCTCTGTATGATCTGGTGACAGGTGCAGACGGTGTTTATGCCTTTGCTTTATCCGCATTGATCACATTGCTGGCTGGAGCCCCCCTGTTTTATTTCTGTCGCCTTAAGGTGTTCAGCCTGAAACCCCGCCAGATATTCCTGCTGACTAACTGCTCCTGGTTTACGCTCAGCGCCTTTGCGGCACTGCCTCTGTATATCGAACTGAATATCAGTTACACCGATGCCTTTTTTGAAACCATGTCAGGTATCACTACCACAGGCTCAACGGTTCTGAGTGGCCTTGACCAAATGAACACGGGCATCCTGCTTTGGCGCTCCCTGCTTCAGTGGCTGGGGGGTATTGGCTTTATTGTACTGGCTGTTGCAGTACTGCCTTTTCTGAAGGTAGGTGGGATGAGATTGTTCCAGAGTGAATCATCTGACTGGTCAGACAAAGCCATGCCTCGTTCAGGCAGTATCGCTAAACGCATCGTCTTTATTTATCTGGGCCTGACAGTCTTCTGTGCCTACCTCTACTTTCTGGGTGGTATGAATGGCTTTGAAGCCATCAACCATGCCATGACCACCCTTTCTACGGGTGGCTACTCAACCTCTGACAGCTCCATGGCCCACTTTCAGAACCCTTTCATTCACTGGGTGGCAACAGTGTTCATGATCATGGGCTCACTGCCGTTTGTCCTGTTTGTTAAATTCCTCAGAGGTGATCCCCACTCATTGCTCAAAGATAATCAGGTTCAGGCTTTTCTCAACTTCCTGTTTATCCTTTGGGGGCTTTTCACCCTATGGCTGTTTATGAACAGTGATTATTCACTGTTTAAATCCTTGACCCTGGTCGCTTTTAATACCGTTTCTGTCATCACCACAACAGGCTATGCATTGACGGATTACACACTATGGGGAGGCTTTGCAGCTACGCTGTTTCTTTGTCTTACCGTTATTGGCGGCTGCTCCGGCTCTACAGCGGGCGGGATCAAGATTTTTCGTTTCCAGATTGGAGCCCGCCTGCTGGGGATACAGCTGAAGCAACTGGCTCATCCAAGAGCCTGCTTTGTACAAAGCTATAACGGTCAGCAAATCACCAGCGACATCCTCAGATCCCTGATCGCTTTTTGTTTCTTCTTCGCTCTTCTGACTACAACTCTAACGTTGTTGCTCAGCCTTTTGGGGCTTGATCTTGTCACCAGCTTAAGCGGTGCCGCGACGGCTGTAGCGAATGTAGGACCCGGACTGGGTGATGTGATTGGACCCGCAGGTAACTTTGCCTCACTGCCTGACACAGCCAAGTGGCTGCTCAGTGTCGGTATGCTGATGGGAAGACTGGAAGTTATAACCGTTCTGGTCCTGTTTACACCGGCATTCTGGCAGGATTAGGAGACATATCTTTATGTCTACGAAGTGGGCGTCACAGCCCACCAGTCAATACTCAATCTCAAAAACTGCAAAGCCTAAAAGCCCAGCATACAAACTGTTACAAAAAAGACCCGCACTCGCCTCCGTAACTGATGTAAATCAAATAGTATTTATTCCCACTCCTGTAGTATTCTTCGCCGCCAACGATAGCATTGAAAGCAGGCTTCAATCTGTTTGATGCTTACACCAGATCAGCCATAAGCAGAAAGTGTCGTTTTTCAAAAACTGTGAAACCAGACACTTCCAAAAGATGTATATTGCTTGCCAATGAATGATAATCCTCCGTCGCACCTTATCAGCCTGATTCGTCAGCGCACTTATAATAACGCCAGTCAAACGGCTATCCGTTTTTCCGCCCATCATCAATGGCAATCCATGAATTGGCAGCAGTTCGGAGAAAAGATCGACCAGGTCTCCCGCGCCCTGCTGACCGACAAGCTTCCTGTTCAAAGCAACATCGGCATCTGGTCACAGAATCTGCCTGAGTGGACTATTGCCGACCTGGGCACACTGCAAACTCGCTGCGTAACGGTGCCTATCTACCCGACCAGCACTGCGGAACAGGCTCGCTACATTATTGAAGACGCCGAAATCTCTATTCTGTTTGTCGGTGAACAGGAACAGTTTGATGGTGCTCTGGAACTGCTGGAAAAATGTGAGAATCTGAAAAAGGTGATCGTACTGGATCCCCTGACAGATCTGAAAGGTTGTAAACAAGCCCAATATTTCAGTGATTTCCTGAACAGTGCCCCTGAAGAGTGTGAGCTTCTGAAAGAACGACTGGACAGTCAGTCTCTCGATGATCTGTACACACTGATCTACACCTCAGGTACTACAGGTCAGCCTAAAGGGGTCATGCTGGACTACACCAGTATCGGCGCGTCCTTTGAATCCCATGATCATCTGATTCACATTGATCACACCGACGTATCCATAGCGTTCCTGCCCCTGAGCCATATTTTTGAAAGGGCCTGGAGCTATTACGTGCTAACCCGTGGTGCGGTGAACTGCTACCTGAAAGACCCAACAAAAATTGCAGAAGTCCTGCCTACGTTGAAGCCTACTGTCGTCTGTGCAGTTCCACGTTTCTACGAGAAGATCTACACCGGTGTAAACACCATGATTCAAAAAGGATCACCGGTTAAGCGGGCCATCTTCAAAATGGCCATGAAGGTCGGTCTCAGCACTATGGAGCTGAAGCGTCAGGGCAAAACCGTTCCGGGATACCTGGAAAGCCTCAATCAACTGGCTGACAAACTGGTCTTCGCAAAGATCAAGGAAAAGCTGGGTGGACGTATTCGCTTTATGCCTTGTGGTGGAGCACGTCTTGATGACGAGATTAATCGCTTCTTCCATGCCCTGGGTATCAATGTCAAAGTGGGTTACGGCATGACCGAAACGACCGCAACGGTCACCTGTTTCAGGGATACTGGCTACCAGTTCGGCAGCTGTGGCACACCTCTTCCCGGTATTCAGGTGAAAATCGGACAGGAAGGAGAAATCCTGGTCAAAGGCCAGACAGTCATGCGTGGCTACTATAAAAAGCCTGAAGAAACTGCGAAAACCTTTGATGCGGATGGTTGGTTGAAAACCGGCGATGCCGGTCTGATTGACGAAACCGGTCAGCTGCGAATTACTGAGCGCATCAAAGAACTGATGAAAACGTCCAACGGCAAATACATTGCTCCTCAGTACATTGAGGGCACTATCGGCAAAGATCAGTTTATCGAGCAGATTGCCATTGTCGCAGACGCCAAAAACTACGTTTCAGCTCTGATTGTACCGGCCTTTGAAGCGCTGGAAGAATACGCCAGGAGCATCAATCTGAAGTATGAAAGCAAAATGGACCTGATCCGCAATGCGGACATCCAGGCTATGTTCCAGGACCGGCTGGATCATATTCAGGGAGAACTGGCTCGATTCGAACAGGTCAAGAAATTCACCTTGCTGCCCCGTGAATTCTCGATCGAAATGGGCGAAATTACACCTACCCTGAAACTGCGTAGAAAGATCATCATGGAGCGTTTCCGCAAGGAGATTGAATCCATGTATAAGCCTGCCACGTCACACTAAGCATCTACAGCAGGCCACTCCTGATGAATGGCCTGACTACAAATTAGTGCAGTTATACCCCATACCGTTCACACTGAGCCTGTCGAAGTGCATTACCAGCATCCTTCGACAAGCTCAGGATTAACGGAGTAAGTATGTCCATATACGCGTGGCAAAACGAGAATAGACAGCTCGGCCTCCTAGAGTTGCAGCGGAAAGCCCTACTTGCTTCAACAGTACCAAGTCGCCTATTCTTCGCCGCTTCTGATTTTAGCCTTCATCCACCTAAAGGTTTACGTGCTCATGGAGCAATATAATTTCACCTATAACGACATCCATAACACCATTCGCGCCGCTGCCGAGAAGATCAAAGCGTCCGGATTCGAACCTGACTACCTGCTGGCTATTGGTGGCGGCGGTTTGATTCCTGCGCGTATCATGCGTACTTACATCAACAAACCTATCCTGACAGTTTCCCTGACCCGTTACAGTGATGAGGTGGGTACAGCGCCATCCGATACTCCTATCAAGCTGCAATGGCTGGAGCCTGACACTAACCTGGATGGCAAGAAAGTATTGGTCGTTGATGAAGTGGATGACGAGCGAACCACTCTGGAATTCACCCTGAACCATCTGTTCGAAAAACACGCAGAAACCGAGTTTGCCGCTTTTGTTGTGCACAATAAGCTCAAAGAGAAGAAAGGCATTCTGCCAGAGAAACTGAGCCATTTCTTTACCGGTGAAGATATCCACGACTACTGGATTAACTACGCCTGGGATGCAGAAGACATCGATCAATTCGGCAAAAAGTAATCACCAGGAGCCGGATGCAATGATCCGGCTTTACCTACCCTTTCGCCTCAGAAAACAAAGCTCCTGCCACTGAACCCAACAGTTTTCTTTGAACAGACAGACTCTCTTCACTCAATGCCGATTGGCCGGACAATTTTTCTAATGCCTGTGCAGAAGAGAAGTACCCGGTACTGATATTGAAGAGCGTGACAATGGCCAGTATCACTTCCAGCTCGGATGCCTCTTTTTGTAAACCAAGATAAAGAACATAGGAATGTTTTTTTGAATAGCTCATCATTCATCCTGAACAATGAAACAAAAACAATCCTTGTACTTAACAGCCAGAGGCTAAGGAAAGTTTTTTAAAAATAAAGAATGAGTTAATTATTTCAACATGCTTTCAAGCATAAACTTCAACAAACAATCGTAATTGGATGAAATGTCATAAGACTCATCGTTCAACCAGTTAACCATCATGGCATTGATCATACCTACGGTAATTTCGGCGCAAAACCCGGTATCAAGATCCGGCTTGAGATCATCCAGATTATTTTCATAGAGTGTACGAAAACAATCATTCATAAAGTTCAGCTGATTCGCACTTTGGGTCCGGTTATTGGAAAGATTAATAATCATATAATCGATCATCTCTCTTTCAACCCTGTCCGCCTGAGCAATATTGCTCTGCATTTCATTAAAGATATACTTCAGACAGGCTTCCAGGCCTTTACAGTTCGCCAGTGCGCCTTCAACGTTCAACCGTGTTCTCAGCAACAAGTCTGACTGACAGATTTGTATGAGTAAGTCATGCCTTGAAGGGTAATAATTATAAAAAGTCTTCTTGGCTATATCTGCCCTTTCACAGATGTCCTCGATCGTTGTGCCTTCAATGCCGTGCAGCCTGATCAGTTCAACTGTTTCCTGACAGATCTTTTCCCTGACGGCTTGTTTTTTTCGCTCACGACGACCAATGGGTTGTGCAGTCAATGATAAAACCTCTTGATGTCTGCCTGCTTCTTATCAGAAAGCTCTAGAGCCATGTCTTCTTTCAGTGCGACCTGAAATCAATCACTCAACAGCCTGCTAATCGTGCCAGTTTGGCTTGATTGTACCGATCTGTCCGCTAATTTCCATGTCCAATCCGTTTAGTCTCCAGGAATCAGCTGAATAGTTTCTGGCAAATTCCTGGTCAACCATAAATCTTCTAGCGTTAATCCCAAGGTTTCCAGCATCATTTCCTGCAAGAAGGTTTCATGGAAGAGAATGTCTCGAAATCCTGAGTGTCTTGAATAAGTTTTGAGGAATCAGTTCACAAAAAAACGATTCAGTGCACAAATATCAGGCAATATTTTCTTTATCCGGATCTTAAGAAAGGCTGCCACGCTGAGTGGCAGCCAGAATCAGAAGACTAAATCCTTCTTTGAGCTCTCAACGGATTTCTCAAAGAACGTCAGGCGGTGTTGGATTCTCGGCGTTCAAAATCCACTCTGTCCTCTGTCGGAATGCAGCTTTTGATTTTTCACTGGTAGGCGCTATCCAGAACTTGTCTTCTCTCAGCTCTTTCAGGGCGAATTCTGCCACTTCTGCCGGCTCAGTTGTTTCCAGCGTTCTGCCATACTCCGCCATCATCGCTTTCATATCATCAACCGAAGTAATCCCTGAGTCTGGCTTATCAGGGTCTATAGGCAGATCTTCAGGGCGATTACGCTCTGAATTAAAAATACCACTATTCACTACATGAGGCCCGGGGAACAAGGCACTGACCTTGACCGGTGACTGAGACATCAGACACTGGAAGTACAGGTTTTCAGTAATGGCCTGAACAGCTGCTTTCGTTGCTGTGTAAATAGGCGTGTTAGGCATCATTAAGAAGGCACCATTGCCTGAACCCGTAACAACAAAGTGAGCTTCCTGATTCTGCTCAACCAGCCTGGGCATAAAGGCATTGATCGTATGAATAACCCCCCAGGTATTCACACGGAAGCCCCACTCCCAGTCATTCACGTCGTAATCCCACATCATTCCGCCCTCACCCGTGCCCACACCGGCATTGGCAAAAACAAGATGAATGGCACCGTATTGTTCCAGTGTTGCATCGGCTAATGCTTTCATGGAGTCGCCATCGGTGACATCCGCTTTCTGGCCATAACATTCGTAACCAGACGCCTTCAAATCTGTAATAACATTATCCAGCGCTGTGGTTTCAATGTCTGAAACCACAACCTTCGCACCTTCTTTTGCCAACAGGGTAGCCAAAGCCCGCCCTACACCACTGGCACCACCGGTCACTACAGCGACTTTGCCTTTGAAGTCTTTCATTTTTCTTATTCTCCGCAGCTCTACCTAAAAGCCACTACAGGAGCCTATTTCGAGTCAGGCTCTTGAGAGGCCATGGATTCCAGAAGCATCCGTTGCCTTCAAACAAGGTGACAGAAGACCAACTAGATACTTGATTAAAAAGTTACACCATTGTATAAATTTTCACAATGGTTACATCAAGCCATCTGCAAAACAGATTTTTAGCCCCTGATGCAGTGGAAAAAATCTGCACTCGATAACAACAATAATGATGCGGAGAACGAGTATGGAGCTGGTAGAAGACGCGGTTGAAACAGTCAGTGTAGATATCCGCAAAATATCATCAGACGCACCAAAAGAAGCCCTTCCACCCATTGAGGAAGTATTCAATCCTCACTCCAAGGAGTATTGTGATAACCCGATTCCACAATGCATGGAGCTGAAAAAAAGAGGTCGACTGGTCTGGTACCCCCCCTGGCAATCCTGGATCATGACCCAGATCCCCGACATTCTTGACTGCTGGCGTACTGAATACCTTTCTTCCGATTTCTACGACTGGGAGTTTGCCCCACAACGTCCGCCAGAGAGTGAATGGACCAATTTCGAGCGGGCCATGATCGGCCATAGTCTGGTGGCTGACAAAGATCATCATCGCCTGATCCGGAAAGTTTCTTCACCAGCCTTCTCCAGAAATGTCGTTGATGCGATTGAGAAAAGAATTGAACCGGATGTCGTCAAACTCTTTGATGATCTGGGTGAACCAGAAACCTTTGACTATATGGAGAGCATTTCCAATCACATTCCCTTTATTTCCATCACCCGGATGGTGGGCATCCCTGAAAAATACTGGGAAGACTTCAAACCAGTGGTTTCAACCTTCACTGAAGCATGGAATGCGACCATCTCTGAAGAGCGCCGTGAAAAGGCCCGTGAAGACAGTAACCGCGCCATAGACATTATCAAACAGGTCATTGCCGAGCGTCGGGAATCCCCCCAGCAGGATGACTTCCTCAGCGCCCTGATTCAGGTAGAAAAAGAAAACCCTGATTTTCAGGAATGGGACATCATCACTTTGATACTGGCACTTATTGGAGCGGGTGCTGACACAACCCTTGTTGCCCAGCAATGGAGCGTCTATGCACTCATGAAGCATAAAGACCAGGCTTTTGAAGCACTGGAATCTCCGGAATCGTTTGGTAAAGCCTTTACTGAAATCATGCGCTGGGCACAAAACTCCAAAATGGGATTTGCCCGTTACGCACAGGAAGATATGGACGTTCTGGGTCAGCAGGTTAGAAAAGGTCAAATGATTCTGATGATGCCGCACCTGAAAGATTACGACCCTGAGTACTTCGATGAACCTGAAAAGTTTGATATCCACCGCAAGTTTGATCCGGATGTCCTTTTTGGTTACGGCCCTCGATTCTGCATTGGAGCAGCCCTGGCGCGCAGACAGCTTTACCTGACCATGTCTGAATTATTCAAACGATTCCCTGACGCAGAGCTGGCTTACGAGCCCGAAAAAGACGAAACAGATCACAACTCTGTGGCCTTTAAAAAGTTGATGATCAAAACCAACATCAAAAAATCCTGACGAATAGCCATCTGAGCTTTATAGGCCATCAGTGGACAATAAGAATAAACAGCCTTGATCGGCTGAAACGATTTTTCATCACACCTGATATTAAGCAGTCATGAACAAATTAAAAAGTTGATGAAAAATCTTTCAAGATAGAAAGGACATGAGATGAGCAAGCGATACAACAAACCCATACCCTATGGCTGGTATTGCGTTGAACTTTCCAAAAACCTGGAAGCCGGCGACGTCAAACCTCTGAAATATTTTGGTGAAGACCTGGTGCTGTTCAGAACCGAATCCGGTGAAGCCAAAGTACTGGATGCCTACTGTCCACATCTGGGTGCACACCTGGGACACGGCGGCATTGTTAAAGGAGAATCGGTCAGCTGTCCCTTTCATGCGTGGGAATTCGACGGAACCGGCATGCTGCAGGACATCCCTTATTCAAAGCGTATCCCGCCAAAAGTGAAGGGGAAGCCCTGCATTCGAAGCTACCCCGTTCAGGAAAAGAACGAGATGATATGGGCCTGGTATCACCCGGAGGAAGCCGAGCCTCTGTTTGAACTCGAAGTAATGGAAGAGTTTGGCCACCCGGACTGGACGGACATCGACGTTTACGAATGGAAAATCAACTCCATTGTTCAGGAAACCGGAGAAAACGCCGCAGACCTGGCTCACTTTGTCACTGTTCATGACTCCCCTTTCCTGCCTGATGGCAAGGTCACTTATGAAGACCACAAGCGCATAACCATCATGGATAACGAAACCAATGTGATGGACGAGAACGGTGTTGTCGATCGTTCCGGTGAAAACCTCGAGCCTGCCCACCTCTACTCGTTCAATAACGGTCCTGGCCAGACCGGCCAGCGATTCACCCGGATGTTTGAAATCGTCATGATGGGCACTATCACCCCCATTGATGACCAGAGCATTCACATGCGTTTTGTCTTCTCCTTGCCAAAAGCTCAGACCGCTATGAATGTCCTTTATGCCCATGGCGTCCGTGATGAAATTGTTCATCAGGTGAACCAGGACATCCCTATCTGGGAGCACAAAATCTACAAGGAACAACCGATCCTCTGTGAAGGTGATGGTCCTATAGGCCAGTACCGTAAATGGTTTGAGCAATTCTATGTCAAACCGGAAACCACCAGCATTCAGGAAACTGAGTACGCCGAGAAAGAACGTTTGATCGTCAGCCAGTAGTTCTAACCATCCATAAAAAGAAAAACAGAAGGAAAGACAATGAGCTCAGAACAACAAGTCCCTCAGACCAATCCAGGGGAAATCATCAACTGGCCCCTGCTGAAAATAAAATACGACACGGACCCGGCCTGCATCGAGAAACTGTTGCCGCCTGGAATCACTCCCGGAAAAAACCCAACGGTGAATATCACTGTCTATAACTTCCCGGTTCTGAACGAACCGGAATACGGTTATGTCATCAGTGTGGATGCGGATCATGATGGTATTACCGGAGAGTTTACTCTGGCCATCGGTATCGACCAGGAAGCTGCGGTATTTGGCAGTCAGGAGCGCTGGGGTCAGCCGAAGTTTCCGGCTACTACCCAATATTTCCGAATGATGGATCAGGTGACTGCCAAATTAACCCATCAGGGTTACACCTTTCTGGAGTTTTCCGGCAAAGTCACTGGCACCGGTGAAATCCCACCTGAGCATGAAACCAATGAATGGTGGCTGAAGTACTCCCGCTCTGTAGATGTCATGAGCACAGAGTTTGATTACCCCCCCCATGTCGTGCGTGTATACAGCAAGTACGGCACAGCTCATATCGAAGAGCTGGAGTGTGAACTCAAACTCAATGAAAGCCCCTGGGATCCTATTGCCACCCTGTTACCTGTGAAGAGCAAACCAAAAGCCCACTTATGGACACCTGTTTTCCTGGATCGTCGGATTACCCTGGCAGGAAAACTGGATGCCGAAGCCTTCTTCCCTTATGCCGACACCATTGGTGGTTCAAGATGGCCCGGTGAAAGTGGCGGACCCAAGAAAACACTTTATAAGGAGTAATCCATCTCATGAGCCTGCTATTAATGGCAGGCTCTTTACCTCAGAAAACAAATCAAAACTCCTAACCACTTCATATACTGCTATTTTTTGAGGTCTGTAATAACAACAAGGCCTATGGAAATGCAGTATTCCTCCAGACCTCTATGGACAGTCATCGTTTTGCTTTTGCTGATCATTCCGCTGGACAGCTCTGCTGGCTATTGCCCTGTATGCCAATGTGAAACCTCTCCGGCCCCAGGAGACTGCGAGAACCAGCAATGTATTCTTGGCAGTGATGATCCTGAAGAAGAAGAGTCCCGTGAAAATATCCGCAGACGGGTCCAAAGAGATTATCGGAGAACCTGGGGACAGATATTTGATGGCATACTTAGCCAGGTGAGCAATGCCCTGCTGCCTATTCCGCTGCGCAACTGGGAATCAGAACTGGAAAAACTGAGAGTCAAACTCATTAAAAAGCAAAACTGGAATGATATCGGCATTGATATCAACCGTGTGCTCTCAGAGCTGGAATACCAGCAAGCTCATCCTGAAATATACCCTGTACCAGAAGTAGTAGACACTACCCCTCAGCCAGAAAATACTCAGGTGACAGCGCCCGAATGGATTACTGGTATGCAGATATGGTCAACGAATGGTGATCCGAATGAATGCCCTAACCTCGACAATACTGATCAAACGATGCGACGGAGTGGTTATACGGTCAGTACTATCAACCCGAATCAGGGACAGGATGTCATTGAGTTTGTCAAAGAACTATTAAGAGTCTGTAGCCAGAAACTGCTATTAATCTACAGCTTTGGTATTGATGGAGAAAATATGGAACAGTACTACCTGATTGAAGTGGACAGTCAGGGTCAGATTTTCTCATTTGCAGATATAGAGGATCTGGAAGGCGTACAACACTTTAACAACCCGGAAGATTTTGTAGCCGAGAGCATTGTTGACTTTGATCCTGACTCAGGTGACTCAGTGACCATCCATGCCTACTTCCTCGATGAGAGAAGAAGACAAAGAGACTCCAGAGCCCCCGAGCCCAAGTAATGGGCCGGGAACATAATAATTATGCTTGAGCTGGAATAATCGGAGCAGGGCTGACAACATCCGCATTCTGCCCACGGTGGCGCAGCAAGTGATCCATCAGGGTTATCGCCATCATCGCTTCTGCTATAGGTACTGCACGGATGCCTACACAGGGATCGTGGCGACCTTTGGTCACTACCTCTACAGGCTCACCGTCCATGTTGATGCTCTTGCCCGGCGAGGTCATACTTGAGGTGGGTTTCAAAGCAATGTGCGCCACAATGTCCTGCCCGGAGCTAATACCACCGAGCACACCACCCGCTGAATTGGACAAAAAGCCTTCCGGTGTCAATTCATCGCGATGCTCTGTTCCTTTCTGAGACACAGACTCAAAGCCGTCACCGATTTCAATGCCTTTTACAGCATTAATGCTCATTAAAGAGTGAGCCAGATCTGCATCCAGACGGTCAAATACAGGCTCACCCAGTCCTGGCATAACACCCGTAGCCATCACGGTCACCTTGGCACCGGTTGAATTACCATCACGACGCAAGTCGTCGATCAGTTGTTCCATAGCGGGCACTTTATCGGCATCAGGGCAGAAGAAAGGATTATTGCGAACTTCGCTCCAATCTATTTTATCAATGCTGATGGTTCCAAGCTGGGAGAGGTAACCTTTGATCTCAATCCCCTGGCTTTCCAGATACTTACGGGCAATAGCGCCTGCAGCCACACGCATGGCTGTTTCACGGGCAGAGGAACGACCACCACCTCGATAGTCACGGAAGCCGTATTTATGGGCGTAAGTGTAATCAGCATGGCCTGGACGGAAACGATCCATAATATTGGAATAATCCTTGGAGCGCTGATCCACATTCTCGATCAGAAGACCAATGGGAGTGCCTGTGGTTTTACCTTCAAAAACCCCTGAAAGGATTTTCACCTGATCCGGTTCACGACGCTGTGTCGTGTATTTGGATGTCCCGGGCTTACGCAGATCCAGATCTTTCTGAAGATCCGCTTCTGTCAATGGAATTCCCGGAGGGCAACCATCCACAATACATCCGAGGGCAATACCATGGGACTCACCAAAGGTAGTGACCTTGAACAATTGGCCTATGCTGTTTCCTGCCATTTTGACTTCCCCCTCCTCTGACGGGCATCCGTCGTTGCTCCCGCCAGGGATCAATTCTTCACTGTGAAGCCTTCCCTATAATGAAAGGCTTCTGTCATTCATTGCAGCTTAAGCCGACTTTTAAAAAGAGACTGATACTGACGACAGTTCTCGGCATCCAGTACCAGAATACCATGACCGCCTGATTCAAACTCTGGCCAGATGAAAGGCACATCCGGGTACTCATCTCTCAGCGCCCAGTGGCTGTTGCCCACTTCCAGCACCAGCAACCCCTGCTCATCCAGAAAATCTGCAGCACGAGCCAGAATAACACGGGCCATATCCAGGCCATCTTCTCCGGCCGCCAGTCCCAACTCAGGCTCGTGCCCAAACTCATCCGGGAAATCAGCCATGTCTTCAGCATCCACATAAGGAGGATTGCTGATCATAAGCTGGTATTTTGGTTTTTCAGGTGCATGATCAATGGCTTCAAACAGATCAGAGCGAATAGCCTGAACCCGCCCCCATAGTTCCTGACTGTCAATATTAATACCGGCCACTTCCAAAGCATCTTCGGAAATATCCAGCAGATCAACCGTGGCTTCTGGAAATTCATTAGCCGCAGCAATACCAATACAGCCAGAGCCGGTGCAAAGATCCATCACTCTTTCGACCCGAACATCACCCAGCCAGGGCTGGAACTGTTGCTGGATAAGCTCAGCAATCGGCGAACGAGGCACTAAAACCCGTTCATCAACATAATAAGGCTGGCCACAGAACCAGGCCTGGTTAACCAGGTAAGCCAGCGGCTTGCGCTCAGTAATACGGCGCTCGATCAACTCCGCCACTTTCTCCTGTTCATTCAGGGAAAGTCGGCAGTTCATGTAAGATTCCGGCAACTCCCAGGGCAACTGCAGCACCTGGAACACCAGATGAAAAGCCTCGTCCAGGGCATTATCACTGCCATGCCCGAAGAACAGCCCGGCTTCGTTAAACCTGGAGGCCGCCCACCGGATAAAATCCCGAATACTGACCAGGCCATCATAAGGCTTAACTTCGCTATGGTGCTTGCCTGAAGGCATCCCACTGATTTCAGTCACACTTTCTCCTCAGGGAGCACAATCGGGATCTCCCCTGCAAAACCGCCATAAGGTAGCATATTCAACCACAGGCAAAGAACCATTTTTTCGTCCACTTTTTCACCGAAAGACCCTCTGGCCCTCCTGTCACCAGTATTGTCAGACCACAATACAGGGTAGAATGTCCCCATTTCAGGCATGACCTGTTTAGAGATGAGTCCAGTGGAATGACCGAAGACGACAAAGACGATCTGGAAGGCCTGTTTAAAGAGGCCATGATGGACGTGCGGCCATTAAAAAAAACCAACCGCTCCGCTGAGCTCAAAAAGCCCACCGCCAAGGTTCCGGATAGCACACTCAAAGCCAGACGCAGGGCTGCTCAGATGGATGACAAACCGGGCGGTGCTGCCCTGTCAGAGGCCTGGGTAGAGCCCATTGATCCGGAACAGAAACTGGATTACAGCCGACCGGGTATTCAGCACACCCGTATGCGCCAGCTGCGTCAGGGTTTGCTGCCTGTTCAATATCAACTGGACCTCCATGGCTACAAGATTGATGAAGCCAGGGATCTGTTGTCGGAATTTTTATTATTCTGCCGAAACGAAGGCATGTCTTGTGTAAGGATTATTCATGGGAAATCTCACCGCAGCACCAATCGCCAGAACACCCTTAAAAGTCATGTAAACCACTGGCTGCGGCAATTGCCCGAAGTACTGGCTTTTTGTTCGGCACCACCTTCGGAAGGCGGCACAGGTTCCGTACTGGTTCTGATCAAGCGAAAAGCCTGAAAGAGACTCAATGGCCTCCTTCCAATACCTGCAACCTGGATCGGCGATGCTCCAGTCGATCCAGCTGCTGCTCCGAGACCACCGTTGACAGCTCCTC
The DNA here is from genome assembly GCF_001562015.1 of Endozoicomonas arenosclerae. Taxonomy (GTDB): domain Bacteria; phylum Pseudomonadota; class Gammaproteobacteria; order Pseudomonadales; family Endozoicomonadaceae; genus Endozoicomonas_A; species Endozoicomonas_A arenosclerae. Next base: position 31,963 of record NZ_LASA01000136.1, on the reverse strand, counting down.
CATCATGGCGTCCATTTCAAACTGTAGAGACTCTCTGGAGCGGGTAAAAATAGCCTGAACCTTTTCACCATAGCGATTCAGAATCGGGTCGAGCTTTTTCTTCTGTCGTACAGAAGGTTCAAGCACACTCTCGATCTGCACAACGAACCCATCCTTATAGGTGAATTGCCGCGCCGCCTGAACCTTGTCCCGCACCACCATTCCAACCACCAGAGCCCCCAGCAGGCATCCGATCATCAGAGTGGCCAGAAGAATCAGAAGGGATTTGGCCTTGCTGCTTTTTATAAGCATACCGTTGTCTATCTCATGACTGTTTGACATCACGCTCTCCTTTTACAGGGCCACCATCATCATTTCGGGTGTAATGTCCTGAAGCCCCAGAGCAGCCTCCAGAATATTGCCACTTTCAGGACCCAACGGAATCATCAGGTTGTAGGCCATGAAACAAACAACCAACGCTGCAACGGGCAGGCTGACACGATAAAAAAGCCCTGTCAGATCTCTGGACAAGCCGGTCCAGAAATCTTCCCGGGTATCCTGCTCAAGCCTTGCCATCACACGGTTTGAAAACCCTTCCGGGAGGGAACCGAAAGGTTCGCCCGACAATAATTGTTGTAATGACTTTTCCTGTTTATTCATCATACATAAAATCCCTCAAATCCTCGGCCAGTTGCTTTCTGGCCCGCGCCAACCTGGAAAGCACCGTTCCCTGGGGCAGCTTCAGTATTTCAGCCGTGTCGTCTGTGGAATAACCCAACACCAATCTCAGCATGGCTACGGATCGATATTGAGGCTTCAATTGGCGAAAGCTGGCACGAATCGCCTGTTGTTTTTCCCATTGGACGTCGCCTTGATGTCCATTCGTCATCTCTTCCAGGGGCTCACTCTCAGAATTGCGAAACCACTCCAGCCATTTTTTTCTTTTCCTCAGGGTGTCCACTGCCAGATTCATGGCAATGCGGGTGATCCAGGTCTTGAGACTGGCATCCCCTTGATAGGAAGCCAGGGAATGGTAAACCCGGATCATGGTCTCCTGAGCTACGTCTTCGGCTTCAGAAGCATCACCCAGCATACCGATAACAATGGTGGCCACCATTCCCTGATAACGTTCCACCAAAGTCTGAAAGGCTCTCTGGTTTCCTGAGAGAATGGCATCCACCAGCATTCTGTCGGTAGAGATCCCCTCTGTTTCCTGACTCACTTCCGACATTCCATACCTGCAACCAGCGGGTCAAAGCTCTGAGCATAGATGACAAATCTCATGCTGACTTACTGCCCAACGGCTTCCCTGATACAGAAAGCCTTTTATTAACACGGGGCTTCCAGCCTGGAGCACCAAACATGTAATGCCATCGTTGTGACCAGTTCTCAGCCCTGGCAACATCCCGGGCAATATTGATCCATTCATTCAGGGCAATCCGAAAAGGATTATGGCTGTTGACAGGTCTTGTGGTTCCGTAGACAACAGCTTCTTTTTCTTCCTCAAAGGTGCCGAACAGACGGTCATAGATAATCAACACTCCTCCATAGTTTTTGTTCAGGTACTTCCTGTTGGAGCCATGATGCACCCGGTGATGGGAAGGCGTGTTGAACACCCATTCCAGCGGTCCAAGCCTGCCTATCAGCTCAGTATGAATCCAGATCTGATAGAACAATCCGGCAGCCAGAGCCAACACCACCGCTATGGGATGAAAGCCCATCAGAACCAGTGGCGAGAAAAACAGCACAGTGCCTGAGATCAGCCCCGTCCAGCCAAGCCTTCCGGCTACGGACAGATTCATGTGCATGGGCGTATGATGGACACTGTGATTAGCCCATAGCCACCGTATTTCATGAGTCCAGCGGTGATGCCAGTAATAGAAGAATTCCACCAGCAGGAACAATACCAGCCCCATCCAAAGAGTGTTGATTTCCAGTGTCCACAGCCGGAAGCTGTAGACCCAGAACAGGAAACCAAGAGCAGCACCTGCCGTTGCCGCATCAATTAATCTTTTAATGACAGCTACCGAGAAGGAAGCTGCCGCTTCTTTCCAGGGGTAATCTGCCTTGCGTCGCAGGATCAACCACAACGCTTCCAGCAGTATGAATCCGGCCATCAAAACCAGAAATCCCACCCCGCCACTTAAAGTTACCGGTTCCATTGCTCAACCCTCCGTTAGTTACGGTTACGGAGTTTCTCTCTCATGCGGTCTTTCTGTTCTTCCTGAATCTTTTCGAACTCTTTGAACTGATTGACCGTCAGAATATTTTTGGCTTTCTCTGTCGTTTGTTCTTTAACACGTTTCATATCCTTACCCAGAGCACGCTTGTCAAAAAAGCTCAGCTCCTTGATGCTCTTCTTGCCAGCTCCCACTCCGTAAGTTTGCAAAATTGTCTTGCGGTGATTGCCACTTTCCCGGAGCAGAGCCAGCATTTTCTTTTCCTGATCCGATGACAGATTCAGACGACCCTGAATATCTTTCAGATTTTCGACAAACTCGGCTCTTTGTTCATCACTGAGGCGCTTTTGATCCGCCATAGAGAACGAGCTAAAGCCCAGTATCATGACCATGGCCATGAGAGCCGCCAACGCTTTTGAGAGAGAGAGAAAGAAACTACCGGTTTCATAAACATACCTTTTCAAATCTTCAGACAGCGAGCTCGTTTTGAACTCATCTGTCTGATTAGACGAAGGTAATATTCGTTTTAGTCCCGGCTTTTAAAAAATATTTTTCAGGATGAGGACGGATCAGCTTCAAGCAGCTGATGGGGCTCGTTTTGATGGCGGTTTTCCCACTGGTCGAGGGCTTCAATGGCCAACTGTCGACCAATGGCGGCAATCTCGTTAAAGCGATGGAATTCGTAGAACTGGCAAATATTGCGAGGCACATTCACCAGCACATCGGGCTGATAGCCCGCCATTTTGTAGCGAGAAAGAGACTCCTGCATAACTTCCATGGATTGGTTGGATATTTCCATCAGACTCATAGAAGCACTGAGTTCATCCTGTGATTTCTTGCTTTCACTTCCTCCAATCAGCTTATCGATCAGGCCATCAAAGATGGATTTGTTTTCTTTCTCTTCTATTTCAGCTACCTGCTGCTTCTGAAAAGGGGCTCCCAACAGATCCACTGCAACCACCATATCCGCCAAAGCAGACCCTGCAGGCGCCATGGGTAATGGATTCAAGACACCACCATCCACCAGCACCTGGCCATGCATTTCTACCGGACTGAATAAAGAAGGAATCGCACTGGAAGCACGGATAGCGGTCACCAGATCGCCTCGCTGAAACCAGACTTCTTTTCGAGTGGTCAGGCTTGTAGCAACAGCAGTATAAGGAACCGGCAAGTCTTCTATACGACAATCACCAATAATTTCGCGCATTCGCTCAAACAGGCGGTCACCCTTTATGACTCCGGGACGGCCGAGGGAGATATCGAGCAAACGGATGATCTCGAAAGAATCGATGGTTTCAGCCCACTGACAGTATTCATCCAGTTTACCCGTAGCCCAGAGACCACCGACCAGTGAGCCCATGGATGCACCGGAAATAGCGGTTATTTCATACCCTCTGGCTTCCAGCTCCCTGATAACGCCTACATGGGCGTAACCGCGGGCACCACCACTGCCTAAGACCAGAGCTACTCTTTTTGTCATTTCCCTACTATTCCTGTGAGTTCCTGACGCAGAAGGCGATAGCATGCACCCAGGAGCCTGTCGGACTCAAGGCAATTTCGGCCTAAAATCCAGAAAGAGCAGCCACAGCCTTGAGCATTCTAGAAAGCTTAAGTCCGACAGGCTCCTAGAAAATTGCCAGGTCTATACTGCCCTGAATCTTTTCATGGGTGACAATGATGTCTGGCAGGTACATTTGCATTCTGACCCTGATCTCACTGATGTTCTCTGCAACGGTTTCTGCAAGCAAAGTGCTCAAGAAAAGACCTGAGAAAGGCATCACTTTAATGGCTGAGCATCAACAGCTGCACAGACTGCTCTTTACCAAAGGACATTTACCCAAACTGGAGCAATGCCTGAAACACGATGATTCTGATTCGAAGTGGCGCAAAGAATATGCTCTCAGCTGCAGTGAAACCGTCTCAAAAATAGCTAAAACCTGGATCTTTTTGGTCAAGCACTTACAGATTCAGGCTAAAGACGACAAAAGACCTCTGCTTACCTTATCCCTGTTAGACGAAGTCTTCAAAAAGCTGACCGGTTATGAACGAATGAACCCGGCTCTGCCCCGGATGGCGACAACCGGTAACTTACTTCCAGTAAAAGATCTGTCTGTTATTCAAGATCACAGAAAACTGTATCAGTGGTTGAGCAGCATTAACCCAAATCTATCACCCGAACCTTACGCTTTTGTCTGTCTGGACAGAGAAATCGTATCTATAGTGCCGGTCACGGAAATTGAGGAACGTATTAAAGAAGTTTCTGCCTTACACAAATCAATCATATTCAAAATGCAGCAACTCAAAATCACACTCAGGCTGTCAGCAGATGACGATGGCTTGCTCAATCCTCAGGAGGATATGTTCAACAAACACCTGGCAATGAAACTGGCTGAACTGCTTCAAGAGAACCCTCTGTACAACTCTTGCCAATACAGGGATGAATACCCTGACTTCCAGCAAATGGGGAAAGATCTCGACCAGTTGCTTCAAACAGCTCCTGCTCAACGACCTCCTTTGTCAATTAGGATCATTCATAGACCATTTGCCACCATGGGCATCTCCCGAAACCATTATCTGGGCTTAAGACCTGCTGGATACAGCCTGCACGAAAGTGAGATGGAGAGGATACTCACGGCATTTCTGAATAAACATAATCAGGCTTTTGCCAAAGCCCGAAGTAAGGAAGAAATCATCAAATTGGCTTCGGCATTTTCCTGGGAGTTTATCAATCTCCACCCGTTGCCCGATGCTAATGGCAGAGCAGCTCGATTGCTGACCAGTTATATTCTTCTTGCCTACGGAATAAATCCACCTGTCTTTTTAAGTGACAGAGCGATTCAAACCACCCGAAAGCAGTGGCTGGAGTGGTTTCGTGAAGGAATATACGAATCTAGAAATACTACCGACACCCCACCACCGGGAAAAACACTGAGAGATTGGGCTGGTAAGATCAGGAAGGCTGCTCTTAAAGCCCGAGCAGCCATCAAAGATGAGTTATAAAATCCAGATCAGTCAGACACCACCAGCTCTTTAAGCTCTTGAGCTTTCAAGAAGAAAACATGGGGATACTCAATCTTCTTGATCCACTTGAAGGGCATCTGTCTTTCACCATAAAAAGCCCCCGCCAGCTGACCATAGACTGCTCCGGTTGTATCGGCATCTTCTCCGAGGTTGACGGCCAGCAAAGCGCCTTCTTCAAAGCTATCGCTGTTATGAAATGCCCATAGCACAGCTTCAAGGGTATGCATAACGTAACCACTGGCTCTGAGTTCATCCGCATTTTTGTTCTTGTATTCTGCCTTCGTCACCAGCTCACTGATCGACGGGCAGAGTGGATTTCTATCCCAATAATCCGCTTCCGGACTGTAAAGACCATCCAGCAGTTCTGACTTGGATACACCATGAAGAGCTCCCCAGATCAGGCCACTGAAATAGCGACAGGCATCCACGGCTTCTTCTGCCCCATGGGTGGTTTTGGAACTGAGGGCTGCATAGTGGACGGCATCATCAAAGCTGTTGTAGTAAAGGATGGGAACCGGTGCCAAGCGCATCAATGAGCCATTACCTGCCGACATAGGGTGGGTATCTCCAGCTTCCGGATTACCGGTTCTCTGATATCGGATCAAAGCATCCTGAACCGTATTACCGATATCAAAGCACTTGCCATTAACGCTGAACACACCACCCTGCCACCAGCGGGTATAAAGGTACATCTGATCATCGAGATCAAAAGCGGCCTTCCGCACCATACTGTGTGCCAGGCAGTACATCATACTGGTGTCGTCAGTCCACTCTCCTGCTTTGAGGTTGAATGGACCACCACCGACAATATCCTTGATCGGCTCAAAAGAGCCCGGCGGCTGAAACTCCAATGTTGTGCCCAGAGCATCACCTATAGCACAACCCAGTAATGCTCCCCGGAAGCGATTGATATCATCATCAGAGTCAATATCAATGCGATCATAGTACTCTTTGCATTCCTCATCTGTGGGGAAAGGTACCGCCTGACGGTAGACAAAGTACTTCATCAGCCACTGGGTTTTCTCAGGCTCCCGGGAGCCTGAGATTTTGTTGCTGAGAAAAGGAAAGCTCAAGCCTTCCTGGGCTCTTTTATCTCTCTCGATCATCTCAAGAATATCAGGAGGTATTGGCTTACCATCATCATCTAATATAATTTTCACTGATGAACTTCCATATATCGGCTTTTACTCCCCAAATCCCTGATGGCATAACCCATGGGATAACTGGGTCTCTTGCGGGTCGTCAACAAGCTGGGGGTTTGGCGTTTAGGCAACCATTTCATGACCATTTTTCTGGCTTTCAACAATGACAACAACAGGGCGCTGCAGACTTTGGGTGGCTGATCAAAGCCAACGGCCTGTTGCAGCCGTGCATCCATCAAAACATTCACGAAGGGAGAACCCAGCCAGTAAAGCCATTTTGGTAGATAAAATCCCAGAAACAGCTGTTTGGTCTTGTTGGCAATCAGTTCATTGGACTCTGCATAAACAAAATGTTCAGCCTCATAGGCCAGGTTGAACTGCTCAAACGCATCCATAGAGTCCGGGAGATTCTCTATGTTCATTCTCTCTCCCATAGCCCGGTAAAAGTTAAACCAGGCCTGCTTTTCATGGTCGGTCAGTTCTCGCCAACCAAAACGTTTCAACCAGCGGACAGGCTCAAAAACAAAAGTTGAAAGCACATAAAGAAAGTCATCATTTTTTATTTTATAGCGCCCATGCATGGCGTTGATTCTGGCTATTGCTTCCTTTCCTCTCGAACTGTCCAAACCATGCTCAAGTGGTTCAGCCAGTAGTAGCTCAGTGTCGTCATACCTCTTTCGGGGGTTCTTGCTGAACTCTCCCGTAGCAGCAAGCAACCTTGAAATGGACGGCACAGCATAAGTTCGGAACAGGGCAAACTCTAGCGACCGCTCACTGTCCCAGGGAAACACCGTCAACTGCAGGGTCCTGACAATCTCTTCGAATTCGGTCTCGGGATTCAATGTTTTTATATAAGCGCCAGGATCAGAAATTCTTTGCATGCCATTATCCATTGCTCAAAGCACATAGCCTAAGTCTACGGCTAATGCTTTCACCCATCAGCAAGAATTTTGAATGCCCAGCCCCGGCTCGCTTCCAGAAGATCAAACAACACTGAACAAAAAAGCACCAGAAAGATTAAAATATAATCAAGAATAGAAATGCCCCTATATCCTTCAGCCTGTTTAAGGAGTTACACCTAAATACTCTGTCAGTCGATGAATTTGAAAGAATGTTCTGGCAGAGTGCACGCCCGACTTGATAGCTTTGTAGCTAAGCAGATGTGTTCCTTTTTTATGGAGGCTCAATGTCGGAACTCTCTCAGGACTTCGCTCACTCACCGGTACCGGAATCGTCCAGGAAAGGCTTTTGGCCCATTCTTGTGGTTATGGTGGGTTTCACTTTTTTCTCGGCCAGCATGTGGTCGGGTGGAGCGCTTGGCCAGGGCCTCAACTTCTCACAGTTTCTGATTGCCGTGATGACCGGCAACCTGTTGCTGGGCCTTTATACTGCCGGACTCGCCTATATTGGCAGTAAATCCGGTCTGTCTACTCACCTGCTGACTCAATATGCGTTTGGCCGTTATGGTGCAAAACTGACTTCTCTGGTGCTTTCTTTTACTCAGGTGGGTTGGTTCGGCGTAGGTGTTGCCATGTTTGCACTGCCTGTTAACAAAGCAACAGGCATAGACGTCAACACTCTGGTGATGGCTTCCGGTATCCTGATGACCCTGACCGCCTTCTTTGGCTTCAAGGCCCTGACCATTCTAAGCTTTGTTGCAGTGCCTGCCATTCTTGTTCTGGGCGGCTTCTCAATATCCGAAGCCGTCACAGAAGTCGGTGGTCTCTCTGCCCTGTTTGGCCTGGAACCGGCTGAATCCATGGGTTATGCAGCAGCCATCAGCATTTGTGTAGGCTCCTTTATCAGTGGCGGCACCCTGACAGCAGATTTCACTCGCTTTGCAAAGTCACCAAAGGTCGCTGTCTCAGCCACTCTGATCGCCTTTTTCCTGGGTAACACACTGATGTTTACCTTCGGAGCTATTGGCTCAATGGTCTATGATCAAGCCGACATTTCAGAAGTGATGTTTATTCAGGGCCTGATTCTCCCTGCGGTTATCTGCCTGGGCCTGAACATCTGGACCACCAACGACAATGCTCTGTACGTCTCTGGTCTGGGTTTCGCCAGCATTACCGGACTAAGCAAAAACCTCATGGTTGTAATCAACGGTACCCTGGGCACTCTGTTTGCCTTGTGGCTGAACAACAACTTTGTTGGCTGGCTCAGCCTTCTGAATACCGCACTGCCTCCAATAGGTGCCATTCTTTTGGCCGACTATATTTTCATCCGTCGAGGCGAATACCGCCAGTACCAACAGAACTCATTTATTGGCGTCAACACTTCTGCCATGATCTCCTGGCTTCTGGGTGTTCTGGCTGCTTCCTACCTGCCGGGTATCGCTCCAGTAAATGGTGTGCTGGTAGCAGCAATCTGCCACGTTTTCTTCGAAAAAACCGCACTCTTCCAGCAGAAACAGACCGAGGTGAACCATGCGTCTTGAGAATGTTCGTCTGCATCAACAGGAAGGTCTTTTCGACATTCTGTTTGATAAGGGAACGATTCAAAGTATCACCGCTGCTGACACTCAGCGTCAGCCAGGGATTGAAAGCCTTGATGCCCGGGGTAAGCTGGCACTTCCTCCGTTCATTGATCCCCATGTGCATCTGGATACCTGCCTGACTGCAGGAGAACCGGTCTGGAACCGCAGTGGTACCTTATTTGAAGGTATTCAGAACTGGTCAGAGCGCAAGAAAAGCCTGAGCCATGACGATGTAAAAGATCGCGCCAGAAAAGCACTGGGCTGGTATCTGGGTCAGGGTGTTCAACATGTTCGCAGTCACGTGGACACAACTGATCCGAGTCTGACAGCGGCTCATGCCCTGCTTGAACTGAAAGAAGAAGTTAAAGACCTGATTGATATCCAGCTGGTCGCTTTCCCGCAGGAAGGGATTCCCTCCTACCCGAAGGGAGCTGATCTGCTGGAAGAAGCCATGAAGCTGGGTTGCGATGCGGTGGGTGGCATCCCTCACTTTGAATACACCCGCGAGTATGCACTGGACTCTCTGAAAACAGTGTTTGATCTGGCTGAAAAATACGACAGCCTGATCGATATTCATTGTGACGAGATAGACGACGAACAATCAAGATTTGTTGAAACCGTGGCCTGCATGGCTCTGGAGCGCAATATGGGTCAGCGTGTGACCGCCAGTCACACCACTGCCATGCATTCCTATAACAATGCTTATGTTGTGAAACTGATGCGTCTTCTGAAGCGCTCTGGTATCCACTTTATTGCCAATCCAGTCACCAACCTGAACCTTCAGGGGCGAATGGATACTTACCCGAAGCGCCGTGGTATTACCCGTATTCCAGAATTGCTTGATGCCGGTGTAAATGCTTGCTTCGGCCAGGACGACATTGTTGACCAGTGGTTCCCGATGCAGGGCTGCAACATGCTACAAGTGTTGTTTACAGGACTGGTAGGCTGTCAGATGACCGGACTGGATCAGATCAACCAGGGCATTGACCTGATCACCACCAACAGTGCGAAGTGCCTGAATATTCAGGATCAGTACGGAATTGAAGAAGGCAAACCAGCCAACCTGATTCTGCTGGATTCAGAAAGTGTGTTTGATGCTATTCGACGTCAGTCAGTAGTGACTCACTCTTTCCGCCATGGTCAGTTGATTGCTGAAACCAGACCTGCTGAAGCAATCATTAAGGGTAATCATTCGCTATCGGGTGATATTGATTATTCGTTCAGCCCTAGCTAAGAACTTGTCTGAGATAACTTCCGATTCACGCACGGATACCGTTCACCCTGAGCTTGTCGAAGGGTAGTGGCATTGGGCTTCGACAGGCTCAGCCCGAACGGGTTTTAGGGGGGGTCATCAAGGAAATAAATTTAGATAAGACCTAACCCTCCCCGAAACAGCCTCTCATAGTATGTATGAGAGGCTTAATCTTCCCTGCTCTTTTACTTCAGATTCAAATAGCCAGTCATGACATTAAAAATGTCAGGCTGGGCCAGCATGGTAGGTACCCTGCCAACCCCTTCCTTATTGGCAAACAGCGGCACATTTACGCCGGTGTGTTCCTCAGCAAACAAACCGTTAGTAGCATAGTTGACCGACATGGTGACACCTTCCGGTGTTTCCACCCGGGCAACATAGCCTGGAGAGTACGCCGGCAGGTCGAAGGCTTTAAAGAGACTGGTGTCTGGCATTAATTGTGCTGCCTGACCATGGTCTGCTGTCACCAATACCAGAGTGTTTTCATTCTTCTCGGCAAACTTCAGGGCGACGTCCAATGCTTCTGTCAGCTGTTGCAGTTCACCAATCTGACCACAGGCTCTGCGCTGATGAGAAGCCTTGTCGATGGAAGCGGATTCCACCATCAGGAAGAAACCCTTGTCATTATTAGCAGACAACCTTTCGATGGCCACCGAAGTCATGCTTTTCAAGGTAGGCGTATCCCCAAACTCTGAATTTGGAACACATTTCACGGTATCCGGAAGCTCTACCGAGCCCAGATACTTGTGAACGTAATTCAGCATGCTAGGATTAGGTTTCTCTGCCTCTCGTTCGCCTTCGTACGACATCCGTTCGGGCAAATTGCCTTCAGCAAACAGCCCAAGAAGCTTTTTATCTGCAGGAGCAGATTTCATATCCGCTGAACTGTCGGCAAAATAGAAACCATTATCTTTTGCCTGCTCAAGAACGCTTTGGGTACTGCCTTCTGCCTGCTTGGAAAAGTGTTCCATGCCACCGCCAAGCAGTACATCGACATTGGACGCTGCCAGCTGCTCTGAAATGGAACCAGGCCCGCCTTTGGCTTTAACGTCCTGAGAGCAATCCACAGGCTTACGCTTGTAAATCAGAGCGTCCACCATCATTTCCGGATTTTCACACTCTCGCTGACTGATGTTCGCAACAAAAGATGAAGGTGTTGCATCCGTAATACTGGCGGTTGTGACTATGCCCGCCTTCATACCCGCCTGTTTTGCCAGGTCTACAATGGTGACAAGGTCTTTGTCGTATTTAGCGGAGGTTGCTATACGTCCACGGCTTGTTATTTCACCGGTAGCCATAGAAGTCGCACTGTTGGCTGAATCAGCAACATAAAGCGGCTTGGATGGATCTTTATCATCAACCGTGAGTACCTGGACACTGCTTCTCAATGCCATTTCATCAAGATTGATTTTCCCCCTCGATCCGGCCAGATAGTTTCGGGCAATGGTGATCTGATGATCGTCCATTCCATCACCCACAATCAGGATCACATTACGGGGAGCAGTGGCTTCAGACTCCACCGCAATGGCAGCTGAAGAGCTGATCAATGCCAGAGACAGGCATAGGGGTTTGAGTAGTTTTGACTTCATGATTCTTCTGCTAGTTGTTCTTCTTTTTGGCAGACAGTCTGGAACAATGCCGCCAGGAGGCTGACCGAGAATAGCGCCCGAGCATAAAATTCAGTAGAACGAGGCTATTTTTTCGATGGATTCGTGCGAATAGTTAACCTATTTAATCGAATTCATCGAAAAAATAGACCGTTCTTTCTGGATTTTAGGCCGGGCTGTCTATTCTCGGTCAGCCTCCTCGTTACTGCATCTGAGCGACCGTCATCATACAGTCATCTTAACCTGTCAGGATACTGAGTTGTCACCCAACTGGTCAGGATCAGTTCAGGGAGGATAGCATTCACCCTTAGGGTTCAGATAGTCCAAATGGAGCATATCAATGCATCCATCCGTTGATTTGCGGTGAAATCCAGCGCTGATCAGGCTAGAATGACGCGCTTGAACCCAATGACTCAATAATAACGCTATAAAACCTGAGGTAAGTCAGCTTTTCCTCAGGCTGCCCTTTCGACTTTTTGATTGCATTCGAACCATGAAAAACAGCGATTTACAGGCTCGCTTTAACGCCATACGCTCCAACAAGATATTTGAACTCTTTGTTGTCGGTATCATCATTTTTTCTGCCCTGGTGATCGGCGCAAAAACCTACCACCTGCCTCCCTACCTTGAAGGCACCATCAATGTTCTGGATATAGGTATCACGGTTTTCTTCCTGGTGGAGATTATGGTTCGCTTCTTTGGCGAAGAGAGTAAAAAGAACTTCTTCAAATCCGGCTGGAATATTTTTGACACCCTGATTGTCATTGTCAGCCTGATCCCGGTCAATGATACTGAAATGGCATTAGTGGGTCGTCTGATTCGTATTTTCAGAGTTTTGAGGATGATCTCTATCATTCCGGAACTAAGGCTGCTATTGAACTCACTGCTCAAAGCCCTGCCCCAGCTGGGCTACGTTATGCTGCTGATGTTCATTATCTTTTACATTTACGCAGCCGTGGGCAGCACATTCTTCCTGGATATCAACCCCGAACTCTGGGGCAATATTTCCATCAGCATGCTCACCCTGTTCCGGGTCATGACCTTTGAGGACTGGACCGATGTCATGTATGAAACCATGACAGTTTACCCTCTAAGTTGGGCTTACTACCTGAGCTTTATTTTCTTCACCACCTTTGCCTTCCTGAATATGATCATCGGGATTGTAGTGAATGTTCTGGAAGAAGAACGCCAGAATGTGCGCAAGGAAGAAGAAGCCCTTGAAAACGCTGGTCAACCAACTATTGAAGATCTCCATCAGCAGCTGGCTGAAATCAAGACACTGATCCAGCAGAATCAGAAATAAATGCCTTCTGGCCGGGGTAACCACCCCGGCCAATCATTTTCCTTCAGCTGTCACTCACCCCCACCCAAATTAGCCGCCAAAACATTATTAAAGGCTCTGGTCAGAGGGCTTTCCCTGTCCATGAGGGTTTTGTGGAAAGTATGTAGCTGCCAGTCCTTAACCAGAGCAACATCACTGGGCTTCCCTGTTAAGGCGCGCTCAATCTGATCTCTAAGCATTTCATGTCTTTGCAGCAATGCCTGAGTCGCTGGCTCATCCAGCCCATGGTGCCGGGCCAGAGCCAGGACACTTTCCCTGTCAGTCAGCATAAATCGTTGTGCCGTATCTGCATCAATCTGTCGTGGTACCCTCAAAGTGGCATAGCAGGTCAAATCACTGCGTCCCAGCAATTCACTTTTTTCTGGATGAGAGGCAAAACTGTATTCATTGTCGATCAACCAGGGCTGCCAAATAACTTCGCCACTGATTTCAACTTTCTTATAGAGGATGTTGGTTGGATTACGATCTACACTGCCAGCTAGAAAATCCAGCACATGCACATCAGCCATTCGTTTCTGAATATCCGGGGCAGAAAAATCGATCTCAACAGCAGGTCCTATAAAACACTCTTTCTCAACAGTAAGCAGCCCTTCATCAAACATCATATGAAGCTGCATGGGGGTGGGCCCACCCTGACTGAAATCATTGGCCCGAGGATCAATCTTTAAACGATAACCTTTGTACATTTCATCGCCATTGAAGATATCCAGCAAGACATTGCCGTCTCTGAAAGCTTCAAGACCTTTTTTAACAGAACGATACTGCTCCTCAACGACAGGTTTCCCCTGTACAAACGCTTGACTGCAACCCACTTTACCACCGTGCAGGGCATAAACAGTTCTTGGAGTAACTCCGATCTGAAGTAACTGGTCCAGATCTGAAAATAGCACCGAACGGTTGGCCAGTTTCGCCTCAAAACCGTCTCCATTGATGCCAAACGCATTCGCTGCCATTGAAACCACTCTGGTATTACATGAGGGTTTAAAAACACCTGTGCTGCCACCCCTGTAGTAAACTTTTGATACTGAAGCGCAGTTCCCTTTTGCAAAATCGTCTTCAAAAAAATCCACCTGTTCGTCAGAAACAATATTTCTGTTCCATGGGAGACCCAGCTTGCTTTTGGCATCATTAATCTGCTTTCTTCGGGCACCAAGGTAGGAATGTTCACTGTTCACCAGAGAGCATTTTCGAGCGTCAAATCCGGAGTTGTTTCTTGCCTCATTTAATGTCACTTGATTATTAACCCTGTTCTCTAGCTGATCAGGATCAATATCGATCAAATCGCGACTGGCAAAAGCACTTCCACTGCCCTTTAGCCATTGTGATACAACCCCTGGGTCAATGTAAAAACTGACTCCATGACTGACTGGTCTCATGCTCCACCCCCCTTTTTTACCTCCTTTAACCCCTCTATTCTGCCTTGTACATTGGACAAAATCACTGACAGAGCTGATAGAAGAGCTAACATTCAGTTCGACACTCTATCCAGCTCAAGCTGCCGACCATCCGCCAGATGAAGAGTTACTCTAACTAGCTGGCATTTCCTGTTGCTAAAACGGTAATAGATCGTTAAGTACCCCTGCTCTGCACGACTTGTCGAATAAAGTTGCGCCGAAAAAACAGGCGACCTTTGACTACCAACAAGAATACCCATAGGGTCTATTTGCACGTCTTCATCGACTATTTGATAAGGCGGCTTCAGTAATGTGAAAGGTATTTCAGGATCAACACAGCTGCCATAACCGGTTGGCAATGACGCTACATATCCATATGTCATTCCCACTTCCGGAACTAACGAAGGCCCCCTGAATCCTTGAACCACTATATCCCTGCTTGTTAAACCTGACTGAACATTTGAAATCTGGGATGAGAGATGACTTTGCAGACTTGACGTTATATCACTGGCACAGAAAGCGGACGCCCAGTTTCCACCAGAAAGACTGTATCCGTTATCGGATGTTCTTGAGAAACTGTGCGCAGGGGTTACCAATCTGAGCACATCATTCGTCAGGTCTTCATCACCCACGACAGTTACAGTGTAATGAGTTATGCCCGACTGATTTCGCGATGTAACATCAACCAGCCAGCTTTCGTCACTGCCTGCCAGTCTCGCCTTCCATCGAACCGCATTTGCTGATTGGAGAGACATCGCTCCAAGTATCAATACACTACAAATGCCCCATAAAAGACTCTTGATTGATATTAATGGGACAGGGAGAGTCTTCATAAGATGATATTCCATTCAGTTTAGTGTCTGATGGAGAATCCCAGGTTGTCTCAGTGTAGTGGCTTTCTCAGGAGACGTTATCCTCGCGATAGCTCTGTGCAAGCTGAAGAAGCTGCTGGCGGGTTTCTGTTAATGATAAACGCATTTCGGGTTCATAGTGGGTCAGGCCAATGACCAAAGCTTTGAAAGAGATATGACCCGCCTCCATGGCTCTGTCCAGAAAGTCCTCTTTCTCAATAACATCCATCTTGCTGAATTCGACCAATCGATCAGACACTACCGATGTATCTTGTGATTCACTCCTATGACCCTCTCGGGTGTAATCACCAGGATTAACCCCGGTACTCAAAGCCATAAGAAGAACACCAAAACTCCATAGGTCGATATTAATGCCAGATATGGGATGATCCTTCTTCTGCTTTTCAAGCAACAACTCAGGCGGCATATACAAAGCGGTTCCATAAAACCCGGACAACCCCTGCCTCCCTGTCACTTTCTTCAAACCACCATAATCTAATAGTTTTATATGTTGCCCGGTTGAATCCACATGGATGTTTTCCGGCTTCAAATCTCGATGCACAATATCCAGCCCATGCAGGTGTAACAAGGCTTCCACTATTTGCAGACCGATTTTTACTGTGCATTCGGGCCCCATAGCAATACCAGGAATGACCTTCTTTTTGGTAATAGCATCATAAAGATTAGCGCCATCCAGAAACTCAGTAATAACTGCCACAAGACGGATGTAGCCTATTTCTGAATCAGGCACCTGATCGAGACTTCTTATTGCCCCGTACAAATCTGTTTTCATATTCTGAATCAACAAGGCATGAACTTCCATGAGGTTAGGATGATCAAGACCTAATCCCAACGCTTCACCAGCTTGCTTGGATAAAGCCAGCTTCTGACTCTTGATTAACTTGACAGCAAAAGGATTCTGCTCTGAGTCCTTGTATAAACTCACAGAGCCAAAGTGCCCCTGATCAATCGCACTGTCAGGCTGTAATTTGAAGAGAAGGTTCAAAGCGCTTTCAGGAGAGAAAGCACGGGCACGAGCATCCCAGCCACCCACTGGCTTGAGCTCAGCAGGCTGAACAGGCTCAACGTTTCGACTTAAAACTCTGGCCCCAGACATTGGATCTATAAATTCAGTGACCGGTAAAACTTTAGCAGCGGAAGAAAGCTGGACCTTTGCTTCGGATGAGTCTGTACCGCCCGTAATCTGGGTGCCAGTAACCACGTTTTGTTTTGGAAAACGTATGGCCAGACTCATTCCCTTTACTCCATTTATTCTTTCCCGGGGATTTAGACCCTAAATAGTGAGGAGTATTCAGAACAGAGTGGTCAGTAGAACTAACTGGGAGTGGGGAGAATGCACGTTTATCCAGACCGATAAACGTGCATAGAAGGCTTTAGAACAGACGGTTCAAACCATCCAGAGCCGCCACACGGTAGGCTTCTGCCATGGTGGGGTAGTTGAAGGTGGTGTTCAGGAAATAACGGATATTGTTCGCTTCCCCTTTCTGGGACATAACCGCCTGACCGATGTGCACGATCTCGGAGGCCTGGTCACCAAAGCAGTGAATACCCAAGACTTCACCGGTATCCCGGTGGAACAGGATTTTCAGCATACCCACAGTTTCACCGGTGATTTGCGCTCTGGCCAGTCGTGAGAAGAAAGCTTTACCGACTTCATAAGGAACCGCAGCTGCTGTCAGTTCTTCTTCTGTCTTACCCAGGGAACTGATTTCCGGAATGGTGTAGATACCGGTAGGTACTTCGTTCACGAAACGCCACTGGCCAGTATTTTCCATGTTACCTGAGGCTGAACGCCCCTGGTCATAGGCAGCACTGGCAAGGCTAGGCCAGCCAATAACATCACCTGCTGCATAGATATGTTCAATTTCGGTCTGGTAGTTTTCGTTCACCGACAGCTGTCCACGACTGTTTGGTTTCAGGCCAATCAGCTCCAGACCCATATCCTGAGTATTACCGGTACGACCGTTAGCCCAAAGCAGAATGTCGGCCTTCAGCTTCTTGCCGGACTTCATGTGCATCACCACGCCGTCTTCCAGAGTTTCCACCTTCTGGTACTCTTCATTGTGACGGATGATTACGTTCATCTTACGCAGCTGGTAACCCAGAGCATCAGAAATCTCCTTATCCAGGAAGGACAGCAGACGATCACGAGTGTCCACCAGATCCACCAGCACACCCAGGCCTGAGAAAATAGAAGCATACTCAGAACCAATTACACCAGCTCCGTAGATAATCATCCGGCGCGGTGTTGTGGTCAGCTGGAGAATAGAATCACTGTCGTAAACTCTGGTGTGACGGAAGTTAACATCCGCAGGCTGGTAAGGACGGGAACCGGTGGCGATCAGGACATTAGCGCCATGAAGCTTTTCGACATGGCCGTTTTCCTGTTGAACTTCTACGGTGTGCTCATCAACAAAGGAAGCGTGTCCGAAGTAAAGGTCTATGCGATTGCGGGCATAATACATGGTGCGAGACTGCACCTGCTTTTGAATGACTCGCTCAGCGGTTTTTAATACCTTTGGGAAGCTGAACCAGCGGGGTTCACCGATCTCACGGAACATGGGATTGGTGTTAAAGTCCATGATCTGTTTGACGGAATGTCTCAGAGCCTTGGAAGGTATGGTACCCAGGTGGGTACAGTTTCCGCCCACAAAAGCATTTTGCTCAACAACAGCAACTTTCTTGCCCAGCTTGACAGCATTCATTGCTGCCCCTTCGCCAGCCGGTCCGGAACCCAGCACAACCAGGTCGTAGTGACTTACGCCCATCCTTTAACCCCTCAAAGCGGTCCAGGTAGCATTGCAACAGGTCTCGATCTGCGTAAGCAGAGATCCACGATACTGCAACGCTTCCTTTTCATTCTTAATCTTTTTAAACAATTAGTACAACGACGATCGGTCATCTGTACTCGGAAACTCCGGTTTTGCCGGATGTTATTATCTGTCAGGCACCAGTCCAAAGAATCAGGACTCGTCAGGAACCGCTTTCAGGCAATGCTGGAGCAGTTAACTATTGTCTCTGAGAGCTTCCTGATTTTTATTCATCAGAAAGCTCATCTGAAGCCTTTCAGGCTTTCTTTACAGCCTTGTCGGCTGCGGCATCGTAAAACAGATGATCCATATTCTGGTGCTGGCCTTCCGAGAAAGGATCTGTTTTGTCACCACCGCCACAGATCATGCAGCCGTCTTTCAGGCCCAGGGTGCTCAAACCACCGCAGGAACCCTTGATCGGCTTGTTGGCAATAATTACGCCAATGGCCATCAAGGCTATTATTCCCAGAAAGGCTCCAAAGGTAATCAGCATCAGTGTCATGATATTGCCCTCCTGACTATATGCCTAGAATAAGAACGCTGTCGTTTGCTATCAACAAAACGTTCATCATTTAATTCTGTTTCGACAAATAAGGTTTGAAAGCATCACTATTGACGGTATCAAACCCCTTATCTGTATGATAGGTGAAATGGGCGGCGATTCCTTCCCTGTTCGCCAGTTTCAGGCCTTCTTCGTCACCTAAAACCATGAACATGGTCGCCAGAGCATCTGCTTCTGCCACATTATCATGAATGACCGCTACTTCTGCCAGACGACCCATTTCCGGGTGACCGGTTTTGGGGTTAATCGTGTGGGAGTACTTATGACCATCCACTTCGAAATAATTCAGGTAGTCACCGGAAGTGGCCAGCGCCTTGTTTTCCAGTGCAACAATCAGTGCCGGCTGGTTTCCTGACATGGCCGGGCCACGAATACCCAGTTTCCAGGGTGTGCCACTTGGCTTGTCAGCACCGACCTTAACCTCGCCACCAATTTCCACCATGTAGCTTTTGATACCTTCGGATTCCAGCAGGTAAGCCACTTTGTCTACGCCATAGCCTTTAGCAATGGAACTGAGATCAACAAATACGTCTTTGGTGCGGGTTAGCGTGTCGTTACGGGTATCAGCAATTACCGCCTGGTAACCCACTTTCGCCCTGGCTTCAGCTACGGCTTCTTCAGAAGGCAGTTCAGCGGGATAGTTCTTCAACATCCACTCGACAAACTCCGGAGCTTTCTCGTCATCGGAGCTGGAAGCTTCGGCACTGCTTTCAACAGGCTGTTTGTTTGCGTCAGCAGGACCAAACCCCCAAAGGTTTACCAGTGGTCCTATGGTGACATCGTAAGCACCATCCGACATACGGGAAATAACAAGGCTTCTGTCTACAAGGTCCACCAGCTCATCGGAAGCCTTGAAAGGCTTGCCAATCTCAGAGCGATTGAATTGCATCAGTTCGGATTCATTACGGTAGGTAGACATGCTGTCATTGACAGCTTCCAGCAGGGTATCCACCTGCTTTTTAACATCATCCGCAGAGTGGGAAAAAGGCGTTGCTGCATAGGTGATGCTGTAGGTAGTGCCCATGGTTTCGCCCTGTATATGCTTCAGGGTCGGGCGCAAAGACATCGCATAAAAGCCTGCGGCCAGCAGGATTAAGCCGATCACCAGTGACCGCTTGTAGGATTTGGACAACAACCTGTACTCTCCCGTAGAAGCTGGAAATGCCATCCTGACACTTCCAGGGTTCGTTCAAGGGCGCAGAGTGTACCACCGAGAGAGGTAGATCGTCATCCGTACAGAACACGAGTTCTATATTCACTTTGACTTAGAGTTCATCCTTAAAGACAGGGAGATTCGGATTTACCGCTCCCTGATCATCCACCACCTGTGTGGTAAAGGAATGGAAATAATTCAACCCGGTTAATGGATAGTTCAGCCCCTCCATCTTGTCGGGACGGGTGTATTTTGCAGAAGCTTTTTCCCATCTGCAGTGTTTAGGCTCTATCCAGGCCCCTTTCTTCCAGGCTTCTCCTGCGTTCAGGCCGGTATCACATTGGTAGACGTACTGCCCAAAACCTTCAAAGTCCCCTTCTGCAGAAAAGATAATGCCCTTTTTCATACTGATCATATGGTGATGGGCATAGCGTTTTTCGTCACCTTCTGCTGGCAGGAGATCTGCATCATCCTGAATGTCATGACTGACTCTGAACGTTTTAGGGTAACCATCTTCAAGCAGGCGGGGCTCTTTACCGTCGAGTACTTTTGAGCTTACCGCTTTCCCCCAGGCACCTATATAAAGCATGCTCACTGGCTCAACAGGGTATCGAACCACTACCAGCTGGTGATGCTTACCCCTGAGAACCACTGCACGGGTGTAAGGGTCAACATTGAGGCCACTGAAATCACCTCTTAAAGAGGTATTATCACCCACGACGTGGGTCTCTCCTTCATCAGACACCGCTGTTCCAAAGCTGGTTTCACCGTATTGCACCAGACCGTCGCCTTTATCATTGATCGCTTCGTCTTTTATATCTTCCCAGCGACTGGCGGGTTTTCCGTCTTTGAGGGATACACTTTGCAAAAGGGCTCTGGAGTAGTAACTCTTCTTTTTCTTCAGGTTTCTTTCCATCACACCCAACACATGAAAAGTTCCGGTCTTATCCTGATAGATATCCAGCCCGGTCATGGGTTTGGAATGATCAACCCCATCTCTGCCATCGCCCATTGAAAGATAAGTTTTGTTGCTCCAACCCTTAACAGTCACTAATGCCTTTTTATCTAGATCAATAATAAATAGATGGCCATGTTGAGCGGCGAACAGCCAGTTCTGGTTATGAAGCTCGTTAAACCTGGGACTGTGAGCCAGAAATATTGGCGAGTTGGCATAGGATAAATTCAGATATCCAAAATCAGGTGAAGGCGAAACTACTCTGGAAACTTTGTTATCAGACGAGCCAAAATAGACATAACCATTCGAGCACCCAAAAGCAAACTGGTTATCCCCCAGAGGCTGGTGAAATGCACTCAAGCTGTGTTGGTGCGCCACATGTTCATTAAGAATGGGGAGCCAGAGGGTATATTCATTCATCAAACAGCCAGGCAGGTTGCCGTTAAAAACGGTTTTCCACTCTTTACTGTCCTTACTGCTTTCAACAACCACCGCATTGCCATCCGAGCTCACGGCACCCAGCTGATGAACAAACTGGTCTTTTGCCCCGGAATCCAGAGACAAAAACAGAGCCGTAGAGGAAAACAACAGCGCTTTACTGATCCGAATCATTTCTATCTCCACATCTATAAAGAAGGTAGAAACCAGACACAGAGGATGAGTCAAACAGATCCTGATGACTGGCCTATCAAGATTTTGACTCGATAACCCGGTAAGGGTTCAATGAAACAGACAAGAGTAGACTGCAAGGGCGGGAAATGCCCTGCAAGGTAGGTGTATCAGGCAGTAACCCAGAGAATTACCGCATCTTCCTCACTGAGGGAAACCAGGGCATGGCCCATTTCTGCATCGTAATAGGCGCTGTCACCCTCTTCCAGTTCTACGGGTTGATAGAACTCGGTGTACAGCATGATTTTGCCGCTGAGTACCAGCAGAAATTCTTCGCCTTCATGCCTAACCCAATCCTGATAATCCTCAAACGAGCGGGCACAAACCGTTGTTCTATAGGGCACCATCTTTTTACCCGACAACTCTGTCGCCAGCAACTCATGCTCATAGGTTGTCGTTGGATGCAGTCGCCCCTGCCCGTTGCGGGTAATATCACGGCGCCCACTGGCGGCCTTCTTTTCTATAGGTTGGGAGAACAACTGGGGAATATCGATACCCAGGCCATTCACCAGCTTGGTCACAGCGGTAAAGGTAGGGGAAATCTGCTCGTTTTCTATCTTGGACAGAGTGGATCGCGCCAGTCCGGTTTTCTGGCTGGCTTCTTCCAGTGTCAGGTTCAGGCTCAGTCTGATCTCCCGAACTCTCTGACCCAGCTGAAGAGGTTCAACGGCTGCCTCGCGGTGGCTGCGGGTGATAACAACCGACTGCTGTTCCTTCTTTAAAAAGTGTGCCTGATCTGACATTTATAATTATCTCGACATCCTGATGCCCTCGATACTATCTAAGCACCTTCTAAAAAGAAAGGTTTCCAATGTTCACTGTCTGTTGACTCAAACTGTTTGCCCTATACATTAGAAATAACTAATATACAGTCATGAAAGATTTAGAAACCTTGCAGGCCAATGCCCACGAAGCCGCCAAGCTACTCAAAGTTCTGGCTAACCCTAACCGGCTAATGACGGTCTGCATGTTGTTGGAGGAAGAGCTCTCAGTGGGAGAGCTCAACCAAAGGTTACCGCTGTCACAGTCCGCGCTCTCCCAGCATCTAGCTGTTCTGAGAGAAGAAGGACTGGTAGCAACCCGAAAAGAGGCACAAGTCGTTTATTACCGTCTGGCCCGACCTGAAGCTCGTAAAATATTGGCAGCACTTTACGAAATATATTGCCAGTAACCACAGAAAGACCCATCGGGGTCTTTTTAAAGGCTTGTTATATTAGATTATTCTAAATTAGATATTCCTTATAGGAGAAACACCTTGTCTGTAAACTGGATTTCACCGAAACAATTTTCTGAACTGAAAGACGACATTCTCTGTCTGGATATCCGCAGTGAGCAGGAACACCTGCAATCCCACATACCGGGCAGCTGTCTGGTAGGTCAGCACAATATTGCTCTAGTGCCTAACGAGTCACTGTTGATCTACTGCCAGAGCGGTATTCGAACAGAAATGCTGAGCAAAACCCTGGAGGCCAGAATAAAAAGAACATTTTTCTGCTTGAAGGGGGGCTGAATGCCTGGAATGCTCAGGGCATGGATGTACAGGGCACGCAGAGCCCGGGAATGCCTCTGCAGAGACAGGTTCATCTGATTGCCGGATTACTGATTCTTACTTTCACCCTGCTCAGTTTCACCGTTAGCCCCCTGTTTATGGCAGGACTCCTGATCATCGGGAGTGGATTGACTCTGGCCGGTCTGACCGGTTTCTGTGGTATGGCAAAACTGTTGGCTCTGGCTCCGTGGAACCAGGTACAATCCAAAACCTGACCTTACGCCCACCTAAATTCCAATAAAAATCTCTGAAGACGGTATTTCTACAGCACTAAAGCTATAAAAAGGGTCAGAAATACCGGAAATTCTTCCACCAAAAGTTTCCAATATTACACATTCAGCGTTGTATTTAAGTCTTCAATTCATTAAATTAGGCGTACCGTCAGGATAAGAAACTTTAAAACTGACCATCCTGGCTGCTGACCATCTGACTGCACAGACACAGTTTGTGTCTCATAAAAAAACTGCCAAATAACAATAAGAAAACAACAATTAGCGTGGAGTGAAGTTTCAATATGGAAACACTGACCGATATCATCGGCGCTATCAATGGCGTCGTATGGGGACCCATGATGCTGGTCCTCATTCTGGGGGTAGGACTCTTCCTGATGCTGGGCCTGAAATTGATGCCTATCCTCAAGCTGGGCACCGGCTTCAAGCTGCTCTGGCAAGGCCGCAATTCCGGCGATAAAAACTCTGGTGAAATCTCTCCCTTTCAAGCTCTGATGACCGCTCTTTCTGCCACTATCGGTACCGGTAATATTGCCGGTGTCGCAACAGCAGTATTCATGGGTGGACCCGGAGCACTTTTCTGGATGTGGTGTACCGCTCTTGTCGGTATGGCGACCAAATTCTCTGAAGCTGTCCTGGCTGTTAAGTACCGTGAAGTGGATGAAAATGGCAACCACTACGGTGGCCCGATGTACTACATCAAGAACGGTCTGGGCTCACGCTGGGCATGGCTGGGCACAACCTTCGCTATTTTCGGCGCCATTGCCGGCTTCGGTATTGGTAACACGGTTCAGTCCAACTCTGTAGCTGACGTTCTGCACAGTAACTTCAACCTGCCTCCAATCGTCACCGGTTTTGCTCTGATGTTCCTGGTGGGCGCAGTTCTGATCGGTGGCATCCGTCGTATCGGTGCGGTCGCCAGTACTCTGGTTCCCCTGATGGCCATCGCCTACCTGGTTGCAGGTCTGGTGGTTCTGGCTATCAATGCTGACCAGATTCCGGCAGCACTGAGCCTGGTCTTCACTCACGCCTTTACCCCTACTGCTGCTACCGGCGGCTTTGCGGGTGCTGCTGTATGGGCTGCTATCCGCTTTGGTGTGGCTCGTGGTGTCTTCTCTAACGAAGCCGGCCTGGGTTCTGCTCCTATCGCTCATGCTGCAGCCAGAACCAATGATCCCGTTCGTCAGGGTCTGGTGGCAATGCTGGGTACTTTCCTGGATACCATTGTCGTCTGCTCCATTACCGGTCTGGTTATCATTACTTCTGGTGCCTGGACTTCCGGAGCTACCGGTGCTGCGCTAACTTCTGCCGCATTCGCTGATGCCCTGCCAGGCGTAGGTAACTATCTGGTAGCTATCTCTCTGGCTATATTTGCTTTCACTACCATTTTGGGCTGGAGCTTCTATGGCGAGCGCTGTGTCGTTTACCTCATGGGTCCAAGAGCAGTAAAAGCTTACCGTTTCCTGTGGATTATTGCGGTTCCTGTTGGTGCCACCGTCAGCCTGGACTTCATCTGGCTGGTAGCTGACACCCTGAACGCCATGATGGCTATTCCTAACCTGATTGCTCTGGCTCTGCTGAGCCCTGTGGTATTCAAGCTGGTGCGTGAATACTTCAACAGGCAGGCCGAAGCTGAACAGGCAAAGCCAGTAACTGACTGATCACTCTCGCAGAATGAGCCAGAGATAAAGCTGGCCATTTCTACACTAAGGCATAAACAGCACTTAACTGTTTATGCCTTTTTTCTTCAAAGCTCCCCCTCTTTCCTTTATCCGCTTCCAAGCCTGCCAGATTTGCATATATTCCAGATCAATCATGGCGGATCAGGTTCTCTCTCAAAAAAGCTAAACCCTACCCTCCTGTCACTGCTACTTTTTTATCACCGCCATTTGTTTCAGTTATCGGTCAGGAGTCGCTTTTATGGCCAGTGAAGGTGTAAGAAACCACCGAATGCCTGACAAGGAGTATCAGGATAACTTTTCTGATATCAAACCTGCGTTTACACCTAAGCAGGCTCATATTGAAGCCAGTCGCTGCCTGTATTGTCATGACGCACCCTGCATTTCTGCCTGCCCTACCGGCATCAATATTCCGTCGTTTATCAACCGTATTGCCTCGAGCAATGACCCTGGCGCTGCCCAGGTCATTCTGGAAGCCAATATTCTCGGCGGCAGTTGTGCCAGAGTCTGTCCCACAGAAGTCCTGTGTGAACAGGCCTGTGTAAGAAACCACCCTCCAGAATGCCAGCCTGTGATGATAGGTCGTTTACAAAGGCACGCCATCGAGCATCGGCAGAAAGCCCCCCACCCGTTTAGTCGGTCAGAAAGAACCGGCCGAAACATTGCGGTGGTAGGTGCAGGTCCGGCAGGCCTCGCCTGTGCACACAAGCTTGCCAGGCAAGGGCATAACATCACCCTGTTCGATGCCCATAGCAAACCCGGAGGGCTGAACGAGTACGGCATTGCTGCCTACAAACTGGTGGACAACTATGCGCAGCAGGAAATCAGTTTCATATTGGAAATCGGTGGAATCACGCTGGAGACAGGCCGCAGGCTGAATCTCGATCATCAACTTGCTGACCTGGCCATTCAGTATGATGCCGTGTTCCTGGGCATTGGACTGGGATTAACAAAAACACTGGGACTGCCCGAAGAACAGTGCGAAGGGGTTCAGGATGCCTTAGAGGCCATAGAAGCTATCCGACAGACTCGAAATCTATCTGAATTACCTGTGAGTTCAAAGGTGGTCGTCATAGGAGGTGGCAATACCGCCATTGATGTAGCCTGCCAATTGAGACGACTGGGTGCAGAGGAAGTCACCATTGCTTATCGAAGGGGTTTTCAGGCTATGTCCGCTACCCGGCATGAACAGTTGTTTGCCAGGGAAAACGGGGTACGCATTCTGCCCTGGCTGAAGCCCATAGGCTTTGAGACCCAGGCCGGACACTTAAAAGGCGTTCGTTTTGTTAAAACAACTGAGGACAATACAGGGCAGCTGATCGATACCAATGAGCAAGTTTTTATTCCCGCAGAAAGAACATACAAGGCCATTGGACAATCATTGAGCGCGGAGTGCTTTTCGTCTTGCCAGCTCGCTCAAAGCCGGAATGGAAAAATCAGGGTAGATGATCATTTCAGAACTTCCATGAACAATGTCTGGGCTGGGGGTGACTGCGTCGACAAGGGGGAAGACCTGACCGTCCATGCAGTACAACATGGCAAACTGGCCGCTGAAGCAATCCACCAGTTCCTGCAACAGCTTGAAGTATAGGCAGTAGAAGGCAATGGCAGACCTTAGCACCGAGTTTCTCGGAATTCAGTCCCCCAACCCTTTCTGGCTGGCTTCAGCCCCGCCCACGGACAAGGCTTACAATATTTACCGGGCATTTTCTGCAGGCTGGGGTGGCGCAGTCTGGAAAACACTGGGCGAAGACCCGGCACCCGTCAATGTCTGCTCAAGATACTCGGCCCATCGTGACACTCACGGTCGCATACTGGGTATTAACAACATCGAACTGATCTCTGACCGGCCATTACAGATTAATCTTGATGAAATTGCTCAGACCAAAAAGGACTGGCCTGACAGAGCTTTGATTGTTTCTTTAATGGTGCCCTGTGAAGAAGAGAGCTGGAAACGAATTCTCCAACAGGTTGAAGCGACGGGTTGCGATGGTGTCGAACTTAACTTCGGTTGCCCCCACGGTATGCCGGAGTTAGGTATGGGAGCTGCTGTAGGGCAAGTACCTGCGCTCATTACCAAGGTAACTCAATGGTGCAAAAAACATACACGACTTCCGGTTATTGTAAAACTGACGCCTAATGTTACCGATATTGTTCAGACTGCTCATGCTGCCAAAACGGGTGGAGCAGACGCTGTTTCTCTCATCAATACCATTAACTCCATCACCGGCATCAATCTCGATACGATGGTGGGCTATCCATCGGTGGCCAATCATTACACCAGCGGTGGGTATTGCGGAGAGGCCGTAAAACCCATTGCCCTGAATATGGTGGGTCAACTGGCACGGCATGATGAAACAGCCAGTCTGACTGTTTCCGCCATTGGCGGTATTACCACCTGGAAGGATGCCGCGGAATTCCTGTCACTGGGAGCAACCACCCTGCAGGTATGCACAGCAGTGATGCTTAACGGATTTAAAATCATTGATGATCTGGCAGACGGACTTTCCAGATGGATGGATCAAAAAGGATACCGGAATTTAGCCGAATTCAGAGGCGCTGCGGTTCCCAGCCTCACCGACTGGAAAAAACTCGATCAGACCTATAAAAGCATCGCTCATATTGATCAGAACACATGCATACAATGCGGCCGCTGTTTTGCCGCCTGCGAAGACACAGAGCATCAAGCAATATCTTTCTCATCGAATGACGATACTGATCGAAAGTTCGAAGTCATTCCCGGGGAATGCGTGGGGTGCAACCTTTGTCAAATAACCTGCCCGGTTGACGGTTGCATCACTATGGTCAATCAGGATACTGAGGCATAAATCGTGAAAGAGCACTCATGCATCATTGAACACAAGGGCACTTTTGAACTGGAAGCAGGCAAGGATTTACACGCCAGCAAACTGTACAACAGTGACATAGCACCGACCCGACTCTCTCAAAGAACCTGGGAAACAAGACACTTTGCTTTCCTGTGGGTGGGTATTGCGGTGTGTGTGCCGACCTATACCGTAGGCGGAGTGCTGACCACATACTTTGGCCTTTCCGTGACCGAGGCCATTCTGACCGTTTTACTGGCCAATATCCTGGTACTGGTACCTCTCTGCCTGAATGCTTTTCCGGGAACCAAATACGGCATTCCCTTTCCGGTGCTGGCACGTTCCAGCTTTGGCACACTGGGTTCCAATTTACCCTGTCTGGTCAGGGCCATGATCGCGTGTGGCTGGTTCGGTATTCAAACGCTTTTTGGCGGACTGGCCGTTCACCTTTTGTTCTCAAGCCTCTCCGATCCGTGGGCCCGCCTGGGCTCTGTTGGAGAAGTACTGGGCTTTTTCCTTTTCATGATCCTGAATCTGGCCATCGTTATCCGGGGATCAAACGCCATAAAAACGCTGGAAGCCCTCTCTGCGCCCTTGCTCCTCACCGTTGCCGTGGGCCTCATTTTCTGGTCTTTTCCAAAGGTAGACTTTAACTCAATACTGTCAGAGCCTCCCAGTCGTCCTGAAGGAACATCGGTCTGGCCCTATTTTTTCTCAGGGCTTACCGCAATGGTGGGATTCTGGGCGACCCTGTCCCTTAACATTTCTGACTTCAGTCGGTTTGCCCGATCCCAGAAAGATCAGGTCGTTGGACAGATTATCGGCCTGCCTTTAACCATGTGCCTTTTTGCTTCGCTCGGGGTGATCATGACTGCCGCCTCTCCCGACCTTGTAGGAGAAAGCATCTCTGACCCCATTCATCTTATTGGCAAAATAGACCAGCCTTTCTGGGTTGCCCTGTCCATGCTGGTCATCATTATCGCAACCGTCTCAACCAATACCGCAGCCAATATTGTTTCGCCGACCAATGATTTTCAGAACCTCTCCCCCCGATGGATCAACCAGACCCGGGGTGTATTACTGACAGGAGCCATCGGATTATCTCTGGTCGCCTGGGAGTTGTTAAAAAAGCTGGGCCTGCTTGATACCCAACTGTCGGTAGAGAACCTCTTCAGCAGCTGGCTATTAGGGTATTCCGGACTGATAGGTCCTATTGCCGGTATTATGATGGTTGATTACTTTCTGATTAAACGACAACGTCTTAACCTGATTGATCTCTACACCCTGAAGGGAGAATATCCTGCTGTTAACCGATGGGGCATCTTGGCCTTTCTGATACCGGCAACACTGGCTATTCTGAGTCTTTTGATGGGGTCATTAACCTGGCTGAACGACTACAGCTGGTTTGCGGGTACGGCTCTTGGCGGTGGACTTTATTATACCTTCAACCGTCTGCGTCCAGTCACTCAAAGAAGCACAGTCAGTTCACCACAGCTTTGAAACGCTCTAATAAAGAGTTCATTCTATTGTGCCTGGAAAGGATTTAATAACTGGGTGGAGAATATTCAGTCCCCAGATAACTTCTGTATCGACAGGTATTTCTCCCGCTCTGCCCCTCTATCTTTGGTAGATCCTGCAAATCTTCCGGGGTAAGACAATCTTCTTCATAACAGGCCTCATAGACTCCCAGCGAAGCTCCATACAGTCCACCCACTACAGAAGCAGGAACAGCAGGAACAAAAGCAATCTTCTCACCCACATAAGTAAGGTTCTCGGGTGATAAAAAACGAATGGCTCTGGCAGCCAGTGATTTCTCCGGGGGCTTTGATGCAGCTTCGGGAAAAGCCTTATGGATCCCCCCAATCAATAGTCGACTCAGTTTATCGCCCAGTTTGTTGCCCAAAGCTGTCACATATCGCCCGAAAGCATCCGCCTTTCTCACAGCAGAGCTCACGACAGTATAAATCGTTTCAAAAACGGCCTCTTTGGAAACTGTTGGCAGCTGGAATTTCATAAACTCACCCCCGTGGATTTCCCCCTTTGTTCAACAGGAATGTCCTGTTTAATGCCCCGTTTATTTAAATGAATAACCGGTTCACAAACCATTATGGAACAGCCCACCGTTTTAATCCCTAACCAGTCTGTAAGAGATATTAACTTGCCAAAATGACTTGTCAGTCATCCTGGGAATTGAACCATCATTAAGAGTGTGAATTTACATTTTTTAAATAACTGATTTTTTCATTTAATCTTATGGCCAGCCTCTGGCAATAAGGCTCTTAATGGATTCCGGTGAACTATCCAAACAGCACCTCCAGAAGACCGGTTAGAGCCGCTTTCCCGCGCTTCTTGATATTGTGCAGGCACTCGAAGAAACCCAAATACAGCGGTAACTTCTCTTGTGATATACCCCGATGAGGACGCAACCAGGAACGCAACAGCGACCAGAGCCCCTCCATTGTATTCACATGAACCTCATGAAAACCGTCGCCGTCCTCATCTCGTGTATATTCACCAGCTCCATGGCAGACAGATTTATGGCCATAACCTCATTCTGTTTCACCGCTGTGGACCACCTCAGGGGGCTTATCGTATACGGACTGTCTGAGTTGCCGAGTCATTTTTTACAAAAATATCGCTGCCTGTCAGTCTGTGGCTAGTCCTTGCCTTGGCGGGTTATGTCTGAGCTAGCACAGTGTACGCATTTCACCCCCTCAGGCCAGCGAATCTGGCGTATCTTTTCAAAGCACTTGGCGTTGTCGAGGAGGTCATAAAGTTTCATGACGCTTTTGTACAAAAAAACGTCTTCTATTCATAGTCAAATATATCCTCCTGTTTCCAGCTCCCCGTAACCCATTAAGAATCTAAAAGAATATTGGCAGGGATTCTTGCAAAAAGGGAGGGAGGTCGAATTGCGATGCGTGTGTGGCTGGTCGGGAGATTCATGAAAAATATAAAAACCATATTCACAATCTGGGATATTCTTAACGACAGTTTTAAGAGAAAATGAAAGGTTATCGTGTGTTTATAAGAGTCATAGTCTTTCTGATTACGTTATCAGTATCTTCGGTTTTTGCAGTGTCACAGACTTTTACTCAATGCAGATTGGCTTTGCATGACTCCTTATTACTCACTGAAGTTTGCACATTAGTTGACAGTTATCTGGCGCGTCAGGGCTTGGATTCGACTCGAGAATCTGTTGCCGGTTACAGTGTTTATGGAAAATATCGTTTATATAGGAATATAACTCAGGTTGAAGCAAGACGGAATGATTTTAGATTCCGCTATCATGGTAGTGCGCAAGCATTATGGCGCCTTCAAGCAGGAGATAGCTCAAGTTTTTTGAGAGGGGTCATCCAACAGGACGTAGAGGAAGAAACTAGAAATGGAATCTTTCAGATGGAAAGTGACATGCGACTTGAGAGTGCGGCTTTCTTGGCCTACTTGTATACAGTTACTCTTCCTGAGGGTGGTGTTGATAGATATACTTGGACTGTTTATCCTGAACCTTCAAATAGGCTGGGTATTTACGCTAGCTGCTTTGTAGGTCAAGTAGTTAATTTGATGACGCCTGATTGCGTGATTGCAAACCCTGCGCAGCCTACTGATGCTCAATTGGAATCTTTGACGAATGAGCGGACAGCGATTCTGCAAAGTCTGGATCAAAGGCCTGTAAGTAAAATTAGTATGGGGACGATAAATCAAAAAAGCGTCACTCGAGTCATTCGTTGTCAAGACTTTCAGACGCTTAACTCTACACCATTGGCTCTGGTTTGCCCCTACATTAGTACCGAGAATGAAAGAGATTCGGAAATGGTAAATTATAGGGATGGGAGGGCGCTGCTCAAAAGAGCTATTCGTGAAAAAATGAATCTTAATCCAGGTATTAAGACGTTGTTTAGGGCGTTGCTTGAGACTGCCTCATTCTGAAGGTGTCGAGGCGATGCAAAATTTGATTGCACATTGCCTGAGTAAAAAGAGCTCTCTCCAGGGCAAAAACATGAACACACATTGAAAGTATTTTCCAATCCTGAAATGAGCCTGAAGGCAGGTACTACTACCTAACCCTCGGCTTGTCGCTCATGAACTAATTGAAACAGGATTTCTCTGGCTTGTTGCAGCTTTCTGGCCGCTTCATTATCGGTCATGGCTTCCGCTTTGTCCTTTAGTTGGTCCAGTGTAATCCCTTCTTTCAGGTACTGTTCTGGTTCCTTCAGTGACAGGAACTTTTCGTAAGGGGTCATCATGTTTTCATAGCGGTAC
>NZ_LASA01000135.1 GCF_001562015.1 Endozoicomonas arenosclerae | reverse complement strand
GAGGATAAGGAGGTCTTCCGTTGCCACGCTTAGGGTAATAGGGCTCGATTACGGCCTCTAAGCGTTTCCATGGAATCAGAACCTCCATTCTTTCAAGAAAAATTTCCCTACGAGTTCTGCGTCGCTTCTGGCTGAATTCACTGTCGGAAAAAGAGAGTTGTTGGTCCATGACTACCTCTGATCAAGCTGCTGAGATTATTATCTCATGATCAGGGACTTATTCGCAGGTTCCCTAGTGCAATTTAAGCGCTATACCCAAAACCGTTCGCACTGAGCCTGTCGAAGTGCATTATCAGCATCCTTCGACAGCTCAAGATGAACGGAGTATGTATGACTATTAACGCCTGTCTGCACTAGCTCTTCATTATTACTGTTGCTTTGGTTGCCCACTATACTTCAGAGCCACATATTCTTGGCTCTGAATCAGGTGAATCGTCAATGAAACCCGTCTATGCAACATTGTTAATATCGGCAGCACTAACTGGCTGCAGCCAATTGCCAAACACCTATCTTGGCCGGTGGATGGGGGACGATAGACCGACACTGGGCATAATGGCGGGACTGGATATTACCCGGGATAAAATCATGTTTGGCAACGGAGGCAATATTAATGCGCCTCTGGCTTGCAGTGCTGACTACTCCGCCGAGCAAGACAGCTCTACTGGCGGCTACAAACTCAGCCTGCAGAACAAGCAATGCGATTATAAACGGGCACTCAACCCCGGACACTTGAAAGACATCACCTCTCTCGGGATTTATTTGAGCAAAAATCCCTTTGGCACCAAAATGCCCTATGCAAAAGCCACACTGAACGATACTGAAAAGCCCAACCTGTTTATTCAGTCTATGGATGGCAGTACCGATTACCGTTTTACCCGGGTAGAATGAGACCGCCCTTAAGAAAAATGTAAAACAGCAAGCAGGTCATCCCATGGGAAAGCTCTACCAGGAAATCACAGACGAACAGGCCCGCTTTATAGAACAGCAAAAGATGTTCTTTGTTGGTACGGCGGCAGAAGAAGGAACTGTTAACGTTTCGCCCAAGGGAATGGACTCTTTTAGAGTTATTTCCAATCAACAGATTGCCTGGCTGAACCTTACCGGCAGTGGTAATGAGAGTTCAGCCCATGTCCAGATGAATCCACGCATGACCATCATGTTCTGTTCTTTTGAGGGTGCCCCCTTGATTCTTCGTCTCTATGGCAAAGCCAGAGTTTTGCACCGTAATGATAGCGACTGGTCGTCTTATGTCTCTCTTTTTCCGGAAACAGCGGGCACCCGGCAAATATTTATTCTTGATATCGAACAAACTCTAAGCTCTTGCGGCACAGCTGTCCCCTTTTATGAATACCAGGAAGATCGTGACACGCTGAGAAAATCATTTGAGCGTAGGGGACAGGAAGGAGTAGAAAAGTATTGGTTGCAAGCCAACCAGGAAAGTCTTGACGGCTTCCCAACTCATATCAAGACATTAACGGGTCTTGAGGAGAACTAGCGCAATAACTTAAGATAAGTCTCTTAATCAGGATGAACGCCCGAAAGGGTTTAAAATAAAAGACAGCTTTAGATGGAGATTACGCATGTCTATTCCTCTACTTTGTATTGCCCTGCTGGCTCTGCTCTGCCTGCTACTGGGATTTAATGTTTCACTGGCCCGAGGCAAAGCTATCGTCGCATGCGGAGGAGAACCAGACCCCACCAGCCCACTTTATAAAGCCCAGCGCGCTCACGGAAACACCATTGAATATGCACCTATCCTGGCGATTCTTTTCTATGTACTTGGGCAATCACAACCGGCTGACTGGGTTAACTGGACCATGATTTTAGTCACCGCTTGTCGCTACCTGCTGGTACTTGGATTACTGTTACCCGCGACTATGGCCAAACCCAACCCCATGCGTTTTGTTGGTGCCCTGGGAACCTATATTGGAGGATTGGTATTGTCTGTAGTGCTGCTTTTGAATGCCCTGAACATTTGATCATTCAACTCTTAGCAAACCTGAGAACTTAAAGCACTCACTGGCCGATTAGCTTTAACGGTCAGTGCTTTGGGAAGTCAGCAGCTTTTATGTACAGCAATGATTTAACCCAATACTATTGACGACAATCCTTGGCTAAATCAGTCACCAGCCTTTTGGCTTTACCTCCCCTGATTAGGGCGAAGGTGTAATTCACAGAATGAATCTCTGCCTCAACCGTCAGATTCTGGGGTGTTAACGTGGCCTCACCCTGAATAGGTTCACGCAGCAATTGAATTTCTTCTTCCTGTCCATTGTTAATATAAGTGATTGCCTGTGCCGAGATATGGAGTAGCAAGTAGCCTACATCCTCTGGAGGCACTGTCCCCTCCCAATTAGACTGACCATAGTCATTCATTATGAGCTTGTAATCTATATCTTCTTTGCAGTCATGAATGGTGATAATCCAGGCCTGGATCATGGCAGGGAAGAAAAGAAGAATAAGACAACAACTCTTGAGCTTCATGACAGAATACTCCAGATACGTGCTGCACTGAGTATATAGCCAAGACCTGCTTTTGCTTTTGAAATACTCCTGGTAATGATTCACTGGAGCCAGCCAAAATCCTGCTCGACCGACCAGTCGCAATTAACATAAAATCAAAATATTCAACACATTTTTCTAATTCTTAAACCCCTTTCAGAAAATACAGCTAGAATTCTTCCTGAATCATTTTGGGAACCATTCTCATGCGTACTAATTCCTTAATACTCTTCCCATACTCGATACGCTTTTACTTCCTGTTGCTTAGCTTTACCCAGCTTCCCCTATACGGAGCCAGCCAGAATGAATTTCCGCACACAAAAATATCCTCTGAACTCCCCGAAACCATCCGAAATAACATTGGGCAAATCGTCAACTATCGCTATGGCACTTTGCCTGAATCAGACATGATCACTACTGAAGTGAGGAGTTTTGTTGAACCCGGTAAAAGCTATCAATTCTCGCCAGGCCAACTGAAGGAGACAAACGACAAAACCAAAGTAGTGGGTGTATCAGAAAAGGTTTCCATCCCTGATCACGTGGTCATGAGAGGACAGTGGAGCCAAAATATTACCAGAGCCAGACCGGAAGCGAATATCCTGGGAAAATTTGGGACCTTTTACTTTCCCCATAATGTGCTTAATTTACCCTCTGATGAAGCTACGGCTGAAAAGCTGGCCTATTACAATGCTATTCTGCTGAACACCGGCGATGCGGTGAACATTGAAGCACCTTTCGAGCTGCCAGTTAACGTAGTGCGCTTTGATAAGAATTATGAAAAAGGCTACCTGACCCTTCCCAGCCATGGAGGTGGTTACTACCTGGAAGTTCATGACACACCCCATTTATGGAGCCATCTGGACAATCAAGGTGGAGGCTATGTTTTCCTGGGCAAGAAAGTGGGAAAAGACAGCTATCACATGACAGCGTTTGAAATTCCCTTTGGTAAAGCCATTTATGCTCCGGGAGGTGTTATCCATTGCGACGGATTACTGATTGGCAATGTCTATGCGATATATACTGTCACTGAAGACTACTCCACTGCCATTATGATTGGACCCAACGGATTAACGCCTTCCTTGAAAATTTCTCCACCCTCACGCTCACTGTCCAGTAATCCATAAAATGGAGAAGGGTATAGTCGGACTGCTAAGTAACCTGCCATCTCTCAAAGTCCATCATGTCCTGATCGTGATGGTCTTGCTGCCAGTGAATAGGGGTCATTCTTTTCCTGCCCCATTACCTTTGTTTACACCGGATCAGACCCAAGCCATACTGCCACTAGTCAACTCTCTGTCTCATCCCGAACTTCGCCCCTGCTGGGATACCCTCCTTAACACAATGCAGCTTTCAGCTTCCTTTTTCTTTTCAACAGACGGAGTGAGAATCGTTTCTCAACTGGCTGCCAACAGAACGGTTTCTGAACCCGAAGACTTAACTGGTAAAGTACTCTCAGCAACAGCACTGGCAGAACTGACACTGATACAGGGCTTTCTTGCTACTCAGGGATTCAGCCGCTGGTACTCTGGAGCGCCCCTGCCCCCTGGTGCCAGGTACTATCATTCACTGACGTCTCTGGGCAGCAGTTCTGGATTACTGGTAATCTGCGCTGGGGTAGCTTCCGGGGATTTCTGGGTAACTGCCGGAGGTAATGTTGCTGTCGTGGTGTTTTTTCTTGCAGAAGGCGTTACTACAAAATGGCGAGACCCAAAACTGGGCAAGATGGACAAGTGGCAAATTGTTACCGGCAACCTGGGAGGTATTCTTTTCGCCGCCTCTTCTTTCGTCACGTACATCACACAAGAAGCAGCCGATGCTGTTCTTGCCAGTGGTTTACTGGTGCTCAGTGCTGCCCTGGCACCGGCATCTTTAATCTATTTTAAATCTCTGGCTGGCCAGTTAATTAACAGAAAACACTGCTGTGGATCTTAAGAAACCGTAACGAATAGATTTAAATGAGGACTCACCAAGAGATACTGAATTGAATTAAATCAAGGCATAAAAAAACCCACTCGAATGAGTGGGTTTTTAATTTTGGTAGGCGGTACTGGAGTCGAACCAGCGACCTTTACGATGTCAACGTAACGCTCTAACCAGCTGAGCTAACCGCCTGAAGTTGCTGCGTATATTATCAATGCAGCTGAAAAATGCAAGCCCCGATTCCTGATCAATCTAAAAGAAAATCAGGTGCTTAGCTCAAAATTCCAGAACTAGTGTTTGCTCATGATTTTTCACAAGCATTATCCATTTGTCCTTTTAAACACCAGACAACGATTGTTGGCTGGCATGGCAACGTCCTGGTGAAGTGACATGCCTGCAGTCTTCGCCAGTCTTTCTATCGACTCAAAATCCCGAATAGCGCTTTTTGGATCTCGTTGCTTCAACCAGTCATCAAACCGGGCATTGCTCTCACTGGTGTATTGCCCCTGATAATTGAAAGGTCCATAAATACAAACAAACCCTCCACCCACCAGCACCTGACCTATCCCCTGAAAAAACAGCTCAACTTCTTTCCAGCTCATAATATGCAGGGTGTTTGCGGTAAAGATATTTTCCACCTGTTCAACAGGCCAGTCTTTATTAACATCCAGAGCCAGAGGAAGGAGAAAATTACCCTGACCACTGGTTTGTCGCCGGGCATCAATGACGGCCAGATGCTCTACCCGGTCAGTGGGCTGCCATAACGTTTCAGGCATGGACGCCGCAAAAAACTCCGCATGCTGACCAGTACCACTGCCTATTTCAACCACCCTGCCCGCATTCTCAAACAGGGGCTGGATAACGTCCAGAATGGCTTGCTTGTTCTTTTCGCAGGCTTCAGAGAAAGGTAAAGTCATTTCAATACTCTATCCCTGAGTTTGGAGACCTGATCCCGAACCGCTGCAGCTTCTTCAAACTCCAGGTTTCGGGCATGCTCCATCATTTTTTCTTCCAGCTTCTTGATCTCTTTAGCCAGTTCCTGAGCTGACATTTCATGATGGTACTCAGCTTTTGGCTCGGCCACTTTTCGACTGGACTGACCTTTCTTCTTACCAGGAATTACAGCCCCTTCAAGAATATCCGCTACGGATTTGTGGACGCTCTTCGGCGTAATGCCGTGCTCTTCGTTGTGGGCTAACTGTTTATTACGACGACGATCGGTTTCATCAATAGCCTTTTGCATCGACTTGGTCACTTTGTCGGCGTATAGAATGGCCTTACCATTCACATTCCTTGCCGCACGACCAATAGTCTGGATCAATGAGCGGTCAGAGCGCAGGAAACCTTCCTTATCGGCATCCAGTATGGCCACCAGGGAAACTTCCGGCATATCCAGCCCTTCCCGGAGCAGGTTAATCCCCACGAGCACATCGAAAGTACCAATCCTGAGATCACGAATAATCTCAACCCTTTCAACGGTATCGATGCCAGAGTGCAGATAGCGACAACGCACTCCATTTTCATGAAGATAATCGGTCAAATCTTCCGCCATGCGTTTGGTCAGAGTCGTTACCAGAACCCTTTCGCCTTTTGCCACGGTCTTGTTCAGCTCAGTGAACAGATCATCCACCTGAGTCGTGGCCGGTCGGACTTCAATTAACGGATCAACCAGACCCGTCGGACGAACCACCTGATCAACAATTTGCCCCTGATGTTCTGCCTCGTAAGGGCCGGGGGTTGCTGAAACAAATATGGTCTGCGGGCGCAGGCCTTCCCACTCTTCAAATTTCAACGGCCGGTTATCCAGTGCTGAAGGCAGTCTGAATCCATACTCAACCAGTGTTTCCTTACGGGAGCGGTCCCCTTTATACATGCCCCCCACCTGGGGAACCGTGACATGAGACTCGTCGATCACACAAAGGGCGTTGTCAGGAATATAATCAAACAGTGTCGGAGGTGGTTCACCCGGTTTGGAACCCGAGAGATAGCGGGAATAGTTTTCAATACCATTGCAGTACCCCAGCTCCAGCATCATTTCCAGGTCATACTTAACCCTCTGCTCCAGTCGCTGGGCTTCCACAAGCTTGTTGTTGTTCCTGAGCACTTCCAGACGTTCCACCAGTTCTTCCTTGATGAATTCTGTAGCTTCGATAATCGTCTGACGGGGAGTGGCATAGTGGGTTTTCGGATAAATGGTGACTCTGGGCAGTTTTCTCAGGACTTCTCCCGTCAGCGGATCAAACTCACTGATCTCTTCCACTTCTTCGTCAAACAGTTCCAGCCTTATGGCCTCTTTTTCAGATTCCGCCGGGAAGATATCTATGACATCCCCACGCACTCTATAAGTGGCACGCTTCAACTCAGTATCATTTCGGGTGTATTGCAATTCTGCCAGTCTGCGAAGCACTTCCCGCTGGTTGATCATCTCCCCACGAGAGATGTGCAACATCATCTTCAAATAGGACTGTGGATCACCCAGACCGTAGATAGCCGACACTGTGGCCACAATAATGGCGTCATCCCTCTCCATTAATGCCTTGGTGGCGGACAGGCGCATCTGCTCAATATGCTCGTTAACCGATGCATCCTTTTCTATAAAAGTGTCGGAGCTGGGCACATAGGCTTCGGGCTGATAATAGTCGTAGTAGGAAACAAAGTATTCAACGGCATTCTCCGGAAAGAACTCTTTAAACTCACCGTAGAGCTGAGCCGCCAGAGTCTTGTTATGAGCCATGACAATGGTCGGCCTTTGCAGCTTTTCAATCACATTGGCGATGGTGAAGGTCTTGCCCGAGCCAGTCACCCCCAGCAAAGTCTGACACGCTAGTCCCGAATTGATGCCTGTCAGCAGCTTTTCGATGGCTTCGGGTTGATCACCGGAAGGCTGGAATTTAGATGATACCTTGAATGTCTTTCCCATACGTATCCACTGGCAAAAGCCGCTGAGAGGGTCTTTAATCAATGACTGATTATAAACAGCCCCGGACAGGAAATGCAGCCGGACATGACGTCCCTGGCAAGATATTGGAGCCCATCAAGGACGAATCAGCCTATCAACGGATAAAAATAATCATTAGATGACTGGAGTGAGACCTGAATGCAAAAAGGCCGACCGACCTTGAGAGCCCTATCTCTTAAGGCAATTCTCTGTATTTGTACGCTTTTGACCCCGATCTTTGGTCAGGCTGGCCTG
This sequence comes from Endozoicomonas arenosclerae, assembly GCF_001562015.1. Classification (GTDB taxonomy): domain Bacteria; phylum Pseudomonadota; class Gammaproteobacteria; order Pseudomonadales; family Endozoicomonadaceae; genus Endozoicomonas_A; species Endozoicomonas_A arenosclerae. The sequence continues at coordinate 5,993 of NZ_LASA01000135.1, read as the reverse complement.
ACTAATACGCTCTATGAAGCAACACTCCACTTTCTCTCTAGCGCTGCAGGCTATACCTTCTCCTTTATGGGTATGACTGCCCATACTCCACAGTGCGACATCATCCATGAAAAAATCTACGACCCGCGTTTTTTTCCAGCTGACCACTATCACTTTAAATTGAATGACCAGTCATGTACCAGCACCCGGGTACTCTATCAAAGTGGCGAGAATGAATTCAGCAATCCCTATTTTGTCCAGGTGAGCTTCAACTGCAAAAATCGAAATGCTATTACCGTTGTGGCAAAAGCCAATAATCCTTATTTCAACTATGAATCCATAACCTTAATGAACTCCGAAGGGTTCAAAACCTATGACATAGGAGAGATTTGGGGTATGGACAGCTCTGGGACATTGCCAACAATGATAGCAATGATGCCTGTAGAGGCTGGCTCCCTGATCCAGGGTCGTGGTAACTATATTGATCTGATTGGACCGGTTTTAGAACTTATGACTACCGGTAAGTTTCCGGCTATTATGGCCCGTCAAGTCAAAATCATTCCAGAGACGGAGCAGCTTGGCCTCAATTATCTGGTCAGTCATGAATATGTAGAACAGACTCATAACAGACTGACGCAAGAAGTCTCATATTCTAACTCTGAGCTTTCCTCTTCAAACCAGCAAAGCTATGACCTTTATTCCAATGCCTTTATTGAAAAATACTGTGAGTATTATCAAATTTCTCCAGAGATCTCAGAAGAATACCGGCAAAGACAGAGAGAAGTACCAACAGTGGAATGCGCCAGGGCCAATAATTTTCCTACCAATGGGCTTATCTCCGATTTAAACAGACTGCAAAGAAAGAGAGCCTTTGAACAACATCCTGATAAAAAGAATACCGGGGAAACGTTCAGCCATTTGAGTGCCTGTTACTCTGAGATAAAAACGATTAATCGTCTTGTACACTCCAACATCCGACACATTACTCTGAGCCCAGTCAGAGAATAAGCGCGGTTTTACCAGGCAACTGGTACCGGTTAGTTTGTTCCAGGGAGAACTTGCTTCAATATGGCAAGCTCCCGCTCTATAAGTCCTGCAAAATAAGACTGGATAAGTAACAAATTCTGTCCATTCAAACCTTTTTTCAGGGCCATCAAAAGATCCGCATGATTAGACCTGCGACACTTGATGAATGATCGATTATACGAACAAGGTCAAGATAAACACGGCCAAAAACAAGGTATATGTACCATATTCAGCATAACTGGCACCGGAAGTAGGAAAAGCTGAGTTGCTGTCAGTGCTATCTGATGGAGCACCTGACATTACCGAAGGTTCTTCTTTTGTACCATCATCAAGTTTTACCCACTCATTAGGCCATAATGTTCTGGTCGTGCGCTCCCCGGACTCTGTTTCGGTAATGGCGAGAAACTGATCGATAAACTTTTTATTCACCCCGAGAGAGGCGTAATAACTTATACCTCGGCTCGAACACTGAGCAGGATCGAAAACACTCCAGACACCTGAAACAACCGGTTCTTCATCAACAAAGCTCAATAAGGGTGAGCCCGGATTTTGCTGAGAAACAGGTTCGACTAATTCAGCTGCATATGCGGGACTCGCAACACAGGTGATATTGAAATCCAGAGGGTAAACCCGGGCTGTCGTAGAGTTGAAAAATGTTATCCCCTGGGGAGACTCTATTTCCGGGAACTGATCGCAGCTCCTGTTTTTAAAATCAAGCTTGGGAACTTCCGAATGAATGGATTCAGAGAGTTCAATCAAAGCCACATTCGAAATAATTGCTGTGCCATCGACTTTTCTGATCATCCGGCGTGCGTAGACTGTAAAAGCTCCGTATTCTCCCTGAAACTCAACCGGTAAACGTTCACCTTTCTGAGTGAATGCCAGGCAGTCTGAAGATGTAATCAAATGTGTCCCTGAGATCAAAATGGCCTGACAGTGATTAAAGTCATGAAAAACGTTGTTATGAACAAGCAGACGAGACACCCAGGGGTAAGGACTGGATACATCAGGTACAACTTCCTGCTCCGAATCGCAGGAGCGCTTCTCTAGCCTGAACCTGCCCAATTTTTCCATGAACTCTTGGTAAAGTACTCTATCAGGTGGAGGGACTGGAGCGGATGAGACATCAAAAGCAAGAACGATTAGAAGAACACCGACTAGCCTGCAAAGCTTCATGGCTTTCTCGACAAGTAATTTTGAGTAGAAAATAAATCTAGTCTAAAAATTCATGTTAAACAAACTCACTGGCCAGACAGCCAATAAGTCCGTCAATTCATAAGAATAAGAGGAGCCACCGGCTCCTCTTATTACCCTTTAACATTCACCACCTGCCTCAGGGTATGCACTACTTCCACCAGATCGGTCTGGAGATCCATGACCCGATCTATGTTTTTGTAGGCTGCCGGGATTTCATCAATCACACCTTTATCCTTTCGACATTCGATGCCTTCCGTCTGCTCACGTAAATCCTTCTGGGTGAATGAGTTTCTGGCTGCGGTTCGGGACATGGTTCTCCCTGCACCGTGGGCACAGCTGCAAAAAGATTCCGCATTGCCCTTACCACGAATAATGTAGGAGCGGGCACCCATGGAGCCTGGAATAATACCCAGATCCCCTTCCCTGGCACGGATTGCCCCTTTTCGGGTAACCCAGACACGATCACCGTCATGGATTTCGCGCTCGACAAAGTTATGGTGACAATTGATGGCCTCACGAGTCACTGTAAACTTCTTCAGTCGATGCTTCAGTGATCGCAACACGGCATTCATCATATGCTCACGGTTCTGCATGGCATAATCCTGAGCCCAGGCGACAGCTTCCACATAATCGTCGAAGTGTTCACTGCCTTCCTTCAGATAACCCAACTCTTTATCCGGCAAATGAATCTGATGGCGTTCCATCTCTCTTCTTGCCAGTCGGATAAAGTACTGACCGATCATATTGCCGATGCCACGACTGCCGGAATGCAGCATCACCCAGACATCGTCGTTTTCATCAAGACACAGCTCAATAAAGTGGTTACCAGACCCCAGGGTACCCAGCTGCTTGGCAAACTTACGAGCATTCCCGTGTTTGGAGATACCCGGATGCTTCTCCAGAATATTACTGAGCCCCATGGCAAGCACGGAACCACCGGCCAGCTGCTCACTTTTATGGGCACCACCCGCTCCTAATGGAATGGTTCGCTCGATATCGTTGCGGATCTGATAAAGGTTATCGGGCAAATCATGGGCTTTCAGGGAAAGCCTGACAGCATTCATCCCACAACCAATATCCACCCCGACAGCGGCGGGAATAACCGCATCCGTTGTGGCGATAACAGATCCAACTGTGGCTCCACGACCCAGATGGATATCCGGCATTCCGGCAACATGTTTGTAAATGAACGGCAGGCTAGCTACCCGGCGCATCTGCGCCAGGGCTTCATGCTCTACCTCATCGGTCCAGATCTTGACCGGTTTTTGCTGATCCTTCGCGGCCAGCAGCGTAACTACAGGCATAATTTATTTCCTTTTACTGCACCCTCTGTTTCAGACGGGGAATGAACCCAGGCTTTAAACAGCGGATTTAAATGGTCTTCATACTCTTTATGAGCAGGTATTGCAGTGGCTTTTTCACTACTACCCAATCGCTCCAGTTCACTTACCAGAAACTGGTTGATGGGCGCTATCTGACGAGTTAAATCAGCTTCCAGCGAGGCTCTTTTCTTATCAAGCAGTTCATCTATGGAGGCCATCAACTCACTTTCCGTCAACAGATCCCTGGCCAGGGTTTCAAAATCCAGCGGTGGTATGGAGTGGTAGTTTTCTATCCACTTCATACACAAGACGGGTCTCAATACATAGAAGTATTTCTTTAATCGAACCGTCTCACCTTTCAGGTAATTCCGAAAGTTTCCATTGGCCATATGGAGATAATGATAAAAGCCGACTCTTGGCGAGTAATACCTCCCCAGCACCTTTTCCATAGAGTTTCTGAAACCACTCACCTCTTTGTAGACAAGATCAGAGTTCAGCCATTCCACCAATGATGGATTCGATTTTTTCATCAGTTTAAGGGCCTTGCGAAGATCCCAGCCACTGATATCCAGCTCATCGGTGATCGGCTTTTCGATCACGTCTCTTTTATGCTCAACATTTATAGTCAGATACCAATCTGCAGGCCTGACATAGATGAATCGAACATCATAATCGCTGTCTCCGGAAGCAAAGCCCCAGGCTCGACTTCCGGATTCACAGGCATACAACACCCGAACATTGTGTTCCTTTTCTATGAGTGCGAGTTCTTCCAGCACCCTGTTTTTCATTGTCTTCATTGGATGACTCCTTCCCATCCCTTCAATCCAGCCTGACAGTTTGTTTCATCAGCTGATCAATACCGCCATAGACGTTGAGGTTCTGAACTTTTTCAGACACCTTCTCCAGGGCTTCCAGCTCCTTGAGTCGTAACAGAATGGGGTTGTTCTCCATCATTTTTGCCGTGTTGTGCAGACTTCGGGTTGCCGCGGTTTCTTCCCTTCTTTTAATGACATTGGCTTCAGCGGCTTTCTGAGCCTCAACCACCCGATTGAGAATCATCCTGATCTCTCCGGGCAGCACAATGTCCTTCACCCCGGCTCTTTCGAGACGGATGCCTTCGGTTTCCAACTCGGCTGCCACCTGATCCATGACCGTGGTGTTGATGTGCAGCTTGTCTTCAAGCAACTGATCCAGGGTTCTTGTCCCTACGGCTTCTCTTAATGCCAGCTGCAAAGCCCGGTAAACAAAGGCTTCGTAATCAGGCAATGTTTCAGCCACCTGTCGTGCGTCCATGATGCGAAAACCGGCTGTGAGGTTAACCCGAATGGAAACACGGTCTTTCGTCAGTATTTCCTGCCCTGACACTTCCAGGGTGTTCTGACGAAGATCCAGCATTTTTATTTCCATCTCATGATTGATCTGCCAAAACCCATAAAGACCGGCCTTCAACTCCTGCTGCAGAACCCCATCGACATACAACATGCCTATATGGCCAGCAGGGACCACAGATTCAAGTACAGGTACCTGCAAACGACTACCGGGTTCCACCAGCAATCTCTGCGGTTGATTGACGTTTCTGAGCCTGATGTCATCCAGCAATGAGCGTTCAACCATCAGACCTTCTGAGAGAGACACCCTCTTCAGCTCGAGTTTTCCGGCTTTTTTCCAAACCAGCAGTGTGCCGCCAGGCATCACAATGCCCTGCAGAACATCCATGTGATACAGAAGCCCTACTTCGCTTTTATCGATTTTCCATTCATGGACCAATCCGGCGATTTCTTCATGGTCCCGCACCATTTGCAGCGCATTGGGATCGTCGAAGTAAAGGTCATTGGTATCAAAGCTGTTCACTTCCAGCGTGCAGCGCATGCCGTGTACATGGTGTCGGCCTGCCGCCAGCACCTTTTCAAATTTCTTGTTGCGGTACAGTAAGGCAATTTCGTTTTCTGCCACAGTAATCTGTTTACCGAGCCAGGTGTTTTCAATCACTGCCATGTTCGTTTCCTCCAGCAGTTTTATTTTTAATCTGAATAAACAGGTGTCACTCACTTGCCAGATGCCAGCCTGTTTCGGGGTAAGTGACCGGGAGCAACCCTGCCTGCGATGACTTATGCCGAAACTGCAGACACCTCACAGAGGTCAGCGCAGCTGTTTACTCGTTTCATTTTTGGAGCAGGCAGAACCTGCAAGTAATGGGTTACGTAGCGGGATTCGAACCCGCACTTGAGGGATAAAAATCCATTGCTTTACCATTTAGCTATACGTAGTCAGGAGTCGAACCTGAGCCTTTCGGCTTTCCTGTGTCAGCAACGGAATACGTTATGGCATTGCCACTCGCACCGATGTGTTAAATGAAACACGTCACGGCTGACGGCATAGGTATTACAAGCAGCGTGCCAAAATATAAAAAAACACGAAATTATTTTTTAACCTATTGTTTTATATGGATTTAATTACACTCACCTATCA
>NZ_LASA01000134.1 GCF_001562015.1 Endozoicomonas arenosclerae | reverse complement strand
TCAAGAAAAACCCTGAAGTTAAGCAAAAGTTATGGGGTGGAGCATTCTGGAGTTCAGGATATTTTATGAATACTGTCGGCCAGCATGGTAATGAAGATGTAATTGCAAATTATGTCAAAAACCAAGGCAATGCGGAGTGCAAGCAGCTACACCGGAAGGAAATAAGTCCGAACCAAATCAGTCTGTTTATGGACTGACCACTCAAGTTGCACTGAGGATACCCCGCAGCTTGCTGCGGGGTAGTTCATTACTCGCGACGTCATTTCTCTTTCTGGCGAAAAAACCGCCGGGATAACGGTGACGGCACCTTTGGTGTGGATCTGAACAGGAACTTTGGTGTTCGTTTCCGCAAGAATACGGATACAAGCTCCGTCGTTTATGGAGGGCCAGAGGCTTTTTCCGAGCCGGAAACCCGAGCCATTAAAGAGTTTGTTGATCATCGACCCAACATTACGGTAGCGCTGGATTACCATTCCCAGGGCAATGTCTTCTTTCCGGCTCATAAGTTCAACCATGAAGAAGAGATTGAGGGCACTGACCTGAACATGCTCTGTGCCAATATGGCTGGAGAGATTCGCAAAGTCACTGGTCGGCAATACGGTATTCATCGTGGCAAACCGCCCTTTAATCTGATTCACGGCAGTGGTCGTGAGTACTATTACAGCAAAGGTATTCTGTCCACGGTGGTGGAAGTAGGAACCCGGAACATTCCGGATTACCTGATGAATATGTCTCAGAGTGTGGATGAGAATATTCCAGCGCTGCTCCATGCTCTTGAATCCGCCATTAACTACTCTCATCATGCGCCGGAACGTGTATCTGCATTGAAAGCGGATGAGATTACTGCACAGCAAGTGACTCTGAGTTGGGAGCATGACTGTGACTCGGATGTCTACTTTGAAATCTATCGCAATGAAGGCCCAAAGCAGCCTTGTACTGAGCAGAACTGCATTGCTGTGACCGGTAAAAAAACCTGCACTGATGTCCAGCTGAAGAGTGGGCAGCGATGCTATTACACCGTTCGAGCTGTAGACCGGGTGACAGGTATTAAATCTCCCTTTACCCCGATGTTGAAAGTCCGGACTTTGTTGAACAAGGATGAATACTTCTACACAGTGTTCCCGGCTAAAAAAGAGGTCGGCTATGTGGGAGAGAGAACACTTGCTCAGAACAGCAGTCATTTTGGCCATAATTCGTTGTTTGTAGGCGTCAATCGCAAGAAAGGTTGCTGCTATGGTGTAGTGGCTTTTAATCTGGAAAATCTGCCTAAAGACACTGAAATCAAAAAAGCGGCGTTTTCCCTCTATCCCATGAACCGGGTCAACGCCAAGATTGAAAAGTTTGGTGAATGGTCGGTTTCTATTCTGGATGCCACTGAGATCAGTGATTTGACCAGTTACGATCAGATTGCCAATGCTTCGGTGTTGCAGACTCTGGGGGATGCCATTGAATCAGACAGTCTAACTCAAGGAATCTGGACCGACTGGGACTTTTCCGCCATCGAGAGACGTCTGGTACAGCAACAGGTTGAGCAGGGCCGACTGGTATTGAGGATTGAAGGGCCGGATCAGTTACCCCTGGGTCATGATTCCCAGATGATGCAGTTTGATATTGGTTATGGCCGTTTTGGTGGCGGTATCCATTATCGTCCAAGTCTGGAGATGATCTACACCCGCTCCAGTCAGCAGCTTCATCTTGAGCCTTCCAGTATCCACACTATTGATAAAGAAACGGTCATACCGGGTACTTTGAAATCCGGCTTTGATAATGAAGGTGACAAAGTTTATGGGCACCTGGCGTTTAACCTGAAAGGGTTGCCTGATCCGGAAAAAACCGTCATTACCTCTGCCTGTATTAAACTGCGAGCCAAGAATCAGCTGAAAACCCGGAAGGATATTCGTTTCACCATTGAATTGGCCGAGCTGGAAGAACTGGATTTTGAAAGTGTCCAGAACCGGCAGCAGATTGAATATCTGGGTTATGAAGTCAGTAATGGTCAGCTGCGTGAAAACCCAAGCCATCATTTCATGTTCGACAGCTATTGCCGCAATATTCTGGAAGAGTTACATGGTCGTGAACAGCCTGTTTACCTTATTGTCAGGCCAACGACACCTTCACAGGAACGCAATGCAGTGATTGACTGGTACAGTGAAGGCGATGCTTACCAGGCCGAGTTGGTCATTGAGTACATTGAGCGTCGTAAGAAGCCGGTTGCTCCTCCCTCTGATTTAACGGCGGTTGTCGAGAAGGGAAGGGTGAAGCTGACCTGGAAGAATCCTGATGACCCGGATTTTGTTGGGTGTTATGTCGTGCGCAATCGCTTCCAGCCACCTCGCTCACCTCTGGATGGTGTGAAGCTCTACGGGGGTAAGGATGAGTACACCTATGACGACTTTGGTAATGCCAATATTCCTAAATACTACACCGTCTTCAGCTATGACAACGTGCCAAACTTCTCGTCACCAACATCAGTGATGTTCAGTGTGGATGAGGTGATTCCAGTTGAGGAAGAGGAGTTTGAAACCCAGGAAGAGGAAGAGCACCGCCTCAGTGGGCTGGAACGTTCCGAGCTGACTGTTGAGCCTATTGATTAACTGTTGGGCAGAGAGAGTGGCACTCAAATGTCAGTCGATGCAGGTAAGTATTTATACTATGTGGCAGTCGTTTAATGTGATAGGTTCCACGCCGAATGGAATGGCTCAAATATCCTGTGTAAGAAAAGAAGTTGCATGGTATTTGAGCTTGTATAACGAATAAAAGGGAGCCTGTAAGGGATTGCAGGCGCAGTATGTGGAAGGTCCGAAATGAAAAAACAGTTGAGTGTTCTTGCGATAGCTATGTCAGTTGTTTCAAGTATTAATGCTTCTGAAAACTATAACTATTCCAATCTGCAACTGAGCGGCAGCATTGATTACATAGAAGTTCTGGATAAAAAAGTAGATGCAAAGACTATAGGCGTGAAAGGACAGTATGAGTTTGATACTGTTCCTGTGGTTCTGATGGCTGCCGCTACTAATGGAAGTGTTGATGATGATGAACTTATAAGTGGGGCAGAGTGGAATACTGCTTCCTATATGGCGGGTGTTTCATACGCATTTTCTGTAACAGAACAGCTTGATATTCTGCCTGGTATTGCTATAGCAAGGGTGGAAAATGAGCTTAAAAACGGATCTTTTAAAGATGAAGTTAAGATGACGGCTTATCATGCCTCACTGGATGCTCGTTATCATCTCGAAGGTGGTCTTTGGCTTAATGCCGGGGTTAACCGAACCTCTTACAACAAAGATAATGTAGACAGTAAAACCGGTTACCAGGTGGGTGCAGAGTATCAGGTTGATGATGATTGGGGCTTTGGTATTAATCGCTCATGGACAACTGACCAAGGTTCTACAAGCTTATTTGTGAAAATTTTCTTCTGATAAGTCATTAGAAGATTAAAAGATATTCATCAAGCCCTCTTGATCATTGCCTGGTAAAGAGGGCTTTTTTGTTACTTTTTATCCGCAAAATTTATTTATTTTGATTGTAATTATTACCGGGCATGAGCACTGCAGTGTGCAGTTATCAACATGTGAAGTGGGTACGTATTTGTACTGTACGCTGGTCGTTTATCTTGATAGAGTCCGCTTTAAAAGAAAGATGGACCTTGGCTAAAGGGATGAATGCCAGTCTGTGAAAAGTATAAAAAACAGTCAATCCTCGGGCGGTAGCGTGTTTTGCCCTTTCCTCGGGTATTCCCCCCAATAACCATATTACTTAGATACATGAATGAGCGTTGAGAAGTCACGAGGCTGAAGCAGGGAAGGTATTTCAGGGTTGGAATCTGTGTTATTAGCCAAGTCTAAAGAAACTCGATTATCAATAAAGTTTAAGTTTTCCCTGCTATTCACTGTCTACAGATCTGAATATAAAGAGAAATGGATGTTATGAAGTCGTTTAATCTTAAGTCGCTTTTCTTCCTGGTTACTTTTTTTTTGCTCACGGCATGCTCCAGCAGTAACCAGATTTCACTCACGAAAGACAGTGTCATCGTCGCCTTTGGAGACAGTCTGACCCAGGGGGTCGGTACTACAGAAGAAAACAGTTACCCAAGTGTTTTACAACGCGAGCTTGGCGTTCAGGTTATTAATGAAGGTGTATCAGGTGAAACCAGTGCTGAAGGTCTCGCCCGCCTCGAAAGTGTGCTCCAGAAGTACAACCCTGATCTGGTTATCCTATTCTATGGCGGAAATGATGTCTTACAGAAGCTACCACTGGATCAGCTTGAACAAAATCTCGATACCATGATCGGTATGATTCGGTCTTACCAGTCTGAAGTGTTGCTGGTGGGTGTACCAAAGCCTTCATTGCTGCTCTCACCATTACCACTGTACGAGTCGCTGGCAGAGAAACATAAACTGGTGGCTGATCTGGGGACATTGAGTGAACTGCTTGGGAAGCGCTCCATGAAGTCTGACACCGTGCATTTAAATAAAGCAGGTTATGAATCTATGGCGTTGTCTCTTGCTGAGAGAATTGATGTGCAATAAAGATAGCTAGAAGAAAATATGACCGCTGAGATCTCAGAAATTCTGAAACTTTGCCTGGAAGTGCATGAAACATTGAGTGCTTGCAGACACGTGGGTCTCCCTGATTATTATCTGGCTGGTGGAGCAATTACTCAGGTTGTGTGGAATCACAAGTTGGGTTTACCTCTTCTGAATAATGTAAAAGACTTTGATGTTGTTTATTTTGCTCGACATGAGCAGTATCACGAAGCTGAGTTTCAACGCCAAATTGATGTGCTTGTAAATCATGATATACCTGTAGACGTAAAGAATCAGGCTAACGTTCATGAGTGGTATCCCCTGAAGTTTGGTAATGAAATAGAGCCATACTCATCCAGTGAAGAGGGTATTGCCTCATGGCTGCCTGCTTTTGCAGTGGGGGTCAGGCTTGAAGAGGGCGGGCTAAAGGTTTTTGCCCCTTATGGCCTTGAGGATCTGATGAACATGTATATCAGACCCAATAAGACTGTGATGACTGAGCAGAGCTATAGAAACATGACAAAGAGTTTCAAGCACCGTTGGCCTGAAGTCACTATAGAGTCCTGGTAACTGGAATCCTTTGCAATCAGGAGTCGCTTCTTCCATATTAATGTGATTGCCACCAAAGAGAGCCTTACAATGGAAACTGTCTTTATTACCGGTGCGAACAGAGGGATTGGTCTTGAACTGAGCAGGCAGTTTCTGGCTTCGGGCCGAAATGTGATTGCCGCGTGCCGGGACGCGAACCAGGCCACAGAACTGCGTGAGCTGGCTCCTTCACCTCAGTTGGAGTTGGTCGACCTGGAGGTTACTTCTCAAGAATCACTTAGCCAGCTGGCGGCAAAGTTGGACGAAAAAACGATTGATATCGTTATCAATAACGCTGGCGTTTTTGGCCCTTTTGATACCGCAGTCGGGTTCAATGATGTTCAAGGTTGGCTGGACACTTTTTCAGTTAACACGATTGCACCCATGCAGGTAACTTCTGCCTTGTTGCCAAATTTAAAGGCTTCCGACAGACCCAAAGTGATTACTGTGTCCAGTCAAATGGGGTCGCTCCACAGGGAGGAACAGGGTGCTCTGGCTTATAGAACCTCAAAAGCTGCGGTTAATAAGGCCATGCAAATTTTGTCGATGGAGCTTGATGAACACGACATCATAGTTTGCCCTGTTCATCCTGGCTGGGTCCAGACCGATATGGGGGGCAGTGAAGCCGATATAACAGTAGCAGAAAGCGTCAGTGGTTTAATTCAGGTAATAGACTCACTGAAGAAAGAAGATTCTGGCAAGTTCTTGACCTGGAAAGGAGAAGAGCACCCCTGGTAAAATACCGTGCAATGGAGGCATATTACTGAGTGCCTCCGTTGCTGAATTAAAAGCCCGATAATAGAAAAATAATGACGTATAATAACTATAAAAATAGTGCAGTATTTATATTAATGCTTTCCCTGACATCGACGCTATCCGCAAAAGTTACCCCTCTTGATACCACGGTAGAAGAACAGAGAATCATCAAAGCCGAGGGGCATTTCTCCACTGTTGTGAACAGGCTGGATGACTTGAGTCACCAGTTTAAAAATGACTGGCGGACTGCAAAAACCTATGAACAGCTGAAGGCTCAAGCCTACTCACTGGGAAACAAACTCTGGAAAGATGCGAAAATATCCATTCAAAGCAGGGGCGATTTCGATGATCGGTCTCTCTACTGGCAAAGACTGAAAATAACCAGAATCATCCGTACAGACAAAGCTTCTGTTAACTTGTCCTCTCAACAAAGAGAAGCATTATTGCACCTTTTTGAGCAGTCCAGTCGAGGGGCGAACGATCTGGAGTTTATCAAGAACACTGACAAGAAAATTCTGTTAACGGGTTTTGACCCGTTTTTGCTGGATCGCAATATAGATCAGAGTAATCCATCAGGCGTTATAGCCATGATGCTGGATGGCATGGTGATCGAACACAATGGCGTAACGGCCGAGATAAATACCTTTATGGCACCTGTCCGCTACAGCGATTTTGACCAGGGAATGGTGGAAACAGTCCTGTCCCCCTTTTATTTGAACAACAATGTTGACCTGATTACCACTGTTAGCATGGGGCGGAAAAACTTTGATCTGGAACGCTTTCCCGGCAAAAGGAGGAGTGCCAGCGCACCAGACAACAATAATCTGTATTCTGGTGGCGACAAAACATCTCCTGTAATACCAAAGCTGGGAGAGCACTCATTGCCTGGCAATGAGTTTGTTGAGTTCAGTCTTCCCGTCAAAAGCATGCAAAAAAGCAAAGGCTCTTTTGCAGTTAACGACAATCACCAGGTCACAACACTGACTAAATCATTCAAGCCGGTAACGTTTGCCGAGCTGGAGAATGAGGTGGCGGTCTCAGGTTCGGGAGGAGGCTATCTGTCCAATGAGATTTCCTATCGGAGCATTCGTTTGAGAAATCAGTTGAACTCCAGCATTCCTACTGGCCATATCCATACACCCAGAATCAGTCATTATGACAGGGAAACCACAGAGTCTATTGCGAATCAGGTGGTGGACATGCTGAAAAAGTCCCTGACTGATATTTGAAGAACGTAAACACTGACCTAAAGAAAAATAAGACCAATGAAGTTCATAAAACTCTCCTCTTTTCTCGCCGCTACGCTGCTTTCAACTTCTGTTATGGCTATCGACTGCCTCAAAAAGTCTGATAATTACATTGCTCAAGGGGAAGACTATTTCGATGCTGAGGACCATCTAACCTTTTCCAATAAGCAGAAGAAGGAACTGCAGAAACTGCTGAAAGAACTAAAAGGTGAGTGGAAAGGCACATTTTATGAGGTTGACTGCCGTGGGCCGCAAAGTGCTTTAAGAGTCCATGATGTCAATAGCTCGGTTAAAGCTAAAGTAGCGAGTGGGCGTCATGAAACTATAGCCTTCAGGTTGGCGAAAAAAAATAAAAGCACGACAAGAACTGAGTTGGTAGAGCTGTTTAATAAGTACAATCTTTTTGAGTTCAAAAAAAGACAGTCTGAAATTGAGATGGTTGAGAAGTTTTATTCAGGCAGAGCAGGAGGAGGCTCAAATCTGGTAGAAAGGCAGATTACCTTCACCCGTCCTGATAAAAAGACCCTAAAAATAGATGTGACTGGCTATATCAATGGGTACTTCGGTTACAAACACTCCATTGACCTGAAGAAGAGTTGATAGGTTTAGTATTTTTACGGCCATAGTGAGCTTGAATTAATCATAATTTCTTTGATATCTGGAAAGATTGTTGTACGACCAAAAAAAGATAATAGATTACTTTAGACGTTGTTATAGAGCAGACTGCTATGACTTGTCTCTAGCTAACATCGACAAGATCCGTTCTGATCGTCGTATTGCAATGGAAGGCGAAGAAATGCTTGCCGGTGGGCAAGTTTCCTGCCTTCCTCTCTTGGGTCCTAAAGTAGACGCTCTGATTGAGCAAACGGATATTTATAGGAAAGAGAGAAGTCTGATTTATGGCTGTTTGATGATCTCGGGCCAACTGGAGACGGTTTCAGGCTTTTCAAGACAAAGAAGTATCCATTCGCCCCTGCTGTATTTTCCTGCCCGCCTGACCGGAGATGATGAGATCTATCTTGAAATCGATGGGGAAGATCTCATGGTCAACGCTCCATTACTTCGCTTGATTGTCAAGCAAGATATCGAATCGTCAGTAATCGATACTTTTCCAATGATCAGCTGGCCATTGGAAGAAAATGATATATTCAAAATAGGAAAATGGCTGGAACTTCATACGTCATTAAAGGACGTTCTAGAGCTAACACGTTGGCCTTCCATTACCGATAAAAGTAATGAATGTGCACAGTTGCGTATCAGTGTGGCTAGTCATCTTCTGCTTGCAGACCGTTCGAGAGGATCGAGAGGTATTTTGCATGAACTGTCTCTGCTCCAGGAAGTCAGCTCATTTTCTGGCTCAGTCAGTGAAGTATTAGGTCCGGCCAGCTCATCCGAAAAGAGCTCAACATCAAACCCTGAAGTACTGCCTGGTTTCTTGAGCAAACCTCAGGCAAATGCATTATCTAATTCTGCCCGTCATGTGTTAAGTCTGGTTTCCGGTCCTCCTGGTACAGGCAAAAGCTACACCATTGCGGCTATAGCCATTGATCGTATGCTGAATGGGGAATCTGTACTGGTTGTTGCCAAAACTGAGCAGGCTGTCGCCGTTGTAGGTGAAAAACTAAGAGAAGCTTTTGGGCTTGAAGCAGGTTTTGTCTGTGCCAATGATCAAAGTTTTTTGAAATTCATGAAAGAGCATCTGGACTCTTTACTAAAGGAGGGGTTAGCCCAGATACCATCTGTTAAAGAGTCCAGAAGCCGTCTAAGTAAAGCTCAAAAGCAGCTCAAGTCAGGTGAAAAGGCGTTTGCCCGAATGCTTAGAGCTGCCAGATTCTCAGGCTCAGATAGCTCCATTTTGATGAGGTTACTCTCAACAATTTACACTCTGGGCGGGTCTGGGGAGTCAATCTGGTCCAGTCAGTCAGAAGTTGGTCGGTTGCAGGATCAGTTTGAGCATTGCTCTCTGGATCACATCAATGCATATCGACTTGAGAGCCTCAGTCGGCTACTGCAGAAAAATCGTAAAGCGCTCATACATTTTCAGCAGGCTTTAAAAGCGCAAACGTCCAGGAGGCAGGAAGAACGTTTTGAGAAGACTGATTTCGACGTTGTCTTGAAGGCTTTTCCTATCTGGCTCGTACCATTAGATGAAGTTAACAGGGTTTTGCCTTTTGTCAGGGATATGTTTGATCTAGTCGTTATTGATGAGTCATCCCAGTGCGATATTTCAAGTGCTTTACCCATTTTGCAGAGAGCAAAGAGAGCCGTCGTGGTGGGTGACAGAAAGCAGCTGCGGCATGTTTCTTTCCTCTCCAGAGCGGCTCAGGAAAAATTGTGGGTAGCCGCAAGGCTTTCAGGTCAGTTACCCGAGCACTTTGGCTTCAGAGACCAGTCAATAATGGACTTTGTGTCAAATGCAATAAGCTCCCAGAGTGCAGTGACTTTATTGGACGAACATTATCGCAGTAAACCCGAACTGATTGCTTTCAGTAATGCAGAATTTTACTCAAACAAGCTAAAAGTGATGCAGGCAAGGCCAGGAGTAAATAATACCTGCGCATTGCAGTTTATAAGAGTGATGGGTAAACGAACCCCTGCGGGTAGAAATAATGTGGAAAAAGAAGCTGTGTTGACCCATCTACGAAGACATTGCGAGGAACATTGTGAGCTTAGTGTTAAGCCATCAATAGGCATACTTTCACCTTTCAGAGAGCAGGCTGAGTTTTTGCAGAAAGAGGTAATCAAGTATTTTGATAAAGCAGTTCTACAAGACTTTAAAGTTAGAGTGTCGACTCCATATGGCTTTCAGGGAGAAGAGAGGGATGTCATGCTTCTTTCTATGTCGATCGACAACGAGTCGGTAAGAGCTTCTACATATCTAAATCGTGAAGATGTTTTTAACGTATCAGTGACTCGGGCTAAGGAAAAACAGATTGTTTTCTATTCTATTGATGAAGAAAGACTGTCCTCAGAAAATCTGTTCCGTCGTTATTTAAAGCATTCAGTTAACAGTGCTCCAGAGTCTGATAAAGATTCAGGGCTTTGCGATACGGTGTCAGAGATGAAATCCTGTCTGGAGGAAGCAGGTGCAAATGTCTGGGTGGCTTATGGAATAGCAGGTCAGGACGTTGATCTGGTATGCAAATATGGTGACAAGGTCATAGGCGTTGATCTCATAGGTTACTCAGGAGAGTTTGAGGAGTACTTTTCACTGCATACCTACAAAACCTTATATCGTGCTGGCCTGGATGTTATACCATTGCCATTCAACGAATGGCAGAAGAATAGAGAGGAATGTATGAACGTTATTGAAAAAAGACTGGGAATAAAGAGATAGCTTCATGAGCTTTAAGCGAGTAAAAATCCCACTAAAATCACAGCTGAAAATTGTCGCTGTGGCTTGTTTGATCCTTTCAGTACTGGAAGTCATTAATATTGTTACTGGTCGCAGCCTGAACAGTTACGGTCTGATTCCCAGGGATACTGCCACAGGCTGGATTGGCATCTTTACCTCGCCATTTCTTCACGGGAGCCTGCTGCACTTTTTCTCTAACATAGTGCCTTTTGCCATATTCTCTGTTCTGGTGCTTCAGCATGGATTGCTTCGCTACATAGTAGTCACAGTCGTCTGTATCTTGTTATCCGGAGCACTGGTCTGGGGATTGGGTCGACCAGGTGTACATGTGGGAGCCAGCGGGCTGATTTATGGCTACTTTGGTTTCCTGCTGCTGGCAGGTATTTTCAGTCGTGAGATCAAATTGATACTGATTTCGATATTCGTGGGGATTTCTTACGGAGGATTAATCTTTGGTGTATTGCCAGGCGTGCCTTATATCTCCTGGGAGAGCCATTTGTTTGGGCTGCTTGCGGGTTTTCTTTGTGCCTGGTTATGGGCGCATGAGAAGAAAAAGAAGAAGTGAATACTAAGATTCTGCCTCTGATGACAAAAAGGAGTGCAGTCTGGGCTTTCATGCTCATTATAGTCTTAGTGTTCTCTGTTTTCTTTGGTGCCTGTTTCGGAGTCTCCATTGACAGAATGCTAAATTCAGGACTTCTACATCATTATGATTACGCAATCTGGCGAGAGCTTGAAAAGAATAATCATAAGTTTATCGACTTCAAGAATCTGGGGAATGACCAGTGGACCCGGATCTGTTTTCTGGGGCCTTACAACCCGGAATCAGAAGAACTACTGGGGTTTAGCTGGAATATTGAAGAGTTTACCGAAGTCCTTTCGAGTGACAGTCATAATGTGATTATTTATGCCACTGAAGAGGAGGTGATTGATTTTTCAATTCACCGACGCTCTTACGGTGATTTCTCTGCGTTGTCTGGGCAGTGCCTGGACAGGCTCAATTCAACAGTCGTTTTTCCCATCGATAGAATCCAATAATAAAGAAAATAAACGATCAGATCCCTTCATGAGAAGGATCAAGGACGATCAGGTGTAACTATGACAGCAATGATTGATCAGGCCATTGTGCTCAGAAAGCAGGGTGCCTTTGATCAGGCTATTACTCTTCTGCAGGAAGCCTCTCAGGTCAGTAATGATTTTGGCAGAGCCATGCTTCATATCGTATGGTGCCATGATGCTCAAGGTGAAGAGCGAGAAGCCATTCCATTTTATAAAAAAGCGCTGGAGGGAAGGCTGCCAAAAACAGAGCGCTTCGATTGTCTATTGGGATTAGCAAGCAGTCTGCGTTGTCTCGGCTGCTATGAAGAGGCTGACAGTTTTGTTCGCATAGCAAAAAATGAGTATCCTGATAATGAAGAGCTTTTGCCCTTTTATGCCATGAATCTCTATAACCTGGGAAAAGGTAGTGATGCCGTATCTATTCTATTGAAGTTGCTGGTGAGTTCTACCAGCTCTGAAAGTATCAAGGCGTATAAAGAAGCTATTGAGCTTTATGCCTCGGACTTAGAAAAAACTGGTTATGATTGACTGATGAGGAAGAGAAGTAAATGGGTTATGGACTAATGCCTTATAAAGTTAAAATTGACAATGTGATCTCTTTGATAGGATCTAGAGATAAAGTCTATATAAAAGGATTCTTAAATTACTACTATGAACGAATTATTGATATTGATCGCCAGCTTCATTCAGATAAAAACTCAATAGATGTTGCAATATCTACATTAACCGATCCTGACTATAGGGATGAGCAAATCTATAAGCAAAGTTATGTAATAGAGCTTATTGTCTCTTCAATAGGTGAACTTTTACCTAATCATTGCTGGAGCCCTTGTAGTTTTCCAGAATTTTTATATTTTGATCCCGCTATAAGGAGAGATACACAGGATGCATACGATCAAGGCATTGTACGTGGAGATGATTTTCCGGGTGTATTTGTTATTCGTTACCAGAATGCAAGGTCTGTTATAGAGCGTATTTCTGTTTTAAAGGATGACAGTATAGATGAAGAACAAAAAGAACAATTTTCAGGTTGGCTGAATCAGGCCATCGACTCAGAAGAAGATATCGTAATTTATCATTACTAATTGCTATGGCTCATACACTAATTATTGGATTGGTTGCACTTTTTTACCTCTATATTAAGAGAAAAATAAAGAAAAAGCCTTTTTTTCCTTTGGCTATTAAAAAGTGCTTATATGGTTATAAATTAAGGTTTAAGTTAAAGAAACTTGGACATAAATTTGCTTTTTCAAATATGGAGTATTTTTATAGTGACAATATAGATGGATCTCCAGTTTACTTGTACATAATTAAAAGTGGTAGGAAGAACTACACAGTCAATATAAACTCAAATATAAATAGAGCCTTGTCGGCAAACTTCGAAACTGCATGCATTGAGTTGCTTAAAACGCTAGATAAAGTGATATCGTCTCAAGAATTAGGTTTGAAGATAATTCCTAAGATTGTTAGAAATGAGAAATTGCATAAACTTGACTTTACTAAAAGTAACAAGTTCTGGTCTGTCTTTTTAAGGGATCGAGAACAGTATTTTATACCTGAAGGAGAACCTGTAGGTACTAAAGAAACAACAATGATTGTAGATGCTTTTACAGAAAATTTATCAGTAATATATGTTATTCCTGATCCTCAGGGTTTTTCCGAAATGGAAGTGCTTTCATACATTGACCTACAGCGTCTGAACATCAATAGAGATGAACTTGAGGCTATTGCTCTGAATAGCTTGGTAGATTATACACTTCAGGAAAACTTTAAAATTCATCCTTTGAGTGAAACTCAGAACTTTCTGGCGTTTTCTGTGGATCAGACGTTTGAGTCCTCAATGCTACTAAATCCTACGATTCAGGGGTATGTGAAGAGAGCATTTGGCAACAGTTTTTCTGCATATATCCCTAACCATGAAGTCCTGATGTTTTCTAAAGAGAGGACCGAAGGAGAGAGTAGTGCATATGAATGTGCAAAAGAGTTTATAGATCATGAAAAGTTCCATCCACTTTTTGGGCGTGAATTGCGCTTTGAAGATGGAGTTTGGAGTGAAGGTGACCGTATAGTCGATAAATATCTCTGACTTTGTTTTAGAACTTAAAGTGTTTAATCTTTGGTAAACCATTCTCTCAGTCAATGTAGAAATTTTTAGGAGCTATCATGCTAAAAACCACCACCTCCTCAGTAGACGGCCGGGAAATTTCCGATTATCTGGACATCGTCGTGGGTGAAGCTATCCTGGGTGCAAACGTTTTCAAGGACTTTTTTGCGGGTATTCGCGATATCGTTGGTGGACGCTCAGGGGCCTATGAAAAAGAGATGGGCAAAGCCCGCAAGATTGCTTTTGCCGAGATGGAAGAGCAGGCCAGAGAGCTGGGAGCCGATGGAATTGTGGGTATTGATATCGACTATGAAGTAGTGGGTAAAGAAGGGGGGATGATGATGGTCAGCGTCAGTGGTACTGCGGTTAAATTTAAATGAACTGCTTTTGTTGAACCTTATCAGACCATTCTTTGTGCAGTTGTCGTATCACGTCTAACCTCTGAGTACCGGTTTCTTGCCCGCAACTCTCAGAGGTTGATGCGATGACAGCCATTGATATCGGTATTCAGGAAGGCTCTTAATGGATTCCGGGGAGTTATCCAAACAACACTCCCAGAAGACCGGTTAGAGCTGCTTTCCCGCGCTTCTTGATATTGTGCAGGCACTCGAAGAAACCCAAATACAGCGGTAACTTCTCTTGTGATATACCCCGATGAGGACGCAACCAGGAACGCAACAGCGACCAGAACCCCTCCATTGTATTCACATGAATCTCATGAAAACCGTCGCCGTCCTCATCTCGTGCATATTCAC
>NZ_LASA01000133.1 GCF_001562015.1 Endozoicomonas arenosclerae | reverse complement strand
CTTAAAAAGCTGCCTGATTAAAACTTAATATCAGACAGCTTTTACTTAATAAGGCTTGTCAATCTTGAGAATGCATAATTAACTGGCTAGTTTTTTATGCAGCTCCCGATAATAAGGCATGGCTTCCTCCATACCGCTGGCCGTTGTATAAAGTGGCACATAGCCCAGATCTTTTCTGGCTTTTTCGATACTGAAAAAATTATCGATACCAATTCTTTCCAGTGCCAGTGTGGTTTGTGGCGGTTCCGGAACTTTGAACCATTGATGCAGTTTTTCCCAGGTACCAATAATGAACTTCACCAGACCGTAGGGGACGTGTTTTTCGGGGTAGGGGTAGCCCAGACCTTCAATAACAGGACGAGAAAACTCCATCATATTCGCGGGTTCACCATCGTTGATGAAGTAGGCTTGTCCCGGTGCTTTTCCGTCTTCTTTGAGTTGAGCGGCTGCCAGCAATTTGCCATGAATCAGGTTATGGACATAAGAGTTGTCCAGTCTGGATTTACCATCACCAACAATGGCTTTGACAGTGCCGGCAATTAATTCGTCAATCAGAAGTTTAAAGACTGTCTGGTCACCTGGCCCCCAGATAGCACTGGGTCGAATTGCACAGGTCAGCAAGCCTTTTTCACCGTTAGCCTTCAGAACCAGCTGTTCGGCTTTGCATTTCGTTTCGGTGTACAGGTCGCGAAACTCAGTAACATAGGGAAGGGTTTCGTCGCCATTGACGATGGGTTTGCCTCCTACCACAACACTGTTGGAGCTGGTGTAAATAAGCCTTTGTGCTCCTGAATTCTGGGCGGCTTCCAGAATATTGCGAGTGCCTTCAAGGTTGACATTGTACGACAGATTTCTAACTTCGGTAGAAACTACACGGCTGGAGCGAATTTCAATAATCGCTGCTGTGTGAAAAACAGTGCTGATGCCTTCACAGGCTTTGGCTACAACGGATTTATCGGCAATATTGCCTTGCAGCTTTTCCAGGTTGGGGTGTTCAAGAGGGCATTCTGCCAGATCGAACACTCTGACAGAGTAACCTTTGTCCAGCAGGGTTCGAGTTAGATTCTGGCCGAGAAAGCCTGCACCACCGGTGACCAGCACCTTGCCCAGGTCAGGTGTTTCTGAGAGTGGAGCTTGAGAGGACATATAATTATTCTTCTATTAGCGTGCCAGTGAATGACTATAGCGAAGGCTTTCAGGTCTATGATCATCCAAATGGCTTATGAGGCCAGACAATACTGGCCATTTTCGCTCTTATAGAAGACGGGTTACACCTAGTATGGGCCCCGCACTGCCCATGACATGCTGGGCATAAATACGCCAGCGACCACCGTTTTTCACTCCGACCACATAACAGTAGCTTTGGTAGCGCATATGATTGTGGCCGTTCTGAACCCGGCCTAATGATCGGTCAACACTGCCCTCATGGTATTTGAATCGACCACTGCGAATGATGGCCCGGTGCATATCAACGGCGCCCAGCTGTTCGGTAGGACGGGGCTGAATATGAGCAACAATAGGCGCTGTGTCCTGACCCTTGATACAGAATGCACAGTCGCTGAGCATTCCGGTCACCATGATGTCGGCCCCATTCCCCCCAAGACTGTAACTTTCAATTTCCTGGACGGAGAACCCCTTTTCGGTTTTGGGGACCATCCGTACGTTATGAACCCGGACATTCATGGTTTCCGTCAATGTGTAACCATTGGGATCAAAGGAAAAGTATTCGTTGGGGCGTTGGGTACCATGGGGAACACTCAAAAGTACCGGGCTGTACTTGCCAAACTTGAAGTCATAGACACCGGAGGTGGATTTACCGGCCAGTCTGAGAACATTGGTGCCGAGAAAGGATTCCGTCATGTTCTTTAGCTGATAGAGTGCGGTTGCGGGTCTCATGGTGTCCTTCCCCTTCTTGTTTTCATAATTATTGGGTTTAATCCTATCGAGTTAAGGGAGCGATTTAAACCGATAGTTGAATTAACTTCGCCTTGGGAATAGTCCTGAAATAATGTCCTTGTTGAACCCTTCTCAAACCCGTTCGGGCTGAGCCTGTCGAAGCCTAATACCACGACCCTTCGACAAGCTCAGGGTGAACGGAATTCGTATGTAAATCGGGAAGTTATTATAGTTAAATCCTTGGACAGTGATGAAGTTTTATAACCCAAAGTTTCTCTGTTGTTGAGAGTAGTCATTGAGCGCTTCAAGGAGTTGCTGTGGCGTGAAGTCTGGCCATAGTGTGTCGGTAAAGTGGAGTTCGCTGTATAGGGTTTGCAGAGCCAGAAAATTGCTCAGTCTTTTTCTTCCACCGGTTCTGATGACCAGGGCGGGGTCAATCCAACCAGCAAGTCCTCCGGTGAGTAGATTCTGCTGAATCAATGAATAGTCCACTTTAGTGTCAGGATGACTCTGACTCAAAATACGGCTCACTGCATGAACAAATTCAGCCTGTCCACCGTAGTTAAAGGCAATATTCAGAGTCAGGCCGGTATGCGTTCGGGTTTTCTCCACTATGGAGTCAATAGCCTGTAGAACCTCTTTGCTCAACTTGGCTCTGAATCCCAGGTGCTGAACCCTGATAGAAGAGTTAACCAGTTCCTTTTCCCAGTGTTCCAGAACACTTCGTACAATCGCCATCAGTACGGCTATTTCCTCTTCAGGGCGAGCAAGGTTTTCAGTAGAGAGCGCATAAACTGTGAGCTGATTGATGCCCAGTTTTTCTGCTATTCGGGTTACCTGTAACAGACGTGCTGCGCCAAAGAAGTGACCATAACTGGGTTGGTCAAGTGATCTGCCTTTGGCATATCTTCTGTTGCCATCCATGATCATGGCAACGTGTTCTGGCATGTTTTCCGGCAGCTTTGGGCAGAAATGTTCTGACTCTTGTTTCAGTGTTTCTCCGAAGCTGGAAAGGTCTGAACGAATATCAATGGCCGTTTTGGCTGCGGCAACGGTATAAGCAACATATTGAAGTGAGGATAAAACCGGCTTCAGATTCCACCAGGAAGTGCTGATTGTGTTTTCTGGCAGATGCGTTGGATCAGCCTGACAACTGTTTTCAGTAGAATAACTGTTGGCCGTGACCAGTAGTAATAAGATCAAAAAGAGAGATTTATGAAGCCTCATTACAGCCTCGGTTTTGCTGGCTAAAACGAAAGAATAGAAGGAAATCAGGCACAAGGGTGGTAAAGACAAATTCACAAACTGCCCAGTAGTCCCATTAGACGATGATGACTCTTGCTGCTACCGATTTAATCATGCTCAGTCCCTGAAAGGCTGTGAAGCGGGTCTGTGTAACAGAACGCTTGGCAGAAAAGCAGTCTTTGGAAATAAAAACAAGATGATGAGGCAGAGTCAGCATGGATATTCGTGGATTAGGCTACGTGACCGTAGAGTCAACCGATCTGGCTAAATGGCAGGAGTACGGCACCCAGGTGCTGGGGCTGATGGAGCATGAAGCCTCTGATGAGAATACCCTGCTGCTGAAAATGGATGAGCGTAACTACCGCATTGCGGTAGAAAAGTCTGATCGTGATGGTTACGGCGCTTCCGGTTGGGAAGTAGCGAATAAAGCAGCTTTTGAACAGGCCATTACCGAACTGGAAGCAGCCGATGTTCAAGTGACTGTCGGTACGGAAGAAGAAGCTGCAGCCAGAAAGGTGCAGCAACTGATCAAGTTTTCCGATCCTGATGGCAACCGTCATGAACTCTTCTGGGGACCGATTCAGGACTTCAAGCACTTTGTCTCTCCTGTCGGTGTCTCTAAGTTCGTAACTACGGATCTGGGGCTGGGCCACGTAGTTATTCCTGCGCCTTCTTTCGATACCTGCCGCGACTTTTATACCGATGTTCTGGGTTTTGGCCTGTCTGACCTGATGCAGGTGACCTTTACCGATGATCCTGCCGAGCCCAAGAAACGTATCCATTTCATGCATTGTAATAATGGCCGTCATCACTCTCTGGCGATCTTCGAGTGTCCAGTCCCAAGTGGTTGTGTACACATGATGCTGGAAGTTGAAGAAATGGATGATGTGGGTCGTGCCCTGGATCGTATGGAAGCTCACGGCGTGAAACTGTCCGCCACTCTGGGCAAGCACACTAACGATGAAATGGTGTCTTTCTATATGCAGACACCTTCCGGCTTCGACATGGAATACGGCTGTGGTGGTCTGGTAGTAGACTGGGATCGTCATACTGTTTTTGAAAGCAGCTCCGTCAGCCTTTGGGGTCATGACTTTAGCGTTGGTCGTCAGTAACGGCTCTCTCTGTCTATTCCCGTGCGTACTTTTTTGAAGAGAGCATGGGAATACCTGTCTTTCCTGCCATGCAGACAACATCAAAATAGATAACTGTTCTTGAGCATGGCAGGTAATGAATTCAATAAAAAAGGTGTAGCAATGGATAAACGCATGACCACGGCGGACATCGTCGGCGAATTGCGCGATGGCATGACCATCGGGATTGGTGGCTGGGGCCCTCGTCGCAAGCCTATGGCCCTGATCAGGGAAATTCTCCGTTCTGATGTCAAAGATCTGACCATCGTCGCTTATGGCGGTGCCGATGTGGGTATGCTCTGTGCTGCCGGCAAGGTGAAAAAAGTCATCTTTGCTTTTGTCTCCCTCGATTTCATTCCTCTGGAACCTTATTTCCGTCAGGCTCGCCAGAAAGGTGAGATTGAAACCATGGAGATCGACGAAGGCATGATGCTGCTGGGTCTGCGTGCCGCTGCCTGGGGTTGCCCTTACATTCCTACCCAGATTGGCCTGGGGACCGATGTGGTCAAAGTGAATCCTGAGCTGAAAGTGATCGACAGTCCTTACGACGAAAAAGAGTGGGTAGCTATGCCCGCTCTGAAGCTGGATGTTTCCCTGTTGCACGTTGATCGTGCGGATGAGCGCGGCGTGTGCCAGATCAAGGGTAACGATCATTACATGGATGACTGGTTTGCCCGTGCAGCGGACAAAACCTTTGTGACCTGTGATGAGCTGGTGGACAGTGATTACTTCAATAATCCAGAAGAGTCTCGCTACGTATATTGGGAGCGTTCCATGACTTCCGGTGTGAGCCTGGTTCCAGGTGGTGCTCACCCATCGTCGTGCACTCCGCTGTATGGTTTTGATGTCAAACACTTCAAGGAATACAACGCTTCTGCCAAAGAAGGTGGTTTTGAAGCCTATTACGAGAAGTTCATCAAGGGCTCCACTGAAGAAGAGTATCAGGCCAAGGTTGGTGGTCTGGAAGCCATCAAACAACTGCCGATGCCGGTTTATTAAGAGGGGATACGGACAATGAGTAAAGACTATTCTCTCGCAGAATTGATGATCTGCGCTGGCTCAGAAGCCTTCAAAAATGACGGCGAAGTGCTGGCTACCGGTATTGGTTTGATTCCACGACTGGCTGCCAGCCTGGCCATGAAAACCTCCAATCAGGACCTGATGATGACAGACTCGGAAGCGTTTCTGTTGTCCGAGCCGAATCCTGTGGGTAACCGGGGTGATGACTACGTTCAGAAGAATGAAACCTGGATGGGCTTCTCACGCATCTTTGATAACGTATGGAGCGGTAAGCGCCATGCAATGGTAGGGCCAACCCAGATCGACCAGTATGGTCAGGCCAATATTTCTGCACTGGGCGGCACCTATGAACAGCCCAAGGTTCAGATGCTGGGTGTTCGTGGTTTCCCCGGAAACTCCATCAGCCATGCCAACAGCTTTTTCGTACCCAGCCATAACAAGCGTGTGTTTGTAGAAGGCGAGTGCGACATGGTGGCATCCATCGGTTATAACCCGGCACGACTGCCAAAAGGTTACAGCCTGGACGATGTTGATATTCGACTGGTCATCACTGATTTGTGTGTGATGGACTGGAATGGGCCGGATCATCAGTTGCAACTGGTCAGCCTGCACCCGGGCATTACCGTGGAACAGGTTCTGGAGAACACTGGCTTTGATGTTCATGTACCAGACAGTGTTGGCGTGACCACAGCACCTACTGCTGAACAGCTGGAAGTTATTCGTGCTCTGGATCCTCATGATCTGCGTTCAAAGCAGTTGAAGGATAACCCGCCAGGGGATCGTTCCTGATATTGAGTGAAAAAAGCCGGATTGCTTCCGGCTTTTTTAATTCACTGTTGTCCCAGAGGCATAGCTTCAGACTGTGAATCTGGATTCTCTATTATTGCACTCTGATCACTGTCCTCCAGAGCCTGTAATCGAGCTATTTCATCCTTCAACTTCTGGGTATAGAGAGCATCAAAAGTCTGTTGGTGACTTTTCGATATATTGCTGCACACATTGGCTCTCACTGATCGAATATTTTTTAGCAGAGAAGCATCAAGATTTCTTTCCTGCATTTTAGTGTTGATCAGCTCTTCCAGAGTATTGGTGACTCCCTTCCATTCACAGATATCATGGATGAAATCTGCGAGCTCTTCGTCCAGACAAGTTTTGAGCTCATCAGAAGCCCAGAATGGGTGCTGGTCCAACTGTTCCTGAACTTTTTCAACGGTGAACTTTTGAAGATCCGGTTTTAGTAGATCCAACTCAGCATCAGTCCCTTTCTGAAGCGCGAGAAAGAGAAGTTCTGTCTCCAGCGACTCAAATTCTTTTTGCGGTTTTTTGCGCTTCTTTACAGGAGGGGGCTGCTTTTTCACGGCCCTTTTTTTAGGGCGCATTGAGGCATAGTCGTAATGGGCTTTGGTATAGCCGCTATCGCCCAGCATATAGTGCAATTTCATCTTTTCGTTCACACTCATTTGCTGAGAAGAGCTTTCTGTTGAAGTGAGCTGAGTTGATGGACCGGGCTTTTGTGAGTCATCGGGCAGCAGTACTGACTCTATATCATGTAACTGCATGGCATTTGAGAGGATATCTTTTGACTCTGATGGAGGAGGCTGACTCGTGCTTTCAGGTGTTGCAGGTTGGCTGGGGGAACCTGGGTTGTTCAAAAGGCTGTCTGGATCAAAATCCAGCTGAGGGCCAGCTGACAAACTGGCTGCAGTAATAGACTGAAAGTCTGAAAAAGACAGGGAGCCCGTTTGGTCAGTTGGTAAAGAGCTCAGGGTGGGTTGCGTAGTTACGGCAGAAATTGTGGCACTGCTACTGCTGGAAGGATCATCCAAACGAATGCCCATTTCCTGAAGCAGCAGATAGGCTTCTGATGAAAGTGATGTTGGAGTAGCTGGATCCATTCTCTCTCCTGCCCTGAACAGCCAATAATCTTTAGATTCAAAGAAGTTGGAGGGTGAGGAGAGTCATTTGTTCAGTGAGAATGAGAAGTTAGTCAGTAAAGCTGACTCAATTGTCAGCAGTATTGAGGAAATAAGTTTCTGACAGAGGTTCTATACCCCACCTGCCAGATCCAGAAAGTTACCGGTAGAGAAAGAAGCCTTTTCAGAAGCCAGCCAGTATATGGCTTCAGCTACTTCTTCAGGGTGGCCGCCGCGCTTCATGGGTAATACTTCAGCCAGTCGATCCACTCGACCCGGTTCTCCACCGTCTGCATGCATATCGGTATAGATACAACCAGGGCGAACACAGTTGACCCGAATGTTTTCCGCCGCCACTTCCATGGCCAGTCCTTTGGTCAGGGTATCGATGGCACCTTTGGTGGCTGCATAGTCAATGTATTCGTTGGGAGAGCCCGTTCGTGCAGCTGCAGACGAAACATTCACAATGCTGCCACCCTGACCGCCATGTAAAGTGGACATTCTTTTGACAGCTTCTCTACAGCACAAAAAATAGCTGGTGACATTAGTCGTCAGCAGTTCATTGATACGCTGGGCTGTCATGTTGTCCAGCCGGGATTGTGTTTTTAGTATCCCGGCATTATTGACGACAACGGCCAGAGTACCTGAAAGACGATCGACTGCAGAGAACAGTTTATGGACACCTTCCTCAGTAGCAACATCAGCCTGAACAGTTATGCACTGGCCGCCCTCATTCTCAATTGAGAGAGCCAGATTGTCTGCAGCTTCAGTATTGGCTTTGAAGTTAATGCAGACAAAATAGTCCTGTTTGGCAAACAGTCTGGCTGTTGCAGCGCCTATGCCACGACCTGCGCCAGTTATTACTGCAATTCCGGGGTCTTCATTGGTGGAGGTGGGATACTTCATACAGAGCGTCTCAAGCAGTATTCTCTAGGGATTCATCCTCTGCAGCAGACCATTTGATGACTGCTCGCAGGTTCATTAAAAAGAAGATGATATTGGCAATGATCATGGCGAGGCTGTCGGTCAGAAAACCCATGGCGATCCAGCAGCTGTTGCCAGTCATCATCAGGACAAAGCCAATCCTGTTTTTGTTACCTATTTGCCAGATAGCCAGAAAAGTAAACGTCATGGCTAACCAGTCTATTCCATAGTACTGAAAGGCGGTCATCAATCCCCCGGTTTAATTTCGAAAACTAAGCACCCATATCAGTCCAAACTGCGTACTCATTGCCATTCGGGTCGGCAAAATGAAAACGACGACCGCCAGGAAAAGCGAATGTAGGTTGGATGATCTTTCCGCCAGCGGCTTCTATCTTGGCCTGGGTTTCTTCCAGTTTCTGACTGTAAAGAACCACCAGAGCACTGCCATTGTCTGAAGAACAAACATGATTAGACGTGTAAAAACCACCGTCCAGCCCCGCATTGTGAATGGCCACATAATCCGGACCATAACTCTCAAAAGTCCAGCCAAACACCTCGGTAAAGAACTTCTGGGTGACTTTGAGGTCTTTGGAGGGGAACTCAACGTAGCTGATTTTTTCGTGATAAGTCATCGTCAGAGCCTGTTCTTCGTTGTTATTGTGCCGCCTATCCTAAGCCAAACCACTCATAGTCCGCACTACCTAATTGAAAAACAGCGAGTCCTGCTTCGTTGGCGGGGAGTTTGAGTAAGGTGTTTCCTTCCGGTGAAATTACAACGCTTTTCCCGAGGTATATCGATTCTGGTGTGTTCAGTGCATGAGGCCAGTTGATTTGAATGATATAAGTGGACAGATGTTTTGCCATCACTGAGGCCTCAACTTCATAGCAGTTATTGCCTGACTGCTTATAGTATTCTGGCTCTCTGCCCGCGAGGCTTGGGAAAAAAATAACGTCTAAGGCTCTTAATGGATTCCGGGGAGTTATCCAAACAACACTCCCAGAAGACCGGTTAGAGCTGCTTTCCCGCGCTTCTTGATATTGTGCAGGCACTCGAAGAAACCCAAATACAGCGGTAACTTCTCTTGTGATATACCCCGATGAGGACGCAACCAGGAACGCAACAGCGACCAGAACCCCTCCATTGTATTCACATGAATCTCATGAAAACCGTCGCCGTCCTCATCTCGTGCATATTCACCGG
>NZ_LASA01000132.1 GCF_001562015.1 Endozoicomonas arenosclerae | reverse complement strand
TCATTGGAGTTAACTATTTTGTTTATGTTTTCTTGAGTTCGTCCAAAATACCCATCAATGTTTGAGTTTTTTAATCGTTTCTTTTCTTCAATTGATATTAACTTGAAGAACTTATAGTGTTTTATAGGGAGTATGATGCTCTTGTTAGCGAAGAAGTTTTTGGCTGAGAAAAATTCATTATTATATCCGAGAGCATGAAATCCTTGGTTTAGATTTATATCTTGCTGGAACTTAACTAAAGGGAATTTTCTGAGGGAATCGATTGTACCGTAGTATCGATATCGAAAATCAAATTCAAATGATAATTTCCAATAATTAGAGAATGCCCATTTTATACTTGGTATCGTTTTATATTCATATTTTTCAGTATATGGTCTCCATAAATGATAATTCATAGTATCAATAAAGTTATCTTGATCGATTCTGCAGTCGTTTTTAGGCATCATATCAATCAATATTCCACCACAAAAGCTTACTCCTCTTTTTTCAAGGTTAACTATTAAATTTGATAGATTAAAATAGCCTGAACTATTAATGTCTAAGAATTCATCACTATCTACAGTAAGCATCCATGAATTTTGTTCTTGATAGGTGCAACTGAGTACTTTTATCCAAAATGTCTTAAATAGTTTGAAATTTCCTACTCTAGGTTTGAAAATATAAACATCATCTTCATCTAAAGTCTCTGAAATGCATCTATCAGAGTTGTCATCGATTACAATAAATCTTTCTACCCCGATATTCTTATAATGCTCATACCACTTTTTAAGGAATTGGGTATCGTTCTTTATGACTGAGTATACAGTTCGCTTGTTAGATAGTTCTGGTGACCTTCCTCTTTTATTTAAGAAAACTATTTTCTCAATGTTTGAGATATCATACTCTATGAATGCTTTTTCTTGTTGTCTTTTTAATTCATCTTCGTATTTTTTCTTTTCTTCTGTGTTCTTAGATATGAGGCTCATCGCATAGTATGCGTTTAAGTTTTGATATATGCTAAGTTTTCTATCTTTTGAAGCATACCCTTCTCCTCTTGGCATTAGAGGTTGAATAATCTCTCCGAAATCTATCTCTAAATGCTTAAATGCTTTTGGAAGCGAATTTTTCTTAAAGTCCCGTGCATACCCTGATAGCTTAAAAATATCTATGCCTAGCCTTGATACAAATACTACGTCATCTTGTAGTACAGAGAGCATAAGAGCCATTTCGTCGAATTGTCGAGGAAATAGTGTGCTTATATAGCCGTGCTTAAGATATTTTTTTCTCGGAAGTACAACTCTACCAGAAGTACCATCTCCCCAATTTCCTGAGAATAAGTGGATTAAATAATCTTCATCATCTTTCTTACAAAGGTTGATTAGCTTTTCTACTTCCTCTCTAGTGATATAGTTATCACCATCCAAACTTGCATAATATTTTCCCTGCATTTTTTTCTTGAATGAGTTTTTAGCCCAACAAAAATGCCAGAAAGGGAGGGGGGGCTCTTTGTTGAGCTTTAATAAGCCTGATTTTAGGTCGGAATTAAAATTATCATTTATGTAGTTTTTTGTTTCATCATCCCGATCAAAGCAGTTTATTATTATTTCAATTTCATTATGATAGTTTCTAGCTACGTTAATATTATGATGAAGGGTTTTCATAATATCACCTGTTCGATTCATAACAGGAATACAATATGATATTAGCTTTTCCATAGTCTCTTTATGATTACTTGTTACAGGAATGCTGCGAAAAATCAGATTAATATTTTTTATAAAGCAGCTTCAATTAAACGACCTTCTCTTTTACCAAAATGAACATAGTGCAATAGTGGATTGATATTCGCTTGTTTCACGTCCGGATAAGCTGTGAGATACCAGTCATTATTAAATGCTATTGATGGATTGCGACTTTCCTTATAGCCATGCTGTAGATAATGGATAACAGCGCCTTCCTCAAAGCCAGCAACATCAGGATAGGTTTTTAGGTACCACTCTTCATCAAATAACCCGGAGTTTTTAATCAGCTCAATATCTTTGGTTTTCTGCTGACTTTTTGAGCCCTTGTTGCTTTTGTTGAATACATTAAAAGAGAGTGTTTTCTTACCTTTTCTTGTAACTTCAGAACTGTTTTCATCAGGAGTCACTGACTTTTTGATAAGCATTTCTTTTTCTTCTAACATTCCCGTAAGAACAGCCAGCTCGTCAAAACGCTGTTGTAAGGATTGCTCCATACGGATATTTTCTTTTTTAAGCTCTTCAATGGTCATAGCCGCCTGCTTCTGATCCTGCTCCAAAAGCTGGTTGTGTTGCAGAAGCTGGCTTATCTTTTTGTCTCTTTCTGCTATCTTTTTATTGGCTTCTGTCTGAGCTGCATTGGTTTGCTGTTTAATGAGTTTAAATTGTTCTTCAAGCTGCTTACTGTCACCTTGTAAACCGCTTACCTGAGTACGAAGAGTAACCTTTTCTTTGTTCAGCTGCTGGCATTCCATTTCCGTTTTCTGGAGCAGAGTGGTCAGTTTGGCCAGTTCTTCAAAACGCAGCTCTATATTATTTTCTAACTCGCTTTGCTTTTGACTTGCGGCTTGATGTTCTTCAGAGGCTTTTTGCAACTGGCTGGCTACGGTTTGTTTTTCTTGCTCCAGTTCTGTGATCTGGCTTTCTGTTTGTTCTGCGGCTTGATGCAGATCAAGTATTTTACTTTCCAGATCTTTTTTATTCTCTGAGGTGATGACCAGAGCTTTTGTTGTTTTGTCCAGAGCTTGTGACAGTTGTGTATTATGTTGCTCTTGTGCACTTAAGTGTTCGGTGGTTTCTTGTAGTTGTCTGTCCAGCTTTTTGATCTGTTTTTTGCTGTTGGCGCTGAACCAGGATTCACGGCATGCCACGCCTAATCTGGAATATACGTCTTGCATGATGCGGGTGCCGGTGCTGTTCCCACCCAGACTCAACAACGATTGTATTTTGGCTGTTTGTTGTTCGCCCGCGGCTACTACTAATAAACCATCGCCGTGAACAAACTCAATAGTGCTATAGGTCTTTTTAAGTTTTCGGCAGAGTGGCTTGATCTCTTTTTTCTGACTGCCGTGCACCAATACAATGGCTTGGTCAGACAGTTTTTTCTCCCAACTGTTTACGGGTTTATTATTCAGAATCAACGAGCTATTGTACTTTAGTATCAGAAGGTCCAGAGTACCGTCTTCAATATCTTTAATGCTGCTCAAAGCATCTTCCGAAGAAAGAATTGAAAACTCCTGATAGTGATTGTTGTTGTATTCCTTGATTTCGTCTTGCTGTTGGCTGTTATTCGGCTGATGGCTCTGACGGTTAAAACTGGCGACACAACGGGTATCGGTGTTGAGTTTGTCCACTGCCTGGCATAAAGCAAAATAGCTACTGCCAGTGATCAAATCCGGCTCAAACACCAAACCTGGTTGCTGAGCTTCGATTAGCCAGAAATAAAAAGGAATATGTTCCAGCCATTGGGAGTCGGCCAAAAATCGGGGGCGCCAAAACATAACTCTGGAAGATAGAGGCGGCAGTGAGTTTCTTGATGTTTCAATAAGGTGTTGTTCAGGCATGGTTATTGTGAGTTGTATTTGTTAATAAACTGAGAAGGGATGATTTTTAATTCAATTCATGCAGTGCATTAATGCATGCAATTTCCGATGCGATCGGGAGCTAAACAAATTACAGGGGTATGTTTAGATTGAGGCTTATATAGATGCGCAATTTATCTCAGTACAAAGTACTGGTAGTTGGCAACTTGATTTGGCTTAACTATTTTTTTCAATTTTTCGAGAGAGCTCATCAAGCACACTTCTAAGAGTCACCCGCCAATGCTGTACAGGCATCTCAAGAGCTTTATAGGTGGCTTGCTTATCTAATACACTGTATGCAGGGCGTTTTGCTGGAGTAGGGTAGGCTGATGCAGGAATTGGGTTTATTGGAATACTGTTTTCCAGAATACCAAGGCTAATGGCTTCTTCCTGAATAGCCACGGCAAAATCATACCAGCTGGTAGTGCCCGCATCGGTCCAGTTCATAATAGCGGGTAGTTCTACATTTGTGGTTTGTAGTTTGTCCAGCGCCCGCCAGCAACATTGTGCAAGCGTTTTTGCAGAAGTCGGGGTGCCAATCTGGTCAGCCACTACGCCTAGCTGATCTTTTTCTTGCATCAGGCGCAGCATGGTTTTAACAAAGTTGTTCCCATGTGAGGAATAAACCCATGCGGTACGGATAACAACCGCTTTATTACCCAATATTTCAAGAACCCGTTTTTCACCTTCCAGTTTGCTTTTGCCATAGATACTGATGGGGTTGGTGGTATCGTCCATCTGGTAAGGTGTGGATTGAGTTCCATCAAATACAAAGTCAGTCGATACCTGAACCATTGGAATCTCTAACTTTGAGCAGGCTTCAGCCAGGAAAGCAGTGCCATTGGTATTAACGGCATATGCAGCTTTTGAATCAGTCTCTGCCTTGTCTACAGCTGTGTAAGCTGCTGCATTGATGACTGCTTCAGGCTTGTATAAATCAAAAAATGCAGTAACAGAATCTTGGGAGGTAATATCAAGCTGTTTTCTGTCTGCACAGATCAGCTCAATTTTGTCAGGCACACAGCGTTGTAGTTCATAACCCAGCTGGCCGTTTGCACCTGTAATCAGTACTTTCATGTTTAAACTTCCCTTGCCCAGTTTCCGTCTTCCTGTTTCCAGCTTCCAGCTTCAGAAAATGCCATGGCCTTTTCGTCCTTCCCAGATAGTTGTGGTAGCTCTCCATGGACCAGCGGCCAATCAATAGCGAGTTCTGGATCATTCCAGGCAATGCTCAGGTCATACTCAGGAGCATAGTAGTCAGTGCATTTATAGACAAAGTCAGCCGATTCGCTGGTGACATAAAAGCCATGGGCAAAGCCCTCTGGTACCCAGAACATACGTTTGTTTTCTGCTGAAAGAGAAACACCGTGCCATTGACCATAAGTCTCTGAATCTTTCCTTAAATCAACAGCAACGTCATACACTTCACCCTGAATAACTCGAACCAGCTTACCCTGTGTATGTTGGGTCTGAATGTGCAGGCCTCTCAATATGCCCTGTTTGGAGCGGCTGTGATTGTCCTGAACAAAGTGAGTGGGAAATCCTAAATCTGCAAATTTTTCAGCTTGCCAGGTTTCCATAAAAAATCCACGTCCATCACCAAAAACCTCAGGCTCTATAATTTTTAGACCTTCAATGCCTGTTTCAACTACTCTCATCAAGTCTACCTTCTTTGAACTTTCACTATCTTGCGTGAAGCAATCCATCGCTTCAAGAATTGCCAGTTTAGCTGAGCCTGATCAAGCAATCATCGGTTATAGTGAGAGTACTACAGCTGTGCTCATGGCGACTTGATAAATTACCTGCATGATATCGCTGGTGTACTGCATGGTTTTTTCGTCAACTTGTGGCATCACCAGTATTTCATCACCGGGCTTCACGTCGTATTGCGCTAAGCCACTGCTGAACCAGCCGTCTTTATATTCAATGCGAGAGATAGTGCCGTCCCGGTGCAAGATCAAAATTCGGGATTGGTCGGCTTTCTGGGAGTAGCCACCGGCAGAGGAGACATAATCGTTTATTGTGTTCTGCTGGTCATAGACCATGGCATTGGGGAACATGACTTCGCCATAGACCTGAACAAGCACTGTTTTATTTGGGATAACAATTCGATCTTCATCCTTGAGCTGAACGTCCATTCGGGTTTCGTTCTGACCTAATAGAACCTGACCTCTTGGTTGTACATTTCTAGCTCGGGCGACAAACTGCAGTATGGAGTCTGCGTCAGCTTGTCTAAGCTTTGCTTCACCTACGCTCTTGCTGCGTGCTGATAAGGCTGCTTGTTCCAGTTGCTGCAACTGAACTTCCAGCATGGCTTTTTGACGTTTTGCAACTGATTCACGGAACAACTGCATGGCCGCCATATTGGAGCGCTCATTGGGTGACAATCTTGTCATCAAATCCTTGATGGTGCTGCCGTATGGCAGGATGTAAATAGCCTGACCATTATGCTCTCCCTCTACCGATACACTTATGGTGCCTGGCATCTTATCTGAAACGACCGTGACTTCATCGCCACTCTGTAGTAATACATCATTGGTCGCTGAAATCGGCAGGTATTCAACGTTGCGTTTGGCCATCTGGTTTCTGGCTATTCGAACATGAGTGGCTTCTGGGAAAACACCTACCATATCCAGCGCTTCTTTGAGTGAGGTTTCACCATTGGCAAATTCGATCTGAACCGGGTTTTCCACTAACCCGTCAAAACCTGCAACACCCTGGCGGGTTTTGACCACTAGCGTGTCACCATCACCGAGCTGCACCTGCTCAATAGAACCCTTCAATAGAAACTCGTAGAGATTGAAACTGGCACGGGTTTCGCCATTTCGTTTTAGTTCAACATTCAAGTAGCTGCCTGATTCAGGACGGATGCCACCTGCTTTTGCCAGAAAGGCAAGAATAGAATCCGAAGAGAACCCGCCATAAAGGCCTGGTGATTTAACAAAACCAGTCACAAACAGTTTAACGGGCTCTGCGGCATTCAGGCTTGCATAAAGGTTGACATTTTTCTGGTAAACGCTACGTACTTTTTTCTCAATAACAGTGTTGAGGTCTTTATTGGCTATGCCTTCCAATCGGACTGGGCCTACCTGGGGTATGAAAACATTGCCCTGGGCATCTACCGTCAGCTCAACCGCTACTTCGTAGGCGCCCCACATTTGCAGTGTGATTCTGTCCCCGATGGCTAAGGTATATTCGGGGTTAAAGCCCTTGAATTCAGCCTGTTTGAAACCTTCAAACAGGTTTTGACCAAACACAGGGCGGACTTTTACGCTTTCAACCACTTCCGGGCCGGCAGCTTCTGTCTCAGTGCTTTCGGGTAATGCCGTGTTAGCGTAGCTTGTCATGCACAGCATCAAAGCCGCTACAGATGTGATGAGTTGTAGTTTCATAGAGTTTTCGTTCGGAAATATGTTAATGCTTAAAATGAGTCGACTTCTTGTCAGTTTTATTAGTCTCGATGCTCTTTAACTGTGGCCCGGATCATGCGTGCCAGAGCAAATAGCATTAACAAAATCAACAGAATATTGGTGAGAGAGTAGGCAACTCTGGGGTACTTGGCGTCTTCAGCCTGGTAGGGGCTGCTGACAACAACCAGCTGCTTGAGCTTGCGGCTGGCTTCTGTTCGGGTACTCTCCAGCGCAACTAATGCTGAGGTATAAGCCTGGGTGGCCAGGTCAAGATCCAGTTGTAATTCTTGCTGTTGTGCTGCCAGGTCATTCAGGGAAGTGGTGCGGCTATCAACCAGCTTGTCTTTTTCAGTGGTGATCTGTGATTGGAGAGCCCGTATACGTTGTCTCAATGCAGTAACCTGGGCTGAATTTTCATTCAGGTAAGAAGTCAGTGTTTGGATCTCGGTCTGACTTCTGATTAATTCAGCCTGCAACTCATTCATAATGCCACTCAGAGCCGCACCTTGTTCTTCAACACTGAGCAAGCCGGTTTCATTCTGAAAGTTCAGCAGTCTGCGAGTAAAGTCTTTGAGCCGCTTCTCTGCAAGTTCTACTTCTGAGCGCACAAACTTTAACTGTTCGTTGGCCATGTTGTGGCTGATTTCGTTAACGAAAACTTCGCTTTTATCAAGAATCAGGTCGGTAACTTGCTTGGCGTAGGCTGGCTCAAAGGCTTGTACTTCCATGTCCAGCATACCATTGGTGTCGTTGTAGGTAACACGAATATGGCTCCGATAGAAAGCCAGAAAATCTTCCTGGCTGGCTGATGGCGAGAGCCTGGAGATCCAGTCAGCGGATTCAATGTAGTGCTCTTTGAGAGAGAGTTCCTGGTCTAGGAAATTGAGCATGTCAGGTGACTGAATGAAGGTTTCCAGAATTCTCTGATCATTACTGGCCTGAGGGGTAACGCCAAACAAACTCAGGCCTTCAATAGCGCCACCACCGGAATCACTCCTTTCGATCAGAAAGCTGGCTTCAGAAACATAACGATCAGAGGCAACCAGGTTGAAATAGAGAGCGCAGATTACCCAGGGAAGCAGGACAATAGCTGTGAACCATTGACCTGTCTGGTGAGTAAGAAGCGTTTTCTTTACTTTGGAGGCAAGCTGAAGTTGATCCAGTTTGCTCTTAAACGTATTAGCTGTGTTGGCAAAGCCGGATTTAGCATCTGGTTTTTTAAGAAGAGCTTCGTTTTTTAGCGATTGATCTTCTTGGGGAGGAGCTTGAATAGTGTCTGGCATAGTAAGTCGGAGAAAAATTACATTGAATTATAAGCGGCAATGGCATCATCTATGCTGTCATGGACATGGATCTTGCCTTCTTTTATATAAATGCCTATATCACACTGTCGTTTGAGTTCATTGAGATTGTGTGAGACAAACAGAAAGTTGGCAACGCCTTTTTTGGCGTCAAAGGTTTCTCGGCACTTTTCTTTGAATCGCTTGTCACCAACAGCGGTCAGTTCATCAATCAGGTAATAGTCGAAGTCAAAGGCCATGCTGACAGCAAAAGAAAATTTTGATCTCATGCCTGAGGAATAGCTTTTTAATGGCATCTCGAAGAAGTTATCAAGCTCAGAGAAGGCTTTTATGAACTCTATTTTTTCGTTGATTTCTTCTTTGCTTTTGCCATAAATCCTGCAGATGAACTCAGCATTTTCACGCCCAGTCATACTGCCTTGATAGCCAGATAGACCAAGTGGCCAAGACACATTTCCTTCGACTTTTATACTGCCTTTATTGGGGAAGTCTACACCGGCAAGGAGCCTCATTAAGGTCGATTTTCCACTACCGTTTGCACCAAAAACACCAATGTTGACATCACCTGGCAGAATCAGATCAACCTCTTTGAGAATATAGTGGCGACCCTGAGGGGTTGGGTAATACTTGGTAACATTTTTGAACGTGATCATGATGTTAGCATCCTCCGCCAGTTAGCTCTGAGCACCAGCAAGCCGAGGGTAAGTGACATTAATGCCCAGACTTCCAGGTATTCAAGGCTAAGTAACGAAGTGTTGTAGTCGTACGAGAAGCTGGAGCGCATAAATTCGAAGGCATGAATCAATGGGTTCCAAAGGAGGATTGACTGAGCATCTGAAGGAAGGTCATTAATGGTAAAAAATGTACATGAAATAAACATTAATGGTCTAAGCAGCGTGGGAATAAATTTTCCTATTTCCGGGAAGAGTGTATTGACTGTGCCAAAGATAAGTCCAAGTCCAAATGCAAGAATGCTCAACAATATGTAGGCGTAAATAAAAATTAGAGTATTTACGAAGTTAACTTCATACCCTAGCCACCAGGTTGCTGTAATAATGCCAGCCAGAACGATGAAGGACGTGATGGCTTCAAGGAGAAAACGAGTAAGAAATGTGTCGAATACACGAACCTGTCTGTATATTAGAAGGTTTGTATTAGCAGTAACGGCATTCATACACTGGTTAATGACTTTTTGGAAATATAAGAAGGGTGCTATGCCTGTGGCGAGAAAAAGAGGCAGCTCAAGGCCACCTACTGAGTCCCTGCCACCAAAGTAAAATAGACCCATAAAAACGGCAATTTGCAAGATGGGTTCTATGAAGGCCCAGGCCATGCCAAGTCGATAGGACCCAAAACGGGTTTTGAGCTCTCGGATGAGCAGTGCATGAAGTACTGCAATTTGTATTTTTAACGGGGATCTGGCTTGCATAGAGGGTCTAGGATTCGCACTTTAAGTGCTCAAGGCATTTAATTCTATGAAAAAGAGTGTTGAATAAATTAATGCAGATGAATGAATAGGTTCTATAAGTACTGTAATTGCATAGTCAGCGTATTCAGGCACGCTACCGCCCATCAGTCTTTGTCCAATTGGTCAATAAAATTGCAATGGACGCGCATATGCAGAAACAGCGCAGCAAAAAAATTTTGCGCAAATTTAAGGTATTTGACTGGGTTAGAAAATCGTGTCTTTTCGCAGTTGCTTAATATGTAAATATGTGCATCTGTTGTGTAAAGGGCGAGCTGCTTTGTTTTCTGTCGTTTACTGGGCGAAGGCGAGCTACTTGATAGGTAGCAATGACTGTGTCAAGTAGTCCAATTTTCTGCTTGTTCATATTCTGATCCATAGAATGCAGTGGTCATATTTTCGCGAAAATATATACGACATTCCCATCCGATGCAAGAAATATAGGGTGTTACTCTCTGTGATAAGCGCATTCTGAAGTAGTGTATTAGTATGCGCTATAAGCTATTTGTTTGATCATATTTCGGAAAGATAGAGCATGCTAGCTGCGTGTTTTTTAGGTACACGCACGTATAGTTTGCTAACGCATTCCCTTTAATATCCTGCCCCCTATACACACTCCAAACCTATCAAGCCTTTAAGCAACAGTGTTCAGGGTTGTTGCTCTTTCCGAGCAGACTTAGCGCAGTATCAGAATTGCAGCAACTGAAGGGCGGTAGCGTGTTCATATGTCTGTAGCGCTCGTTTAAGTAGTCAATCTCTAGTAGAAAAATATCCAGGATGTCTATATGGAGTCAGATCTGTTGATCGCAGTCTCTGCGTTTTTCCTTTCCTTTTTTTTGATCCGATGTCTCAAGCCTGCAGCCTGTCGTGTAGGTTTGCTGGATCAACCCGATGAGCGAAAACAGCATGCCGGTATTGTGCCACTGGTCGGTGGTTTGGCTATTTACCTCACAATCATGATTCTCGGCTTTCTCTTTCTATCAAATACACTGCTTTTGGACAGCTATTTGATTGCAGCAGGCATGATGACGATCATTGGTGCCCTGGATGATCGTTATGACCTCAGGGTATCCATCCGTGTGCTCTCAACTTTTGCAGCGACAGCAGTGACAATGATCTGGGCTGGGATGATGTTTTCTGATTTGGGAAATGTTTTTGGCCTTGGCGATGTCTCACTTCCAGTCTGGCTGGCTGCTCCCTTCACACTGGTGGCTGCATTTGGAGTTGTCAACGCCTACAATATGATAGATGGGCTTGATGGTCTGAGTGCTGGGGTGACCATGTTGTCTCTGTCTTCTATTCTAGTGGCAGGTAACCCTACTGGGTATATGGCGCCGCTGATAATAATCATGATCCTTGCTATTACAGCATTTCAGCTTTATAACCTGCAGATTTCAAGGCGATTAAAGAAAGTCTTTCTTGGTGATGCGGGCAGTATGCTAATTGGTTTCTCAATTATCTTTCTAATTGAGTACTATTCACAGCCTCGTGGTGCAAGAGGTGTCATGTTTGAACCAGTAACAGGACTGTTTTTTATCGGCTTACCGTTGGTTGATATGGTAACTACAGTTCTTAGAAGACTTTTTAAGAAGCAGAGCCCTTTCAAAGCAGACAGAACTCATGCTCATCATATTCTTCTTAGAGCCGGTTTTACGCCTAAAATGGCAATGCTTATTCTTGTATTGATTTCTGCCATATTTAACTTAACTGGTTTATATCTTGACTATGTTGGTATGGAAAGCAATTGGCAGATATTAATATTCCTCCTTTATTCATTTGCATACTATAAGATGATAAAAAGAGCTTATAAATTCAGTCGGTTTTTGCGATCTAAACTTACATATGCATAGAATTCGATAAGTTATTAAAATATAAGAGTAAACCATAGGCATTAATAAAAGATGAACTTGGTTTACAGTAACCCTGGATCCATACTTTACACATCTCAATTAATTGAAAAAGTCTCCTATAAAGAAAAATGTTTACTGGGTATTTGAAAATACAGGTTCAAGCAATTTTACGGTATTAATATGGGAGCTTCTGGGTGAATAGCATAGTGCTCCTGGTTTTTCATTCTGTTTGATAGAAATATGCATTATTCATACTGATGAATGGATGTGTGGTAATAAATTGATCAACAGATATATTTTTTTAATATAAAGTAAGAGTAAATGAAATATTTAGTAACAGGTGCAGCTGGTTTTATTGGTTTTTATGTCTCAAAACGTCTGTGCGAATTGGGGTATGAAGTAGTTGGATTAGATAATCTTAATGACTATTATGAAACAAAGTTAAAGCATGATCGTTTAGAATTACTAAAGCCATATGCGAACTTTCGGTTTGTCACGATGGACTTGTCTGATAGGGAGTCAATATCTGATTTTTTTAAAACGGAGAAATTTAACCGAGTCATTCACCTGGCTGCACAGGCTGGAGTTCGCTATTCTCTTGAAAACCCAATGGCTTATGTTGATAGTAACCTGGTAGGTATGATGACCATACTCGAGGGCTGTAGAAATAATGACATTGAGCATTTGGTATATGCGTCATCAAGTTCAGTTTATGGCATGA
Source organism: Endozoicomonas arenosclerae (assembly GCF_001562015.1). Taxonomy (GTDB): domain Bacteria; phylum Pseudomonadota; class Gammaproteobacteria; order Pseudomonadales; family Endozoicomonadaceae; genus Endozoicomonas_A; species Endozoicomonas_A arenosclerae. The sequence goes on along the minus strand of NZ_LASA01000132.1, from coordinate 2,649 downwards.
ATAGTAAGATGCCGTACTCAACGAAAGATGCTGTTGATCATCCTGTTTCATTGTATGCAGCCACAAAAAAATCTAATGAACTCATGGCTCATAGTTACTCACATCTCTATGGGCTGCCAACTACTGGACTGAGGTTCTTTACCGTAAATGGTCCTTGGGGCAGACCTGATATGGCGGCCTGGAAGTTTACTAAAGCAATTTTAGAAGATCAGCCTATAAACGTGTTTAATAATGGTGAATTGAAAAGAGACTTTACTGATATTGAAGATATTGTTGATGGGGTCATCAGAATTCAGGATGTTATCCCTGTAAGTGTTACTGGTTTTAAAAATGATGATCCGAGTCGTAGCTCTAGTCCGTATCGAATATATAACATAGGAAATAATCAGCCTGTTAAACTATTGGATTTTATCGCAGCCATTGAATCTGCATGTGGAAAGAAAGCCATTAAGAACTTTATGCCTATGCAAGCAGGTGACGTTTATGTCACATATGCTGATATTACTGATATTAATAGAGTGGTTGACTTCAAGCCTAAAGTTTCAATTGAAGCATCAATGGATAGGTTCGTAAAATGGTATCGTAAATGGTGCATGATACCTAAGAATTAATTTTTGTGAAATTTTGATTTTGAATATTGTTTGGATTTCGGAAAAAGTATTCTAAATGAAACAGAGCAGATTGTTGTTTGATGAGAGAATGGTTCCCTCTGATGAGTTGGCTGGAGAGACTGAAGGTCAATGGATTGATAGTAAGTTACTCCTGGTTTCGAATCGCATCGACTTGGTACCGAAGTTGCTCTACATAAAGTCTTTAGAGCAAGAGAGAGAGGCTGGGTATCCAGAATATCTCTATAAAGAACATTTGGCATGTTTCTCTCTCGGGAAGTTTATAGAACCAGGTAATCCTGAGAAAGATAGCTTTCTTAAATATAAAAATACATTCAATAAATTGTTTGAATCTATAAAGCATGATGGGTTTGATTCTACGGTATCGTTAATTCCTGTTTCTAAAAAGGGTAACTGTCTTATCGATGGAGCTCATAGGAGTAGTTGTGCCATTTATCTTAACAAAAACATTCCAATCGTACAGTTTGATACTAAACCTAAAAAATTTGATATTCAATACTTTATATCCAGAGGAATGCTAAGCCAGGATGCCGATTATATATTGAAAAGCTATATAGAAATCAATGATAGTATGAATTTTTATGCGATCTGTATCTGGCCTAACTCTCGAGAGTATTTGAATTCAATAGAAACTGAAATAAATGAAAATTTCAATATTCTATTTAAGAAAAATATTATATTAACAGATAATGGTGCTCATAATTTTTTGAGTCAGATCTATTCTAAGGGGCATTGGGTAGGCAACTACAAAAATGATTACCAAGGAATAATCGAAAAGAAAAGTGAATGCTTCGGTAGTTGTCATGAAAGTCTGACAGTATTTTTTATTGAGACCTCCAAAGAGCTGGATGATATAGTTAAGTTTAAAGAGGACATAAGAGATAAGTTTGGAAAGAAAAAGCACTTGCTGCATATAACGGATGATAAAGAAGAATGCCTTCAAGTATGCGAACTTTTACTGAATGAGAATTCTATCAATCACTTAAATAACTCATTTCCAACACATTCCAAAAATTTTCAAATGAATTTTGAAAAGTTTAGGAAAGAGCTTGAAGATAAAGAGATCGATCGTGAGTCTATATGTATCATAAATGGTTCTGTACTTTCAGTTTTTGGAATAAGAGATACAGATGATATCGATTATGTTTGCTCTAATACATTACACCCTATCTTAGGTGGTTATGACTTGGCAAATAATCTATGTAATAAAGTTGGTATTGATATTAATGAGTTGGTTTATAACCCGAATCAGCACTTTTACTATATGGGTATAAAGTTTGCCTCGCTAGATGTTTTTTTAAAAATTAAAAATTTTAGAAGAGAGCCAAAAGATCTGGATGATATAAAACTAGTAAAATGCTTTGAAAGTTCTGATAAGAACGTCAAGTCTTATTTGTTTAGTAAAAAGGTGATGATTAAAAGGAACTGTAAAAGGTTTTTTATGTTACAAAAAAATCGGGCCGTTAAGTTAACAAAGACTTTGGGTGTATATGGATTTTTGAAAAGTCTAATAGGTGGTAAATAAAAAGTAATTTATCAACTTAAGAATAGTAAGTGATCTCAATTTGGTAATTACACTTGATTTTATACTGTTGATTTAATTTTCTTTATATTTTATTAAATAGTCTGGATTAAACGTTGAGAGATTGTGTGGCATTGTTATAGTCTTGTCTGTATCACTAGTTAACGGGGCTTTTTAGCCATAAATGTTAATTTGGTATGAGTTTTTAATTTTTGACGGATAACAGAAGCAAAGGCCGCTATCTCTATTGCTACACAGATTGCTTTTAATGATTATTAGGGAACCTGCGAATAACCTCTAATTTACTTCCCTTCTTGAATCGAGTTCGAAGTAGGACTGAAATCAGAGGTCTCAACCCCTTATTTGTATGATATTTAGCCACTTTCGTGACTTCAGGGCGGACTAACCCTGTGCCCGGATCATTTGATCCAGTCGAACAATATTCGCCAGGGCAAATAAAGTAGACAGTTTATTGTCATTCTTCTTCAAACCTCGATA
>NZ_LASA01000131.1 GCF_001562015.1 Endozoicomonas arenosclerae | reverse complement strand
GAATTTTACATATAAAATCAAATTAGATCTCTGAAAGAAAAAAGAATACCCGTAATAAATTACGGGTATTCTTTGATAGCTAAAGATAGTTACTTTTTATGTAAAATCACCTTTAACAAGCCATTCTGGAACATACTCTCGCTCCAAATCTGATTTGTATGCGGGTAGATAGCCTTTATGTTCATAGGCTAGAACAGCCATGGCGGTCAGGCGAAGCGATGTCCAGCCCCCTTTAGCTCTTATATGGTCATCTGAACTACTGTAGTAATTCCAATGTTGCTGTAAAGCCTCGCTCATAGCATCCTGATAACCCGTCTCTGAACGGCCAAAAATATGGCCAATCATCATTGCTGTAGGTACTAGAATATCGAAAAAGATCCCCTCTCTTTCAGCAGTAACTTCTTCTGGTTTAATAGCGTTTGCCAAACTCTCAAATAAGCTTTGAAAATTAGCAGAAGCATTAAATAGACCCTGTAATAGATTAAATTCTGCCAAAGAGAAATCATCAAGCCTGAAGTATGAATTTTTAATGACGGCTTCAGGCACCATGCTTAATTCACGAATTGCTTCGTTATTCCTTAAAATCAAAGCTGAATAATACGCATCTAACCAGACCCCCTGATCTACATAAGAAGAAGTAACCTCTCCCTCTTTTATGTACTTCTTGCCGTCAACGCAGTACTCCACTTGCTCACCAGGATGCATACAAAGTCGAAAAGTTGCTACTCTAGTCTCCAAACCAATAGCGAGATAACGTAGGCTTTCGGAATGAGTTTTTCTCAATTTGACAGCGCATTGAAAAGCCTCGTCAGCATCAGTCGCCCATAGATGTCTAGGGCCACAGGGACCCACTTCAGGATTATCATCAAGGAAGCTCATCCAACTCCTATCGAATATTTCTATACAGTCTCCGAGAATAAACGCCGGATAATCCTTTATATCATGCAATCTAACTGAACTATCCATTTTTCTCAATACCTCCACCAAGTTGCTCTATCTTAGCATAACCAACCGGCTCACCTGTTGACCGATCAATTGTCTGTTTAACACCATAATAATCGATTTTATTTCTATTACTCTTCACCAGTTTCAGAGTATCCCTTAACCCATTAGCCTGGGCTACAAAGTCTCTATCCTCAACAGCGCCACTCTTGTAGCGTGGTGAATCCAGAGCACTTTCTAAACTCTGTTGCATCCGAAAGATCATTTCATCTTTGTAAGGGTCTGTCCCTTGCTGTACATCCTGACGATAATACTTACTTTTAGGATCTTTTACATTCTGACTACTGCTATAACTGGGACTCACCCCCCCCTTGGCTTCTACAAATGCTATGCGTATTTCTCCATCCCGCTCATACGAATATATTTGATCTATTCTTCCACTTTTACCATCGTTAATTCCTGTGACAAGAGGGTTAGCGTTGCTGAGTTTCCCTTTTGCCCAAGCTTCTGCTTTGATTTCTCCAATCGCTTCAGACATAGCCCTCATCATTTTCAAATGGCTTCCATCTTCGTCGCCATGCTTTTCAGATGCATTAACTGCCTCTTTTCTCCTCTGTACAGCATCTGAATAACTTACCTTATAGAGCTTTCCATCTACTTTTGTTGTAAAAGTAATACCGGAGAGATCCAGAGAACCGTGAGGAACTCTATCTAACTCTACTGGGTCGGCTGTAACATCATAATTTTTTGTCTTATTAGGTTCTTTTGATTTCCAGCGTCTTGGTTTTGAATCATAGTCAAAATAACCATACTCACTTAATTCATCAAACCTTTTTTGCGATACTCTTGTTCCAGGCACTTCATCTTTGTACTTGAGATAGTCAGGGCTATGTTTGCTTGCTTCTCTTGCAACAAGATTTTCAGTTCTGCTTACGGCTTCTGAAACATCAACATCATTTCTGAATTGACCATTAGGCGCTGCATAGGCAAGCTGATGAAAATAGTCTGCATGCATTGATAAGCCCAAAGCATGCATACGAGTCGTCATCTCTATAAACAGAGGGTGGTCTTTAGACAGAATTTTAAGAACATCAAAACCTTTTTCTAGAGCTTTTGCTCCTAAAAAGCCTACAACTAAAGATGCCAGTGCTGCTCTAAGTTTTTGCTCATTCTTATCTCTTACGGCTACATATAGTTCATGAATATCTCTAATCGTTTCATAGCCATTATATAATACAAGAAGCGCAGAGAATCCTTTCACTAATATAGGAATCAGGAAAAAGAAATTATTTTCTGCTGCATTCCTGGCTGCCAAATCTGCAGAATTTACATCCCCCCCCAAAAGTAGAACAGTTATACCGGCCGTTAATCGACCAATATCAACACCTTTCTGTTTAAGGCTCTCCATTTCTGCCTGGAGTTTAGGTATTTGTTCTTTTCTTTCTTCTTCTGACCAGTTTTCATCATCAGCTACTTTTTTAATTTCTTTAACAAAATCCTGAACTTCCTTATCCGTTTGTGGTACATCTTCGCTGTATTTTTCAGCAACATACTCCCCTATAACTGCACCTGCAGCACCGGAATAACAACCCAATTCATTTTCGTCTGAGTCGCCTCCATTAATTGCACTTGTTGCAGCAGCTAAACCACACCCTAGTGCTGCATGAGAGATATATTTGATTGCTACTGAATAATCGCCCCCAAGGTTTTCACTCTTTGCATCATGAATTTTATTAGCTAACTTCCGTCCCAGAACATTCACTGCATCCTGTGCTACAGCTTGTATGAAATTATCCTGAAAATCCTTAGAACTTCCACCTTCAATAATGGTAGAAACACCTGCTCGAATAGCAGCATTTAAGACTGCATTCGCTGCCTGAGCAACCCAATTACCACCGGTTGTATCAAAGAAAGAACCACCATCAAATCCTGTTATTGCACCCGACTTTGCCATACTTTCGGCAAGGTTCCGAATATTCTCAGATGATGACATCTGATCTAATGTATCAAGGAGATTAAAGTTATTACTGTAGGAAATATTTATGGCCTGATTTGCCATTGTTTCCATACCTACAGTAAGTGCCTTAGAGAGAGCTGCTTGCGCTGCCGGACCTACAGATGGAAAGCTGCTTGCAATTGCTTGAGAAAGAGTTTCAGCATAGGGACCTATAGCAATAGATACTGCAATTGCTATAAGTGCGGCAGCCGCTTTAGTTAATCCCTTCTGATCATAATCCCACTCCTCCATTGCCAACTCGACCGCTTGCCAGTCGGTATCTGGATGATCTCTAAGCTCCTGCATCCATTGCATTCCAGGAGCCTTCGAAAGCGCATCGATAGTAGTATTGATGTCATCTTTACCATCATATTCAACTCGTATACCATTTGCGGCATTTATGAATAAACCACCTTCATTCCTAAACTCGCTGTAAATAGCCGTTTCTCTGAAATAACCTTTACCTTGATATCGAAAGGCAAAAACATCTTCATAGGACTGCTTATAGTCATACTGCTCTAATTCTTTTGCTATTGGTATATTCAAACCACCATTTTGAGCAATAATGCTTGTAACTCCACCATCCTGGATACGAACAGCTCGAAGAGTTATATCCCCTATCGTGGACCTTATTCTTACGCCCTTGCCAGCTTTTATTAATGTCCGAACTACTTTTGTGAGCATTTCCTTCTCAGACTCACTTTCATTAGTGCCAAAAATCCCACCTGTTTTGCTTTCAAAAGTTCGGCTATAAGACTCCATATCAGTGGCTTCGAAAATATGAAGACCGTAATTTGCTAATAACTCAATAACTCCCTTACTTTCCAGGTTTGCGCCTTTAATAATGATCTGACCATCAGCAATAAGCGACAGTACATCAACAGCTGCTAACCCTGTTTGCAAGTTCACCAAGGAAGACTCATTATCAGTCCAACCTCTACCCGACTGATTTCTTTCGTATCGAGCTTCCTGTGTAAGCAGCTGGATATTACCTCCGGCTTGGATTTTAATATCGTCGCCTGCAGAGAAGCTACCACCGTGGCTGATCACATCTCCCGCAGTATTGATATTAAGGCTACCCAGGGCTGAAATTTTAGCGATACGATCAAAGCCTTCTGAGACACCATGACCAAAGTCATGACGGATCAGTAAGGTATTATTAACTAGCTTATTGGCAATCAGGGAAACTTCACGACCGCTAATTTCACCAGATAGGTTTTCAATACTGCCACCGGCTTTGATCTTAAGCTCATCAGACGTTACTGAACCCTTTTTAACAATGAAGTTATTCTTTACATCAAACAGCGCTTTTTTTCTTGCCTCTACACTTGCACCATTCACAATAAACTCATCTGTTTCAATGTTGATGTTGCGTGCTGATAAGGTAGAACTGTCTATTTTATTGGAAGCAATGGTAGAAGCAGTCAAATAGACAAAAGGCACTATCACCTGCTGACCGTTTATTTCTCTTATCTCAGGCCATACAACATCATCGGTAAGTTTGGAAATCTGTTCAGCTGTGAGATTCTGGCCAAACAAAAAACCATGATTTTTGGCCATTCTGAGAGCATTATCATAAAGCTTTTCAGCTTGCTCATTGTAGCTTTCATAACCTGTAATCCAGCTTTTATTTAACAGTTGATTGATTTGCCCTTTTATTATTCCTCGCTCAACTGCAGCTGTACCAAATCGATCTGGCAAGTAGTCTTCGACTACTGTCATGATGGGAATTGTTATCCCCCCCATCAATACGGGAACAATTCTTTTTTGAGGAAAGGCGTTAATATCCTGACTTCTTAAACCTTCAAAAAAGTATTTAAATCCATCAAATACCTGTATTTCACTCTTTTCAAAAATACTTTCATAAACAGTTTTCTTAGCTAGAGCAGAAGCTATGTAACCGGGGTAATTGGTCACAGAGTCTTCAATTCTTTCAAGATCTTTGGCAGTTTTGACATTAGCGTAAAGTGGGAAAGAGATTTGAAAAAGTAATAGAAGGGCCATTAACCTGGCAGTGATCCTTTGCCAGTATGGCGCTTGATCCGGTTTAGCGCTCATTTTCATAATTGTCTCAGATTAAGTTTATATTTTTTATTTGCAGCTTACTTCATGACCCCAACCACACTCTTCGAGCTCAGGTGGTCTTGTTGGCGGTGGTGTTGGTGCAGGTTCATCTTTCCCACAACTATTGCCTTTTGAAAATGGTCCAAAAGTTATGCTGCAAGCTTCAACCTTTTCATAGCCAAATCGATTCGTTATATCTTTCTCGACATAGAAGATAAATGGCAACTCCTTTGTCACACTATCTTCCTTAATAAACTCGTCGATCGTCGTCCATCTACGTGTTTTTCTTTTTATACATTTGCCAAAAATTCGTTTAGAACAATATCTTTTTCGATGATGGTTAATCTGAGTTTCTACAACTCTCTTTTTTAATTGCAAGCCATGCTGCTCTACTATTGCTATATCGCCCGCAACATCACCTTGAACCTCAACAATACTGTTTTGATTGAGTAAGTTTTCCGATGTCATGGATAATGAGCCACCAATGAGCAATCTGGCTGAGGGTGATACAACCTCTGTATATTGAGTCGTTGTCGTATCAGAGCCTTCTTTTTCTACTTTTGTTTTAGCATAAATATGATACCTCTGATTGATCACTTCGTCCGAACTTATAACAAGGTTGCCATTGGCCACCTCATAAATTGCCGACGAATTCAGAAACCGCTTCTTAGCATTGATCAACAATTGATGTTCAGAAGCAATAATGACCTGGTCTGAATTTTCAGGCTCAAGATTTAACTCAAGGTCTGGAATTGTCTCATCACCCTTTATGGAATAAGGGTTTATATTCTCGACTGTATCTGCATGAAGCTCAACATTCAGCCCTATGATTGCAGCCTGGAGTGTATCAACTTCCACCCTCATCATATCTTCTGGATCATCAGGGAGTGTTGGCTGTGTGCCAATCTCGATACTGCTCGCCGCTTGGAATGCGAGTTGTGGTTTGGGTACTAGCTTATAAGGTTTATAAGATCCATTGAGTATCTTCCCTGCTGGAGAGAGAATAGATATGTCTTCTCCTGTTATCAGGCCACCAAAACTATTATAAATTGAGGTAATGCCTGACAGATAAGTACTCTTTACAGACCATAAAGCCCCTTCGTTTTTTATTTCATTAGCAGCTACTTTTATGATGTTCGCATCTATAAAACCATCGTTGAATACATCTTCAGTAGACGCTATTTCAACAGTATCCGCTACTATACTTTTCTTTTCAGCACTGATTACTCTTTCATCAGGTGTAATACCAACATTTGCTATTGCTTCTAGTACGACTCTATTACCTGATGTGGCTGTTCCACTAAAATCTATTTTATTAGCAGACTTAACTATGACAGAGTCACTGGGTACCACCGCTTTGCCATAATGAAAAGAAGCCAGTGTTTTAGGAGCCTTTGTTACCAAATCACCTCGTACTCTAACGAAAGAATTAGTAGAAATGGCTTCTATTGATATGCTGCCGCTTTTTACAATAGCAGTAGAACCTACATCAATGTACAGTGAAGAATCTTCGGAAAACTCTGCTGTAGCTTTTGCATTTTCATAATTATACTGATACTTACCCGAAATAACCTGCAAATTGCCAGATGCAATCTCAATATTACCAAGTGTATTGACGCTAATATCACCATTAGAACTCTCAATACCTTTTACATTGGTCGTTACATTCCCGTAGATTTTAACTCTACTGGATAATAGATCTAGAAAGGTAGTCCCTCTAGCGGCTAGCCCATCACCTGTAATGAAAATATCGCCTGATTGAATAGTTACGTTCTCAAGCTCTCCATTAGTAAGAATGGATTCAAGATCAGCAGTTAGTAATGTCACTCTGGGGGATTTATCAAATCTGCAATCATTACAAGTAATCTTTTTTGGTGATGCAATGATAACATCCGCATACCTTCCTTGAATTTCAACGACAGAGCTTAATTCAATCTGATTGGGCGAATAGATCAATATTTGATCTGCCGGTTTTTCTACAAGATGAGGGTTGACTGCCAATACATTCAGTAAATTAAGCTTTTCATCAGGGTTAAATTGATCAATAACATTCACAGAGAGCCCTGAAGCATTCGGTTTTGCTATCTGTAATGAAATAGCATTTTCACTCTTAACAAATCGAGATGCTGGTACTGTTTCATGCTCGTACTTTGTAATAATATCTTCAGGAGAGGTAGTTGCATTTGCGGACAAACATAAAAGCATTGATTTTAATGCAATTAATGTCCTTATAGACTTCTTCATTTTTTTATCCAATTTAATTCCGTTTAGTTTAAATTTTTTATTATCTATAAATCACATCAATATATTCCAATTCTGATTCATTGAGAGTGCAAGCATCATTTTCTTTAAACTTAACTTCCACCTCTAGCCCTGCAGATGCAGCTGATAAAGCTGCAGAATACTTTGCTTTCCCATACTCATCATTAAGAGAAATCCTACTGTATTTGTTACAACCCTCAATTTTTATATAGGTAATCCAATCTCTAACTCTGATCTTTTCAACCTTGCCTTTAATTTTATCTGTTGCTGAAACTGCTTCTGATAATAAAATCATTGAAATAACAATAATAACTTTTTTGCGCATAGGAATATTTGACTATTTATTATAAATCTCATCAATTTTAAGAGTCGGAGTCACCATTAATCATGTACCATTATTCCACTCACTACATTTCTACCCCAGTCATCACAACCAGACAGGTTTAATTGCATTTTCTGTTTTGCTGCATGAGCTGATAAGACAGCGCTGATAATGTATCTCCCTTTTTCAGTATTTCCATAAACACGCTTCCAGCCTGATGATCCATTTTCACAATTGTCACTTTCAGGATTCCCGTCAACTTTCATATTAACGTAAAACCTTGACCCATCTCCCTCTTCTTCAAGAACATACCCTTCAACACTTGACCAGCCTTGCCAACTTGCTTGTGAAGATATAGAGAAAAAAAGAGAAAGCACAAACAAACTCCTTTTCATAATTAATTCCCTAAGTCATAAATTTGAGATGTATAGCACTTTCCATTTACGTCTCTTGATATACCTAACCTCAGCCGACTCCCCGTTTTGAAAGAAGACATTGCCACACTTAGCATTCTGTCAACATACTTCTCATTAACCATGCTTCCATCTGCTTTTTTATGAAAGAAAATCCAATTGCTATCGCAACTTTCCCATTCAGTACCAGATGGGTTTGCACCAGTAGGAGTGCTAGAACCTATATTAATGGCAACAGTTCCAGAAGTAGTTGTATGAATACCTGTTGCTTTCACAGTCCAGAAGACTGCTGAGTAGGAATAAGAGGAGAAGATAATAGTAATAAAAAATGGTATTATTTTTTTCATTGTAAATATTTAAAACTGCTTTATATCAATAGTCTTGAAAGATGTATTGCACTCTAACATTTCCTTCACCAGGGCACTCTTTAACTTTTACTCTGACTGGCTTACCAGCCATTGCACTGGCCAACAACATAGAATACCAGTTTTTAGCCGCATACATTCCATCTTCTGAAGTATTATCAAAACTGAAATAATAATACTGACTTCCCGTAATGCATTCGTCATTTTTTAATCTGAAGAAAACATATTCATCACTTGGATAAATTCGAGCCACTTCTCCCTGATAAAATGATGCTTGTACTGTACTCCCTAAAAATAACATGATAAAAACTAACAAGATGGACTTCATTTATATAACCTTATATAAGTAATTTTCGGTTCCGAGCCGCAGCCAGTAGTTCGACTTGGATCATAGGTTATCTCAACATTCTGACCAGAAATCAAAGCGGAAATCGCTATTGATGAAACATCATCATCTCCTGACACATCTTTTATTCTAAAATGTTTTACGCTGCCATTTTCATTATCTTTAAAGCCAACTATTCGACAGTTGGGTGAAGAGTGGCCTTCTGTAAATATAATCTTTCCTAGTCCAGTCATATCACTATGCGCAACATTAACACCCAAGCATAGGAAGAATGTAAATATCAACCTACTATATCCTTTCAAAAATAAAGCTCCATTACCATTAAGTAAAACCAATTAATTAAAATATGAAATCAATCACCATCAATCTAGAGTCAATATACTATCTACATACTTCCTATTTATTGATAAATAAATCGGTTATGATACATCTGTCATTATAATATTTTTCACTCTTACTCAAGAATACTGTTATACGTTTATCTCCACTAAATGCAGCCAAGACTGCACTTATTAAATGTGTTTCTGATTTCCTGATTGCTGCATATTCTGAACTACAGTTTTCTGCTTCAAAACCACCTTCTATTTTTATCTGCACCAAATTACTGTGTTCGTCGCCCCAATAACTATTGCCACCTGAAAAGTCAACTCTATTAATTAGGCCATCATTCGCTCCAAAGCTAATACTGGAATATACAAACATTAAAGCCCCAAAAAAAGCACATTTTCTCTTCATACTATTCTCTTTATATTTTTCTATAATGTCTATTTAAAAACCTCAAATAATTATCTTTCATTTAAAAAGCCACACTTAACCGATTTATATAACACCTGGTTGAGCTTGTATCAAATGCGATATTTACCTTTTTCCCAGTAGTGGCAGCCATTAATAATGTACTGTACATAATCTGAATGCCTTCTTTAGTCACTCTGTTCTGATTAACTACCGCATAATGATATTGAACTTCATTCTTACATGCAGCATTTTGCTCTTTAAATATCACAACAAATGCACCATACCCGAGTGGATAGAGCTTTTTAATAGATCCGGTAAACCAAACTTCATCTGCAACTGCATAGCTGGATATGAGTGATAAAATCAGAATGCCTATTTTTACCAAGCCTGCCTTTTTATTTATTTTCAATTATATAATCTCACTGCTCTGATTAAACAATGTGTGGGCTCAGAAGTTGATGACCACTCTTTACTTTTATAGAGTTGAAGTCGAACATCGGTTTGAGAGTGAAATGCACTTAATATCATTGATAACAGTTCTTGCCTGTTTTTAGCATCTACAGCTACATAACCCCCTTTAGGACACTCGGAAAATCCAGTATTGATGTAAACAGGAATTTCTGCACCATGAGCATAAGTTCTGACTTCATTTATTTTCCCTGCACTGTTCATCAAACATCCGTATTTACAAAGAGGGTCATCCCCATCTCCATAAGAAAAGCTTTTTGTTGCCCAAAGCAATGTAATAAAAGCCAAACTAACTTTACTATTCCAACTATTAATTTTAAATATCTTCATATTAATCCAACATCACATATCTTAGGTTACAACCTTCTGAGGCTTCATCAATTCGAAGTTTAACAAGCATATCAGCTACTTTTGCCGATAATAGGGTCGAGTATATTTCTTCAAATACTGGGTGGTCTTTTTTTAGCGTAATATATACATTTTCCATCAGCTTACAATTTAAAATACCACTAGCTTGATCAGCAGGCTTTATTAGCACCGATCCCCCAAATGCACTTGTTATATAAAGACGTTCTATTTTTGAAGTACAGAGTTTATCATTGCATGCTGCCTTAGATAATAAAGGCAACGTTATTAAACAGAATAATATAATTTTTTTCATAACCCATTAGCCTTTCTAATTCTAGGGAACCTGCGAATAACCTCTAATTTACTTCCCTTCTTGAATCGAGTTCGAAGTAGGACTGAAATCAGAGGTCTCAACCCCTTATTTGTATGATATTTAGCCACTTTCGTGACTTCAGGGCGGACTAACCCTGTGCCCGGATCATTTGATCCAGTCGAACAATATTCGCCAGGGCAAATAAAGTAGACAGTTTATTGTCATTCTTCTTCAAACCTCGATACCTGGCTTTTATAAATCCAAATTGA
>NZ_LASA01000130.1 GCF_001562015.1 Endozoicomonas arenosclerae | reverse complement strand
TTTTGATCCTGTGCCTCGATAAGAATTGATCAGTGGAGACAGGTCGAGCTGGTCAACAACATCCACCACAAAGCGAGCCATATGACCTTCTGGAAGATAATCCTGGATGCTGGCAGGGAAAAGGTCGGGAGTGTTTCGGTCGACCGGTTTGAACTTCCACTTATTCATAGTGCTTTGAGTGTTACTGGTACTGGAATCAGGATTTTACCTGTTTTGCTGGTTAAGTCCGACAGGCTCCTAGGGGTAACACTCGTTTTTAGCGAGGTGACAGAATCAGGTGATTACGATCCTGGTCTATCTGAAAGTGAAACTGACCCAATGCATTCATGCCCAGCAGGCCGTCTGCAAACGGGTATCCCAGGTCCAGTCCGGCCACTTCCAGATTTTTGAGAATGTACTGACCCAGATGTAATTCCTTGACCTGATACAGAGGCGCGAATGCCATGCCATTGGCGGTTTTTAATTCTGTATGTCCGACCCTATAGGCCATCTTTCTTCTCTTGAGTTCCTGCAAAAGTGTATTGGGTAGAGTGGTCAGGCTGGCACCGGTATCGATCAATAAACGGGAGTGACTTCTGTCCAGTGTCTGGGCGGTGGCAATGTAATGATGACCCTCATTCAAAAGTGGAATGGCTGAAGAAGGGATCTCTTCAGGTTCCTCAGGAATGGATGGCAACAGTTGAGCCAGCTGGCGGGAAGCCATGCGGCCAAACTCTTCATCGGTTTGCAGTAATTCCAGTTCCCGGATCGCACTGTCATGATCATCCAGAACTATGTACCCCTGAGCCAGCGCAAATCGGTAGAAGGCATAATCCGGTTCCAGATTGGCCAGTTTCTGGAAGAAGGGCAGGATTTCATGCAGTTGCTGGTTTTTTTGTTTGTTGTTGTAGAGCGTTCGGCTCAACTTGTGGATTTTGTCTGAAGACTTTTCCAGCTCATCAGGGTTGAACGAGAAAGAGCGTGCACTGATCAGTACATCAATGGATTTCTCTAACGCCTGCTGTTCTGTGTAGAGTTCAGACAGTTTATGAAGGAAGGCCAGGTCCTGGTAATAATGCTGGGTAAATCGTTCCAATGCATCGATACCATCGTCCTGGTGGTCGGACCACTCATCAATTTTCTGCAGAAATACCTTTTTCAAACGTTGGCTAAGCTCTGTGTCCTGACGCTCCTGTTGCTGATAAATCACCAGGGCATCATCGTATTTCCGTTCTTCCAGAGCACGCTCAAAATCAATGACTTCCCGGGGAGTATCGGGAAGGTTTAAGGTTGTGCTGTAGTCCTGAATAGGGAACCAGTCACGATAGTCCTGTTCATCAGAGGGTGGCCTTTCCCCTTTCCGGTTCAAAAGTTCATGCCACCACCAGCCCGTGATCAGGCCTGTGGCAAACATCATGATGGAGAGTGTGAGTAGCCTGAATACCAGCAGCTTTTTCAATCGGATTTAGACTCCATTCGAGCTTTTTTGAATCAGTCTAGCTCGACTCTAAAGGGGTAGTCGAAGTAATCTGTTTGGGTCCCTGTATTTGTCGTGAATGTTTTTCATTCATGGCTGATTGGTTTTTGGAATTCGCTGACTGTTCCTCTCTTTTGTCGGCGGACTCTTATGCTCATGATGGGGTTGCGCTGGTGGGCCTATTTGCATTTAAAACAAGAATATTCGGCCTGCTCTTCCCATCATGGCGGTATGAAATGGAGACTCGATATGAGTAAAACAGTAGCTGTCATTTTATCTGGCTCAGGCGTTTTTGACGGCAGTGAAATTCATGAAGCAGTGTTAACTTTGCTCAGCCTTGATCGTCGTGGTGCCAGTTATCAGTGTTTTGCTCCCGACATTGCCCAGCATCATGTCATCAACCATATGACCGGTGAAGAAATGGACGAGAGTCGGAATGTACTGGTCGAAGCGGCCCGTATTGCCCGGGGTGAAGTTCGTCCGGTTCGTGAACTGAAAGCGGATGAGTTTGATGCCCTGATTGTGCCCGGTGGTTTTGGTGCGGCAAAAAATTTATCGGACTTTGCTTTCAGTGGCAGTGACCTCAGGGTTCAGATTGGTGTCAGTACTGCGGCCAAGTCTTTTGCAGAAGCCGGAAAGCCGGTTGGGCTTATGTGCATTGCCCCTGCTATTGCCGGGCGTATTTTTGGTGAAGGTGTCAAGGCGACTATTGGTAATGATGCGGATACTGCCGCTGCACTGGAGCAAACCGGCGTCAAACATGTGGAATGCGCTGTGGATGATATTGTGGTGGATGACAACCACAAGCTGGTGACCACACCGGCTTATATGACTGCACAGAGCATCAGTGAAGCAGCAGAAGGTATCGACAAGCTGGTGGATCGTGTTTTGTTGATGGCTTGATGTTCAGAACATAAGCCACTGTTGCCAGTTCACAGTGGCTTCTTGTCAGTCAGTAGCTTTTCCAGGACTTTTTCCTGACCAAACACCCGGGCAAACTCTTCAGCGGTTTGTCCTGCATTGTTTTTCTGTTGCGTATCACACTCACTCTTCATCAACCGGTAAGCCATTTTCAACTCACCCCGGAAGATGGCTGCCATTAATGCGGTATTACCTCTGTTGTCCTGAAGGCAAGGGTCTGAACCCTCTGACAAGAGCAGTTGAAAAACATTGGGTTGGCCATTGTAAGTAGCGACCATCAGAGCGGTGTAACCTTTGTGATTTTTAGCATTGATTGGAAACCCGGCTTCGACAAAGGTGCTGATGACTTCTGTGTCATTAGTGCGTGCCGCTGCAAAGAAAAAATCCATCAACTGTTGTGCAGCCTGGCTTTGATCAACCATTTCAGAAGTGGGTTGTGTCTCTGCAGGTTCAGCTGCTTCTACCTGTTGATCAAAAGCTGCAAGCCCTAAAAACCATGAAAACAAGATTGCATAACGCATAGTGTCATCCTTCGAAGGATAACTGTGGCACACCCGAAGTGCGCCACAGTATTCAAGTTACCTGGACATGCTCTTGACGGTTTTCATATTTCCGTCCACAGCTTTTGCCAGTTGTTCACCAAATTCCTTATCCGCCTGATAGAAGTGGCTGAGCATGATGTACTTCACTTCTTCGTTGGTGACCCTGCCAAGATCTCCTGCCAGATTGTTAATCAGGTTTTTCCTCTCCTGCTTGCTAAAGCTTCTGTAGAGCTCACCCGCCTGAGCAAACGGCAACTGTTTACTAATGGCGCGTTGCAGGTATTCGCCTTCAACGGGTAAGGAGCTGTAGCGACCTTTGGCTTCTTCCTTTCTTGGGTCCAGTCGGCTGGGCTGATAGTTCACGTCAGATTTCTGGTTCCCCTGGTTGCCTGCACCGTCCTGATTCCAGTTGTTCACAGCCACTTTTGGTCGGTTGACGGGGATTTGTTGATGGTTTGCTCCCAGGCGATACATCTGTGTGTCGGCATAGGAGAAGACCCGGCCCTGCAGCAGTCGATCTTCAGAGGGCTCTATGCCCGGTACGATATTGGCCGGAGCAAAAGCAGATTGTTCTGTTTCCTGAAAGAAGTTATCCGGAGTCCGGTTCAAGGTCATGGTGCCCACTTTGGTTTCTTTCACATCCAACCACATCTTGGTGGCGTCCAGAGGGTTGTAGTCAAAGTCGTCTAGCTGCGAAGGCTTGAGTACTTTGATAAAGAGATCCCATTTCGGATAGTCACCTTTAGCGATGGCGTCATACATGTCGCGGGTCGCATGACTGAAATCTTTGCCCTGGACTTCCATAGCTTCTTTAGCGGTCAGGTTTTTAATGCCCTGACGGCTTTTCCATTGAAATTTCACGTAGGAAACGTCACCACCGTCATCAACCAGTTTGTAGGCATGAACGCCAAACCCATCCATTTGACGCAGGTTGGCAGGTGTTCCGAAATCAGAATAAACCCAGGTCAGCATATGGGTGGATTCAGGAACGTGGCTGAAGAAGTCAAAGAACCGGTTGGGATCCTGCTGGTTGGTGACTGGTGAAGGTTTGAGGGAGTGAACCATATCCGGGAACTTGATGGCATCGCGAATAAAGAAGACCGGAAGGTTGTTACCCACCAGATCCCAGTTACCTTCACGGGTATAAAACTTGGTCGCAAAGCCTCTCGGATCGCGCAGGGTTTCCGGAGAGCCTTTGCCGTGAATAACCGTTGAGAAGCGCACAAAAACCGGTGTGGTTTCACCTTTGTTGAAGACTGCTGCACGGGTCAGGTCGGAAATATCCCGAGTTGCTTTGAATTCACCGTAAACGCCTGTTCCCCTGGCGTGAACCACTCGCTCAGGAATTCTTTCCCGGGCAAAGCGCTGGAGTTTCTGAATAAGCTGTACATCCTGTAGCAAGACGGCGCCGTTCTCACCGGCGGTGTAAGAGTTTTGGTTGTCACCTACAACAGCGCCGTTATCTCTCGTCAGAGGGGCAGCCTGAATACTGGTGGATATGGCAAGGGCAAGTAATGTGCAACGAGCAATGGGTTTCATGGTGATTGTCTCCAACCCCGAGTGCATATTCAAAAACGAAATGCCTGAAGGGGTTATCTCTCATCGTTTTAGTGGGATCTGTCAGAACAGCTGTTTTCAGCTGCCTACGACTAAGGCTGAATTCATTGAATCAATTGGGGCACTGTGGAGACAGTTGGTTTTCTCTATCCGGATCATAGAGAAATCTAATCACTTTGAGTGTGTACTCTGGTTGTCATTCAGGGAGGAATAAAAGTATCGATTGAGGAAAAAGAGAGGTATGGCCGCGGATTTTAAAAATTAGTGAGAAGCCCGTGATAATTCTGTGAGATTTTCCTGTGATGTTTTCAGTCACCGCAATGCAGGTGAAAAGTGTTGTGAGCCCCATCAATTGGCTCCCCCTCTTTTCATCATCTTGTCATTTGACTGGAGATAAAAACAATGAGGATGGAAAGTCACAGTGATCCGGTGAACGCCCTATCGTTGAATCGGTCCCTTGAAGAAGCCGCTGAAAATCGAGGGTTCAACCGACAGGCTCTAAGAGGACTCAGTCCCGACGATCAGAAAAAATTTGAAAGCTATGGCAGGGGGCCGGATCGACAGATCCCACACCCTGCGATACATCAGGCCTTTGAATCTCAGGCTCAAAAGCATGAGAACATGATTGCTGCGCAGCATAAGCAGCAACAGATCACCTATGGCGAATTGAACCGAAAAGCCAGTTGGCTGGCCGCTGAGCTTGCAGCGATGGGTATTGGTCGAGGAGATAATGTCGGACTGTTTCTGGAGCGCTCGATTCCCATGCTGACTGGCCTGATCGGCATACTAAAGACTGGCGCCGCTTATGTCCCTCAGGATGTCAGGATTACACCTCAAACAACACTGGCTGATGTCATGGAATCGGCGGGTATCAGAGTTGTTCTGACTCTGTCGCATCTGGCTGACAACATTCCTGTTCGGGACAATCAAAAGGTACTGGCCATTGATAGTCTCGACTTCCCTCAGGAAGGCGATCGCAATTACTGGTCAGTGATGGTGCCCCGTTCAGCGGCCAGCCACCATGATAATTGTTTTATCCTTTTTACCTCGGGTACTACTGGAAAGCCTAACGGAGTTCAGGTCACTCACGGGAATGTCTGTAATATTCTGCTGACTGAGCCCGGTAATCTGGGCATAAAGCCCGGCTATAAAGTGTCGCAGCTACTGAACATTGCCTTTGACATGGCAGCCTGGGAAATACTGGGGTGTCTTGCCCAGGGTGGCACTCTGGTTATTCGGGAAAAGGATTTTACCGAAGCTGTACGACACTGTGATGTTGTTATTGCGACGCCCAGTATTCTTGCCAAAGTCGATGTCTCCCAGTGTCACAAGATCAAGACTGTAGCGGTTGCCGGTGAACCTTGCCCCAGACCCCTGGCAGAGAAATGGGCTGCAAAATGCCGGTTTATTAACAGTTGCGGCCCTACTGAAACCACCATCATCAATACCGCCCAGCATTTCCGCTCCCATTCTCTGAATCTCACCATTGGCAAACCTACGCCTAACAATACGGTTTATGTACTGGATGAGCACAAACAGCCATGCGCTATCGGTGAAGTTGGTGAAATCTGGGCTGGAGGAAAAGGTGTTTCAGCGGGATACATCAATAATCCGCTGCTGAACACAGAGCGTTATCAGCCCGATCCTTTTATGGCGGATGGCAGCTTTATGTTCAGAACCCGAGATCTGGCCCGGTGGAATGAAGATGGCGAACTTGAACACTTTGGGCGTACCGATGATCAGGTCAAGGTGAAAGGTTTTCGGGTTGAGCTGGATGCTATCTCCAACACGATGGAATCCTCGGGAGCGTGTCAGCAGGCAGTGACCCTGAAGTTGAATGATAAAGAGCTGGTGACCTTCGTCAGACCGGCCAATGCCAGCATTCAAAAATGCCTCAAAGCGGTTGAGAGCAAACTGCCTTACTACTGTCTTCCATCTTCTATCGTGGCACTCCCCGAGTTTCCTGTGACGGCACGAGGAAAAACCGATAAGCGGGCATTGCTCAGCATGATTCAGAAAAAAGACAGTTCGATAAACACCAGAACAGAAAAAGAAGGAGTCATTGCGTGATGGACACGATAGTAGATGAACCATCAGTTGAACCTAGACAGAGCCTTTTCCGAAGAGTGATCAGGCATCGCTATCTTGAGCATTACAATCGTCTGGTTTTTCTGGTGTTTTCCGTCAATGCCGCGATGCTCTGGTATGGACTGACCGAAGCAGGGTGGTGGTCACAGCAGGGCATTAATCTGTCGGCTTTATCCGACATGGTGCTGGCTAACTTTGCGGTGGCCGTTCTGGTGCGACAGCAATATGTCATTAACTTCTTCTTCTGGGTGGCTACCCGGGCTCCGGTCAGCTGGCCGCTCTGGATTCGCTGGACGCTGGCCAAGGTTTATCACTTTGGAGGTCTGCACAGTGGCAGCGCCTTTGCCGGGACACTCTGGTATGGGGCTTTTCTGGCCGGGTTGATCTATCACCAGAGTCATCAGCTCCCAGGTGTGCCTGAGGGGGTAATGGCTGTGACGGTCTCTCTGATGGCATTGCTGGTCTTCATTGTGGCCATGGCCATGCCGCCAGTGCGAAGCCGATTCCATAATCAGTTTGAATGGGTACATCGTTTTGGTGGCTGGTCTGTGCTTATTCTTTTCTGGGTACAAAGCTATATGTTTGCGGGCAGTGTTTCCGAATTGGTTCAGAGCACGTCTTTCTGGGGGCTCTGCGTTATGACCTTCAGTGTCATGCTTCCCTGGTTACGATTGAAAAAGGTCAAAATCAATATTGATTCCCCTTCTTCCCATGTTGCTCTTACCCGATTTGATCATGGTGTGACACCTTTTGCTGGATCATCCACAGCCATCAGTCGAAACCCGCTGTTGGAATGGCATTCCTTTGCCAACGTTCCGGCACCGGGCGAAGAAGGATTCAGATTGACGATTTCCAGAGCCGGAGACTGGACTGGCCAGTTTATTGATGATCAGCCTGAACATATCTGGGTCAAGGGTATGCCTACGGCGGGTGTCGCCAATATTGAAGTTCTGTTCAAGAGAGTGGTCTATATCGCTACGGGCAGTGGCATTGGCCCATGTCTGCCTCACCTGTTGGCAAAAGAAGTACCTGCCAGTCTGGTTTGGTCGACACGGACTCCCCGAAAAACCTATGGCGATGAGCTGGTGGATGAAATCCTTGAAGCCGTGCCCGATGCGCTGATCTGGGATACCAGCAGCAATGGCAAACCGGATCTGGTGAAGCTGGCTCACGAAGCGCTTCTGGCAAGCGGTGCAGAGGCGGTGATTTGTATTGCCAACCAGCCACTGACCCAGAAGGKCGTTTATGAAATGGAGTTAAGAGGTATTCCAGCCTATGGAGCCATTTGGGATTCATGAGTGAAGCCAAGCGTTAGACACTCCGTTCATCCTGAGCCTGTCGAAGGATGCTGTTGGTGCACTTCGACTGGCTCAGCGCGAATGGTACGGATCACAACGCTTGGCTGCACTATAAAGCGATCACCATTAACAATCCGGAAGGAAATAGCTTATGAGCATCATCGTTGAACATAAAAATAAAGTGGTCCTAATCAGGCTAAACCGACCTGAAGCCCTCAATGCACTGAATACAGAAACATTGAATGAGCTACTGGAAGTCATGGAGCCTCTGGATCGTGATCCTGAAGTAGGGTGCTTTGTGATTACCGGCTCTGGGAAGGCGTTTGCTGCCGGTGCCGATATCCGTGAAATGTCAGACAAGTCTTTCTCCGAGATGTTTCAGGAAGATTTTTTTGCCGGTTGGGAGCGTTTTGCCCGACTGCGTACCCCAAAAATTGCTGCCGTATCGGGTTATGCACTGGGTGGTGGCTGTGAGCTGGCCATGATGTGCGACACACTCTATGCATCAGACAATGCAAAGTTTGGTCAGCCTGAGATCAAATTGGGCGTGATCCCCGGGATTGGAGGTACCCAACGATTAACCCGGCTGGTGGGCAAAGCAAAAGCCATGGATATGATTCTGACGGGGTGCATGATTACTGCCCGGGAAGCAGAGCAGGCTGGAATGGTTGCCCGGCTTTTCAATGCTGAAGATCTGATAAAAGAGACGATCAAAGCTGCAGAGGCTATTGCTCAATTCAGCAAACCTGCGGTGATGGTCGCTCGTGAAGCGGTTGATCAGGCTCTGGAGCTGACTCTGAATGAGGGGCTGCTATACGAGCGCCGCGTATTTCATTCTCTGTTTGCGACCCAGGATCAGAAAGAAGGTATGGCAGCTTTTCTGGAAAAAAGGCAGCCGGATTTCAAGGGAATGTAATCCAGTTGTCATGATTTGACAAAGGAAGCCTGCACCTATCACAGTTTTCCTGGTGCAGGCTTCACTCCTTTCCTTTTCTGCGATACAACCAACAGAATGTTCCATTCTGGGTCAGATCAAGCCATGGAAAACAAACGTATCCTGATTGTGGAAGATGAACAGGAGATCGGCGATCTGGTGTCGCTGCATCTGGGAGACCTGGGGGCTCAGGTTACCCATGTGAATGATGGTAATAAGGGCTTGGCAGCGGCCGTTTCTGGAAAGTGGGATCTTCTGATTCTTGATATCCAGCTGCCAGGTGCCAGTGGTCTGGATATATGCCGGCATTTGCGAAGGCAGAATCAGGTGATCCCCATTCTGTTATTAACCTCACGTTCTACTGAACTCGATCGCGTACTCGGGTTGGAAGTGGGTGCTGATGATTACATTTCCAAACCGTTCAGCATGATGGAGTTGATTGCCCGGGTAAAAGCCATTTTTCGCCGGGTTGCTGTCATGACGGATCATCAGAGTTCTGAAGAGGTTATTCAGATAAGAGATCTGGAGATCATGGAAACCCGACGGCTGGTGAAGTTGTCTGGCAGGGCCGTCGAGCTAACTGCCAGGGAGTTCAATCTCCTGATGCATTTTGTTCGACATCCGGGTCGGGTATTCAGCCGAACTGAATTATTGGATCAGGTGTGGGGCTATAACCATGAGGGTTATGAACACACGGTCAACTCTCACATCAATCGTTTGCGCAGTAAGCTCGAACTGGATCCACGACATCCGGAGTATATTATTACCTGCTGGGGAGTGGGTTATAAGCTGCAGGACAGTCCAATCATCTGTACTCAAAAAACGGCTGTTTAGAAAGCATCTGTCAGGAATAGGGAAATGCTGAATACATTGAACAGGAAACTGTCGCTGGCATTGCTGATTATTGTGTCCGGTGTGGGTTTGGCGGCATTGGTTATCGGTCAGTGGGGAATGCGGCTCTACTATGAAGAGCTGACCCAGAAGCTCAATCAGAGCATTGCCATGTACGTGACCAGTGAGCATGAACTGATTGAAGATGATGTCGGCAGTGAGCGAGCCATCAGGATGCTGGCGCATCAGGCCATGATCATTAATCCGGCAGTGGAAGTGTATTTGCTGGACCCTCAGGGCAAAGTATTAACTCACACTCTTGAAGAAGGCGAGCTGGTTCGAGATCGAATCGATCTGGAGCCTGTAAAAAGATTCCTTTCAGGTGATGAGCGTTATCCCATTCGAGCCAACGATCCCCGGCACAGTAATATTGACAAGATTTTTTCAGCTTCCGAAATTCGTGATGCTCACGGGCTTAGAGGGTACTTTTATGTCGTACTGGGTGGCAGGCTTTACGACAATATCAGCGACCGTATTGCCTGGAGCCATATCAGTAAACAGATGTTCTGGTCATTGCTGATCATTGTTGCCAGCAGTGCTCTGGTGGGTTTATTAATTTTCCGGTTGCTGAGCCGACCACTGACTGAGCTTAGTTGTGATATGTCGGAGTTTGCCCAGACAGAGTTGGGTTCTGAGAATCTGTTTTCTCAGGCAGAAGGCCAGAAAACCGATGAGGTGGGTCGGCTGTCTGCGGTTTTTCAGGCAATGTCTGAACGGATCAAAGCCCAGCTGGAGCAACTCAGGGCCACAGACCGACTCAGGCGGGAGCTGGTTTCCAATGTTTCTCATGATCTCAGAACGCCTCTGGCCACTATGCAGGGCTATGTGGAAACCCTGATTATCAAGGATGAGCATCTGGCGGCCAATCAGCGTCTTGAATATTTGAGGCTGGCCGAAAAAGGCTGTCATCGTTTATCCCGGTTAATCTCGGATTTGTTTGAACTTTCAAAGCTGGAGTCGGGCAGTAAACAGCCTGATTTCGAACACTTTCTGCTGGCCGAATTAATGTATGACACGGTTCAGAGCTTCAGACTGACCTTGAAGGAACGAGGCATTTCCCTTTCCATTGAATGTAATGAAAGCCAGACTCAGGTGTTTGCCGATATCGGTATGATCCAGAGGGTATTCGATAATCTTCTGAAGAATGCCATTACCCACACTCCGGAGGATGGCTCGATTCTGATTCGTCTTAACCCCTCTGCGAAAGGGGTTAATGTAACGGTTGAGGATACGGGCAGGGGGATTGACGAGAACGACCTGCCAAGAATCTTTAATCGTTTTTATCAGGCTTCACTGACTGCAGAGCATCGAAGCAAACCCGGAGGGATCGGTCTGGGGCTGGCTATCGTCAAAAGGATACTGGAGTTGCATGGCAGTCATATAGAAGTGACCAGTCGATTGAAGAAAGGGACTTGTTTTCGGTTTACCTTGCCTGTCTAGCCCGCATATTGCATGAAGTATCGAGCTTCTCGCTCTGCTATTTTGTCGACAAAATGCTGTCAGGGTGGGAAAAGAGCTAGCGAGAAGCCGACGAGCGTCCAAATAACAGTTTGTATTATACCCTTCTCATCTATATCCCTTGATGGGCATGGGTGTGAAGGCTTTTTAGAGCAACTTTATGCAATATGCGGGCTAGGAATCTAACCTTATTAGATGGATCCCGGATGAGCCCAGAACATGGACCGTTTTGATGCAGGGGCGAAAGGAAAGCCTCCCTTCCCACCTGAAAAGACTGAACCCCATAAAGCCCTGAAAAAAGATGAAGGGGCTTCTCAAGCCTGCAAGCCGAAAATCCCCAAGCTACCCGAAAGTGTTGAAAAGAGTGTGCCTGGTGATAAGTCGGTTGATGATCGCAGTGTCAATGAATTGCCAGAGGTCCTGACCAATATTGAATGGTTTGAATTTTCTGCAGAGCTTGATCCGAGGGAGTTGAACCTTCGCAGGACGAAGTATTACTGCGACATAAAAAATCTGGAAGCTACTGCTGCAGTCTACGACGCAATGGAGCAGCAAGAGAAAAGAAAGGGGAAAAAGAAGAAAGGCAAACCAAAAGATGTACTCCAGAGAATAGATCTTCCAGATAGCATGAGAGCCAACCGTTGCAGTTTACTTTATGAGTTCGGACGTGACCTGACTCACTTGGGTCAGCTTGAGGAAGCTCAGACTGTACTTTATCAAGCTTTAAAGGATGTCGACGTCTCACCTGAACTGGCTTCAGATATTGCTTACGCCCTGTTTATGAATTACAGCCTGGCGGGTGATTGCAGTAATGCCTTAACCCAGCTGCAGCTGAGTATCCGGCATGGTAATCGTCATGCTTTATGGGAAGTGGCTTTGATCAGGCTGGGGCTGGTTGAAGAATATCGGGTGTTTGCGGATCCGGAGAAGGCGCTTTTGGCTTTAGATGATCTGGTCAAACATATCAGCAAACTGAAAGAGAGGAAGCATCCGGAAGGTTATCTTTATAGTGACACCGCTGATACCGCTTATATGGTGGAAAGTATCTGGGACGCTTTTCGCCTTGTGCTGGCGTGCGCTAGAAGTCGTGAGGAAATGGAAAAGCGGCTTCATAAGGTCTTGAGAGTGGCAAAAAGCGATCAGACCGAGAGCGATCTCCAGGAATTGCTGGAACTGTTCAGAGGGCTGGCGACTTCCATCGGTAGTCAACAAATGGCGCCTCTGGTTAATTTTTATTTTCAGTTCGGGGAAGCAACCGTTGAGAAATTGTGGAAGTTCTGGACTGAAAAAGATGAAGTGGTTGAGTTGGTGGATTCTGACACCAGGGGCTCGAAGCTCGCTCGTTTAAAGAGCCTGCTTTCTTCCGAGTTCTCTCCAGAAGAGCTGAGAATATTAATGCCTGAAGGATCAAGTGAAAGTCTGGTCGAAGCGCTGGATAATTTCATCAATCGAAACGTCTACGATTTTTGGGATTTGTTGCAGATAGCCGTACTGGCTGAAGACTCTCTGTCTCAGCCTGCCTCCAGATTGGAGTTAAGTCTTGAAAAGTTGGTTTTTCAGGCTCATAACTCTCCAGAGTGTGATCATAGATTATCTGCCATGAGTGTGTCGGCTTCTCCTGTATTGTGGGCGAGGGATTGTCTCAGGTCGCTGAAGGGGATGGATCTGGCTCTTGATCTGAAAGCTGCTGTTGTCAGGGCTGAATGTCTGAGAAGACAGAATCCTGGAATGGGGTTGTTTTTGAAAGGGCTTTGCTATGTTCATCCTGCCAGCAATTCATACGCGAAAGCTCTTCCCCTGATTGATGAAGCTGCTCTGGATCATAGTAATCCCGTTGCCATGATCTGGATGGGCGATGCCATATGTCTAAGAGACTCCAAATCCGATCCTTCTAAAGCCAATTTCCAAAAAGCACTCAAATATTACTTGCATGCGGGTCGTTTTGGCTCGGCGACAGGTTATATCAGGGCCGCCGATTTGCTGCTTAGACAAGGAAGAAAAGACTTTCGCCTTTACGAGTATTGTTCCGCGTATTTCGAGAGAGCTTTGGAACTGATGAAAGATCAGGGCGATTTTGAGGAAGTACGCTATTGTCAGGCAATGGCAGAATTGTGCCACGAGACTTATTTATTGGAAAAGGAAAGGCAAACTGAAGTTAATGTGAGCTCTGATAAAGGCAGTGGCAGCACTGAAGAAGGCGGTTCAGACGGCCAATCACACGAGAAGGATGAAAGCAAACCCAGTGAAAAGCAGGTCTTGGATACACCAGGGCCAAAGGCAGAGAAAGATGAAAGAGTGGGGGCTTCCAAAGCGGCCAAGCCGGCGAAAAAGCCTATGGCCGCCAATGAGTTCTGGAAACAATTGAATGAGATAGATACTTTGATCTCGGATGAGCAGTATTACGAGGGGATGGAGGCTCTGAAAAAACTGCAGAAAAAAAAGCTGTCACCCCTGCACTCGGCGTATCTTCTGCAAAAGAAGGCCTGGTTGTGTCTGAATCAAGTGAAAAACCGTTTTCCGGATCCCCAGGAGAGAGCGCTTTTGATCGAAAAGGGTTTAAGTTATTCCACTGAGGGCATCAACAGGCTGACAGGGTTAAATCTGAATAAAGACAATCTGGGGCAATTAAAGCTTTCAGCGGGCGATGTCCCTGTTGAGCATACAAGATGTTTAGGGTCTTTGGTCAGCACGGTTTGTAAATTATCAAATCTGAATGCTGATTTTGGCACAGCCAGAAAACTGATGGCGCCTGGTGGTGGGAAGTTGTTTCGGGTTGCTGATGCAGTGAATCCAGAACGCCTGAACAAGCGACTGAAAGGACAGCAGTATACACAGAGCAAGCTTCAGGTAGTGGACGAAGAAACTTTCAAAGCCATGCAAGCCGCTCTGTGAAAGGTCTTTTTATACGGCTGTGACAGGAGGCATGGACGCGACCAGTTTCGATACTTCCTGATCGATGAAATAAAGCCCCTTGCCTTCAAAGCCAATCATATCGATTTTATCCAGAATGCCCTTGAACAGTTTTTCTTCTTCATGTTGTTCAGACACATACCACTGGAGAAAATTAAACGTAGAATAATCTTTCTCTGTAAAAGCAGTGTGAGCCAGTTCATTGATGCAACGGGTGACTTCGCACTCATGTTCATAAGTACGTTGGAAGATCTCTCTCACTGACTCATACTGGTGTGGCGGTGCAGCAATCGCACCGATGATAGCCATAGCTCCTGTTTCGTTGACGTAATTGAACAGCTTCTGCATATGCTCCATTTCTTCCTGGGCATGGCGGCGTAAAAACTCATTGCAGCCATCCAAGCCTTGCTCTTCACACCAGGAGGCCATTTGCAGGTAAAGGTTGGAGGAATAAAACTCAAGATTGATCTGATCATTGAGTTTGTC
Organism: Endozoicomonas arenosclerae; assembly: GCF_001562015.1. Classification (GTDB taxonomy): domain Bacteria; phylum Pseudomonadota; class Gammaproteobacteria; order Pseudomonadales; family Endozoicomonadaceae; genus Endozoicomonas_A; species Endozoicomonas_A arenosclerae. Next base: position 29,572 of record NZ_LASA01000130.1, on the reverse strand, counting down.
GACCATGGTTTGAGTCAGCATGTGTGTAACCTGTTCGTTCAAAAAAACGAATTATAACGGCTTGGTGCTCTACTTGAACAATCAGGGTATGCTTTCGCTTTCTCCCATCGCAGTTAGTGGACAGAGCCATGACCACCCCTTTCGATAATCCCGATACGCTTTACTTCAAGATGAAAACGGCCTGTGCAGAGGATTGGCATGACTATTGTCATCACGAATTTGTTCAGGGCATTGCCGACGGCACTTTGCCACTGGAAAGCTTCAAGCATTATCTGCAGCAGGATTATCTGTTTCTGATTCATTTTTCCCGAGCCTATGCACTTGCGGTATACAAGTCAGAAACCCTTGAAGAGATGCGATCTGCTTCCAATTCCGTAGCGGGTATTCTCTCCGAGATGAATCTGCATCTGGAATATTGCGCCGAGTGGGGGTTGAGTGAGCAGGATGTTGTGAATCAGCCGGAAGCCAGAGCAAATATGGCTTATACCCGCTATGTGCTTGAGCGAGGAATGGCGGGTGATGTTCTGGATCTGCAAACTGCGTTGTCTCCCTGTGCTGTCGGCTATGCAGAAATAGGCCTGAGATTGATCAATGATCCGGCTACCAAAAGGGACGGCAATCCTTATTGGAAATGGATCGAGACCTATGGCGGTGAAGAGTTTGTCAGCGGTGCTATCAAACAGGTTGAAGCTATAGATCAGTTGGCGGCCAGTCGTTTTTCTGAAGGTCGAATGGATTCACTCTGTCGCACGTTCAGGGAAGCAACCCGTCTGGAAGTGGGTTTCTGGGATATGGGATTGAATAGAACTTATTGATGCTAATGGTCAGGTTGGGTTTGAAAGGACTTTTCCTGACCCGGCTGCAGAGCCAGTCAGATTGAAGCAAGGCTTGGTCTGTTAGGATTTGTCTCGAAATAACTTCCCGATTTACACACGGATTCCGTTCACCCTGAGCTTGTCGAAGGGTTGTGGTATTGAGCTTCGACAGGCTCAGCCCGAACGGGTTTTGAGAGGGTTTCAATAAGTGAGTTAATTTCAGGCGAGTTCTTAAGTAAGCACCTGGGTGCTCTTCTTTAATGATGTTTTTTGATTAAAAGCTTCACTTATAAGAATAAATATTCCAGCTCTAGTGGCTTCCTCTTATCTTTCTTTTTCTCAGGCATGCTGTTGTTGTTTGTACTTATGAGCCTGCAGTTCCTGCTTTTGCCTGAATATACATCCAAAGAGTTTTCATTCAGGTCTGTTGTTTAGCAGGGTATATCGCCCCCCTATTTTGATAATAATATAAACGTCGTCGTTTAAATTTGATCCGTATGGACCCTTATTGGCTGAAAATTTTCGGCTTCTTTAGCTTGCTTTTACTGAGTTTTTAAAAAATTTACTTAATGTATTGTGTTAAATATTTATGACAAAAATTCGTATTGAAGAGTTCAATAGGTAAATGTATTTCTTCGATGGGTGTCTGGGTAGGTGTTGTTCGATCTTTTTGTAGGTGTATATCGAGAGCAATTCCAGTTATGGGATGAGCGTATCACTTTTAGTGATATGACGATCGTCCCATAACTTATAAAAATCCGCATATAACTGCTCGATCACAGAATCATTTTTAATAGTTCTTGATCACATATTAAAAGCAGAAAAGATCTACACCACACAACACATTGAGTCAGGAGTCTAGTGACCATGCAGAAGAAACTGCTTGCCACTGTAGTAGCATCCCTCGTTGCCGGTCAGGCAATGGCCCTGGAAGTTTATAACGACGACGTTAACAGCCTGGAAATCGGCGGTAAGATCGGCGTTAAAACCGTTAAGAGCAACGGTGCTGACGCTGAAATGAAAGACGCCAGCCCGCGTATCAACTTCAAATACGCTCACAAGTTCGCTAGCGGCTGGACTGGTTCCGCTGTAGCTGAATGGGGCTTCTACGCTGTTGATGGCGACCAGGACGACCAGTTCTTCAACCGTCTGGGCAACGTTGGCCTGAGCCACGACACCTACGGTGCGTTCACTGCTGGTAAAGCATGGGCCGTAACTTATGACGTATCCGGCTGGACTGACACCTTCGCTATCGGCGGTGGTTCTGCTATGGGTATCTACAGCGGCCGTGATGGTCTGGCTACCGATGCTGACGCTTCTCACGGCAGTGGTGACACCGACGGCACTGCACGTGCTGACGACGTAATCCAGTACCGCAACAGTTTTGGCGGTCTGAACGTTGGTATCCAGTACCAGCTGAAAGGCACCGGTGGCAAGACTCTGGACGACAAGTCCGGAACTCGTGACTCCAGCTACGGTGTTGCTGTGAGCTACGACCTGCCAATGGGTCTGTCTCTGGGTGCTACCTACAACGAAGCCAAGTACGCTAACGAAGCAGGTGTTACTCCAGTAACTGTTCCTACTAACTCTCCAGACTACAGCGGTTCTGACAAGTCTACCTCTGCTACTGTTGGTGCCAAGTTCGAAAACGAAGCTCTGTACCTGGCAGCTACCTACGGTCAGTTCGAAAACAAGACTGCTGTAGTTAAAGGTCAGCTGGACAAAGAATCTACCGGTATCGAACTGTACGGTAAGCTGGCCCTGCCTCAGGTTGTTGACGGTTTCTACCTGCAGTCTGGTTTCAACCAGCTGTCTGCTGACGACACCTACACTGGTGAGAAGACTGACGCTCAGTTCACTGACTACATGGTTGGTGCCATCTATGAAACTGGCCCAATGCAGTTCGCTTTCGAATACACCCGTGGCGAGAAAGTCGCTGCTGATGGCAAGAAAAATCTGGACGACACCTACGCTGTACAGGCTATCTACTACTTCTAGTAGACAGCTGTCAGTTTGACAGTATGTGGTATCTGGGAAGGCTTATTCTGCCTTTCCAGACTCTGTCAAAAAAAGGCGAAACTCTTATCGGGGGTTCGCCTTTTTTTATTGTGAAAATTTTTTCATCCCCCGAGGGTGACGAAAAATGTTTCTTTCGCTCTTGGCTGATTTATTGTGAAAATATTGTTCATCAAGGGATACTGAGCTGCACTCTGTTATAAAGTGATGTGCACCCTTTGAGCACGCAGTGATAATTGGCTTCTACAAAAAAAGCTGCAATCAAAAGCAGTACGCCTGCGATGATTACTACGCCTCCCGCAGTTGCAGGAATGTCTATGGTTGTTCCAGGTTGTTCAGTGGGAGCTTCAGGTGTTACAGGTGATTCTGAGGGTTGATCCGGCATTGACATCATTCCTGAGCCAGATTCTGCAACAGCTTGCCGGGTTTTCAGGCAATGCTCCTGGAGTGGAACCACTGCATGGAGATAGCACAGTCCCTTGCTCTTGAATATCCAGCGGCTGGGCCCCCGGTTTGTATTGATGAATTTATCTGCAACTTCTTTTATCTCCTGATGTTCCGAGAAAGCCGGTGCGAAGGAGCTAGTCAGTAAAATAGCGCCATCAGGAGCCAGGTACTCGCAGAATATCTGGTCGTTTTCCTGTTTCAATTCAAGTCCGTGGATCGATTCAGTCACTTTGCAGACGTAATGGTAAAAAGGCATGCTTTTACTTTTTCCTGGAGCAGACCTCTTTTCCAATAGTGTGCTGATATCTTCTACTAGGGTCTCGGATGGCAAAGGTTGAAGAGGTAGTGGGCCGGAGAAGGCAAGCTGGGTACTGCTCAGGAATAGAACAAGATAAATACATCGCACAGAGTTGTCCTGCTGCAAACATGGATTGATCCGTTTAATTTAGGATACAAACATTTTGCTTTCCGGAAAGTAGGGAAGCAGACTGCTTCCCTTGTGCTTAAAGAGCCAGTTCTACAGATTCACCGTACTGCTCACTCAGGCATCGGTTCAAAGCCTGCATAAACTCTTCGCCGTTGCTGTCAGCAATCCACTGTTCTTTCCCGGCGTCATAATCGAAATGAAAGCCACCGCTCTTGGCGGCCAGCCATAGTTGCAGAACAGGAGTCTGGCGACTGAGGATGACTTTGGTTCCATCTTCGCAGGTCAGGGTCAGAATACCTGCAGCCGTTTCAAAATCAATATCCAGCTCTGCATCTTCTATTGCGTCTTCAATGGCGACCATCAGGTCGTCCAGCAGGTCATGGTACTGGCTTTCGTTCATTTCGGTATCCGTCAGTTGGGGCTATCGCCGCTGTTTGATGCAGATTATACTCAGCTGTTGATCATTGCCGAAACCGTCATGGCTGGAAGTAGCTGTTTTGTTGTTCCGGTAGTGAATGATTATCCACTGTAAATCAAGGAGCCTTTCATGAGAGCCCTTTTTGCCCTCATGTTCACCACTCTTCTGCTTGCCGGGTGCGGTCAGAAGGGAGATTTGTATCTTCCAACGGATGGTGAAGCAAAGCAGTTGACTCATAGCGAGTCAGAATAATCAGTCCCGGAGAGCGAAAGATGCCCATAGCGCGAATGCCTATAGCTTAGAAAAGCGCATAAGGACGCTCTCCAGAAATTTAAAGATAGAGAGTAAGACAGTCTGATGGATTGGTTTCCCAGTCGTGATGGTGAGCTTTACGCTGAACAGGTTCCCGTCACTCGTATTGCCGAACAGTTTGGTACCCCTGCCTACATCTATTCCCGTAAAGGGTTTGAAGAAGGCTTTAAAGCCTATAAACAGGCACTGGAGGGGTGGCCGCACCTGATTTGTTATGCCGTTAAGGCTAACAGTAATCTGGCTGTTCTGAACGTTCTGGCAAAACTGGGAGCTGGCTTTGACATTGTGTCAGTTGGTGAGCTGGAGCGTGTTATTGCTGCCGGTGGAGATGCTTCAAAAGTGGTCTTCTCCGGTGTTGGCAAGCAGCGCCATGAAATCAGAAGAGCCCTGGAGCTGAATATCCACTGCTTCAATATTGAATCGGAAGTGGAGCTTGAGCGAATTCAGCAGGAAGCCCAGGCCATGGGGAAAGTGGCTGCGGTTTCTGTTCGGGTGAATCCAGACGTGGATGCCCAGACTCATCCCTATATTTCCACAGGTCTGAAAGACAACAAGTTTGGTATCGATATCAAGGCGGCGCCAGCGGTTTACCAGAGAGCTGCTGAACTACCCAATATTGAAATCGTTGGGGTGGACTGCCATATCGGTTCCCAGCTGACGACCAAAGAACCTTTTATAGATGCGCTGGATCGCCTGCTGCTATTGGTGGATGAGCTCCGTGAACTGGGAATCATCCTGAAGCATATCGATATCGGTGGTGGGCTGGGCATTTCCTATGAAGAGCATGAAAAGCCACCCACACCTACCGAATATCTGGGGCAGGTAAGAGAACATCTGGCTGCCAATGAGCACCATAAGCATCTGGAAATTGTTGTGGAGCCCGGGCGTTCCATTGCTGCACAAGCCGGTATGCTGGTGACTCAGGTTGAGCTGATCAAACAGTCTGACCATAAAGCTTTCACAGTGGTCGATGCTGCTATGAACGATCTGCTGCGCCCTTCTATTTACAGTTCCTGGCATGGTATTGAACCGGTAGTGGCCGATAGCCAAAAAGAAGAGCTACTGTGTGATGTGGTTGGGCCCATCTGCGAGACCGGTGATTTTCTGGGTAAAGACAGAAAGCTTAAAATAGCGGAAGGTGATTTGCTGGCAGTGCGCTCTGCTGGAGCCTATGGTTTTGGCATGAGTTCCAACTATAACTCCCGGAGTCGTCCTGCTGAAATCATGGTGGATGGTGATCAGGTTCACCTGGTACGACGCAGGGAGAAGCTGACTGACCAATGGGCTGACGAAATGCTGCTGCCAGAAGGATAAGAACTGCGCTATGTTGTTGCACTTTACAAAAATGCATGGGCTGGGCAACGACTTTATGGTTGTTGATATGGTGACCCAGTCAGTACGCATCACCCCAGAAAAGATTCGCAGTCTGTCCGACCGGAATTTTGGCATCGGGTTTGATCAGCTGCTGGTGGTTGAACCGCCTACAGACCCGGACATGGATTTCCGCTATCGAATTTTTAATGCCGATGGCAGTGAAGTTGAGCAATGTGGCAATGGCGCCCGCTGTTTTGCCCGTTTTGTCCGTGATAAAAAGCTGATTGGGTGTGACCATATCCGGGTTCAGACAGCCGGTGGCAATATTGAGCTGAACATTGAAGAAAACGGTGATGTCACCGTGGATATGGGGGTGCCCAGGCTTGAGCCGGCGCAGATTCCATTCAAGGCTCAAGGCACTCAGACCACTTATGATCTCGATGTTGAGGGCGAGAAACTGGCCATAGGCGCCGTTTCCATGGGTAATCCTCATGCTGTCTGGCAGGTAGACGATATTAACCGGGCACCGGTTGAATCTCTGGGGCCAAAAGTGGAAGGGCACAGTCGTTTTCCCAAACGTTGCAATGCAGGCTTTATGCAGGTTCTGGATGCCGGAGAGATCAATCTCCGGGTTTATGAACGGGGTGTTGGTGAAACACTGGCCTGCGGTTCCGGTGCCTGCGCTGCTGTGGTAGCTGGGCGTTTACAGGGCTTGTTAGATGAAGAGGTTCGAGTCAACCTGCCCGGTGGAAGCCTCATGATTCGTTGGCCGGGAGAAGGCCACTCAGTTATGATGTCAGGAAGTGCCACCCGAGTATTCGAAGGACAAACACGGATATGACCGATTCGGCCACCAGTGAAAAGCCAGCATCTACTGAAGAGCAGCCTGCTTCTCTATCAGCAGAGCAGGTTGTCGAGTATCTTAAAGCTCACCCTGATTTTTTTATGAATCAGGATGAATTGCTGCTGGATCTCAAAATTCCTCATGAGCGAGGCGTAGCGATTTCTCTGGTGGAGCGTCAACTGCAGTTGCTCCGTGAGCATAATCTGGAGCTGCGACGCAGACTCGGAAAACTGGTGGATGTTGCCCGGGATAATGATCGCTTGTTTGAACAGACCCGTAAGCTGGTGCTGGGTCTTCTCGAAAGTCAGGATCTTGAGCAGGCAACAGAAACGTTGAAAGACGGTTTGGAACAGGATTTTGAAATCGATTTTCATTCCCTGATCCTCTTTACCCGTCAACCTGCCAACCTCACCATTCGTGAAGAAGACCCTGATACGGCTGATGAAATCCTGGGTGAATTGCTGTCCGGTTTTCGAGACAAACAATCATCCGGTCAGAAAGTCATTTGTGGTCGTATGAAATCCCGCGAGCTGGAGTTTCTGTTCCCTGATAATCACGGTGAAATAGGCTCAGTAGCCTTGGCACCGTTGAACTTCCCGAATAACGTTGGAGTCCTTGCTTTGGGCAGTCGGGACGAAAACCACTTCCGGGCATCAATGGGCAGCCTGTTTATTGGCTATCTCAGCGATGTGACCAGCCGGGTGATGAGTCGCCTTATCTGACTTTCCTGAATTAGCAGGTGGTTATACCGCCTGCGCCTCTATCTGAAAATGTACCGTTATATTCCCTTCTGGCTTTCAGGTCCGATTCTTGCCAGTTTCGGTCGTCCAATTCCAGTATATTCTGCTCATGGATAAGCAATTCTCAAGAAATTATCAGGCTCTGAAAAGCCATGATCGTCGCTTTGATGGCCGGTTGTTTGTGGGTGTCAGCAGCACTGGTATCTATTGTCGGCCCGTTTGTCCGGCGCGATTACCCAAACAGGAAAACTGTCAGTTTTTTTCCAACGCAGCCGCTGCTGAACATTCTGGCTTTCGTCCCTGCAAGCGTTGCAGACCAGAGTTAGCTCCCGGATTCTCATGCGTCGATATGCCGGGCTCTTTATTGAGTGAAGCCTGTCGCCTGATCAGTTGTGGTTTTCTGGATCATTCCACTGTCGAGCAGTTATCAGAAAGACTGGGTGTCAGCAGCCGACATTTACGTCGCCTATTTCAGGACAGTATGGGGATTTCACCCAATGACTTTGCTTTGAATCGCCGGTTGTTACAGGCCGTTCAACTGATTACGGATACCCATCTGCCGCTTTCAGAAATTGCTTTGCAGAGTGGTTTTAAAAGCCTTCGCAGCTTTAATCATCTTTTCCAACAAAAATACCAGCAATCACCCGGTTCATGGAGAAAGTCTGTCAAAAATTCAGACCAGAAAACGATCAGCTTCAAGCTGGGTTACCGTCCACCCTATGACTGGCAGGCGATGCTGAGGTTTTTATCCAATAGAATGATTCCCGGCGTTGAGCAGATTGAGGATGGAGAGTATCGGCGGACAGCCCGGATGGAAAGCGCGTCTGGTGAGCCTATCACTGGCTGGATTGTGGTGAGTCATCTGGAAGATAGTTTTCAATTACAAATTCAGTTGAGTGGATCACTGGCTTCAGTGATGAGTGATGTTCTAGCCCGAGTTCGCAGACTGTTTGATCTCGATTGTGATCCTGAAGCCATTAATGACCAATTGGGGAGTCTGGTGGAGAACCCGGGATTACGTCTGCCGGGTGCTTTTGATGGCTTTGAAATGTGTGTCCGGGCAGTGCTGGGTCAACAGATCACAGTAAAAGCGGCTCATACATTGGCTACCCGGCTGGCCACTGCTTTTGGTCAGGCAATAGAAACGCCATTTTCTGAACTCTCAGTGACTTTTCCCTCACCAGCGACTGTTGCTTCACTTCGACAAGAACAATTAGGGGAACTAGGGGTTGTTCGGCAACGATGCAAGGCTATCTTTGCCATCGCAAACGCAATCAGCCAAAAAGAGATAGAGCTTTCAGCCTTGTCAGATATTCCTGATACTCTGGAAAAGCTTCAAGCTTTGCCGGGAATCGGTCCCTGGACGGCTCAATACATTGCCATGAGAGCATTAAGCTGGCCCGATGCTTTTCCCGACTCTGACCTTGGCATTATCAAAGCCGTTGGCAGCAAGAAGCGCAAAGAGATTCTTGAACTCTCCCAGAAGTGGAGTCCATGGCGAGCTTATGCCGTCATGCACCTCTGGCACAGACCTGCTGATCGGCCACCTCTGTTATCTGACACTTGATGAAAATGGTTTTGAACATTGCATGGATGCAGGAGTTGATGAATCATGAAGAGGCGATGTAGGGGCTGTTGACGTTTTGTTTTGCGGCTCCAGAAACTGCTGAGCGCGAAAACAAAACGTCAACAGCCCCTAATAAAGGTTTTGCCATGCCAACCCTGCAGCAGGATATTGATGATTTTCTCGATTACCTGAAATACGAAAAAAACAGTTCGGTTCACACCTGCTCGGCTTATCAGAGAGATTTAAAAAAACTGTTGAAGCAGGCGGAAGAAGACGGAATCCAGCAGTGGCAGAAGCTGGATGAAAAACAGCTGAGAGCCTGGCTGGCAGGCTGGCATGGCGGTGGTCTTGGCCAAAAAAGTTTGCATCGATTGTTGTCCTCCATCCGCAGTTTTTATCGATATCTGAACCGGCAGGGCAGGGTAGACGACAATCCCGCCCAAAGAGTCAGTGCTCCTAAAGCAGGCAGGAAGCTGCCCGTTACTATGGATGCAGACCAACTCTCTACCCTTCTTGATCAGGATGATGATGATCCCTTAGTTATCCGGGATCTGGCCATTCTTGAACTGTTCTATTCATCCGGATTACGACTCTCTGAACTGGTTGGGCTCAATCTGGATAGTTTTGAGAATGAGTTCAGGCAGGTAAGAGTGCTGGGCAAGGGAAGAAAAGAACGGCTGTTGCCAGTGGGAAGAAAGGCTCGAGAAGCCGTTCAGAAGTGGCTGTCAGCAAGGGTTTTATTTCCGGAAAAAGATATTCATGCCTTGTTTCTTTCCAAACAGGGCAATCGAATCAGTGCCCGTCAGGTTCAGAACAGGGTGAATCAACAGGCTAAAGAAGCGGGACTGTCAGGGCGCATGCATCCGCACTTGTTAAGGCACTCTTTTGCCAGTCATATGCTGGAGTCCAGTGGCGATCTCAGGGCGGTTCAGGAACTGCTGGGTCACAGTGATATTTCAACCACCCAGATTTATACCCATCTTGATTTTCAGCATCTGGCCGACGTATATGATAAGGCTCACCCAAGAGCGCAGAGAGTCAGTAAAGAGCCCTCAGCCGGTAAAAAGCCCTCCAGGGAAGAAGGGCTTGTCAGGGAGCAAGAGCCTGAGCCTGAAGAAAATAATGAATCCCACAGGAAAAAATAATGATAAAACTGATCACCTTCGATCTGGATGACACTCTCTGGGATAACATGCCGGTGCTGATCCGGGCAGAGCAGAAGGCATGGAAACGGCTCTGTGAATACTGGCCCCAAACCCACGAACGAATGAATCCTAAAGAAGTCTTTGAGTATCGGGTTCAGCTCCTTCAAGAGCATCCTGAGCTGAAATACCAGATTACAGAGTTACGTCGTTTCTCACTTCAGAAAATATTGCAGAATTGCGATTGTCCAGGCACCCGGGCTGAGGAAATTGCAGGTGACCTGATGCGGGAGTTTATGGAATGGCGTCACGATGTGAAATGTTTTCCAGAGGTACAACCTGTCCTTTCTCATCTATCGGCAGATTACACTCTGGCAGCGGTCACAAACGGCAATGTGGATGTTGAAAAGTTAACGGTCAGTGAATTCTTTGATTTCTCCATCAAGGCCGAAGATTACAACAGCCTGAAGCCAGAACCTACGCTCTTCGTCAAAGCAATGGAGCGTGCGGGAGTAACACCAGAAGAAACGATACATGTTGGAGATTGTCTGAAAGCCGATGTGGGCGGTGCCGGAGCTCTTGGGATTGGAACCGTCTGGTTTAATCCTGCAGACAGGACGTTTGATGGCGAGCGCAGGCCTGATTATGAAATTCGTTCTTTAACCGGGCTCTTGCGAGTTTTGGATAAAGACCTGCAGCAGAACTCTTTTATTGGCTGACTCTGAAGTCGTCAGAAAGCCGTAATGGGATCAAGAGTGCTGGACAGTACCAGCACTCCAGATTCATTTACGATCCAGCGAAAACAGCACCCACCAGAAAATATCCAGCCAGTGTCACCAGAACTACTCCAACAATGTTCAGAACAAAGCCTGCCTTGATCATATCTCTTATATGCAGCTTGCCAGAGCCAAACACTATAGCGTTGGGCGGAGTGGCAACGGGCATCATAAATGCGCAGCTGGCCGCCAGTGCCGCAGGGGCAGCCAACATAACAGGGTCGATACCCAATGTGACACCCAGTGCGCCCATCAAGGGCAGGAAGGCTGCAGCGGTAGCTGTGTTACTGGTCAGCTCGGTCAGAAAAATGATAACCGTCACAACAAAAGCTACGACCAGAAGAATAGGCATGCCGTTCACTATGCTCATGGCGTCAGCCACCCAGCTGGCCAGACCGGTACTTTTAATCAGTGCCGCCAGACTCAGGCCGCCACCAAACAGAATCAGTACACCCCATGGGATCTCGCGAGCCTTTTCCCAGGACATCACATACTTTTTCTCCTGGTGATTAACCGGAATGATGAACAGGCTGATGGTGGCCGCAATAGCGATAACGGTGTCGTTTAAGCCCGGAATCAGTCCGGACATCATGGGGCGGAAAATCCAGGCAGCCGCTGTCAGGGTGAAAATAACAGCGACGGTTTTCTCTCCACGACTCATTGGCCCCAACTCTTGCAACTGGTCCATGAAGAGTTTGTGAGCTTCCGGATTCTCGCGGTTATCCAGCTTGAACCCCAGCTTGGTCAACCACAACCAGGTCACAGCCATCATGGCGATGGCTACAGGCAGGCCAACCAGCATCCACTGGGCAAAGCCGATTTCGATTTCGTAAGTTTCAGACAGAAACGCAGCCAGCAAAGCATTGGGCGGTGTACCGATCAGGGTTGCCAGGCCACCAATGCTGGCACTGTAAGCAATGGCAAGCAGCAGAGCTTTGGAAAAGTTTTTGTTGGCTTGTGGGTCATCACCCGCTGTCATGGTGGCGACCGACATACCAATAGGCAGCATCATGACACTGGTTGCCGTATTGGAAACCCACATGCTGAGAAAGCCGGTGGCAATCATGAAACCAGCAATCAGACGGTCAGCGCGAACACCGGTTCTCAACATAATCAGCAAGGCAATACGTTTATGCAGATTCCACCGTTCCATGGCCATACCCAGCATGAAACCGCCAAAGAACAGATAAATCGTAGGGTGTGCGTAAGGGGCGGTTACCTGATTGATCTTGGCAATACCCAGCAGAGGCACCAGCAGAATGGGCAGCAGTGAAGTCACAGGAATAGGGATTACTTCTGACACCCACCAGGTAGCCATCAGCAGGGCGATGCCGACCATATACCAGGCTTCTACACTCATACCCTCAGGTGGAGAAGTCACCAGTGTGATAATCAGGAAAAGAGGCCCAAGAAAGAGCGAGAACCAGTAACCCGGACCGGGGGCCTCCCTGGGGAAAGTCTGTTTGGAAGTGAGTACGGTCATTTCAATGCTGTTCCGATTTATTACCGTGAATAAAGTCTGCTTTCACTCACGGCAGAGTTATGCGTCAAAGTGTTTAAATTTTTCAGGTTGCAGCCCATTGCCGAGTGTTGGATAAGGAAGTGGTTACCGGCAAACGATCACTGGAGCCACCTCGGCTCCAGTGTAGGGTTGAAACCTGTGATTGTTGTTACAAGAGGGATTTCCGGACTTCAGCGACAGCATTTTCAACCAGCTGCTCTGAGGAACCAATATAGTTAGCAGGATCCAGTACTGCCTGAATCTCCTGTTCGGTCAGTAGCTGTTTGATCTCTGGCGTGTTTTCAATAATGTCTTTCAAGCCATGGCTGTCAGAAGAGGATCTGATGGCATGTTTAACCAGTGAATAGGCTTTTCCACGTCCGACTTTGGCGGCCAGCTTATTCATCAGGGCTTCAGACATGACATAGTTTTTGGAGTCGCTGAAGTTTTCCAGCATTTTGTCTTCGTTAACGATCAGCTTGTCAAACAAACCGGAAGCACGCTGAAGGGCTGCAGACGTCACCATAAATGACTCTGGCAGGATCGACCATTCCACAATCCACGGGGCACCCTGGCGGGTATCACTGTGGCTCATGATATCCAGAGCGGCCGAGTTGTACATTTTACCCATGCGGGCAAAGGCCCCCATGTACTCAGAAGCACGGGGATTACGCTTTTGTGGCATGGTGCTGCTGGCACCGCCTTCACCTTCCTGAATCTCGTTGATTTGTGTACGGCTGTAGTTGTTTATATCGATGGCAACACGACCCAGGGTGGCATTGACCAGTCCGAGAATCTGTACCGTTTCAGCAAAATTGTCTCGGCTTGGATTCCAGGGGCCGGTTTGAGGTGTTAATCCCAATTCCTTGGCTACACCTTCCTGTAGGTCCAGACCTTTATCACCATAGGCAGACAGGGTGCCAACTGTGCCACCAATCTGGGGTTGCAGGCGTGCAGAAGCCTCATCCAGTCTCTGAATATGGCGGTTCAGTTCCATCATGTAAGTGGTCAGATGTAAACCCAGCGTCGTTGGAATGGCATCCTGTCCATTTGAGCGGGCAATCATGACCGTTGTCTTGTGCTCTTCGGCCAGATCTGCCAGTTGCAGAGCGACTGCAACCAGTTGCTTCCTGATTACTTCATTAGCCGCTTTCACCTGTAAGACAGTAGCCGTGTCCATGATGTCCTGGGTGGTACTGCCAAAATGCAGGTAGGAGCTTACCTGCTCATCGCCTGAGGCTTTCAACTGATCCAGCAAAGGCTTGATGCCTCGGCCCACTTTGTTAGTCCCAGCTCGAAGAGCATCGAAATCAACCTCAAAGTTGTCCGCTGTCTTTTTAATAGAGTGGTAAGCGGATTCTGGAATAATGTCCAGGTCTGCCTGAGACTTGGCCAGGGCTACTTCAACCTCAACCCATCGATTGACCAGGGTCTCATCGCTGAAGATGGAGCGCATGTCTTCGGTGCTGAACAGATCCCGGTAGACTCGGGACTCAAACACGCTAACCGGTGCGGGAGGTTCAGGCATAGTGCTGGCCTGAGTGGTTAAGGTAATGATCGCGCAGCTGGCTGCCAGAAGTGTACGTTTCAGTTTCATAATGCCTCACAGTCTTGAAGACAGGCTGTTGTTTGGCGACGTCAGGGTCGTATATTCGGCGTTGTCTTCCTGATGGTCTGTTTGTTAATTCAGTTAATCGTGTCTTTTTCTACTTGGGCGACACGTTAATGCAGGGTTCAACTTTGGACAATCGCAAATAAACAGGGAATAATTCGACTTTTTGCAAGAGTCGTGAATGCAGAAAGATGAACCTAAAGGCCCTTCAACTCTTCTCTTCTATCATGAGCCTGGGAACTCTGACCCGAGCAGCAGAAGCCCATTTTCTCAGTGAGTCAGCAGCCAGCAGACAGTTGTCCGTACTTGAAACTGAACTGGGTTTTAAATTGTTTTCCAGAGAAAAGCGCAGCCTGATACCCACCCCCCAGGGGCGGAAGTTTTATCTGGAAGCGGAACGTATTCTTTATGGATTGAATGATCTTCCGGATATTGCCCAGGCGATAAAAAGAGAGCAGAAAAGCAGTCTTCGTCTGATTTCGATCCCCAGACTGGTCAGGCAGATCGTCTCGCCTGCGGTGGCTCGATTTTGTCATGAAGATCCGGAATTGCAGGTGAAGGTGGATGTTCAGGCCATGCGTTATCTGCAGCGGTGGGTAGCCGGTTTCCAGTTCCATATTGGGCTGGGCAGGTTGCCTGCCGAACATCCGGCAATAGTGACAAGAAAGTTCTGTTCCCTGCCCACCATGGTGGTTTTACCCCGGGGGCATCGTCTGGCTAATCGCTCAGAGCTGACACTGGATGATCTGGAAGGGGAATCTGTTGTCAGTCTGCTGAAAGATACCCATTTGCGGAAGAACATAGACTCCATTTATCAGGCTGAAGGCAAAACGCTGAGGGCCAGTGTTGAAGTCTCGAGTTCTTATAATGCCGGTTGTATCGTTGCTTCCGGATTTGGCATCACAATAGGCGATCCCTTTGTGGCCCATAGTCTGGGTGATGGGGAGCTGGTGCACGTTCCTTTGAAAACTGATTTTCGATACGACTTTGCTTTTTTTGAGCCTGCCCAGGGAGAACTCTCTGATACGACGAAGTTGTTTATGAAACATGTAGAGGAAGTGGCGCAGGAGTATATGAAAAGGAATGGATTTTAAGAATAAAAGCAGCCACAGATGAGGCTGCTTTTGTCAGGATAGCTGCTTAGGACTTGTCAGAAATTAACTTCTTTGTTGAAACCTTCTCAAAACCCGTTCGGGCTGAGCCTGTCGAAGCCCAATACCACCACCCTTCGACAAGCTCAGGGTGAACGGAATCCGTGTCTAGATCGGGAAGTTATTTCGAGACAAACCCTCAGAGATTCAGCATATAGTCTTTTGCCGGTGGGATATTCTTCAGGTCGCCATGGGCATCAAGGAACTTCGCGAAACGATCGTAACGGCCGGTGTCTTTCGCTGCTGGACGCAGAGTAAAACGGGGCACTGTATCAAACCATGCACGTTTATTGAGTTCATTGTCGAGATTTTCAGGGTTGTAATCCCTGAAAATTTTCCAGGATTCTTCCGGATTATTCACAATAAACTGGGTGCCCAGTTCAATGGCTCGCAGGAACTTTCTGATGGCTTCTTTATCATTCTTTTTGCTGTTGGCGATGAAAATCAGCTCATCGTATGAAGGAATACCATTTTCCTCGTAGTAGAACATCTTGCCCTGACGTCCTTCAATGTCCAGCTGGTTCAGTTCAAAATTCCGGTAAGCTCCCATGATGGCATCAACACGACCTGACATCAGGGAGGACGACATATTCCAGCCTACATTGACCATTTTTATGTCTTTGGAAGAAAAACCGTAAGGTTTGAACAGAGTATCCAGAATGGCGTTTTCGTTGCCGCCCATGTTCAGGCCGATGGTTTTACCTTTCATATCTTTCAGGGATTTGATGGGGCCGTCTTTCAGAACAATCAGTCCGTCCAGAGGGGTGGCAATGAGGGTTCCGGCCCAGGCCAGTGGCAAGCCATTAGCAACACCGTGTATCAGGCTGGGCTGATAATAGACGGCAAGATCTACATCACCGGCAGCTACCAGTTTAGGAGGAAGGTTAGGGTCAGCAGGTTCCTGGATATCAACCTCTAAACCCTGGTCTTTGAAGTAGCCATTCTCCTGGGCAATGATGATGGGTCCGTGGTCCGGATTCACAAACCATTCCAGCATAAGCTTCAGCTCTTTGCTCTTCTCCTCTGCCATCGCAGGTGCAGCGGTCAGAAACAGGGTTGAAGTCAGTATTATTGATAATAACGAAGCTGATTTTCTAATCAGTGTGCGTAAAAACAAGGTCAGTATTCCTCAGCCGAGTGTAAGTCTATGAAAGTCAGGTGGCAGGTTGCCAGGGGATCAGTTTTTTCAGAGCCAGATCTGTTATGAAATAAAGGCTGACAGAGCAGAAGGCCAGAACGGTCAGAGCGGCAAACATCTGGTCAACCCAGAGTCGGGCATTGGCTTGAAGCATCAAATAACCAAGACCGGCACTGGAGCCCACCCATTCACCGACAACGGCACCAATAGGTGCAACCACAACAGCTACCCTGAGACCGGAAGCCAAAGCCGGTAAAGCTGCAGGCCAGCGAACATGACGGAGAATAGCAAACCGGTTTCCGCCCATGGTTTTTGCCATATCGAGCCAGCCTTGATGAGTATGACGCAGACCGTCATAACAGCAGGTTGCTACAGGAAAGAAAATCACCAGGATCGTCATTACGACTTTGGAAGCCAGCCCGTAACCAAACCAGAGCATTAAAATGGGAGCCAGGGCAAACACAGGAATAGCCTGAGTCACCAGAAGCAGCGGCAAAAGCCAGGGCCTGAGCGCTACAAAATAAACCAGCACCATAGCCAGCAGAATGCCAAAGACAACGCCCAGTATCAGGCCGAGCAGCATTTCAGTCATGGTCACAAGGGTGTGTTCCCAGAGCAGAGATGCATTGTCGTACATGCTGATAAACACAGCTTTTGGACCAGGCAGAATGTAGTCCGGCATGGAGAACATTACGACGATGCCTTCCCAGACGAGCAGAAGGAAAAGCACGACCAGAAGAGGTTTGAAGGCTTTCATGGGCGTTCTTCCTCATTTCTGAGCCGTTCCAACAGTTCGCCCTGAAGGCTCATCAGTTCCTTGTTTTCCAAAGAACGGGGTGGAGAGTCCGGCGGCATGATGGCTTCAGTTAACGTCGCAGGCTCTCCCTGCAAATGATAGATATGATGACCCAGTCGCAGGGCTTCCAGAGGATCATGGGTGATGAGCAGAACGGTCCGGTTGGCCAGCAGATCACAGGCCAAATCCTGAAGGTTTAGCCGAGTCACTGCATCCAGGGCACCAAAAGGTTCATCCATTAACACCAAGGGGCGGTTTTCCATCAGGGTTCTGGCCAGAGCAGCGCGCTGTCGCTGGCCACCAGATAAATTCTGGGGCAGCTCAGTGGCTTTATCAGATAAACCGACTTGTTCGAGAATATGCCGTGCCCTATCCAGTTCCTGAGCTGAGACTTTTCTGCGACTGAAGAAACTGTTTCTCAGACGCTCTCCCAGCGTGATGTTCTCAATAACTGAAAACCAGGGCAGTAATAAGTCCTGCTGGGCCATCCAGGCAATACGGCCTTTCAGGGAAAAACCGTCCTGACAGAGCACACTGCCAGAAGTTTCCAGACCTTTGCCTGTGGATAAACCGGCAATCAATCGCAAAAGACTGGTTTTGCCAACACCGCTGCCGCCGAGAAGGCAGGTCCACTCGCCTCCGGCCAGGGTCAGGTTCAGGTCTTTGAAAATGATCCGCTCATCGTAGGCCAGCGCTGCATTTTTTACGACTACATCAAACATTCCGGCCCGATCACCAATACTTGTAGAAATGGTGAACCGGTCCGTTGCCCTGACCTATGGTCAATTGATCAGCGTGGGCAATGGCTTCGGCAATGTATTTTTTGCCTTCAGGAATGGCTTCGCTCAGAGTGTAACCCCGGGCCAGCAGAGCGGTGATGACTGACGACAAGGTACAACCTGTGCCGTGAGTATTGTTGGTTTCGATCCAGTTGGATTCCAAACGGTGAAGGGATTTGCCGTCATGATAAAAGTCGACGGCTTTATCTCCGCTGAGGTGGCCACCTTTTAACAGAACCGTCTGAGACCCCAGGGCTAACAGGGGTTCAACCATATCAATCATCTGATCCAGATTCTCAGGCACCGGACGATTCAGCAGGACAGCCGCTTCATGGAGGTTCGGGGTGATCAGGTTGGCTTTGGGAATCAGAACCTGTTTGAGCTTCTCGATAGCCGTTTGTTGCAGCAGAACATCACCGCTGGTGGCTACCATCACTGGATCCAATACCAGATAAGCCGGGCGATATTCAGCCAGTGCATCGGCTACCGTTGAAATCACTTCAGGCTGACTGAGCATGCCGACTTTGACGGCATTGATGGCAAGGTCGGAAAAAACAGAGTCCAGCTGCTGCCGGATGAAAGCAGGGTCTACATCAAAAATACCCTGGACACCCTGAGTGTTCTGGGCTGTCAGAGCGGTTATCACACTGCAACCATAGGCGCCCGCCGCTGAAAAAGCTTTCAGGTCTGCCTGTATGCCCGCTCCGCCGCCGCTGTCTGATCCAGCAATGGTAAGGGCGATAGGGGTGTTATTGGTCATCGTCATCGTTCGGTTTACTTCTCCGAACTGACGTAGAAAGGTTCTGAAGAGCGGCTTTAAACGATGAACTTGTGCCCGCTCAACCGTCGGTTTCCTACGCCAGCATAATCTGGTTCAGGTTCAATGGGTCTTTCTCAGTCTGGAAAACATTCGTCCCAGACACCCCAACCAACGGTGCGAGTCTATTTTGTTTCTATAGGGATGTCTATGCTTCTGGAAGCGAGGTATGAATGGCAGGTCAGCCAATGTAATGATGAGATTACTTTACATATTCTCGGGGTTGTTTCTTCTAGTTTTAATGCTTACCGCTGAGCTGGGTCTTTATCATAGAGTCAAAACCTTTAGAAAAGGGTACGAGCATGGTGATCACCATATTCTTATCTTCAGGAATGGTATGGCCCTCTCTATGATTTACAGGAAGGAAGGTGAAAATTTTTTATAAACGGTTATTTTAATATTTAAAGGCCACTCAATCGTCATTAGCCTTTCTGTGGATATCGAATAAACCTGATTATTACCCAACATCAACCTGGCAAAAGCTACCCCCTGACCATTGGTTTCTGTGATATCAATCGATGCTATTACTGATCTGGAAATAATTAACAGGTAATGGCCTGGGTAAATGGCCAATGCCTGGAGTGGCAACGCTGCCCGATTGTAGCCAGCTTGTTCCCAGAAGCCAAAATGAGTCTGATAGGTATTTTGATATTGGATATATTGTCTTTTTATTGCTTCAAGGCTCTCCTGTCTCGACAAATCATCTTCATCTATGACTTCCTGTTCTGCAAACCCGAGACTCGAAAAAATCTCCACTAATGACAAGTAGCTTTCCGTCTCCTGATCCGTGCAGTGATGCTGATTTGGCTCAGATACCTCAACGCCACCAACAGCCCCGGCAACGGCATCACCACCAGTAGCAACACTGCTACTACTTATAGATAGAGTGGTCTCTGTCTCTTGTCGACTCGAGAGATCACTTTCATCCATGACTTCCTGTTCTGCAAACCCGAGACTTGAAAGAATTTCTGACAAATAGCTATCCGTCTCCTGATCCGCGCTTTGACAGAGGTTTGGCTCAGGTACCCCAACGCCACCAACTGCACCACCAGTAGCAACACTGTTACCACCCATAGAGAGAGCTGTCGCTTTCACCAGACCATTCAATGAACTGGAACCATATCCTGGTAGGTTGAAATTTAGACAATACCCAAGAGTGGGGCTGAATCCACAACTATCACAGACCTCCAGGCCCCCATCTATGGCCACCAGATTGCCATAAGGACAGTTAGGGCAGTCTCCCCATACGGGCATTCCAAACAATGAGAAAAACAAAACACTTAATAATATGACACTATCGTATAATTTCTCAGATGCTATCACTCAGTCCCCCTATTCACAGAACAGTGCAAAGCAAGAGGTTATTTTGTCAGCCCATATCGGAGTCAAGCATTGAGCTGCACCGAGTTAGCTATTTAGTTTGCCAGACTGTATAGCACCGCACTGGCATTGGCGCCAATGAGGGAGTCAGTAAACACTTTAAACTTCCTGTACACGTGCGCTATACAATACAACGAGCGAACCTGCCCGCCCTCCGCTTAGATACAGCAACATGAAAGGTATACTCTGAGTAACTCGATCTTTTTCCTTGAGCACTTGATAAGGCGGGTTCGTCTGTCTGAATATAAGGCTGTTTATGAAGATGTCGGCTCAGGGCTTCATCAAATAGCAAGAAAAGTTGGGCTTCCTGAGGCAAGTCCTTCGTAATGGTTTCCTGATCAGCTTCTCGCGCTCATGGCTGATTCATGAAGTGGTCACTTCTCAAAAGGCCCGTTACAGCCCAGTTCAGGGTGTCTTGGTTGATAAGGAAGGAAGAATCGGTGCATTTCCTGGAAATCGTGTTCCTGATCACCGGTCATGGCCATGGGCTCACCGAAGACCACCCGTTTGTTGCCAAAGTCGAAAGAGACCGGAACAATCGGAATGTCAGCACTGTTGGCAATGTGGTAGAAGCCGGTTTTCCAGCGTTTTACTTTGGATCGGGTGCCTTCTGGTGTGATGACCAGCACAAAGTTATCGGCCTTGCGAATTTCTTCCGCTGACTGCTCCACTCGATTAATGGATTTGTGACGTTCGATGGCCACACCACCCAAACTTTTCATCAGCCAGCCCAGCGGTGGATAAAACAGGGTATGTTTGCCAAAGAAGCGGATTTTCAGCCCCAGAATCAATTTGGCGGCAGCTCCCACCACAAAATCCCAGTTGGAGGTGTGGTGAGCGACAATGACCACATATTTGTCGATTTTGGGGAGTTCACCTTCCAGCTTCCAACCGCCCATCAGCCAGAGCATCAGACGTCCCAGGCTCTCCAGAATCCTGTTTCGGGAGCCGTAGTTTTTGTCAGCGTTCTGGCTGCTCCAGGTTTTTTTCTCACTCATCATTTTCTTTCGTTTGATTACCGCTGGCATTTTTTGCAGTAGCAGGTACTGCGATTGCCCAGACGGATTTCTACAATCGGTGTTGAACAGGTGACACAGGGTTCGCCCTTGCGTCCATAGACCGCCAGTTCCTGTTTGAAGTAGCCCGGTTTGCCGTCGCCCCCGACAAAATCCCTCAAGGTGGTTCCACCCTGTTCAATAGCTCTGGCCAGAGTTTCTTTGATGCATTGGGCCAGTCGCTCATATCGGGCTTTGGAAATCTTGCCACTGGGGCGGTCAGGTCGAATACCGGCTTTGAACAAGGCTTCATTGGCATAAATATTCCCCACACCGACCACCACATGGTTATCCATGATGAAGGTTTTTACGGGTTGGGACTTTCCTCGTGAAGCCTGGTAAAGCCTTTGAGCGGTAAACTCGTCACTGAGCGGTTCTGGCCCCAGCTTTCTGAGCAGGTCATGTCCCATAACATCGTCGTCAATCCCGTTGTTATCAATCCATAGCACTGCCCCGAAGCGTCTTGGGTCGGTGTATCTCAGCAGGATGCCATTACTGAAAACCAGGTCTACATGATCATGCTTTTCAGCTTCACGAGCCTCAATCAGTATTCGCAAACTTCCGGACATACCTAAATGAACCAGCAATGTGCCTGCATCTGTTTTGATCAGCAGGTACTTTGCACGTCGTGCCACGGAGCGAATAATCTGGCCGGATAACTGTTGCTTTAAATGATCGGGAACCGGCCAGCGCAGACGTGGATTACGAACAATAACATCGGCAACGGTCTGACCTTCAATGTGAGGCGCAATACCTCTGCGGGTGGTTTCAACTTCAGGTAATTCTGGCATCCGCAAACAGTAGCAAATTTGTCATAAAAAGGCGATGAGATAAGCGCTTAAGGCGGTTCGAGCAAGGGGCAGAGATAGGTAAAAATCCCACGTCAATTTTCGAATAATAACGGCAAGTTACCCATATCTAATAGCATAAACAGGCTGGTAAGATAGTCTCACTTTTGCACCGGTTCAGTATGGCAGAAGTGAATATAACAGTGAGAAAAAATGACAACCAGTCCACCTCTATACCAACGGTATTTTAAGGAATTACGAGAACTTATTTATTTGTCTGCCCCTATCCTGGGTGCGCAGCTGGCCACCACAGGCATGGGCTTTGTGGATACCAGTATGTCAGGCCAGTATTCAGCGGAAGATCTGGCTGCTGTGGCTATTGGTTCCAGCATCTGGGTGCCTCTCTATCTGTTGATCAGAGGGATTCTGATGGCAACGACACCCACTGTTGCCCATCTGTTTGGTGCCCGAAAAATTGACGAGATTGCTTCTCCGGTTCGTCAGGCTATGTGGCTTTCTCTGGTGCTAAGTGTGATGGGTATGGTTCTTATGATGAACCCTATGCCATTGCTTAATTTTCTGGAAGTTGATCCGGGCATGGCGGCCAAGACCGAGGCTTACCTTGAGGCGTTGGCCTGGGGTGTACCCGGTATCTGTTTATATCAAACCATGGTCAGTTATTGTGAAGGGCGCTCTATTACCAAGCCGGCTATGCTGATCAGCTTCGCAGCATTGCTGATTAATATTCCGATCAACTATGTACTCATCTACGGCAAGTTTGGCTTTCCTGAAATGGGTGGTGTGGGTTGTGGTTATGCGACTGCGATCTGTTTCTGGGTGATGTGTCTGCTGATGTTCTGTTACACCCGCTACAACCAGAAGCATAAAGAAGTGAACCTTTTTGATCGCTTTGAATGGCCTGAAATGACCCGAATCCTGGCGCATCTGAAACTGGGTGTACCCATGGGACTGGCGATCTTTTTTGAAGCCAGTATTTTCTCTGCTGTTGCTCTGGTCATCGGTAAGCTGGGTGCTGTGACGGTAGCAGGCCACCAGATCGCTTTGAGTCTCGCCAGCATGGCCTTCATGGTTCCACTGAGCATGTCTATGGGAATCACCATTCGGGTCGGCCAGGCACTGGGTGCTGGCGATCCGCAGGCAGCAAGATTTTCTGGTTATGCCGGTATTGTTGCTACTCTGCTGACGGCCACTCTGATGGCTATTGGAATGTGGGTGTTTGCGGATGGACTGACCTCCCTGTATACCCAGAATGCTGAAGTAAAAGTTCTGGCAGCACAGCTGTTGATTTTTGCGGCATTGTTCCAGTATGCCGACGGAATTCAGGTGGCTTCCAACGGAGCGTTGAGGGGTTACAAGGATACCCGGGTACCGATGATCATTATTCTGATAGCCTGCTGGGGCATTGCCTTGCCTTTGGGTTATACACTGGGTCTGACGGATTTGATTGCTGATGAGCCTATGGGTCCTCATGGACTTTGGATCGGACTGGTACTGGCTCTGACACTTTCTGCTGTGTTCTTACTGCTCCGCTTCAGAGCTTTGAGCAGACGGGAAGTTGAGAAACATTCTGTTTCCATGAAAATGGCTTCAGCGATTTAAAGCGGTTTTTCAAACAGAGAGAGCCGGCGAATGCCGGCTCTGGTTAAGGCGCTTTAAAGTTAAAGGTTTTGAACCTCTTCAATTTCCTGCTGAAGTAGAATGTGTTCCTGCTCAATGGCCCGTAGACGTCTATTTTCCTCTTTGTAGTGTTCGTTTTCACGTCTAAGGTCATCTACGCCGGCATCAATTAAGGCCTCAGCTATACCCAGATTACGGTTAGCTTCCTGAAGCTGTTCACGAAGCCTGTTTTCAACTGTGTCTTCTGGGGCATCCAGGAATGCCTCTTCTGCGTTTTCATCGAGCGCTTTGATCACATTTTGGGCCGTACGCAGTTGTTCTAGCACCGTTTCCAATTCTCCCTGCTTCCTTCCTAAATCCTGATTCCGTTCAGTAAGAGCATCTTCAAACCCAAGGCGACGTTCAAGTTCATGATTAAACTGTCTCAGAGTGTCGGTGTCCTCACGCTCTTGCGCACAGAGCTTAGCTTCCGCCCGATGATTCAGAACATGTGTAATCGCACGGGCTGTGATTCCCACGACAGCTGCGGTAGCCGCTACTGTAAAACCAACCTGAGGCAGTACACAAAAGGGTGCCAGAACCGTTACCGAGTGCTTCATCATGTTTTTGAAGCTGAAGAAACTGTCTTTAGCATTTTTCTCATGCTGTTGAGCTTTTGTGTCTGAATTTTTGATTTGTTTAATGGTGGTCGCAAAAGCTGCATCAGAGTCTCTGGCTGCTTGTTGAAGAGCGGTTTTGAGTGCCTTGTTGTTCTCAGATTTTACTTGAACCAGCTCAGAGCTTCTGTTCCAGCTGTTTCGTAGGTAGTTCACAACGGGCAGAACTGTTGGGCCAACTAAAGTAGCGATTGTTCCGACGGAAGTAGAACCAACACCTTCAACCGCTACTTCCTGACCCACTGCTGAAGTCACAGCATCAGGTAGCCAGGTTTTTGCTGCTGCTTGCAGATCTGCAATTCTACTGGTAACCGGTGCAATATAGGGTGCTATGCATCCATTGATGTAGTTTTGAGCACTTTGGATCAAGGTCGCGTTTTTATCCATAAAGTCAGCCGCGACCGTCGTATTGGTCGGCTCAAAATACTGCACATAATGCGTACCGTTGTAGACGAATGTCTTTGCTGTCATATCCATGCTGTTTCCTCCATGTTTGAGCTTGGTTCAGAGCCCTTCTCTGGGACCTCTATTAATAAGACTGTTCTTGAAGGAGGAAGTTCTGGTGTGGGACTGACAGGATGGTTAGTCGCTTTGGCAGGCATAAAAAAAGCCGGCACCAGGCCGGCTTGTAGTTCAATGTCAATTACAGATCGAGAGGAGCGTCATCATCATCGTCGATAGGAATTGCCACATGTGGTGGGCGAGGGAGGTTCCTCAAGCGCTGGATTTCAGCGTCATTGCGAGCAATTCTAGCTGTCTGCCGCTCAATCAGATCAGCGCTATTGGCCAAGGCATCAGCTTGCAGCTGAGCAGCTTCATCAATAGCAACCTTCTCTTCATGAGTATCCTTCAGCTCCTGCAGTCTGTTTCTGAGCTGTCTCAGTGAAGCAGTGCTCTTGTGCTCTTCAGTAGCCTGACTGGCTTCACCACGGTAGTTCAGGACGTGAGTCACTGCTCGTGTGGTAAGACCGACCAGAGCCGCTGTTCCTGCTACGGCGAAGCCAACCTGTGGTAGAACACAGAAAGGAGCCAGTACAGTCACAGTGTGCTTGAGCATATTTTTGAAGCTGAAGAAGCTGTCTTTAGCATCCTGCTTATGCTTGCGAACCAACAGGTTGGTCTTGGCAATCTGAGCATCAGCGGTTTCAATTGCACCATCGATATCCCTGTCAGACTTAGCCAGAGCATCCAGAAGTACTTTGTTGTTTTCTGCCTGAAGATTGCTCAGCTCGGAGCTTCTGTTCCAGCTGTTTCGGAAGTAGTTCACGATAGGCAGAACAGTTGGGCCAGCCAACGCGGCAATGGTGCCAACGGTGGTAGAACCTACACCTTCAATCGCTACTTCCTTGCCTAGAGCTGAGCTAACAGCTTCCGGTAGGGCTGTTTGCAGTTCAGCAATCTTGCTGCTTACTGGTGCCACGTAAGGCGCTACAACACCGTTGATGTAGTTAGATGCACTGGTGAATGCAGTAACGGTTTTGCCGAAATAATCGGCAGCCATCTCAGTGGCCATTTCCACTGTGCTGGGCTCTATAAAGGGCACATATTGAGTGCCGTTATAAAGAAAAGTTGCTCCATTAGCGTCCATGTTTCTATCCTCCATGATTTTGAGCTTGTAGTCGGTTAGGGACAATCCCTGTCACCCGATACCAATTCAGACTGGTGTTGTGGCAGAGAGTTCGAAAAGTTGCCTAACAGAGGTGTTAGTTAGGCTTAATAAGGGCAGAGCTTTTGACCAAAGTCGTAGGTAGTTACATTAAAAGAGATTAGAAATTCAGTTTTTATTCATTGCTATGAAATTACTGTGTGCACGTACCCTCAAACACACAGGTAGATAACAATGCAATTCAAAAAAATCTTGCTGGCTGGCGCTGTAGCGGCTGTTGCTTCTTCCCAGGTTATGGCTGGTGATATCTTTATTGGTGGCGTGTATGGTCGAATTGGTCAGGATATGAACCTGAAATCCAATGGCACGACCCTTCGTTCCGATATCACGGATGCAAGAATCGAGAACAAGCTGGAAAACCGCGATATGGTCGGTTTCAGACTGGGCACCTGGTTGAATGACAATACCCGTATCTACGGTAACTTTATTCTGGACGACAAGAGTTACAAGAAGCGTCATTCAACAGACAGTGGCAACACAACCAGTGAGAGCTATCGCTACAAAAACTATGAACTGAGCCTTTCCGCCGATTATGTCATTCCACTGACCGACTCCGGCAATACCCAGTTCTACGCCGGTGGTACTGTTGGCCTGAATAAACTGAAATACTCTCAGAGTCAGCATGCCGACAAGGTAACCAGTCAGCATAATGGCAGCCGCACCAAGCGTGATACCGCTCTGATGTACGGTGTTCAGGCTGGTTTCCTCCAGAATCTGACCGATAATCTCTCTGCGGAACTGGGCTATCGCTATACCCGCTCCAACAACGAGATTACAGGCACCTTTAACGGTGAGCGTCTGAAGCTCGAGAGCAAATCCCAGCAGTCTGCGTTCCTGGCGTTAAACTATAGTTTCTGATTTATTGCCGAAACTTCTTTCAGGGCAGTCTCGAAAGCGGCAGCCCTGACCCGGTTCACTGACAGTTCATTCAAGTTCAGGCAATCTGGTGCAGTTAAGCGCTAAACCCCATACCGTTCGCACTGAGCCTGTCGAAACGCATTTCCAAGATCCTTCGACAAGCTCAGGATGAACGGAGTATGTTTGAATATTAACGCTTGGCAGCACTAGCAGCCTGAAAGTTCCACTGTATAAATAGCCCGACTGTTTATATAGAAAAGACAGGACAATTCCATGAAGTTTATGGTGGTGGAAGACGACGATCTGCTTCGTCATCACATCAGTTACCAGCTGGGTAGCCTGGAGCATAAAGTCTATTCGGCTCCTGATGCCCGTGAAGCACTCTATTTTGCTGACCAGTACACGCCAGATGCAGCCATTATTGATCTGGGGCTGCCCGGTATGGATGGGCTTGAGCTGATCAGAACATTGAGAGATCAGGGCAAGAATTTCCCCATTCTGATTCTGACTGCCCGTGGTAACTGGGAAGACAAGGTATCGGGACTGGAAGCCGGAGCTGATGATTATCTGGTCAAACCTTTCCGTTTTGAAGAGTTGAAAGCCAGACTGAATGCGCTGGTCAGGCGTTCATCAGGCTTCAGTCAGCCCCGTATCAAGGCCGGCCCGTTGATGCTGGATCTGTCTCGCAAGCAGGTCTGGTGTGACGACAAGAGTCTTTCCCTCACAGCTTATGAGTACAAGATTCTGGAATATATGATGCGCCATGCCCAGCAGGTGGTTTCCAAGCGGCAGCTGATCGACGAACTTTATGAAGATGAAGGGCGTGACAGTAATGTACTGGAAGTGCTGGTGGGCCGACTCAGGAAAAAGCTGGAAGGTGAAGGGGTCGATAACCCTATAGAAACCATTCGCGGGCAGGGGTATCTTTTTACTCTGTCCTGTTCCTGAAGTCATTCATACAGCCATGTGCTCATGAAAACATTGTTTAGCACCCTGAGTCTTTCCAAGGTATTTGATATCAAGAACTCTCTGCGGCTCAGGGTCTTGCTGGCCTCTGGCATTATGCTGCTGGTCAGCCTTATCCTGGTGATGCTTTCAGTCATGGCGTCTTTTGAAAGTGCCCAGTTTGGCGCTATCCGAAAAGAATTGGCTGCTGATGCCAATGTACTTCTTACCGCTGCCCGCATCGAAGAGGGTCGGCTGGTCATGCCTGATAAATTGCCGGATGAAAAATTCAACCAGGTTGAATCGCCGGTACTGGGCATAGTTTATGATATGTCGGGCAATGCCATCTGGCGCTCCCGGTCGACACTGGATGAAGTCATTCACTATGTTCCCGACAACGATGGCGAGATCACCGAGTTTGATCTTTCATCGGATCCCACCGGCAAGTACTTTTTCTACGACATTGATGTATCGCTGGATGGTATCCCTCTCATTTTTGTCACCCTGACCCCCGCCACAGAATATTTTGAGGTGCTTAACTCTTTCCGTCGTTCATTATTGTTCTGGCTATTGTTTACGGCATTGGGCATGTTGCTGGTGGTTTGGCTGGGCATGCAGTGGTCGCTTCATCCTATTCGACAATTGACTCGTAATCTCAGGGATATTGAATCGGGTAGCAGTGATCGTTTGGAAGGTGAATACCCAAGAGAACTGACCAAGCTGACTGCTGCCCTGAACCAGCTTCTGAACAATGAGCGCAGCCAGCGGGAACGTTACCGGGATGCCATGGCGGATCTGGCTCATAGTTTGAAAACGCCTCTGGCTGTTTTGCAGACAGTGCAACAGAGTGAGGATTTGCAGAAACAGTCTGGTGATGCTCCTCTACCTGATAAAGAAAGTATTGTTGAGGAGCAGGTTCAGAGAATGAACCAGATCATCAGCTATCAGTTACAGCGAGCGGTTACCCGCCAGAAAGGATTGGTCAAAAATCACATTAATGTTCAGCAGGTAATTGAACGTATCACCCGGACTCTGGACAAAGTTTATCACCACAAACATATCCAGCTGGATAGCCATGTTCAACAAGGGTGTGAGTTTACCGGTGAAGAGCAGGATCTTATGGAGATCATGGGCAATATGCTGGAGAACGCATACAAGCTTTGTCTCCAGAATGTCAGGGTTTCCATTGCTTCATTCCGGGATAAGAGAGCCCGGTTGTATCTGGAACTGGTAATAGAAGACGATGGCCCTGGAGTGCCCGCAGACCGAAGAAACGACATTCTGAAAAGAGGGGTTCGTGCCGACAGCCGAACACCCGGGCAGGGTATTGGTCTGGCTATAGCCATGGAAATCATTGATAGCTATGAAGGGCAACTGACCATTGAAGATTCTGAACTGGGCGGTGCTCTGTTTCGGGTAAAACTTTATAGCTGACCCTTCACTATTGATTTGTCTCGAAATAACTTCCCGACTTATACATGGACTCCGTTCACCCTGAGCTTGTCGAAGGGTGGTGGTATTGGGCTTCGACAGGCTTGTATGTTTAACCTGTCTCTAATTATTTGTATAAGGTGAGGGGCATCGACTGCTTACTGCCTTTCGGACAGACTGACTGAGAAATCCCCACCCACAAGCATGAGCGACGATTAGGAGCACTCCTACCTTACGGTAGACAATTTTTGCAAGCTAACGCCAGCTTGTGGTCACCCCCCCCCGTATGAAGATTAGATCTAGGTGACCGTTATGGAAACAATACTTAACTTCATTGGTATTGATGTGTCTTCGCAATGGTTAGACATTTGTAGTCAGGATGGTTCTTTCAAACGTATTGCTAATTCACCCACAGAGATCACGGAGTGGGTTCTCTCTCTGCCCCAGTCAACAGCCCTGGCTATGGAAGCAACGGGCTGTTACCACCAGCTACTGGCCTCTATTGCGTTCGAAAGAGTCCACGAAGTCTATGTGCTCAACCCC
>NZ_LASA01000058.1 GCF_001562015.1 Endozoicomonas arenosclerae | reverse complement strand
CGGCAAGAAATACCTCAGTAGCTTTGCTGTTGCAGAAAGGGATAGGCCGTTACCTCTATGGTTCCGCCTATGCTTATCCGGAAGTGTTTATAGGTGAAACCGACTCTATGGCGCACAGTGATTTATTGGCTTTGCCCATGCTCTCTACAGAATCCTTGAGAGCGCTCTCGGTTGGCAGTGAATACACCCGGGCTGAGAAAACACTGCGAGTGGTTGGTGTTGAAGATTCTTATACGTCTTTAGACGTTTGTGTAGGGGATGAAGTCGCAGGCAATTGCAGCAAATGCATAAAGTGCCTGAGAACATTGCTGACTCTCGATATAGCCGGTGAGCTGGATAAGTACTCCGGAGTGTTTGATCTGAAGGTCTATCATCAGCACAAAGACCGATACTGCAGCAGGATTCTCGTGAGCAGGGCACCACTGGAGCGTGAAATTGCCCTTCTTGCCAGTAAAAGGTCTTTCCGCTTCTCATTATCGTCCCACTTTGGCTCACTGGTTCGTTTTTGTACCAGTGGGAGTAAATACGTTTTCAGGCGTTCAAAAAGGCTGGTTAGCAAGTTTTCCGGCAACTCGGTTAATGCTCTTTAACCTATCATCAGGAAGAATTCTGTGACCTCAAGTGATGTTTCAAATCTTGATGTTTCGGTAGTTATTGCTGCCTGGAACGCTGCTGATTTTATCCAAAAATCGATTGATTCTGCTCTTAGTCAGGAAGGTGTTCAGGTAGAAGTGATCGTAGTTGATGATGCTTCCGAAGATCACACTGCTGATATTGTTAAAAGCTACCAGGATGAGCGTGTTGTTCTGATTAGGGCAGAAGAGAATGGTGGTCCGGGGGCAGCCAGAAATCTGGGGTTTGTCGCTGCAAGGGGAGATTGGATTGCTGTACTGGATTCGGATGATTACTTTTTACCGGGCCGTCTTTCGAGCCTACTGGGCAAAGCAGATGAGGCAACCGATATCCTTCTTGACCCTGTAGTTGAGCAGCAATTCGGGAGGGAAGAGAAAGTACCTTTCTTCAAACAGGGCGAGCTACCTGCTGATGAGTTAACTCTGCCATACCTTGTTTCAACCAATCTGATTTTTACCAATATCAAGTCAACGGGCTATCTGAAGCCGGTGTTTTGCCGGCGGTTTCTGCAGGAGAAAGGTATTGCTTACTGGTCAGAAGTGCGGATAGGTGAAGATTATTATTTCCTTGCAGCCTGCCTCGCCAAGGGGGCAAAAGCCAGAATGGCTGAACAGTCCGGATATGTTTATACCATACGCCCAGGATCTATCTCCCGGACCATGAATGTAGAAAATATCAACGTTCTTCTGGCCAACGATGTGCGCTTTTTGTCGGAGTTTACTTTGGAGGAAGAGAGCATCCGTGCCCAGAAATTTCGAACCAGAAACCTGAACCGTGGTCGGGACTTTTTGCAACTGGTGCGGTTTATCAAGGGCAGGCAGGTACTCAAGGCTTTGAAACTTGTGTTTAATTCACCAGGGTGCTCGTTACTGCTCTGGCTTCCTGTACGCAAAAGACTGCTGGGGTACTAGTCATGAAAGTTCTTGCTGCAACACTCACGACGGGTACACGTAATGAGACGTTTATTAAGTGTATTGAAAGTCTGATAAACCAGAAACTGCCTGAGCGAATAGAGCTTTCTATAGTTGTTGTAGAAAACAATCAGGAGCCAGACAAGGCTGTACAGTCCATCATTAATAAACTGAGAAAGCGTTCCTCTCTGAACATCTATCATGAATTGGAGTGTCAGCGGGGTATTCCCCACGCCAGAAACCGGGCTCTGAAATTAGCGAATGAACTGGGCTTTAGTCATCTGGCCTTTATTGATGACGACGCTTTTGCCGAGCAGGACTGGATTGCTCAACTGGCCCATACGGTCAGGAAGCACAAATGCCAAGCCGTGACTGGACCTCAAAAAGCGATCTTTCCCGAGGATACATCATCATTGTTCAGGAATGCTCCGGTTTACCATGAGCGGAAAATCAACGATGGACAGAGAGTCAGCTGGGGAGCGACTAACAATATCCTGATGGATGTGGACTTCCTCTCTCAGAAGAGCCTGCAATTTAACAGTAAGTTGATTAATGGTGGGGAGGATAAGGAATTACTGTTGAGGGCGACACATTCCGGAGCTTCTGTCTACTGGTGTCAGAAGGCTATTGTCAGAGAATACATTGCTGAAGATAGGCTGAAGTGTCAGTGGGCCATAAGAAGAACATTCCGTATGGGAGCCACTGGACTAATGATTGAGCGGAGTAATAAATCCGGCACTAAAGCGGTATTAACCTGTCTCTTTAAAGGCAGTGCTTACCTGGCTCGCGGTTTGTTAACCCTGCCCCTTTACGGATTTTTTTCGAGTAAATCCCTCCTTGAGTCACTGTGTGACTTATCCCATGGATATGGCTTTTACTATGGCCTTTTATCAGGCGGGACCGTTCGTTCTTACACTTGAAGATCAACATGGACGAAAAGCAAAATACAGACTGGAGAATTGCCAGGTTATTGCTGACTCTTGTGGCCATGGTGGTGAGTAATGGCTCTCCCGCCAGCGAATGGACGCTGGTTTGGCAGGATGAGTTTGACTACACCGGTTTACCTGACAGCAGAAAATGGAATTACGAAGAAGGCTACATTCGTAATTCTGAGCTTCAGACTTATACCCGGGATCGGCGCAATGCCCGTGTAGAAGAGGGAGTTCTGGTCATAGAGGCTCATCAGTTAGGTCGTACAGATGCCAATGTCTGCACGTCCGGCAACCGGCTCATCCAATGGTGGTGCCGAAAGACGGGTAGAGAGAAAGGCGCTTTTCACTACAGTTCTGCAAGCCTGACGACTCAATCCCGATTTGAATGGACTCATGGCCGTGTTGAAGTCAGGGCTAAATTGCCACAAGGGCGTGGTGTCTGGCCAGCTATCTGGTTGTTAGGTGCCAGTATTGAAGAAGTGGGCTGGCCTGCGACTGGAGAGATCGACATCATGGAGTTTGTCGGTTATCAACCGGATCGCATTCACGCTGCATTGCATACTGAAAGCAGAAACCATAGAAAAGGTAATGCCGCTACGGGTTCTCTACCTGTCACTGATACAGGGACCATGTTTCATACTTATGCTGTGGAATGGTCCAATGGATCTATAGATTTCTACTTTGATGATCAGAAGTATTTCAGTTATCAGAAGGAAGGAAACAGTTCAGCAGACTGGCCTTTTGATGACTCTATGTATCTGATTATAAACCTGGCTGTTGGAGGAGGCTGGGGAGGAAAAGAAGGTATCGATCATTCCATTTTTCCTCAGCAGTACCTCATCGATTTCGTCCGCATTTATCAACACAAACTCACCGCTGAAGTTCGCCGTCCTAAGGATATGGCAAAGCACTAAACCTTTCGTTCAGAAAAAGGCAGTAATAAAAATGTACGATTCATCTGATAGACGCTCTTTGAGCGTTCTACTTCTCTTTGTGCTTTCTGATTTGTTTATAGCACTGGCCAGTGGCTGGTTTGCCTATATGATGCGTTTTGGGGATCTGAATATTCCTGATTCTTACCTGACGCTGATCATTATTTTTTCACTTCTGGCTGTTGTTTCTTTTGGTGTATTTGGTCCAAACAGTGCCTGGCATCGGTATCCATGGATTGAGCAGATCAAAAGGCTGGCCACAGCCTTTGTGGTGGCGTTTAGTGGATTGCTCCTTATTTTGGTGGCTTTCAAGATGTCTCATGAGTACTCAAGAGTCTGGTTATCAATATGGATGCTGACTCATGCCACTCTGATTGTCCTGTTCTATTCGATGATTTCAGTGACTGTGAAACGATACTGGGCCAGAGAAGAGAATGCCCGTTCGGTATTGATTATCGGAAAGGGGGCAGGTTTCAAGAAAACCATTGACCAGTTTCTGAAACCCAATAGTGAAGGCTACATCATCAAAGATGCCATTTATTTTGAGAGTCTTGAGGATGCCCTGTCTCAATTACAAAGCAGGATAAATGATGGAAAACAGTTTGATGCCTACTGGATTTTTCTGCCGCTGAGTTGCAGTGATGCGGTAAAGGATATTGTTCATACCTTGAGGCATGAAACGGGTGATATCCAGTACATGCCTGGCTTGAGCGAGTTACCACTGATTAATCATCAGGTAACTACTATTGGTGATCTTTATTCTTTTGATATTACCCGGAGCCCACTGGGTGGTTTTAACAGTATTCTGAAGAGAGCAGAAGATATTGTGATTGCCTCTTTAATTCTGATCCTGATCAGCCCTCTGTGCCTGTTGATTGCACTGGTTGTTAAATTGTCTTCACCCGGACCGGTTCTCTTCAAGCAGTACCGGTATGGCAAGGGAAAAGAGAAGATCAAGGTTTACAAGTTCAGGTCAATGAAAGTGCATCAGGAGGACTCTGGCTCAGTCACTCAGGCTATTAAGGGTGACCCACGGATTACCAGAGTAGGCGCCTTTCTGCGTTGCACCAGTCTTGATGAGTTGCCTCAGTTTATCAATGTGCTCCAGGGTCGTATGTCCATTGTAGGTCCCAGACCACATGCTGTTGCCCATAACGAACAGTATAAAGAGCTGGTGGACTCTTATATGAAGCGTCACAAGATTAAACCCGGTATTACCGGCCTCGCTCAGGTTAATGGCTACCGGGGAGAAACAGATACGCTAGAGAAAATGCAGAAACGAGTTGAATTCGACATTAAGTACCTGGAGCAGTGGTCTTTGTGGCTTGATGTGAAAATTGTTTTCAAGACAGTCTTTAAAGGGTTTATCAGCGATAAAGCCTATTAATTCGAGTCTTGGTTTAAATGCTGATGCAGAAAGCTTCCGCTTAACTCTTTAGGACTATTAGAAAACGATCAACTGTTGACGTATATCAACACTTTAGAGAGGAAGATTACCAATTATCACGTGACTTAAAACATAATACGAAATCACCATGCTCGAATCAGCCACGATTGCCAGGCAGATCGACGGCTTTCTTTCCAATGGAAGACTCCGACGTATCTGGTTTGCCTCGCACACCGACGAATATCCCCACAATGCCTTTCTGGTGAAATTCGCCAGAATGGTGGTGGTTCTGGAAGGGACCTACCTCACCGCTATTGGCCACAGAGGCCAATATCAGGAAGTAAAAGCTCAGCAGGGTGATGTGATTTATATACCCTCCCAGACTTGGGATCTACCGGACTGGAATACCAATGGCAAAGTATTGACTCTGTTATTTGGCCATTATCAGATCGGTATGAGTCTGACCTACAGTGATTATCATGATAAAGCGTCATCCGTCGTTAAGCACAGTGTTCCTGAACCCATGCAGCAGGAAGGTCTTTATCTGGAAAAGGCTTTGTGCGAATCAGCACTCGCAGCTCGAGATAATGGTACTGCCGCCTGTATTGCCGAAGGGCTTTTAAGGTATTGTCGGGGCAGAATTGAAGATCATCGGTTTTCTCATTCAGGTCGTTCAAACGACAAGTGGCGTGCTATTAGCATGTATCTCCAGAAAAATTTCAGTGCCAAGATCACCCGTGAGTCGGTGGCTCTTGAATACGGAATTTCTCCCAACCACCTATCCCGGCTTTTCAGGGAAGAAGGGGGGGTGGGATTCAACGAATATCTGACTTTGGTCAGGATCGACAGGGCCAAGATGCTGCTCAGCCAGTATCAGATGAATATGTCCGAAATCGCTGCCAGAACCGGCTTCAAGGACAGCAGTTATATGGGTAGGGTATTTCGTAAACACACCGGTATGACGTTGGGTGAGTACCGAGCCAAATACGCCGCTTGAAAAAGTGATTTCTCACGGATGAGAAACTTTCCCTCCTGAAACACTCTATGACAGAGTTCCTCCTTTCTTATTCTCTACTCTCTTTTAGTCATCACTAATGTCGGCTTTTTGACGGTTTTTCCTGGGAATCTTGCTCTTTTCTATAGTGCTTATAACAGGCGTATATTGCACAGGGAGAAAAGAATGCTCGGACAGTTAGAATCACTCAGCAGGCAGCTTCAGGGGTTGAGTTGTCATGAAAGGGAAGAGTTAGGAGCATCAGCAGAGCATAAAGGTATAGCTCTCAAAGCAGGCAATACAAAGTCCTGGACAGGAATGCTGGTTTCTCTTGCTGTGAATCAAGGGGTTTCACAGGAAGAAAGGGCTGCACTGATAGAAAAGCTGGAAGGTCTGTGCGAGCTAGCTGACAAATTTTCTACGAAAAGCAACCTCAAAGCGCGTTTGATCACGCCCATCAAAGACGCTGGCCGATGCATCACGAAACATGATCTGGCCGAAATTACCCAAGCTCTGGAAAGTTGTGAGCGAGCTTCCTACGAGCATCTCACAGACTGGTTCTTACAAAGCCTGCCTTTGGTGTTAGCTGAAGAAAACTGTGGAGCTGAAGGGGCTGACCCTCGATTGGTGGCAAAGCTTGTAACAGCAATGCGTGGTGAGATTAAGAAATATAATGTGGCTCATCTGCCATTGATTCTTCCAAGGGCATTGGATCGAGCCCGATCTCAGCGTCAGTGTCATGCATCTTTTGTCGAAGCTGCCAAACAGGTAGCTACTGAATATAAAGTTGATTTTTTTGCACCTGACATGACACCAAAGCAGAGAAGTTTATTCGTAAACTATCGAAGTCTCTTCGGTCAGAATGAAATCAGTGACATGGACCTGCATTTTGCTGTCGTTCATAACATTCTTGATGGCGCTGTCTTTCAGACCTCCGGCGTAAAGCCAAAGATTATGAGAACGTCTGTGAATCTTCCCAGGATCATGGGCGTCATTCAGCAGAAAAGACTTCAGCCAGAGAGAGAAAGAATACCAGAGCCTGTTTTACCTCCTCGACAGCCTGTTGCTAAAAAAGAGCGAATACAACATCAGCAAAAACCGGTTCAAAAGAAAACATCGGCAGAGCAAAAGCCAGCCCTGTCGGATGCAGAGTATTTCAGGCAGGAAGCCAGTGCAGTACTGGGTCAAGGCTCCGAAGAGACCGTTGAGAGGTTGCTGGAAAGACAACTGATTGATCTTGCCGGGTTCAGAAAAGAAGGCATCGAGAAAAGAAGAGCACTGATAGAAGATGCCTCTTTCGAAATGACGGTCAAGGATTCACAGATCCATCAGCAGGTAGATCAACCTATTGAACCTTTGGCTCAGCCAGTGGTGGATGATCTGCCTCCACCGATCGATATGACCATGTCTCTGAGGTTGGCTCCCAGAATACCGGATCATCTGGACGTCCGATATCAACCTGCATTCGCAGAGTTCAGAAAGCGTATAGGAGAGCATGAATTCAGCGATAATGAGCTGGTTAGAGCACTGGAACAAGGGCTGATTGAGTCTGCCATTTTTTATCAGACAGACTATTCCTCTGCCCAGCTAAGAGCTCTGGTGGATCTGGATAATCTGAAAATAAAGCTGGCACAGGAAGCGTTGGGTATCGGCTCGGGACCTGCCCAGGTCCAGATATTGTCTGATGATGAGCGTGCCGTTAAAGACATCCTGATGGGGTCAAATTTCACGATCGATGAAGCAGAACCGCTGGCTATTCAGTTGGTGCAGAGGCAATGGATAAACACAGGGCAGCTGAGGGCAGAGAAGGATCTGCAGAATCGGAGAGACCTGGTATCGGATGCGCTGGGGAATCTCAAACTTCAGGAGTCCGGTGCCAGCCAAAGGGTTCAAAATCAGTCCGAGGGGAAACCAAGGACAATGCCTGTCATGAGTCTTAGGGGAGTGCCTTCTCTGCCTGATCCCATGGAGCAGATTAATCGTTTAAAAGACACCTTATACCGATTAGAAGGCTCCAGAGAAAAGGTGGATGCTTTGGTTGACGAAGGTCTGCTGAATTTCGAAGTGTTGAAGCTTTATGCCAATGATGTTGAAGCAGATGGGATTTTTAGAAATTACCTTGAGCAGCGTAAAGCCGAATACAGAAGAGAGATTGGTCCTTTGCCAGGAGAACAGAAGGATCTCTGGCAATCCAATGTTGAACAGTTTCAGCTCTATCTGCATTACAAAGACCTTCGCTATGAGATTTTAAATGCACTCACCCGTCAGTTTTGTGAGCTTTGCTCCGAACCTGGGATTCCTCCTGCACAAAAAGAAGAGCTGATACAGATCTACTTTGACAGTTACTTGCCCAAAGTCTCTGAGAACACAAGAAAGCCTCTGGCAATAAACCTCATACTGCAGAATGTTGAAAAATTCAGACCCAGAATGGATCAACGCCTGTTCGCTCAACTGGAGCAGGGGCTATTGCAGCTGGTTCCGGAGCCAGAGCTTTCACCCCTTCCCAGTCCTGTAGAGACTCATCCGCCACAATCGTTGACCAGGCCAGAAACCGGATTGGACACACCAGGGGTAGAAGCTATGCCTGACGCGGCTCTGGAACGATTTGAGTCTGCATTGAGCTATTACGGGCAAAAGTACAAATTGTCAGAAAGGGATCTGGAAATCATCAAAAGAATGCCGCCAGTGGATATTGAGTCCCGGCAGTTTGAGAATCAGATCTTTGCCTGGGCTGCTCTCAGGGATAAAAAAATACCATTGTCGTTTTTAGAGTTTCATAGTTTAGCTTCAAAGAACCTGATCACCGAGGAAATGTGCGGAGAAGTCATAGTGGCTTATGGTCGTTGGGATAAAGGCAGCGATCGTCAGGAAGGAAAGCGCCTCTTCAAAGAAGCTGCGATTCCCATCATGAGGGCTTTCTGCAAATCTCATCCTGCTTTAGCTGCAGCCTCAGATACCGAGCTGGAAAATCTAAC
Source organism: Endozoicomonas arenosclerae (assembly GCF_001562015.1). GTDB lineage: Bacteria > Pseudomonadota > Gammaproteobacteria > Pseudomonadales > Endozoicomonadaceae > Endozoicomonas_A > Endozoicomonas_A arenosclerae. The sequence continues at coordinate 24,367 of NZ_LASA01000058.1, read as the reverse complement.
CGTACTGAACTTGTGGAATCCTCGTCTGAAAAGTGATCTGGATGCCATGATCAATCTTTACGCCATGCATTCAGTACTGTCTGATCAGCATCTGAACACCCGGGATATTGCTTATGCAGCCAGTGAACATCTGGTGACCCCCAGGGAGGCTGCCCATGCTTCAACCTATGTTCCTGATGAAGTGGAGCGGATGAAGCAACTGCGGAGACAGGCCAGTGGCGACGCTTATGTTCAAACAATGAGTCAGGTACCTGAAGTGGGTGAGAGAAGCCGGACACCCAGTCTGACAACCTTTCAAGTCTGTGATGAACTGGTTCGTTACCACAAAAATCCTGACGTTTACTTCAGGGCTTATATGAAAAGCCAACCGGTGCATAGGAAGAAAATTAATACCTGTATCAAGCATCTTGGTCTGGCTACAGCTCATATCTCATTGAGCAATCAATATGCGCTTGAAGATAACATCAGGGGCTGGTGTGGCTTTAAGGCTGAGGATCAACAGTGGCCAGCCTATCTGTGTGATGTGCTGCGTGACTACATCGAGGAAAAACGAGCAAACCCTACGACAGGGTTGGAATTCTTCAAGAGATATGATCAGGCAGTACAAGATCACATGCGTATCATGGTATGGAATATGGGTAATCAGCAGTTGTCGGGTATGGCGGAACGAATGCAGCAATATACCCCTCTGCTGGAAGCTTCTTCGGTAACAGGCCAGTTCGCCAAACATATCGTAGAGAGGGAAGACTTCCAGAACAGTTACAACCGCCCTGAAGTCACTCAGTTTCTGGTTAATGAGTTGGGTTCTCGCCTGGGGCAGAAAACCGTTCCCGATGGCAGTTGTGGCTTTCATGCTATCGCCCATGCTACGGGTGACTCACCACTGGAGGTGAGAAGACGCTGCGCCTGGGCTGCCAGAGATATTGACGTCTATATGAGAACAGGAGACGTTAATCAGCTTTCTTCAACGAACCCTGCCTATATTGATCGTGTCGTTAGAGTAGCTCAGCAGAGATTACAGGATGAGGAAGAGCTGATTATTGCTTTTGAGTCCGCTCCCGGCAATCGAGTTGAATTTCTTGATCACCCTCTGGAAGAAGAAGGCGTTCCTGATGGCAGAGTACCGGAAGACTATTGGATGAAAACCGAGGATCTGCAGTTTGTATCAGTAGCCTATGGTCGTCCATCTATATATGTCATTAACCCCGGAATCCTGATCGAAGGCAATCAGCCGGTAGAATATTGTTTTAATGAGTTCGGTGAAAGGGAGCTGTTGTGGGGAGATATGGATCGTGCTCATGAGGTGCTGGGCCAGAAAGGGATTGTTGGTCTCATGAATCTGGGTCGAAAAGGTTGGGAGCATTGGGAGCCTATTGTTCCTCTGCCGCCTCACCGCAGAAAACCCAGGCCTGTACACGTTGTGCCTGAACCCGTGGCTCCTCAGAAAGATCCACAGAAATACCAGCAGCGAATGGATCAGCAAAGAGGCTATATGGAAAGCCTCAGGGTAGAGAACAGGGCGGTTGCCGGTCAGGCATTTGTGGCTCCTGAACTGCCAGTAAAACAGCTCGACCGATTCCGGGTTGAATTGAAAGCTGGTCCGCATTTCAAGCCGAAAAACATCTCTTTTACTACGAGTAAAGCAACGGATACCAGGATTGAGAGTGTAGAAACGGAAGTTGAGCTTAAGGAAACTGTTGAGCGAGAAGATGTGGGGATTGTTGCTAAAGACAAGCCAACAATACAAGGACAGATTGTTGGCACTTATCCTTCAAAGTGGGCTGTCGGCATGCCTCTGGATCCCAATCTGGTATGTCCCAAGTGCAATATCCAATATCAGATTGGTGGTATTCAGTATCTGAGACGGCATGTAAACGACTATGACCATGAAAAGGAATGAGTTCTCCAGCCTGCTTAAAAATGTTGATTTCTGTCAACATTTTTAAGCTTTGGTACTTTTTTGACCTCAATGTTTGAATTTTACGATTCCCCCTGAAACTTGACCTCCCTACCATGAGCCCTGTAATCACCGGACAGGGCCAACCATGAATATTATCGCAGTGACTGCCTGTTCCACAGGAATCGCCGAAACATACATGGCGGCAGAAGTACTGGAGCGATGTGCCAGAACACGTGGACATTCCATTAAGGTAGAAACCCAGGGAGCACTGGGCATTCTCGATGCACTGTCCAGTCAGGATATAGAAAGCGCCGATATTGCCATTCTGACCAACGATATCGCCATCAATGGTAATGACCGTTTCACAGGTCTCAAAACTTTTCACGTTTCCATTGACGACATTCTGGAATCACCCCAGGACATCATATTGGCAATACATTCAGAGTCCTGAAGCCCTTCGTAATCAAGTCATTTTGATATTGGTGATCCATGCACATTAGATGCATCAGCAGAGTTTTCGATGCATACGACAGTTTACATATTTGTAGAAGCGCCAGACGATGAACAGCTCAGCCAGTTTTAATTACACTTTCCCTCTGCCCAATGGATTGCACGCCAGACCTGCAAGTTTTATTGAAGAGGCCGTAAAAAGTTACAGCGACTCCATTACTATTACCAACCTCCGCAATAACAAGGAAGCGGACGCACGTTCTGTGTTGTCGATGATCGCCTCCGATATTGCTTTGGATGACCCCATTCTGGTGAAGGTGACGGGTGAGAAAGCTGAGTCCACCCTGAATGAATTCAAGATATTTCTGGAAACAGAGTTTCTGACTTGCGATGAACCTCTGGCGGTTGTTGAAAATAAGCAACAAAAGCCGCTGCCTCATATGCTTCGCAGTGAAGAATTACAGAGCCTCCGCGGTGTTTCTGTCAGCCCCGGTATTGCCAGGGGCGTTCCGCTGGTTCTGGGTGAACCTCGTCTGACGTTAAACCCTGAAACTCAGGATAAAGCCGAAGTCACTGAAGAGCTGGCACGTTTTGATGAAGCGAGACAACACCTTAAAGCTCAGTTAGAGCATCAGGCTGAAACATCCGCAGGTGAAGAAAAAGCCATCCTTAAGGCTCATCTCTCTCTGCTCTGTGATGAAAAGCTGGTCAGCAGTATCTCTGAAGGCATTACCGGTGGATTATCCATCCTGTCAGCCATTCTCAAAACTCAGGAACACTTTACCCAGGTACTGGAAAGCTCCAGCAGTGAATATCTGCAGGAGCGTGCACTGGATATTCGCGATCTGTGCTCAAAACTGATTGTTGAAACCTATGGTGAAGACAGTTTTGAAAAGACAGACTGCCAGCTAATGGCGGATACCGTGTGCATTGCCAGTTCTCTGGCTCCCAGCCAGTTCCTGTCCCTGGATCGCAGTTTTCTGAAAGGACTGGTGCTGGAAGCGGGTGGTACCACTTCCCATACTGTTATTCTGGCCAGATCGTTTGGTATTCCGGTCATGGTAGGGGTTGAAGGTGCCCGTTCTCTGGCCGCTGGTGGCAATCAAGTCATTATGGATGCCAATCTGGGTCTGCTGGTCAGCAATCCATCAGAAAATGTTGGCCGTTTCTACGATCTCGAACAGAGCAAGCAAGAGCGACTGAGTCAACGACGTGAGAAGTATATTGATCAAACGGCTGTGACCCTGGATGGTCATCGCATTGAAGTGGCCGCCAATATTGCCAGCGCCGAAGAAGCTGAAGCAGCTTTTGCACAGGGAGCAGAAGGCGTAGGACTGTTCCGGACTGAAATGCTTTACATGGATCGCACAGAGCCACCCTGTGAAGAAGAGCAGTTCGAAATTTATCGCAAGGCTTTAACCTCTGCCAATGGCAAACCAGTGATTATTCGCACCATGGATATTGGTGGTGACAAGCCGGTAGATTATTTCAACATTGGCAATGAAGAAAACCCGTTCCTCGGCTACCGCGCTGTGCGTCTGTACCCTGAGTACCTGAATCTTTTCCACACTCAGTTGCGTGCCATTCTTAGAGCCAGCCAATACGGGCAGTGCAAAATCATGGTGCCTATGGTGGCCACCCTGGCAGAGGCCAAGTGGCTCAGAGAAGTTTTCAATAGTGTGGTTGAGGCTCTGAAAGTCGAGGGTGTTGAACATAACCCTGACGTACAGCTGGGCATCATGCTGGAAGTACCCTCTTGTGCTTTCATCATCGATCAGCTGGTTCGCTATGTTGATTTCTTCAGCATTGGCAGTAACGACCTGACGCAATATCTGTTAGCGGCAGACCGTGGCAACAGTAAGGTTGAGCATCTTTATGATTCTCTGAATCCGGCATTCTTGCGTCTGCTTAAGCATGTTGTCAGTGAAGCGCATAAGGCCGGTGCCTGGGTGGGCATGTGTGGTGAATTTGCCGGTAGCCCAGAGCACCTGCCTGTTTTGTTGGGGCTGGGTCTTGATGAAGTCAGCCTGAGTGCTCCTCGAATCCTTGAACTCAAGGAAGCCATCAGCCAGCTGACACTGGAAGACAGTAAACAGATACTGGAGCAAGCACTGCAGCTGGAAACTTCTGAAGAAGTGGCGGAACTTCTGAAAGGTGCGAGCCAGAAGAAAGAAGCCATGCCCATATTGGCTGAGCACTCCATCATTATGAACGCTGACTGCCGCAGTAAGGCAGAAGTGATCAAAACGCTGGTGGATAATCTGGACGTTAATGGCCGTGCATCGGATGTATTTGGTGCAGAAGAAGCAATCTGGGATCGAGAAGCCATCTCTCCAACCATGTTGGGCTTTGGAATCGCTATCCCGCACTGCAAATCAGACAGTATTGCAGTGAATAGCATCAGTATTATGAAACTGGCTGAGCCGATTCTCTGGAACGAAGGGGATCAGGTAATGACTGACACTGTTTTCATGCTGACTGTTCGTGCCAGCGAGGCGGGTAGTGTGCACATGCAGATTTTTGCTCAGTTGGCGCGCCGGATTATGCGAGGTGCTTTCCGGGATTCTCTGGCAGCCTGTACCAGTGAGCAGGAGTTGCTCGAGTTCATCAGCAGCGAACTGGAATTATAAAAATCAGGCAGGCAGCCTTCGGGCTGCCTGTTTTCATATCATTCAGATCATCTTGCGAATTATTCTTATCCCACTGATTTCGTGCTTGATAACAGCGACAATATGCAAGCTGATAAGAGAAGCCAGAACAACACAGCTGTATTTGTGAGCTCTTGCAAACAGAGTCGTTAACTCACCTTCTGCCAGCAGGTGAGGTATTTCAACAAGACCAAAAATACTGATTTCCCTCTCCATCATCATCACTCCAGAGACTAAAACTGCCGCAGTCGCTAAATAAATCAGTTGGTGCATGCCGTGTGCGATTTTCTGATTCAGGCGGCTGAGGTTCGGAGTATCCGGCTTTTTTGATAGAAGAGTGTGAAAGCAGCGAAGTATAAAGAAGGGAATAAACAGGGTAGTCAGTGAAACGTTGATGAACCCTATCCATTGATTCATCGTCGGGTTTTCGGAGACAAGGGCTACATAAAAGCCCGTTATACTGGCCCAGAGAATAACTCCGGCCGAAAGCCAGTGCAGCCATCGGGCAAGCGAAGAGTATTGGGTAGTCATAATCTTTTTTGTTCTTTGAGGGGGGGCTACTGAGGGGGAACCCTCAGCAGCCTGGTCGGTCATGCTTACAGCTTTTTCCAGGCGTCTTCCCAGTCGGAGCCGGTTGCTGGAGCGTAGAAATCAGGAGCTTGTGAACACCAGCCGGAGTTGGGGAAAGGCAGGCATTCATAAACATTGTTGTCTTCAGCCAGAACCCGTGTTCCATCGGTGTAGCTTTCAATACCTTCCGGATAGATGTACTCGTAATCTGGAACCGGAGGCAGGTCATCTGCTTTAGTCAATTCAGTGACAGGACGGTAATCTTCGTCAAAGGCCCAGACCATGTTTCTATAAACATTGTCTCTGTCGTACATGACATGATTCATGGCGTCGTGCCACTTACCAATCTGAACCTTGTCCTGATTTTCCGAGCGAGCTTTCATAGCCAGTTCGTAAGCCCAGATATCAATAGCCTGGTTGGCTTCAGTGATATCAAGCTTGGTATCGACTACTTCATTACCGCTTTCATTCAGAAGACGGAAGCGTACCTGGTCACCAGGCTCAGCAGAATCCAGAGACTTCAGGACATAGCGACCTACACGAATCGGATCAACTTCTGGTTCCGGCTCTGGATCAGGACCTGGATCAGGGTTGCCGCCATCGTCAGAGAATCTGACATCGGAACAGCTGTAGAAACCTTCATTTCCAGAATCTTCACGCTGCCAGCGCACGTACAGAATGCCTGTGCCAGTCCGTCCTTCAGGGATTTCGATTTCCATCCGATAGCGGTCATCTGAATCCTTAACAATATTGCCAAATTCAGTGATCAATTCGAGGTCATCCCAATCCAGAGTTTCGGAAGCGGAGTCAAACCCTTCCTTGCTCAGATAAATCCGCCACCAACTTGGGTCGTGGGGAGCGGTGGCATGAAACGAGATGGTGTGTTTCCCAGGGGCAAGATCGGTCTTTTGCCAGTGTTCAGAGGGCAGGTTGATTCCGTTGTAACCAGAAATACCCGCGGAACACAGCATGCCATCGGGAACGGCTTTTTCTACAGACTGCTGGTCATCCGGGTTTTCCGGGTTGGCGGCAAAACCATTCCAGTTATCGAACTGAAGTGTGCCTGATTCATCATAGGCTTGCTGGCAGGCTTCATTGGGAATGGAGTCATTCCAGTAGCCACTGTCTTTATAGCATTGGTATTGTCTGGCAATCGGATATTCCATAGCGCCGTGAGCGAACACATTGCATGAGAACGGTATTGAGAGCGCGAGCATTGAAATGCGTTTGAGAGGAATCGTTTTCAAAGCATGACATCCTGAATTAATTATTGTGATGTCTCTCCTGACAACCTTTCCTTCTTTCTGGAGCCTGTGCTGCACCCTTGAAGAAAAAGCTGAATACATCAGGAAAGCGGTTTCAGGGTACTTTGAAATTGTCGTTCAAAAGTATACGTAGTTCCCCTGTATCCCTACGGAGACTAAGTGTGTGTGTTTTTTTATGGTAGGGATAAGGGTTTCTTATCCCTGTTATAAGGGCGGGCTCAGAAGTGATAGGCTAAGGAAACCTGGATAACGTTTAAGTCCATATTCGGGCGCTTGATATAACCGTTGGAGTAATGAATCAGTTTGGCGCCCAGGTCAAAACTTTTATCAGACCCAAACCGTGCACCAGCACCCAGCATGGTTTCAAACTGAAAGTTTGTGCTCTTTTCCAGGGGCTCGCTGCCTTTGTAACGAATTCGGGTATCGCTGATCCAGCCTATTCCCAGACCTGCATCAAAATAATAGCGGCCACTTGGGCTTTGAAATTGCCAGACAGGCGTAAGGAAGAAGCCGTAAATATCATCGCCTCCCTCCACGCTGTGAGAAGGACTGGCTTCCAGCTGGTTGTCCCAGTAGCTCATGGAGGTATCAAGAAGAAAACGATCACTCCATTGTGAATCTTTCAGGTATCCCTCATCACTTAAATGCCATCGAAGAGCTAATCGAGTGGCCTTTACATCTATTTGGTTGGAAAGATCCGGTCCATAACTGAGTTGAATACTTTCCGGTTGAGCGAAGAGTGAAGTCGAAAAAACAGATAGCACCAAAGGTACTGCAGACAGAAAAGGTATTCTGGTCACTTCCTTAATCCTCAGGCATTCATATTGTTATTGTTTTTGGCCCTGTTCCTGGCCTGGCAGTTGTCGAAGCTGATTATGATTTCTGGATTTTGTTAAGAATATTTGCGAAATCAATCACATACTGACGACTTAAATAACCTGCCTGGATCAAAGAATACGTTGATTAAGTAAAGGTATCTACCTGACAGTAAAAATGAAACATGGGAAAATTAACATAAGCTGAACGACCCGCGTGAAATTAACTTCTGAACGTTTTCTTCTGAGTTTTTCAATAGAGTCAATAAGTTAAGAAAAAGATATAAGACAGTTGTCTTGATCTGGATCAAGGTGATTTGTCTTGAGGCCGCGTATATTGCTGGCTGCAAAAGAATTCATTGTTTTTGTAGGTGTTTGCACGTATAACAATTGTGTGTGGTACCTATGTACCATCTGTGGTGGCAGATGAGACATTTAAAACAAAAAAATTCTTCGCTGCCGGTTTAGTGTGCATCGGACAAATAAACGAATTAATAAATAAGCTGTACCATGTCGACAACCCTGCTAAACAGACTGAAGGGCCTTGGCTCTCTGTCGTCGCCTGACTTTAATATTGCCAGTGTGTTGTCACAGACTGGGGTAAGGCGACTTATTATCTGCTGTGAAGTGCTTCTGGTTATCCTTTTGACCCAGCAGCTGGCTCGCCTTACCTGGCAGTTTTTCGATACGCCTGAAGCAGCTTCTCAATCCTCGTGGAAGCCTCAGTCAGTGGCTGGTGACTCTCGTCAATCTGAAAAAGATATTTATCCAGCCCTTGATAGTCTTCATCTCTTTGGTCAAGAACCGATCAAGCTGACGCAAACCGATAACAGCAATATTGACCCCAATGCCGTACCTAAATCTCGCTTGTCTGCAAAAGTGACGGGTATTGTTGCCAGTACGGTGCCTTCTGATTCTGTAGCGGTGATTCAAACCGGTGGGCGCGATCGCACTTATCGAATTGGCGAAAAGCTTCAGGGATCTAATGCAGAAGTTAAAGATATTTATGAAGACCGGGTCATTGTTTTAAACAGAGGCAAGCACGAAGCCTTGTTATTGTATCCCGATGAAGCCGGTAGAAAAGTAGAAAAAAGAAACACCGGCCGTTTGACTGAAATACGTCAACAACTGATCTCTGATCCGGCCTCATTTACCGATTTTGTCCAGTTCACCACTGTTCAGAAGGATGGACAGCTTGTTGGGTATCAGTTGACGCCCGGCAAGTTTCCTGAAGTTTTCCGTCAATCGGGCCTAAAGCCTAATGATGTTGCCCTGTCTATTAACGGATATGACCTAAGCGACAGCAACGACACCATGAAGTTGCTGCAAGAAGTAAATCAGCTCGCCCAAATATCGATGACCATTGAGCGTGATGGCCGTCTCTATGAAATAGAAGTAAAACTATGATTGTCACAGGAAAGACAGGGTTCGACCAATCATCCCCTGAATTAATAAGAAGGCCTCAGGCCCCAAGTTTTGGCAAGCAGTTAAAAAGAAAATTTTGCTCGCTTATGGCTGGATTGCTGCTGGTCTCAGCTCCGGTATTTGCCAGTGAATATTCGGCAAGCTTTGAGAAAGCGGATATCAGCGAGTTTGCCAATACCGTTAGTGCCACTCTTAACAAAACCATTATTCTGGACCCTGCGGTTCGTGGTTCTATCACTGTTCGATCCTATGACAAATTAAGTTCTGAACAGTATTACCAGCTGTTTTTGAATGTACTGGAAGTGCATGGCTTTGCGGTTATTGAACAAGATAAGAATGTTCTGAAAATTGTTCAGGACAAGAATGCAAAAATGTCCGCTATTCAGGTGGCCGATTCAAAGAACCCGGGTGAGGGTGATGAGTTTGTTACCTGGGTATTGCCCGTTCAGAATGTTCCGGTAAGAGAACTCTCTCCCCTGTTGCGTCAGCTCAATGATACAGCAGGCAATGTAGTTCACTACGACCCATCCAATATCCTGCTCCTGACAGGTCGTGCTGCCAACGTTAAACGTCTGGTTGAGATTGTCAGAAGAGTCGACATGGTCGGCAACCGTAACTTCTCTGTCATCCAGTTGGAGTACGCTTCTGCTTCAGAAATGCAGCGAATCCTTACTTCGCTTCTACAGGAAAAAGGTGGCAAGGGCAGTGCTTCCCAGGTCACGGTAGTGGCTGATGACCGTAGCAATCGCCTGATTGTTGCCGGGCAGGCAAGGCAACTGCAGAAAGTGAATCGTATTGTTTATCAGCTGGATGCCGAACAGGAATCATCCGGTAATACCCGTGTTTTCTATCTCAGATACGCCAAAGCGGCTGATCTGAAAGAAGTCATGGAAGGTGTGGGCCAAACGGTTCAGGCTGAAAAAGACAGTGGTAAAGCGGTTCGCCGTAATGACCAGAAGTTCAGCATCAATGTTCATGAGCAAACCAATGCTCTGGTTGTTACCGCTCAACCTGACATGATGAAAAGTCTGGAAAGTGTGATCAAACAGCTCGACATCCGTCGTGCCCAGGTTCTGGTGGAAGCCATTATCGTTGAGGTCACAGACGGTGACGGCATTAACCTTTCATTCCAGTTAGCCGATGCCAACGGCTCCAGCATGATGCAGTTTAATGATGGCAGAACCGTGCCTATTGGCCAGATTATGGCGGGTTTGAGAGATGCTGAAGGCAAGCCGGGCTCAACCATTATTAGTGAAAATGGTGGCACGACTATCAACCCTGATCAGCCGGGTGACTACACAGCACTTTATGATGCTCTTTCAGGTGTTTCCGGTGCAGCATTCAGTATTACATCTGGTGATTGGACTGCACTGCTGCAAGCTGTGACCACTTCGAGCAAATCCAATGTTCTTGCAACTCCCAGTCTGATGACGCTGGATAACGAAGAATCTTCCTTCATCGTGGGTGATGAAGTGCCTGTTATTACCGGCTCTGCTTCCGGCTCTAACAATGACAACCCTTTCCAGACCGTTGACCGTAAGGAAGTAGGTGTGAAGATGACCGTTAAGCCCCAGATTAACGAAGGGGATTCGGTCAAGCTGGATATTACTCAGGAAGTGTCTGGTGTTAATGGTACGACTTCTGTCGACGTGACATTCTCCAAGCGTGAAGTAAAAACTTCTGTACTGGCGCGCAGTGGCGACACCATCGTCATTGGCGGACTTCTGGACGAAGACGTACAGGAAAGCGTCTCCAAAGTACCTCTGCTGGGTGACATTCCCTACATTGGTGCTCTGTTCCGCTCTACTTCCAGCGAAGTTAAAAAGCGTAACCTGATGGTCTTCCTGAGACCCACCATCATTCGTGACGACAATATCCTGACCAGCATCAGTGGCAAGAAATACAGCTATATGCGTGCTCGTCAGCTGGATCGTCGAGATCAGGGCGTTGAACTGATGCCTGATGCGAAAACCCCGGTTCTTCCAGAATATCCTTCTAACTCTGATCTGATGAACAGAGCCCGCCAGAAGATGGATGAGGCTGAACAGAAAGAAAAAGAGAAAGAAAAAAGCGCGAAAGAAGACGACAAGGTAGCCAGTAAACAGTCGGAGAAGAACGATGCAGAATCCGGCGATAACAGCTGATCAGGAAACTGAAGCCCTGGCTCAGGACGAAGCCCAGAGTGCTCCAGCGGGTATCCTGGAACTGCCCTTTGCTTTTGCCAGAAACCTGGGTGTTCTTCTGGAGCAAGAACCGCAGGGCAAACCTTGTCTGTATGTGAATGGCCAGCCTTCCAGGGCTGCCATTACTGAGGTGCGTCGCTTTGTAGCGGGCCCGATAGATATCAAATCTTTGTCAGAAGGTGAGTTTGAAGCTCGCCTCTCTGCTTACTATCAAAAAGACTCATCGGCTGCACGGCAGCTGATGAATGACATCGGCAATGATGAGGAGCTTTATTCTCTGGCAGAAGAGTTGCCGGACAGTGAAGACCTTCTGGATGCCGATGACGGCGCGCCCATTATCCGAATGATCAACGCCATGCTGGGTGAAGCGATCAAGGAAGGTGCGTCCGATATTCATATCGAAACTTTCGAAAGTTGCCTGGTCATTCGCTTCCGTGTGGATGGGGTTCTAAGAGAAATTCTTCGACCCCAGCGCAAACTGGCTGCTTTGCTGGTTTCCCGTATCAAGGTAATGGCCAAGCTGGATATTGCCGAAAAGCGGGTACCGCAAGATGGTCGTATTTCTCTGCGACTGGGTGGCCGTGCGGTGGATGTCCGGGTGTCGACTCTGCCTTCCCGTCATGGTGAGCGTATTGTATTGCGTCTGTTGGATCGCAACAGTGTGCGTATGGATATGTCCAGTCTGGGTATGACACCCAGTATTCATGAAGATATCAGTGAAGCCCTTCATAAACCTCACGGTATTCTTCTGGTTACCGGACCAACCGGTTCCGGTAAAAGTACGACGCTTTATGCCGGTTTGACTGAAATAAACGACACAGAGCGGAATATTCTGACCGTAGAAGATCCTGTGGAATATGACCTCGAAGGTGTAGGTCAGACTCAGGTGAACCCGAAGGTTGATATGACGTTTGCCCGAGGTTTGCGAGCTATTCTGCGTCAGGATCCTGATGTAGTGATGGTGGGTGAAATTCGTGACCTCGAAACCGCTGAAATTTCCATTCAGGCTTCCCTGACCGGTCACCTGGTCTTGAGCACCCTGCACACCAATACCGCTATTGGTGCTGTGACCCGTCTGCGGGATATGGGCATTGAACCTTTCCTGCTGTCCTCCAGTCTTCTTGGGGTTCTGGCCCAGCGTCTGGTTCGGACGCTCTGCCCTTCCTGTAAGGTGGCCCGAGAGCTCACGCCTCATGAACGCAAACTGATGGGGCTGGATGAATCCGACAGGAGCCTGGTTCATGAAGCCAGTCCTGAAGGTTGCTCCGAATGTCATGGCGGCGGCTATAAAGGCCGAACCGGTATCCATGAACTGTTCATGGTCAATGATGATGTACGACGCATGATTCATGAAGGAGCCGGTGAGCAGGCTCTGGAAGATGTCATTCGCCAAACCAGTCCGAGCATCCAGAAAGATGGCTTCCGGAAAGTCCTTGCAGGCAAGACTTCGATTGAAGAAGTGCTGCGGGTGACCAGGGAGGAATAATGGGCGTATTTGCATACGAGGCTCTGGATAAAAAGGGWAAAAAGCGCAAAGGGGTTCTGGAAGCAGACTCCGCCCGCCAGCTTCGTCAACAGTTGCGCTCGGAAGGCCTGGCTCCGGTTTCTATTACTGAATCGGAGCAGAAGAACAGCAGTGAACGCACGTCGTTTTCACTGTTCGAGAAAAAAGCCAGTCCGGGCGAAGTAGCCATGCTGACCCGTCAGCTGGCCACTCTGGTCGCGGCTTCTATTCCTTTGGAAGAATGTTTGCAGGCGCTGGCACGTCAGGTTCAGAAGTCACACCTCAAAGCCATGATTACCACGGTAAGGGCCAAGGTACTTGAAGGCCGTACATTGGCCGAAAGCCTGGCGATTTACCCAAAAACCTTCGACACCCTTTATTGCTCCATGGTGGCTGCCGGTGAGAAGTCAGGGCATCTGGATACCGTTCTGGAGAGGCTGGCTGATTACACAGAGCAGCGTCAGATCATTCGTGGCAAGCTGATTCAGGCCATGATCTATCCGGCGATTCTGACTATTGTGGCGGTCTCGGTTATTGCTGTTTTGCTGGCAACGGTTGTGCCTACGGTTGTTGAGCAGTTTGCTGATCTTGGTCAGGATCTGCCCGGCATGACCCAGGCTCTGATTGCCATGAGTGACTTTGTCAGGGATTACGGCTTTGGCGTACTGGGTGGTCTGGTTGCTTTGCTATTTCTCAGGCAGCGATTACTGGCTAACCCCAAACGAAGACTGACTTACGACAGAGTCATGCTGAAAATGCCCGTCATTGGTGAAGTAGGCGCGGGTGTTGATACTTCTCGCTTTGCACGAACCCTGAGCATTCTCAGCAGCAGTTCTGTGCCCTTGCTGGATGGTATGAGGATTTCGGCTGAGGTGATGTCCAACAGTTTTATTCGTAAGTCGCTTGAGCAGGCTTCCGAGCGGGTTCGTGAGGGCTCCAATCTGTGGATGGCGCTGGATCAGACACAACTGTTTCCACCCATGATGCTCCACATTATTGCCAGTGGTGAGAAGTCCGGTGAACTGGAGCAGATGCTGGCTCGTGCAGCAGACAGTCAGGATCGACAATTTGAAAACCAGGTGAACATTGCCCTGGGTATCTTCGGGCCTCTGCTGATTGTTTCCATGGCGGGCATGGTGCTGTTCATCGTGATGGCGATATTGACGCCGATGCTGGACCTGAACTCTCTGGTATCAGGATAAAGGTCAGGACTGTGTCTGACTCTGAATATTGAATCTTTTGTCCGCAATTTTTGAAAAATTTTCATGGCAAATGGTACTGGAGTTGTGCAAAGTCACTGGTGAAAAAATCATCAAAACACAATCCGCAGTAACAGCCGTTTTTCTCTACCTGTAAGGGGTGGCTGCTGTTTACAGCAAAGAACAGATGAGCCTGGCTCAGATCGGGCAGTATGACATTAGGAGATAATGATCAATGAATACGAAAAAGGCACACATGCCCATAGCGCAAAAAAGGCTCAAGCAACAGGGTTTTACCCTGATCGAGATCATGGTGGTCATCGTGATTCTCGGCGTTCTGGCCAGTATGGTGGCCCCGAACGTACTGGGTAACAAGGAAAAGGCTGACCAGCAGAAAGCCGTCAGTGACATCGTGGCGCTGGAAAATGCCCTGGACATGTACAAGCTGGACAACAATCACTTCCCATCCACCCAGCAGGGACTGGATGCTTTGGTTGAGCAACCTTCTGGTAACCCTCAGCCAAGAAGCTATCGTGACAATGGCTACATCCGTCGTCTGCCTCAGGATCCATGGGGTAACGACTACCTGATGCAGTCTCCCGGAGAATTCGGTGATATTGATATCTTCTCTGCCGGTCCTGACGGTCAGGCGGGTTCTGATGATGATATCGGCAACTGGAATATGAATTCCTGATGAAAAATGCCGGTTTCACCCTGCTTGAGATCATGCTGGTGATGGTATTGCTGGGCATTGCGACGGCGGTTGTTTTGCCCACTCTGGAACCAGGTGACAGTTCAGCTCGTTTGAAAACAGATGCTGAGCGCTTTGCTGCATTGGTGAAAACCGGCCATGAAGAGTCTTTGATCAAAGGCAAGGACCTGGGCGTCAAATTTACCCGCAACGGCTACCAGTTTATGGAGCGGGACGAAGGTAAATGGCAGCCTCTCCAGCAGGATCGAATGCTCACAGAAAAAGAACTGCCAGAAGCGATTACTCTGGACTTCAAACCGGGGGAGTTGGTCTGGCAGGCAGCCCTGGATGCAGAGCAACAGGACGACAGTAGCGCTCTGTTTGACGATGAAGAAGAGAGCAAGAAAAACCCTGATCTCTATATCTGGTCCAGTGGCGAAATCACTCCGGCAGAAGTACGGTTTCAATCCTCTAGCGATGCTCGTCGTTTTTTTAGCGTAATGATCAGAGAAACCGGTGAAGTGAAAGTGGTCAATGCGGATGATTACGATAAGAAAAGTGGCCGGAGCTGATGCATGAAACGTCATTCAGGTCACCCCACAAGATGTTTCAGGAGAGCTAAAGGCTGCTTCAGGAGGGCTAAAGGCTTCACTCTCCTGGAAGTCCTGATGGCCATGACCATTCTGGCCATAGCAGGTATCACGGTGTTGAGAACCACCAGTGAAAGCCTGGATAACAGCCAATACCTGAAGAATAAAACCATGGCTCGCTGGGTGGCTGACAACGAACTGGCTGATCTTTACCTGCAGCAGCAATGGCCACCACAAACCTGGAAAAAAGAAACCCGTGAACTGGCAGATCAGACCTGGCATGTGCGCTTCAGAAGTCTGCGAACCGGCGACGACAGTTTTCGAGCCATTCAGGTAGAAGTCAGACTGGATCGAGATGAGAAAAAACCGGCGCTGGCCAGTCTGCAAACCTATACGGTGAAGAAGTCATGACTCGTTCCAGACACCGTGGTTTTACTCTGCTGGAAGTGCTGGCAGCCCTGACTATTTTTGCGCTGGTCAGTTTGAGTGCCTGGCAGATTTTGCAGGGGGTTATGAGCGCCAGAGACGTTTCCAGTGATCATCAGAACCGTATTCAGGAAATTGACTACGCCATGATCGTGATGGAGCAGGACTTCCGGCAAATGATTGACCGGGGCGTTCGAGTTGATGGTGAATTGACCGATCAAAGTCTGTTTGCCGGAGAAGACATGCTGGAGTCGGATGACGAAGCGGCTGCTTTTATCCGTCTGGGTTGGAGAAACCCTCAGCAGAAACTGCCTCGTTCCGAACTTCAGAAGGTCAGCTACCGACTTAAGGATGGCGTGCTGGAGCGTCAGCATTTTTATGTTCTGGACCCTGAAGAGAATGCCGAGCCTGTGGTCAGGGATCTGCTGACTGATGTTCGCTCACTGAAGTTTCAATACTTTATTAATGGCAAGTGGGTCGAGAGCGTGGGCAAAACCCTGCCCCAGGGTTTGATGATAACTTTTGAGTTGAATGACCTCGGAGTTATTGAGCGCCGTTTCGTGCTGCCTGGCAGCTGGGAAGTTGAAGAGGAGGCTTCATGAAGGCTCCCTTTCTTAATAAACACCATACCAATAAACGTCGTCAGTCCGGTGTCGCGCTGCTGATAGTCATGTTTGTTCTGACACTGATGGTGCTGATTGCTGCAGAGATTACTTTTGGTTTCTCATTGCAGATGCGCCGAACGGCCTCACTTCAGCAAATGGAACAGGCTCGCTGGTATGGCCTGTCTGCAGAAGAGCTGGCTATTAAAGTGCTTCAGGACGAATTTAAAGAAAAAGAAGAAACGGTCAATCTGGGTCAGACCTGGGCCACCGGAGAAGTCACTTTCCCTGTAGATGGGGGAACCATCACAGGTGAGATCAAGGACGCTCAGGCCTGTCTGAATCTCAATGCCCTGCATGCAGCGGACAAAGAAGGTGAAGCGCCACCCGAGTTGAAGGTGTTTCAATCCCTGATGGAAGCTTTGGAAATTGAATCTTATCAGGCTGATGTGATTGCCCAGTCTGCCCGTGACTGGATTGATGGGGACGATACCCAGGGCTCAGGCACAGGGGCAGAAGACAATTATTATCAGTCATTACCGGTGCCTTATCTGGCCAGTAACACCAGTATGAGAGCGACTTCTGAGCTGAGAGCTGTCAAAGGTGTTAACGCCAGCATCATGAAAAGGGTAAAGCCTTTTGTATGTGCGCTGCCGGCGACCGAGATGAAAATAAATATTAATACCTTGTCGCCGGATCATGCGGCAGTGCTCAGCGCTCTGTATCTGGGTGATCTGTCGGTTGATCAGGCCAGAGAAGTATTGGAGCAAAGACCAGAAGACGGCTGGAAAAGTGTGGAGGAGTTTACTCAACAACCTTCTCTTTCCAACTTCAGCGCTGAAGGTACGAGTGAATTGATGTCGGTCGACAGTCAATATTTTGAAATGGATGCAACAGCTTCCTTTGCGGATTCGGAAGTCCAGATTAAGAGCCTGCTGCGGCGGGAAGAAGAGAATAAGTTCAGCGTGATTCGCCGACAGTTTGGAGGGCTTGAATGAGCCAGCATCTTATTATCAGGCTGCCCGGAGATCCCGGACAGCCCGTTCACTGGCAACTGTATCCAGTAGAGCAAGGGTCAGTGCTGCAGGAAACCGGTGAGGAGAAAGCCTCTTCTGGTGTTCTGTCGTCTATCGAAGCATTGAGCGTATTGGCAGAACAGTTTCCTGATACCAAAACCATTGCCCTGGTTCCGGCAGAACTGGTCAGCGTTCACAGTCTTCAGGTCGAAGGAAGCTTGAGCAAGGCCGTTATGAAATCACTGCCCTTTCGTCTTGAAGACGATCTGGCGGAGGATGTTGAGGATCTGCATATTTCGGTCATCGCCAAAGAAGATGATCAGGTTTATGTATCCGTGGTGGCCCAGTCCAAGATGGCTTTCTGGTATGAGGCCCTGAATCGCTCTGAGCTGAAGTTCAAAGTCATGATTCCGGAGACCCTGGCACTGCCATGGACAGAAGGAGAATGTTCTGCACTTAAGCTGGAAGATCGCTGGTTGCTGCGAGACGGTCGTTGGCAGTGGGCTACCTGCGACCCTTCCTGGTTGAACTTTTATCTTGCAGAAGAAGAGGGTTCCGAAGAAGAGCCTCTGAAAGTGAACAGCTTCAGTGAGGTTCCGGAAAACTGCCCGGGTGAGTGGTATCAGGAATCGTCCAACAGTGAAGACCCTATGGCTGTTCTGGCAGCCGGAGCTGTTAACGCTGCATCAGGTAAGAATAATGCCAACCTGTTGCAGGGGCCCTGGCAGGTTGAGTCGTCAATGATCAAGAGCCTCAAGCCCTGGGGGCTGGCAGCCGGGCTTTTGGCTTTCACGATTACCCTGTTCGCTGCACAAGCCGTTTTAAAGTCCATACAGCTGGAACAGCAGGCGGATCAGCTGCAGGCTCAGGCCCATGAAATTTACAGTGATATGTTCCCGGGTGAGCGGGTTGTACGTCTTCAGTCGCAAATGAGGCAAAAGCTGGCGGCGCTGAAGAGCAATCACAGTAATGACTCGGGTCTGTTGAAACTGCTGGATCAGACAGCACCTTTGTTCAAGCAACACCCTGAACTCAAACCTGTTACTTTGTCGTATAACCAGTCTCAACAGTCTTTGCGTCTGGAAGCCACGGCAAAAGACTTTGATACCTTTACCGCCTTCCGGGAAGAATCAGGAGAGCAGTTGGTGATTACCGTGGAAACGCTGGAAAAGAGCGGTGATCTGGCCAACGGAACGCTGATCATCAGGGGGAATGATTCATGAACGGAATCCTCGAACTCTTCAATGAGCGCTGGCAGCAGGCCCAGAGTTACTGGAATGGGCTCAGTCGCCGTGAGCAGCAGCTCTGTATGGTGGGCGGTGCTGCCATTATTGTCTGGGTTATCTGGCAGGGTATCCTGAATCCTCTGGCTGAGCGTCAACAGGCAGCCGAGCAAAGACTGGCTGCCAGCCAGAAACTCCTGTTGTCTATTCAGGAACAAGCCAATGAGATTGTTAGCTTGCGACAGGGACAGCCTGGCAAGACCCGTTATCTGGTTCTGCCATTGGATGAAATGGTAAACAGGACAGCAAGAGATTATAACCTGCGTATTACCGGTGTTCGTTCTGTACGCGATACTTTGCAGGTGGATCTTGATACTGTGGGCTTTGATCGTTTACTGGAATGGCTGGTCAATCTTGAGCAACAGGGAGGTGTTGAGATTCGGGAGTTGGAAGTGGAGGCTGCTGATAAGCCCGGACAGGTAAACGTTAATGCACTGAGAATACAGAAGAGCGCATGAAGAAGATAATTTCTCTGGCTGCACTGGCCGCAGTTTCTTACACAGGCTTTATGCTGGCTGAACTGCCCGCTGCGTTTGTCTGGAGTCATGCCCCCAAGATGCCGGGTATTGAGCTGGAAGGGCTTTCTGGCTCGGTCTGGTCCGGTTCGGCTCAGGAATTGACGCTCAATGGTGTTGAGCTTCAGGAAGTAAGCTGGGATCTGAAGCCATCCGCTTTATTGACTGGCAAAGTCAAAGCAGACCTTGAGGTAGGCGATGACTTTTCAGCTGTTGTAGGTGAGGCAACGGTTACCTACAGCTCTCAGGGCATAACTATTGAAGATCTTGAAGCCGACGCTTCGGCAGACTGGCTGCAACAGCTTGCTCCAATGCCTGTTCCGGCAACAGCCCGAGGTAATATCAACCTGGTAGCCGACACTCTGGTCTATTCGGAAGGACAGTGCGTAGAGCTGGATGGTCATATGGCTTGGGAAAGAGGCCGCATAAGCAGTCCTCTGGGTGATGTGAAACTGGGTAAGGCTGACGCTGATCTCAGCTGCAAAGGTAATACCCTGGAAGGCAAGATTCGTCAGTCTTCAGAGTTCCTGACCACTGATGCTATTTTCAGCTTTAACTTCAATGGCAGCTATTCACTCAATGGCAAAGTTGCCGAAGGTGAAGCTCTGCCAGAAAACATGAAAAATGGCCTTAAAGTATTGGGAAGACCGGATTCTCAGGGACGTTATCCTTTAACGTTCAGAGGACGGATTTAATTCGTCGTTTTCATAGCGCAACAATTTTATAACTGAAATCGCTTACATCCTTTTCCTTATTGTTATAAATTCCTTTCTCATTTCAAGAGGCTGTTGTTAAGGCAGTCTCCTTGATCTTTATTTATTAATCAATTTTTGAATCTCAAAATTCGATTCCGTTCGGAGGTATCAAGGTTTATGAATGCCGAGCCTGTGGTCGTTGGTGATTTTACCTATGACTCGGACAAAAGTTGCCTTGTGTTAAATGGTGTTATTATTCGTCTGGCAGAAAATGAAAAGAAGCTGCTGGATTTATTATTGCTTAATAAGAACCATCTGGTTGAAAAGAACGATATTATTGCAGCACTCTGGGGCTCAAAAAATATAATAGTCGACCATGGAAGTCTTAATACAGCGGTCAGTAAATTACGAAAATGCTTTAATGATTCTACCCATAACCCAAAGTACATAAAAACGGTACGTGGCAAAGGCTATGTGCTGATTGCAGATGTTAAGAGTATCCCATCTGATAGTGCTGAAATGCCTTCTTGTGATGAGGTAGCCAAGAGCCCGGGTGATAATGAACTCGGCAAGCCTGGCAAGCATGCTTTTAAAATCGTCACCGGTGTCGTTCTGGCTGTGTTTACTATGGCTATATTGGCTTATGAATACAGTAATATGCTTTACACCGCCCATGATGTGGTTTTGAACCCGTTTTTTGCTGAGGGGTCATCACAGTTCAAGCTCCACCATTATGCTCATGACTCTGCAGTCAGGTGTGAGAGGCTCATTGATAAAGTAGTGTGTACCAATGACAAAAACTAAATGGGTTACTCTTCTTCTGGGTATTGCAGTAGCTCTGTACTTTAGTCTGAGAGTTTTTATGCTGCCTGTTCTGGTGATGCTGTTTACCCATGCTCCTCTGTCCGGGTGTTATTCCTCAGAGACATTGGTTGATGATACAGAATTTAAAACCAAACGCTGCTTTTCGTTCATGGGTAGTATTGATGTTATTACGGTAGTCACCAATAAGCAGAAGCTGGATGAGGATATCTTTGTATCCTATACGTTAATTCCCAAAAGAATAGACGTAAGAAATTCAGTGGCGGAATACTCTATTACTAATGCCCATATGTCACCCGAGGTTGAAACCATTGAAAGTAAATGGAAATCGATTGGTGACATACAAATCAAGATAGACCCTCTGGAAAACCATGCGCTTGAATATAAATCACAGCTACTAAATGGAAAGAATGGTTACGAAGTTCTGCTGCCATGGTGAGGCAGTCGGTTCTTTATGAATATCAGGATCTGAAATAACCAGCCTGAAACAGGCTATTTAATCCTGTTTCAGTATAGGATCCTGGTGCTCTCTCTTATCCTTACTGGGCCTTTCAGGGCGGAGCTTTAAGAGCTTCAGACACCTGTCCCAGATAAAAATGTAAAAGGATCAAGACAATGAGCAATGTGACATTCCAGGGCCAACCTATCAGTCTGCAGGGTGAGTTTCCTCAACCCGGATCAAAGGCGCCAGACTTCACTCTATGTGGGAGTAATCTGGTGGATGTGGCTTTGTCCGAGTATCAGGGCAAGAAGCTGATTCTGAACATTTTCCCAAGTATTGATACACCTGTGTGTGCAGCCTCCGTGAAGGCTTTCAATCAGGCCGCCAGAGATTTGGAAAATACCGTAGTACTTTGCGTCTCTGCGGATCTGCCTTTTGCTCAGACCCGTTATTGTTCTGAAAATGATCTGAATGAAGTTAAAACAGCTTCTTTCTTTCGAAATAGTGGCTTTCCCACACAGTATGGAGTGGCTATTGGTGAGGGGGCTTTGAGAGCTCTCGCGGCAAGAGCAGTGATTTGTATTGATGAACAGGGAGAAGTGGTTTATTCAGAGCTGGTGTCTGATATAACCGATGAGCCTGATTATCAATCGGCTTTAGCCGCATCCATGCAGCCTTAAAATGTCTGAGTGCTGTTGGCAGATTTTGCCAGCAGCATAGCCTTCCTGATCGTCTACAGTCATTTCTCTTAGAGGTTGGAAGAGAAGTGCTGTCAGCTGGGCTTTTTGAGCCCGAAACGGCTTAAAAGTAGTAATTAACGTTGAGCTTCAGCTGGGTCTCGTTATCAAGCTTGACCTTGGTGCTGGTGCCCTTAGCTTTAACTTCTTTATCATGGGCCAGATAAATCACTTCTCCGCCGAAGCCCCAGTTTCCGGTTTTATATTCCAGTCCTGTTTGAGCACCGTAAACCAAACCGTTGAAATCTTTTGATTTGGAATCGAACTTTTCATAGCCCAGTCTCGGACCAATATTCCAGGTGATGTTCTGGGTAACAGGAACCAGGTAGTCGTATTGCATATATCCTGTCCATACATCTGTGTCATCAGAATCATGACTGTCCTTGGCTTTGTATGCCTTTCTATCCAAACCCAGAGTCATACGGTGGTTTTGATTCACAATGTATCCGCCATGAATACCGGCTACCACTCGACTTTCAATATCATCTGAGGTGCTGGGCTTTTTAGTTTTGACTTTTGTTTTATAAGTACCCAGATCAATACCGGCAAAAGGTTCCAGGTCAGCAGCAGAAGCCAGCTGACTTCCTGTAGCCATAAGAATTAATGGCAGAGAGTAAAAAAGATTATTTCGAATTTTCATTCTTTAAGCCTTTTTAAAAAAGTGCATAGAACATCGTCGCGTTGTTCTATGCAGGAGGGTTACAACACAACAAACGTGGATTCATTGAAACTGATCTGGCCTGGAAGGAAAATATAGGTGTCTCTAGCTTAATTCAGAGGGGATTACTTAATTTTCAAATAAGTTGAATATTAATCAGGTTGTTTAAGGTCTTTATACAGGTTTGGGGAATTCTCTAGGTACTACAGCTTCTGGGCTGTACAGGTGTAGAGCAAGTAGTGGCAATATATCTTCTGGTATCGAAAGCCCTACATCATGTTCAAAAATTTCGATCAAATTCTAAATTTCTCGCTCATTAAACATGTAAAAAGATCGATTCTCTCAACCTGCTTTCTATGATTAAACCTTAATCATTACCTTTTATGGGAGATGAAGTTTATTGTCGGTTCTGTCAGTTGGAAGGCTGCTCTTTTAAGGCAGTTTTTCAGGACACAGCCGAGTTAAGGTTTGGCCATGCTGTCTGGAAACAGACGCATGGTTCTTTTTAAACGGATTTAATGGGATTCATGGATGAGCCCACCTGTTGATTATTGAAGTGCTGATTATTTCCCTTCTTACACTGACGATGCTTCCTGAAATAATTAAATTAGTCTGGAGTCAGAAAATGAAAGTCATACAGGTTTCAGCGTTTCTTTCACTCTTCTTCTATTTGCCATTGAGCCAGGCGGTGATTCTTAATATCGATCTTATGAACAACAGTGATTCTCCTGTTTTTCATTCACTCATGGATTTCAATGGTCCGGTAAATATCAGAAAACGGGTGTCTGCACTCTACTCGGAAGATAAAAAAGAAGACAACGTTCTGGTGATTGATACATCAAAAAATGATATCGACTTGTCTGATACGTCCAGGTTTAAAAACTACAACACATTGGTATTGATCGGTACGCCTCGAAGTAATCAGGCCCTTTCAACTGATCTTCTAGATTTTGGTGTTGCCAGAGAGATACTGACTATCCATAACATCCAGAAGCCTGCGGATATAGAGATCTCGACGTATCGCTACAAAGAAAATACTAGGGAACCTGCGAATAACCTCTAATTTACTTCCCTTCTTGAATCGAGTTCGAAGTAGGACTGAAATCAGAGGTCTCAACCCCTTATTTGTATGATATTTAGCCACTTTCGTGACTTCAGGGCGGACTAACCCTGTGCCCGGATCATTTGATCCAGTCGAACAATATTCGCCAGGGCAAATAAAGTAGACAGTTTATTGTCATTCTTCTTCAAACCTCGATACCTGGCTTTTATAAATCCAAATTGACACTTAATGATTCTGAAGGGGTGTTCGACTGCTGCTCTCAGACTGGCCTTGGTAAATTCCAGTTTGATGGGCMCCTTATTTTTTCGGGGATGCTTCTTCAGCTCTTTCAAGATGCTGGGCTTTTCAGCTATGAACCACTCAGCTTCACAGGACTCCAACTCTTTCCGATTCTCGGCCCCGCGATAGCCGGCATCTGCAAAGATAAATTGCTCATCCCCGTGCAGCAGCTGCCCTGCCTGATTCAGGTCATGTTCGTTAGCTGGGGTGGTCGTCAAGCTGTGTGTAAAACCTGTTCTTGCATCAACACCTATATGGGCTTTCATGCCAAAGTGCCATTGGTTGCCTTTCTTGGTTTGATGCATATCCGGATCTCTTTTTCGGGCAGTATTCTTGGTAGGCGTCGGCGCTTCAATAATAGTGGCGTCAACCAAGGTACCTTCCCTGAGAATAATACCCGCATCGGTTAACCAGCTATTGATCTCCTGAAAAATAGCTCGACCCAGATGATGTTTTTCCAAAAGATGGCGAAAGTTCATGATTGTTGTGCGATCGGGTATAGGTTTGTCCAGAGTTAATCGGGCAAACAATCTCATGGAAGCTATTTCATACAAACCGTCTTCCATACCTTCATCGCTGAGGTTATACC
>NZ_LASA01000009.1 GCF_001562015.1 Endozoicomonas arenosclerae | reverse complement strand
CCCGTCCGCCGCTCGTCAGCAACTAGCAAGCTAGTTCTGTTACCGCTCGACTTGCATGTGTTAGGCCTGCCGCCAGCGTTCAATCTGAGCCATGATCAAACTCTTCAGTTTAAATCGTTTTGCTTCATGCCCGAGGGCAATCCGCTGCTCAATCTTACAATTAAACGTCACATTTATTTAACTCTCTGTGAGAGAGCTGAATTAACGAGTATGTTCACTTGCTTGATCAGCATTTTAAATCATTCAAAATTGAGAACAACTTTTGTTGACCGATGCCATTCGCACAAGCGCCCACACGAATTGTCTGATAATTTGTTAAAGAACAGGATTAAAACAAGAAGGTTTTAATCAGCTGAATCAGCAGTTGGTGCCGATCAGCGAGGCCGCTATCTTACCGCGACCGTTTTTGTTGTCAAGTGCTTGTTTTCCAAACCGCTTTTCAACCCGCTAAACTTGCAAACCCTGATGTTGAGTCAGTGTTGCTTTTCTTGTTCAGCGGCGGCGCATTCTACCTTGTCAGCCGATGTTGTCAACCAGACATTTTGTCTGGCGATTCAGTTCAGCTGCTGTGGCGACCTGCTCCGTTAGAGGAGGCGAACTATACAGATTTTTATGAGGGGTTCAATACGCCAAAAAACACTCACGTACTATCACCTAATAGTTAACAAGGTTAATTTTTTGTATTTATATCCACGAAAACCAAAACGAGTGTTTGTTCTTAATAAAGTACACCCAATTTCCTCTAATCCTCCCAGATACCCTCTGTAGAATAAATCAGAAGACCCATTGCAAGACTAAGCCTGCAGATGATTTTCAATTACGTTCCCGCTCTTACCTTCAAGTAGTAAAAACCAAAATAAGAACTAATAGATACATGTCAGAAAGGGTGTTTTTTACCGTCAGCTAACTCATGAAAGATAAAGGGAACTAATTTTTTTACATCGACCTTTATTTGTTCAGATATGTATCTACTTTTATATGTGTTCGAGAAATACACCTAACTCTAAAACGATGAGCATTAGCCATGAACATGGTTATAAGTCGTTTAGTTGTTATAGGCAGAGGAGTCTATAAATGTCCAACGCTGCTATTAAGCCACGTAAACTGCCGGTCCAGAGCCGCTCTAAAAAAAGGGTAGAGTCGATTCTTGAAGTGACTGCCGCACTCTTGGTTGAAGGAGGTTATGAGTCTCTGACAGCCGTAGGTATTGCCGAGCGAGCTGGTATTCCGGTCGCTTCACTGTATCAATACTACCCAAATAAAGAGGCTGTTATATATGCGCTCTGCGAAGATATGATCAACGAGGTTTTGCAGCGTTTTAACGAATATGAAAATTTTGATGAACACAAAATGGGGCTAAACGAGCTACTGATTCTGATGGGAGACAGGGAATATTCGGACCCAGCCAACCACAAACTGGAGTTCGAGCTGAACAGAGCGATGCTTGCCATGCCTCAGCTGGCAGAGCTTCATGCCTCATTTGACGAGAGAATTTCTGAGCGGTTCTCCAATATTCTTCGTCATTATGGTTCTAAGTGGCAACAAGAAGAGCTGATCAATCTGGCCAGAATAATGTTTAGAATTGGCAATACATACTTTGAGCACATTAATTCTACAAAAGAGAACTCAGTATTAGCAGAGCAAAGCAAAGTACTGATGCTAAGAGCCATCTATTCTCTCATTAAAGATTCCATGGAAGGCTCAGCAGAAAAGCTAATAAAAGAACAGCAGCCAGTCTGACAGCTTATTGATTTGCCTATATTGCAGGCACGTAGCCAGAGCACTATAGCCCGCCCCCATCATGAAAGCCATCATGGGACTGCGGGCCAATTATCCGGCTGCTAACTGGCATATTGTAAGCAGTGGCCAGAGGTAGATCGGCCAGTAGACGATTTTCATTTTCCAGGTACATCATATTGGTTTTATACAGCTCTTCATTTGCCATCTTGCGGACCTGACTCTGCAGCGCAGCCTTTAATGCCTTTTGAAACTTTCCTGGTAGCAGGGCTGCATCAATAATAGAACTGGCGCTGGTTAGCAATTCACCCAGAAGGTCTTCTGCTGTTTCTGCTTTCAGAAATACATCTTCAGTTTCATCAAACTGCTCAAAACAAAGATCATCAAGCTTTATTTGCAGCCTCTCCAGTTCATGACTCCATAGCTTGTGCTTTTCCATAGCCCTGCCAAGAACATGAGCAGTTCCTTTATGAAAACCTTTTTCAAGACTGGTTGGAATACGATTACTGAGTGTCCCAAACTCTGAGAATATGCCTTCCTCACATCGGCCAGCTTCTGCTACTTCTCTACAAAATGTTAAACAGTTATGCAAAGGTCCGCCCCAGAGCCATTTTTTTTGAGATAGCTCATTTAGCTTATTTCTCATACTTTCTTCATCTTTGCATTTGAGATCGATCTCGAAGGCTATGTTGTTTTCCCACTTCTGAAGATATTCACTGAACTGGTGACTATTCAGATGCTCCGGATACCAGTGTGCTGAGCTGATCTGAACATAACGGTCGTCACCTGAAGTAGGGTCTCCAAAAGCAAGCAGGGCATGACCATATTTATTCGTAGCGCCATCTCTGATCACTATCAACCTGGGGCGGTTGTAATGCTTCAATTCAACCTCTGGAATGCCTTTTGAAAATACAAAACCGCTTAGATCCTCTGTATTTTCTGCAATTAATGGCCCCAGAAAGCTCTCTCTGGTTTCAATTAGATCACCCAAGGTGTAACCAGGAAAAAAGCGCCGAGGTAGTCCACTATCCACTTTCTCGCTACGAAACAACCGAGCTAACTGATCATCAAGACGGGTGAAAGCCTTAATCAAAGTATTGGCTACAGCCACTTTCGCTTTTAAATACCCGTTTTTTAATTTTTTAGCGGCTCTCTGGCGAAGATTTTTCTGAGGCATGCGCTCTCCGAGAAAAGCCTCGTCGAGCACACGTCTTCGAGTAGAAGCACTCACAACCCTGCCTGTTCGGGTTTTGGCTTGAGAGCGACTGGTTGAAAGATCAGCGTCATCAACAAAGGATCGCAACTCAAAGGCCACCGGTTGCTGATTAACTCGCTTTCCTGGTGAAGGCATATCGTAAGTGGTTCCGCATTTCCTCAATTAGAATAACGGCACCACTGATGTCTCTCTAGAGTGCTTCCCGAACCTCATCGCTGACCGGCTGCCCGGTTTCATAGTAGTAACGAAGCCCCAAAACAGTTTGTTCCACGGTCTTGCTGATCGGAGCAGCCATCACATTGCGAAAAAGCCAGTCACCCAACAAGCCCATGGGAGGCTCAAAACTCATGGTTCCAGTAAACTCTGTCTGCTGGGAACCCACATCAGTGATCTGATAGCGAAACCGGCCTTCTTTAAAAGGCAAAAAAAACGTTTCGTTGTGCAATTTAATCACAAACCCCTTGCCTTCATTCCATTCCACAACCGTTTCATCAACATACTGATCTTCACTCTTAAAGACCCGACGACTGGCTCCTACTCCTTGAGTCTGATCCGTCAGCATTCTGGTATCTATAACGTCCGGAACATAATGATGGGAAACAGCAAGGTTACTCATTTTTTCCCAGCTCTGCTCAACAGGTAGATCGATCACCTGCGTTGAGCTCACTGCCATTCGCGGGTTATCTGCAGGCCATAAGCTGAGACCTGCAAATACTGTCAGAGTCAAACCTGCGGCTAAATACTTTTTGTTCATTTTTATTCGTCTTTCAACTACACGGATATCCACCTACCCATCGAGAAAGCCATCAACCCGACTAGCCTGGCTCTCGAGCGCCATCTGCTTCCAGCGCCTGAAAATTCCGTTCATTTTCTTTCTGTCCTGAAGCTCGCCGACTCCAGAACCATGTTAACGCCATACCACTGACCAGATGCCAGACACCCCACAGTCCAACCACTTGAATCATGGCCGTCATTTCCGGATAGAAAGTAAAGAGTATTGAGAAACCAAGCCCCGAGTTCTGTATTCCTACTTCCATAGTGACAGCTCTACGATCAGCTTCCGGCAAGCCGGTCAACTTTCCAGCGCCATAGCCAATTAACAATGCCAGTGTATTCAAACCTATGACGGTAACAGCAATGATGCCAATGTATTTCAACATCGACTCAAGGTTGTTTGCACAGGCAACAATCACAAAACCCAGCATGACCGTCATGGATATTACCCTGAAAGGCCTCTCGACCTTTCGAGCAAATTCCGGAAACTTTGAACCTAAATACATGCCCAGTGCCAGAGGAATCCCCAGAATCAGGAAAAACAGCCCCAGCAAACTGACAGGATCAATCACTATGTCCTGAAGAATGGCTCGGGTTGAAGGGTTCAGGGCTGCATAAAAAGCAAAGTTAAAAGGGGTCATCACAATCGCCCCAACACTGGATACCGCTGTCATGCTCACTGAAACTGCAACATTACCTCGTGAGAGATAAGTGAGGATGTTGGAAATACTGCCGCCGGGGCAGGATGAAAGCAGGATCATCCCCAGACCCAATTCGGGTGGAATAGCAAAGAGCCAGATAATGAATGTGGTGATAGCAGGAAACAAAAAGAACTGAGCAACCAAACCCGTAATGGGAGCTCTTGGCTGCCTTATGACTCTTTTGAAGTCATCAACCTTCAACGTCAGGGTCACACCGAAGATAACGCATGCCATCATGGCATTCATGACGTAAAGAGCAGAGCTGTCAAAGTTGATATCAAGAGGTTCCATAACTGACCTCCTGAGAAATAAAGCACGACATCAGGACTGGCTGAAAATGTGGTATCAGGACCCGCAGACTTTCCCCATGTCCTTTACCGAAAACAGCGTACGGCATAGGGTTTCTCCCATTTATTGTTATTTTTCTCGATAGATTAACACTATCATGCTGGTAAGCCAGCTGTCCGAAAAATTACAATAAACTGAAACTTTTCACCACAGTTACCTTTTTAACTTCCCTCTAAAAACAAGAAGCCCGACTCAATAGCCGGGCTTCTCAGTAGCAATCAGGGATAACAAGACTAATGATCAGGCATTAGTGGCTACAAAGTATTTTGGATCTTCAATCACATTAACTTCCACCATGCTACCTGCTTTCTTCAGCAGCTTCTGGCAGTCCTGACTCAAGTGCAGCAGGTGCAATGTTTTGCCTGCATTAGTGTAACGTTCAGCCAGAGTATCGATGGCTTCCAGACCCGAATGATCACAAACTCTGGAGTCTGCAAAATCAATTACAACATCACTGTTGTCTGTCTTGGGTGAGAACTGCTCGAGAAAATGAGTCGTGGAACCAAAAAACAAAGGACCACGAACTTTATAAACACTGGAGCCTTCGCGATCTTCTTTCTTCTCAACCTTGATATGCTTAGCGTGTTCCCAGGCAAAAATCAGGGCTGATACGATCACACCGATAATCACGGCCATGGCCAAATCGGTTAGAACGGTCACCACCGAGACCAGCACTAATACAAAAGCATCACCTTTGGGCACCTTACGCATGATACGGAAGCTACTCCACTCAAAGGTACCAATCACCACAATAAACATGACGCCTATCAGGGCTGCAACAGGAATTCTTTCAATCAGTGAAGAAGCCACCAGAATAAATGCCAGCAGGAACAACGCTGCGGAAATGCCCGACAGACGACCACGACCACCGGAGTTCACGTTGATCATGCTCTGGCCGATCATGGCACAGCCGCCCATACCACCGAAGAAGCCGGTAACGATGTTGGCAACGCCCTGTCCCACACACTCACGGTTTGAGCTGCCATGAGTTTCAGTGATTTCATCCACCATGCGCAGGGTCAACAGGGACTCAATCAGACCGATGGCCGCCAGTACCAGAGAGTAGGGCAGTATGATCAGGAAGGTTTCCATATTGAATGGAACCATGGGAATGCTGAACTCTGGTAATCCACCCGCAATACCGGCTACATCGCCCACAGTTCGCGTATCCAGACCCAGGCCAATCACCAGCAGAGATACCACCAGAATGGCTGCCAGAGAAGAAGGAATAGCAGTCGTCAGCTTGGGCAGGAAATGAATAATGGCCATGGTGAGTGCCACCAGCCCCAGCATCAGACCCAGTTCCTGACCCTGCATCCAGGCAACATCAATGACACTGCCTTCCATAAAGGTGCCAGACAACCATCCTGTACCACCTTCAACACCAAACTGACCCAGCTGAGCCAGAAAAATAACAATAGCCAGGCCGTTAACAAAGCCCAGCATTACAGGGTGAGGCACCATACGAATAAATTTGCCCAGTTTCAGTGCACCCGCCAACACCTGGATGATGCCCATTAATACAACTGTGGCAAACAGATATTGAACACCATGATCAGCTACCAGAGCTACCATAACCACAGCGAGGGCACCGGTAGCACCGGAGATCATACCCGGACGACCACCAATAGCGGCGGTGATAAGACCTACCATAAATGCAGCGTAAAGACCTACCAACGGCTCAACACCTGCGACGAATGCAAAGGCTACCGCTTCTGGTACCAATGCAAGCGCTACCGTCAGACCCGATAGCAGGTCATTTTTCATGGTAGCTACCTTGTTTGCTCTAAGTTCGAACAACATTGCCTCCGATTCAGACAGGCAGTCTTTCGACCAAGGGGACCTGTCACTCTCAATCTGTGTAAATCTGACGCTCTATCCAGAATACTCTTACAAGAGTGTAGAGGACTGATGAGCAATACCTCGTGATAGCGGGTTACTGCTTTGGCCCTTTCATCACGAAGCATGCCAAAAGGCATTCTTAACTCATGATGGTCAGGAAGGTAATGTAGTGGCGACAGAATGATTTTAGTTATAGGAGCCGGTCAGGGCTGTCTGTTACGAAAACCCATATGCAAGCTCTATGCCCATAGAAAAAGGCATTTCCATACTGGCGTAGCCAGAGGAAACATGCATTTTTCAGGGTCAAACATGGCCGCGGATTCTAAAGAAGTGACTGGCAGAAGACAACGACCAGATAGCCGTAAATACCACATGTCCTGACTGCTATTCCTCGGGATCCTGCAGCCAGGAACAATCGTTCAATTTATTGACAGAGAGAAGAACAACTCCCGAGTTTAGGAAGCTGTTAATTCACTCACATCCAGCAAACGGCTCACAATGACGTCATTCATTCGTTTAACCAGCTCAGGCACATTGATCTCATAGTACTGAATCAGTGCGTTTTCGATGTAGACCCAGGCTCTGACCGCTTCTTTTGCTTTCTTTTTGGCCTCAGGGCTCTTGCCCGTCAGGCTCTTTTCCAGTGCCCTGAGTTCTTCCCCAAATTTCTTCGCATCAATATCAAGCTCATCGTAAGGAAAGCCTATCAGGCTGACTGAGCCTTCAGCATAAAGCATGGCCAGTCGCTGCATATCAGCAGCCAGTCTCAATGCCTTAACATCTTCTGGCAAAGGCTCAGCATAACTCTCACTGCTAATAATCTTAACCAGATCAGATCTGGAAGTATTTAAGTCAACTGTTGCATAGTGAGATGTATAGCCATCGTCTTTCATCTCATTCTGACGGGAAAAGCCTTTCATGGTTTCCCAGGACGCCTTGATGTCATTCAGCTGCTCTACATTGGGTGTTTTTATAGCATTTAACTCACTGTCCATATTCAACAGTTCTTTTTCCAACTCCTGATAAGCGTCACTACTCCCTTCATCGAAAGAAATATAATAGAACGAACTGGCAACCCGGTAGGCCTGGCGCTCCAGATTAAATTGTTCCTTCAGAGTGATGGCCGATGACTGGGACAGATAAAAAAGACTGACGACAATGCAACACAGTCTGGCAAACATTGAGGACTCCCTATTCAATTAACTTGGTACTTCCTGACTGGGCAGGTCAACGTCCTGCCAAGCTATGCAAGTCAATCAATAGGAGCATCATCTATTCGAACTATCTTGGATGGAATAGCTTACTTTCTTAGTCTTACTACGACGGTTCCCGCAATTTTGTCGTGCCAGCCTTGCTTTTTCTTATCCACTGCTATCCAGAAAAATCCCAGAAAGAAAGGCAAAATAGAGACAAAGTACGCCAGGTAACGTATGACCGATTGAGAAAGTCCGGGAGCGAGGCCGGTCTTTTCATCTACGACCTTCATGGTAATGATCATCTTGCCCGGTGTGGCACTTTTATAATGCCAGAACAACACGACGGCCAGGGCCGGAAATAACCAATTGATGACGATATCCCAGGGACCCAGGAGCTGTCTTGAGCCTTCTATAGTCAGCTGCCCCCCATAGATAATCATGGTAAGGGGCAGAGTTATAGCCATCAGAATCAGTGTATCGATCAGTGTTGCCCAGAACCGGTCAAGAAAGCCGGCATATTCCAGGGTTTCTGATATTTCAGGGGATGATTCCAGCTCTGACATTAAATTGCTCCCGAAGGTGGTTATCCATCCATATCGGCTGAATTGGCAAACATCAAATGGACTCTGGATACAGGAAGTACTGCTTTGGCTTCCGGCAAGTTCGTTTAATCCCGAGAAAGCAGCTCTTTGATAGAAGCTTCCAGCTCTTCCGGCTTGGTTGTTGGCGCATAGCGCTCAACCACTTCGCCCTGACGATTCAGAAGAAACTTGGTGAAGTTCCACTTAATGTTTTTGGTACCCATTAAACCGGGAGCCGCCTTTTTCAGATCTTGATACAAAGGCGCTGCCGCAGTCCCATTAACTTCTATCTTTTCAAAAACTGGAAAAGTGACACCATAATTTTTTTCGCAAAATGCACCGATCTCACCACTGTCACCAGGCTCCTGCTTGCCGAACTGGTTACAAGGGAACCCCAGAATAACCAGTCCCTGGTCTTCATACTCTTTATAGAGTTCTTCCAGCCCTTTGAATTGAGGCGTAAACCCACACTGGCTGGCGGTATTCACAATCAGCACCACTTTACCCTTGTAATCAGCAAGGGACTGAACTTCGCCGGTTAATAGTGGCATTTCGTACTTGAGAACATCCATTAACACTTTCCTCCTTTGGTCCGTAGAAGGTTATACCTCATTTTTCGGAAATTGGATGAAAAAAAACTGAATCTAATGTCTCTGTGGTTAACTCGCTCCTATAGTAAAAACAGGATTAGTGTTTCATATCAGGGACGGAAGAGGCATGGAACCCACATCACCCAAACCAACGGGCAAGGAAATTTATTCATCTAATCCGGCTCTTTCTGAGCAAGAGTCTGGAGACAATCCTGCTGAATATAAAAAGGAAATTCCGGAGCCAGAGGCATTGCCCACCTCCACTTTCCGGGATTTAAGCAAAGCGTCTCCTTTGGTTAAACCGGGCTATGAAGGCTTAAAGCATCTTAAAGGCTTGTCGCCTGAACAGCTTCTGCCAATCGTTTTTGATCAGAAAGCGCTGACTCAATGGGAGAATTATCATAGTGAAGAAAAAGGCAAAGGTCAGAGCCTGGTGAACAGCTGGATCTTTATGGTTGATGCCATAAGCAATGGCCGCTTCACCTCACCCTCTGAGCTGGAATCTTTGCTGCAAGATCTTCATTCACACAGCTTTGAGCATGGTCCACGAGATTGCTCAGGTTTCTCCTCAACAACATACAGGGCAGGGGACTTCCGATACATTCCTACCCAGCATAAGGTTTTGAAACAACCCGTCTATGGGCATGACGCTCCTTGTGTAAAAAAGTATGCAGAGTCCGAATGCTCTGAGGCGACACTCTACGAATCCAAAGAGAAGCTGGATAAAGCCTGTCAATTAGCAGGTCTGCCGGAATTACCTCCTTTCTGCTTCAGAGTGTTTATCAATAATAAAGATATCTATCTGGCTGTGCCTGTTGAGCTGGCCGTAAAGCTTTATCAACAGCCTCCCGGTTCCAGAGCTGAGGCTCAGGCATTCATGGAAGAAGTAGCAGCTTACTATTGCTCACGACAGGATCTAGATTCTTACCTTCAGGCCCTTAATAAGGTAAACCCTCACGAACTGAGCATGGTGCTGGGATGGAAATACACATTAGATAAGTTCAAAGGCAAAGGGGGTTACAGCCTGGTCCACAGCACGATTAATGCCATGATCCCCCGGTTGCAACAGGAAGGAATTGCCTTTCTGCGCTACAACGAACTGCCTGACAAATTCATTAGAGCACCACTGGACCACTGGTTTTCAGAGACCTCAGCCAAAATGCAGGGCATACAAACTGAGGCTCAGCTGTATGAAACTGTATCCACTTCAATACTAGAGCTTCTCAGTCTCAGACCCTTCCCGGATGCCAACACCCGAGTCGCAATTCTCTGGCTACAGGGCATGCTTATCGGCTTTGGTTATCGCCCCTTAGCATTATCTAGCCGTTATATTTTCAATATGGGACAAAAGGCATTGGAAGAAACAATAAAAACCGAGCAGAGTCCAGAAGAGCTAACCATCTCGGAAAAACAGCGATATGCCGAAGAACATTTAACAGTCATTAGACCTCTTTTCGATAAACTGCAGAGCCTGAAACTTGATGATGCCTGAAAGCAATTGGCAGGCTGAGAAGCCAACGGTAATCTATAAAACTCTGGAATAAAAAAAGGCGGCTTGGGACGAGCCGCCAAAACGATGAGGATATGCGAGTTACTGGTAGCTGTTTACCAGTTAATCAGGTCAAAAAGTCTGGTTTCGATAGGCATCTCCTTTTTTATTGTTAATGAGAATGATTATCATTCTATATCTAATCAGGCAGTTTGCAACTCTATTTTTGGTTTTTTTTTCACCAGGATGTGATTTGCTCCTCACACCACCTCATTCTACTTTTCTGAAGGCTATTCACTTTTATCTGAGAAGTAGACTTCCCAATGCTTAGACTTCGCACTCTGCTTGCCGGCATTACTCTATTACTGTCGCTTAGCACTCTAGCCTCTCCTTCCAACCCGCAGGAACCCATACCTCCAGCACCAGTAACGAGTCTGCCCGGATATACAGGCACTATTGAGGGTCAGGAGGCAGGCCACCTGAAAGTCAACACAGCATCCGACGGTGGAGAAGCTTTCCTCTTTTACTGGTTTGCAGAGTCTGGGAATGGCAATGACACAAGTCCGATTGTGATCTGGCTTAATGGAGGACCCGGTTCTTCCAGTCTGGACGGTTTTTTTATGGAGAATGGTCCTTTCTACATTGATCCATCTGCAATGGAAAAAAGCAGCAACTTCATCAAGCCCCGCCTCTACTCATGGCACAAAATTGCAGCCTATTTAGCCATAGACCAACCAGCAGGTACGGGCTTGTCTTTCAGTACCACTAAGGCCGCTGCAGCCCAGAATGAAGAAGAAGCCACGGAACAACTTTACCGAGGTATTCAGGCGTTTCTGGATAATCATAAGGACAAGAACTTCCGCTCGCGCCCTCTCATTATTGCCGGTGAATCATTTGGTGGACACTATGTACCCAGTATTGCCACCAAGATCCTTGAGATGAACAAGGATCCGTCCAACTCAACCATCAAGCTGGTCAAAATATCCCTAGGCAACCCGTGGGTAGACCCAGCCATACAGAACCCTCTTATGCCGGTATTTGCAGGTGAACACGGAACACTGACGTATACCCAGTTCAACCAGACAAAAACCATGGCAGACAACTGTACAACGCAGATTCTGAAGTTTAAGGGTTATACCGTTCCAAAGTGGGTCAACGATTACTGTATGAAGGCTGTGAACATAGTGGTGAAAGACTCACAAAGAAACTTATATGATTTTCGCAGAAGAGGGCCTGATTACGTTTTCAAGGCTCTGGGTCAGTACCTTAACCGCGATGATGTAAGAACCGCCATTAATGCCGTTTCTGTTGCCACTAAAAAATGGGACGACACCAATAACTGGGTAGCAGACCAGTTTGCAGCCGGAGAACAGAACTCCAGGAGCGAGCTATTCCCCACGTTGATTGAATCCATGCCGGTACTGATTTATTCAGGGGATCAGGATATGTGCTGCAACAACTTTGCCACCATTTCCTGGCTGCAAACCATAGACTGGAGCGGTAAGCAGGACTTTCTTGCTACCGGGCAGAAAGATTTCTTTGACGAGTATGATCAGGCTTACCAGACCGTTCGCTCATCCGGCAACCTGACATTGTTTACTTTTCCAACAGCAGGTCACCTGGTACCGATGGACCAGCCAAAGTTTGCCTTCGATATGATGCAGAATTTTGTACGACAGGACAGCATGAGCCAATGGTTTTTTAAACTGCAGGATCCGGTTAGAACAGAAGACCTGACTGGTGAGGGGCAAATAGCCTGGAGCCCGGATCTTTCCGGGCTCATAATCAAGGGTCAGGGATTTTTTCTCAGTGCGCTGTAGACGACACCGGTCACAATGGTACCCAAAGCAATAGCCATGGCATACCCACCCACATTACTGATGGCTTCTGGAATCATCATGACAAATACACCACCATGAGGCGCTTTCAGGCCAATGCCCATCCACATGGAAATAGCGCCAGTCAGGGCTGAACCCGCCACACTGCAGGGAATCACTCGTAAAGGGTCACGGGCCGCAAATGGAATGGCGCCTTCGGTAATGAAGCAAAGCCCCAGAATACCGGCAGCCTTGCCACCTTCCAGTTCTTCTTTGCTGAACTTCTTCTTTGCCAGAATAGTCGCCAGGGCCAGACCCAGAGGAGGCACCATACCTGCGGCCATAACCGCAGCCATAGGACCATAGGTTTGACTGGTAATCAGACCTACGCCAAATGTATAAGCGGCTTTGTTGACAGGCCCACCCATATCGAAGGCCATCATCGCCCCCAACAGTGCACCCAACAGCAATGCATTGGTACCATTCATGCTTTGCAGGAAAGCCGTCATGGTGTCCATGATGCTTTTTACAGGAGCACCCACGACATAAATCATCAACAACCCGGTGATCAACGAACTCAGCAGAGGGATCACCAGGACTGGCATCAGGCTTTCCATAGTTGCCGGAAGCCGTACAGCTTTCTTTACACCGTTGGCGGAATAACCCGCTATAAAGCCCGCAATGATACCGCCCAGGAAACCTGCTCCCAGAGTAGAAGCCAACATACCGCCAATCATGCCCGGTGCCAG
The DNA here is from genome assembly GCF_001562015.1 of Endozoicomonas arenosclerae. Classification (GTDB taxonomy): domain Bacteria; phylum Pseudomonadota; class Gammaproteobacteria; order Pseudomonadales; family Endozoicomonadaceae; genus Endozoicomonas_A; species Endozoicomonas_A arenosclerae. The sequence continues at coordinate 20,789 of NZ_LASA01000009.1, read as the reverse complement.
ACCAGGGCGTTCAGCAATAGAGAAAGCGATATACCCAGCCAGAACCGGCACCATAAGAGCAAAAGCACTGCCGCCACCAATACTCATCAAGGCAGCAGCCAGCGTTCCTTCCTGCTCAAAAGCATTGATACCAAATGCAAAAGACAGAGCGATGATCAGGCCACCTGCCACTACCAGAGGCAGCATATAGGAGACACCAGTCAACAGATGCTGATAAGCACCGGAAGCTTTTTTCTTCTCGATCGCAGTTTTGGCTGCAGCTTGAGCTTTAAGTTCACTGCCTTCTGTCAGAGCTCTCTTCAAAACAGATTCAGACTTTTTCAGCGCTTCACCCGTGGAAGTCCTGAACACTTTTTTACCGGCAAAACGTGTGGTATCCACTTCAATATCAGTAGCCAGAATTACAACATCTGCTTCGGCGATCTGTTCTGCTGTCAAAGAGTCTTTAGCGCCAGCAGATCCTTGCTTTTCCACCAGAATCCCGTAGCCCAGTGATTTACCGGCTTCCACCAGAGCTTCAGCAGACATGAAAGTATGAGCGACACCTGTTGGACAGGCCGTGACAGCTACCACTTTGGGTGCCTTTGCACTGGCTTCCAGTGGCTGGGCATTCTCTTCTGCCTGATCAAGAACAGCGGCAGGGTTGTCGAGAATAGCCTGGGCAGAAGTTTTGAAAACGCGCAACCCTTCCAACCTTTCAGCCAGAGAACTACTGATGGTTTCACTGGCCACCAGAACACAATCCGCGCTGTCAAAAACAGAGGCTTCCAATCGCTCACTGGTCAGAGCGCTATCAACTTCAACACTCAGCTGAATGCCTTTAGTAGAGGCTTCCCGAGATAACTTATCGGCTGCAAGAAAACAGCTTGCCACCCCAGAAGGGCAGGCACTGATCAATACATAATGCTTCATTGTATTCCTCATTTACCGGGCAGCTCCGGCAAACTTCACCTTGTTTCCAACTTCAATGACTTCAACTGAAGCCAGATACTCCATCAGTGTCTCTTCCGAGCACTCACCCACCCCTGGCTGGGAAACAGCTTTCATGCCACAGGCAGTTGCCAGCCTGGCCCAGTCTTTTCTGGGTAGTTCACGGGTAATTCCAAACAGGCAGGCCGCCATCATGGAGTCTCCGGCACCTACTGTGCTGACGACTTTGACCTTGCCTGGAAGAGCCTTAATTGCCTGATCATGATGAACAAACCAGGCACCATCAGCCCCACAGGACAGAACCACATCGCTGATACCTGCATCAGAAAGCTCTGCTGCCAGACTGACGGCCTCTTCCTGACTCATGGCTTGTTCAGCCCAATCCGACAGTTCCGACAAGTTTGGCTTGATCAAGTCTGGTTTCACCCGAATGGCTGCATCCAGAGCTTTACCACTGGTATCAACGGCCAGCTTGAACCCCAGTTCTTTAATGGACTGCAAGAATGTTTCGAATGCGTTCAGAGAAATGCCCGGAGGCAAACTGCCACATACGGCTACAAATGAGATGCCAGGCTGTGCTCGTATAACTTGAAGCACAGTATCAAGATCAGAATCGCTGGCATTAAAGCCAGGAAAGTTGATGTCAGTGACCTCTTCGGTTGAGCGATCAACCAGCTTGATATTGGAGCGCACAGAACCTTCCAGAGTGACAAACTGAGTTTGCACCTGATACTTATCAAGGTATTCCTGAAAGAGGGACTGATCTTTATCGCCCATCAACCCTGTGGCTAAAACATCAGCCCCAAGGTCAGACAAAACCCGGGCAACATTGATGCCTTTACCTCCCATTGTTTCGACAACCTGGTCTACCGCGTTCACAGCATCCACGTGCAACTTTTCAAGCTGGACAGTCTGATCCTTGGCAGGGTTCAGCGTTACTGTAACGATCATTCGCCCAGTCCTTCGCTGATGGCCTGTTCCAGTGCTCCCATGGCTGCCTGGGCATCCGGACCACTGGCCTTCACTTCAATGGTTGTGCCTTTGGTGATCCCCAGGCTCAACAATTTCATCAAACTCTTGCCATTGATAAAGGCGTTGCCTTTATCGGGATTTCTGACTTCAATCCGTGACTCAAAAGGTTTGATCGTCGATACAAACACCTTACCCGGACGGGCATGCATGCCATTAGGATTAAAAATTATGAATTCACGACTGAGTACGTCTTCTGAAGGGATAGGCCAGCCCTGACCTTTTGCAGCGTTCAGCAGATCTGCAGGTGCAATCTTTTCCAGCTTGTCAGCCAGCAGGGCATCATCCGACCAGGAGCCAATCTCTTTCAGAATGGAAACATGAGTTGAATCACAAGCGGATACAGCAACCAACAGATTAACGGACTTACCAGCAAAAGAAATAGGGACTGCCGGCGTTATCAGGGCAATCCCGGTACTGGTCGCTTTTGCCGTACTGATAAACGCTATCGAACCTGACACTATCGCATGGGTACTGGCCAGGGCCTCTTCAGCACCAGACTCCAGATAACCTTCAGCACCCAGCATGGATGCAGCTACAGCTTTAAGTGCAAACGGCGTATTAACTTCACTTCGACACTGAACTAATTTCTCGGAAATAAGAGTACGCTGTTTGGACTGAGGGTTTATGGCCTCAATGACATCCTCGGGATTGTCCGTTTTTGCCAGATGCAGACAAAGGTCATCATTGTCGAGAACCCGTGTCAGTCCGCTCAGGATCTGTAAATGCTCATTGGAACGGGCGGCAATGCCTACCGCCATGAAGACCTTCTCGCCTTCTCCCCAGTCAACACCTTTGGGGAACTGGAGAATGACCACACCGGTCTGGAGGACAGCATCACGGCTGTCCGGAGTACCATGTGGAATAGCGATACCATTTCCCAGGAATGTGGAGGAAATGGCTTCACGCGCTTTCAAACCTGCAGTGTAAGCTTCTGTGGTATATCCGACCTCAACCATTTTCTGGCCGATTAGCTCGATTACCTGTAACTTATCTTCAGCAGATTGATTTAGGAAAATACTGGATAAATTCAGTGTTAACATATGGGCTAAACCGTTTCAGCAATGCCCAGCATATTAGCTGAACCGATTTAGCTTATGAATAAATTGTTGTCCTCTGTGACAATTTTTTTGATATGGATCATTTCTTTCGCCCATGAAGTTAGAAGATTTGGCGAGACTGGCCGGTGTTTCCAAGTCCACAGCCAGCATTATTCTGAACGGACATGCAGAACGCTATCGAATCAGTGAGAAGACCTGTGAGAAGGTTCTGGAACTGGCCAGAGAGCACCATTACGTTGCCAATGCCCAGGCTGCAGGCCTCAGAAGCCGGAACAGCAAACTACTGGCCCTTATTCTGCCGGATTTAATGCACCATGGTTTTGCTGAACTGAGCAAACATCTGGAACAGTTGGCACGAAAGGCCGGTTATCAACTGATTATCAGTTGCTCTGATGATGAGCCCGAGATGGAAGAAAAGCTGGTCAGAACCCTGACGGGTCGAAAGGTTGAGGCCATCATCTCAGTCAGCACCGTAACGGACTACCGCGTTTATCATCAAGCTGAAAAGCGGGGCATTCCCGTCATTTTGCTGGACCGATTTCAGTCAGGCGCAGCACTGGACTCGATCATCAGTGATGACCGCAAGGCAGCCAAAGAGCTCACCCGAGTGATGCTGACAGGACGTCCCGGTGCTATTGCCTATTTTGGTGGTAATCAGGCACTGGATAACTGTCGCCTGAGATTTCAGGGCTTCAGTGAAGCATTGGAAGAATCCGGTGAAGCAGAAAACATCGCAACCGTGCACCATCTGGATTACTCCGTTGAGGCAGGTTACAGCATGATGAAAGACTATTTCAGGCAGCATCAGTCACTGCCAGAAAAACTGTTTACCGGCTCTTTCACCTTGATGGAAGGTGTTCTGCAGTTTACCCGCAAACATCTGGATAAAATGCCAGAACAGATCGACTGGGCCACCTTTGGTGACAGTTATATTCTCGACCTCTTGCCATTTACCATTCATTCCGCCAGACAGCAGTATGAAGAAATGGCCAAACAAGCCATGGGAAGCCTCGACGCCAAATTCAACAAGCGCGAGTATCAAAGCCAGATTGTCCTGGACAGGGAAATCATCTGTCGACTCATTTAACGCTTTCAATAGCTCCGTCGAGCTTACGACAGCTCAAAAATATTTCCCGAAATTTTGAGCTGTCGCATAGGCTCTGCCCAACAATTTACCAGCGAATTTCTCCGGGAATGTACTGGGCAACCAGCTCTTTATAATGTTTCTCAAGTGCTTTCTTATCTTTCTGAACCAGAGATGATTTACTGTACAAATCGTACTGGTTAAAGACTTCAACCCACTTCATATTTTGACGATCCTGGTCGTTCATTAAGGCCATATACCTTGGATCTCTGGCTGAATGGAGGGGATACAATGAGTGATAGCGAATAACAAACAACGCTTCTTCAGGCAGGCGTGACTGGTTTTTCAGTACCTGATAGAGGTATTCGTCGTGCCCCCAGGTCATGGTGACTTGATCAAGACTGATACCGGGTCTGTATAAGCCAAAGTCGGTATTGAATTCAGGTATCTGGCTGTCAGGATTGGCTTCCAAATAATCAAAACACACAATCCGGTTTGAATGCCTCAAACCAGTCGGAAAAGTATCACCTACCACCGCCCACTGAGGTTCTCCCCAGAAAACCAGGGCTTTCCCCATATCATGAATAAAACCGGTTAACTGTAACCACTCCGGCAAACCATCTCGCCTGATGGCTTCTGCTGTCTGATAGGAATGCTCCAGCTGGGATAAATCAATATCAGGGTCACTGTTATCCACCACCTTATCGAGTTGCTCGAGCATTCCCCAGGCAGTCTCTTTTCCCTGATTCAGCGATTGATAAAAGGCCAGCCTATCTTTGGCAAAAGCATGAGTTTGTTTTGCATGATGTTCTTTATAAAACTGCCGAACGTGCTCAGGGGCTTCTTCATAATTACGAAAAGAGCGCCCATCCTTATTGGTTTGCTTTGCATCTTCCGATAGCGCAAAGGTAAGGGGAAATTGCGAGACAAAAGTAGAGGAAGTCAGCGCAGCAATAAAACCACGTCGAGAAATCTTCATCACATTCACTTAGATAGAAAGGGAACACTCAATTCTAATAGCACAGGAATTTTCAGTTGCCACCAGGAGGTAGCCTGCTCTCAGACAGTTATCCTGAGCAAACTACACATTAGCGTATTTCTCAGCATGCCCCAGCCAGCGCAGAATCAAAGGCTCAGCATTTTGCGGGGCTTCATTCAATAACACCTGACCCGCATCCCTGACCTGCTCCAGTAAGGTAGCGTCCCGCTCAAGATCAGCCACCTTGAACTGGGCAAGGCCGGTTTGTCGAGTACCCAGCACTTCACCCGGGCCCCGTAACTCCAGATCTTTTTCGGCAATGACAAAGCCATCGCTGGAGTCTCTCATCACCTGCAAGCGCTCTTTACTCTGCTGTGATAGAGGTGCGTGATACATCAAAAGACAGTGGCTGGCTATATTGCCCCGTCCAACCCGGCCTCTTAACTGGTGTAGTTGAGCTAAGCCCAAACGTTCAGGGTTTTCAATAATCATCAGGCTGGCATTGGGGACATCCACTCCCACTTCTATGACTGTTGTGGCCACCAGCAAGTGCATATGGCCTGATTTGAAAGCGTCCATGACTTCCAGTTTTTCAGCCGCTTTCATACGACCATGTACCAAGCCAATAGACAGTTCAGGTAAAGCTTCGCGCAGCTGTTCAGCAGTGACTTCAGCCGCCTGGCACTGCAAAGCCTCTGACTCTTCAATCAAGGTGCACACCCAGTAGGCCTGACGCCCTTCAAGACAGGCAGAACGCAAACGCTCCATCACCTGTTCACGTCGATCATCACCAATAACAACGGTATTGATCGGTGTCCTGCCTGGCGGTAGTTCATCAATGACCGAACAATCCAGGTCTGCATAAGCACTCATGGCTAAGGTTCGGGGTATGGGTGTAGCGGTCATAATGAGCTGATGAGGCTGACCACCATTCAACTCACCTTTCTTTCTAAGAGCCATCCGCTGATGAACCCCGAAACGATGTTGCTCATCAATAATGGCCAGCCCCAGCTTTTTGAACTCTACCTCATCTTGAAAAAGAGCATGGGTTCCCACGACAACGGCAGCGTCTCCCTGGGCGATTTCCTCCAGTACCTGCTGTCGTTTTTTGCCTTTGGTTTTTCCTGAAAGATAAGCGACAGAAATTCCCAAAGGTTTTAACCAGCTTTTAAAGTTTTTCTCATGCTGCTCTGCCAATATTTCAGTGGGTGCCATCACCGCAGCCTGGTAACCATTCTCTACCGCCTGCAGTGCAGCCAAGGCGGCAACGACAGTTTTACCTGAACCTACGTCTCCCTGTACCAACCTCAACATGGGCTCAGGCTGCATCATGTCCTGACTGATTTCTGCCAGCACCTTTTCCTGAGCGCCCGTCAGCGAAAATGATAGCTGATCACGAAAGTCACGGGTGAGAGTCTGCTTGGGAGGCATCTCATAGCTTTTTACCGTTCGAATCAATGTTCGCAGCTTCTGCATGCTCAGGTTGTGAGCCAGCAGCTCTTCAAAGGCCAGTCTGATCTGTGCCGGATGGCGCCCTTCAGATAACAATTCAACAGAAACATCGGGAGGAGGGGAGTGCAGAAACTCCACCGCATCCACCAGCGATCCCAATTGATACTTCCAGCGAACGTCTTCCGGCAACCATTCCTGTAAAGCTTCCGGATGATCCAGTTTTTCCAGTGCCTGCTCGCAAAGACTGCGTATTCTCTGCTGGGTCAGCCCTTCCGTTGCGGGATAAACAGGAGTTAACGTCTCTTCAACATCAATATCGTCATCGGGTTTGATGACACGATATTCAGGATGATAAAGCTCAAGACCGGAGGCACCACGTCGTGGCTCACCAAAACAGCGTATTTCTGCACCGGGCTTAAGATTGTTTTTCTGGGCACTGGAGAAATGATAGAACCGCAAACCGACCGAGCCGGTACCGTCACTGATGCGACAAAGGAGGCTCCGCCGTTTGCCCATCAAGATATCAGATGCCACCACAGAACCCTGAATCACATAGTCGCCTTCAGGATGGATAGCCGCAATAGGAGTGATACGAGTGCGGTCCTGATACCTCAGAGGTAAATGAAACAGCAAATCCTGCAGGTTATGGATATGAATTTTTGCCAGTTTTTCGGCCAGTGCAGCCCCGACACCTTTGAGTGCCGTCACAGGAATCTCATGCAGGGGCTTCACCATATCACCTCAATACACCGCTATTGCCTTTTTATTTGTTCTGTCCTCCCAGGAGCCTGACCGAGAATAGCGGTCGAGCATAAAGTTCAGTAGATCGAGTCAGGTTTTTCACTGGATTTGTGCGAATAGTTGACCTATTTAAGCAAATTCAGTGGAAAACCTGGCCGATCTTTCTGGGCTTTAGGCCGACCTGCATATTCTCGGTCAGGCTCCTAAGAGGCTTCCGCTACAGAGCATAGCCTGAGAGCGTTGGATAATGCATCTATTGCCTTGGGTCTGGGGAAACTGGCTCGCCAGGCTAAAGCAACAGTTCTGCTCGGAGAAGGTGACCGAAAAGGCCTGGATGACAGAACATTGGGTGCATAGTGACTATCCACCAGCGCTGACTCAGGCAACACACTGATGCCCATGCCTGAGGCCACCATATGACGAATAGTTTCCAGTGAAGACGCTTCAATCCCACCGCTTTCTTCGCCTGAATCGTCTTTTTGAGCCAGAAGAGGGCAGGCTTCCAGCACCTGATCACGGAAACAATGGCCTTCTCCCAGAAGCAGCAATTCTTCGTTCACCAGCTCGGCAGGGTCAATGTCCTCTTTGGATTCCCAGTCATGGCCACCGGGTAACAGAACCCGGAAAGGCTCATCATAGAGAGGCAGGGTTAGTACATCAGGCTCAGTAAACGGCAGTGCAATGATAATGGCGTCCAGCTCACCCATTCTCAACTTTTTGCGCAGTACGGCTGTAAAGTTTTCTTCTATATAAAGCGGCATATTAGGCGCCACTTGTGCCAGCTGAGGTACAAGATGAGGGAACAGATACGGTCCGATGGTGTAAATAGCACCGACTCTCAGTGGTGTGGTCAGCTGATCACGTCCGGCCTTGGCTATCTGTTTAATACCAGAGACTTCTTCCAGAACTTTCTGGGCCTGACTGATCACCTTTTCCCCCATAGGGGTCACCCGGACAGAGTTCCGCGATCGTTCAAACAGGGCCACACCCAGCTCATCTTCCAGCTTTTTGACCCCAACACTCAAAGTGGGTTGGCTGACAAAACACTTGGCAGCAGCACGCCCAAAGTGCTGCTCCTGAGCAAGAGTCACGATATAGCGCAATTCTGTGAGAGTCATAATGATACGAGCCTGCCTGGAAACAACCAGAATACTGTAAATTTAAACAGTTATTATTAAACAATTTCTACCAAATGTCAGCCCAACACCGTTTTCTCATTGTCATTACAAGGACACAAGGAACTCATCATCAACCTGATTGTCCAAGGAGGCATCATATGGATATACACAGCTAAAAGGGAATTCTGACCATGAATCTAGATACGCCTGTAACAGATACTCTAACGAGCCGGGAACAATCGCCAACTCCTACGCCTTCGACACCACCTGCAGTTGATAATAACGGCAAGATGAATCACAAACGTGTCAGCAGCGCAGGTTCAATTCCACGCATTCGATTACAAAATTCTGAAAGCAGTGACATTCTCACCCCGAAGGTAGATGCCTCATTCAAGTACCCCTCACCAGAGAAAGAAGAAGATGACGGGGCAGCAAAAGCTAAGCCAGATCAACCCGAACAACGCTATGGTTTTCCCGATCAGATGATCCTGGAATGCCTTTGTGCAGGTACCACCCTCCAAGCAATCCAGGCGCGTGAATACCTTTCCCAAATGGTGCAAAAAGTTGAAGGGTCTGTTGGAGGTCCCTTAGAGGCCTCACCTATGCAAAGTGGCACACTGAAACGTCAGGCAAAAAGCTGGAGTGACCTGCTATCTATTAGTACAGAGAGTTCTCATACAGAAGCAGGGGCATCAGCCAAGAATACTTTCGCTGCTCAGCTTATGTCATCACATGAACCTCATGTAATTCTGGAGCTTTATCGTCAATGGATCAGCAATAACTCTTTTGTTCCTTCCAGTACCCCCTGCCTTGCCGTAAGGCCCAGTCCCGATAGCAGCCATGGTGAATACTGTTACCCCGTCACTTTTGTATTCAAAAGAGATGGGGAAGTAATTCAGCTGTCGGATACCGAAAGAGATGCCCTTATCGGTATTCAGTCCATAACTCATAGCTTGTCGGAACAGCTATGCACTGACGAAGAAAAAATCGCTGAAAACAGAGGCAAAATGGTTGGGGATCTGGATCGTACCGATATGGTTATTTGTATTGACCTGGGTAAGGATTGCCGGTCAGAACTTTATTCAACCGCAGTCCATAGAAGCTATCTGGATAAAAAAATCTCTGAAGAGAGAGATACCACCAAGAAAGGTGAGCTGAAAGATTCCAGAAAAGAAGACATTGCGACAGCTGTAGATTACTGGGTAGAAAAATTAGTACCAGGATTTCAGCAAGCATTACCTGGCCTGGTTCGTCAGGATGCTTTAAATGAACCTTTCATGGCAATGCCTAATCACTTTCAGGTCTATCCAACCAAGAAAGGGAAAGGTGATGCCGGTCACAAGCTGGTTCTTAATGTACTGGATAAAGACACTGTTGAAGTCACCGCAAGTGCCTTGTACGACCAATATCAAAAGCCAGGGGCTGTCACCAGAAGAACTCACAGAGCTCACATTTTACTGAAGTTTTCTGTTCGAATGGAAAGGCAAGGGGACCTATGGGCTCCTGTTGGATGTCATTGTGAGTTTAATTTAACAAAGAACAAGAAGCTTCTCGAAGGTCATCGTAAGAGCACAACAGCGTCGCCTCAAGAAGATACAACCCAAACTCTCAGGGAGTTTGCCCAAACCTCTTTAGCTCTTGAATCCCCGATGAAGAAACTGACTGCCAGTACTCATGAAGTCAGAAAATTAAGCCTTCAACAGGATACTGACTCATCTTCCGATGGAAGCAGCACAACCCCCAAAGTTAACCGAAGTCTTTCGGTTACGACACCCTATCTGCTGTCTCCCTCACCTGAAGTAGCGCATCATAGACAATTCTCCGAAGGCGACGCCCATTTAGGCACATTTCCATCATCACTTCATAGTAGTGCAACAACATCAACCACTAGCATGCAGAGCTCGTCTCCCGAAAGCTCTTTGAATGTCCTTCCTCTAGAATCTTTGCATTCAAGGCAGCAATCTCAATTATCAGAGACAGATCAGGAAGTAGCTCTGATAACTACTCCTAAATGTATGGATCCAAAGATGCAATGTGTCACTGTAGGCAAACAGCTCTATGTGACCAATATGGATCATGACAAGATTGGCAGCCAACTACGGGACAACCTGGTACTGGAACAATTCAAACAGAAGCTCAATTACAGAGAGCAGGAGTGGAGTAGAGAAGCCCGCCCCCGTCAAGGGCGTACATCAAGCTCTGAGTCCGGAAAACTGACCAATAAACTGTCTATGCTGGCAAACTATTCACCTTCAGTCAGCTGCTTTTCTGAAGTAGAAGAGCAAGCACTGGGGCAGGCTTCCAAGCAATTGAATAACCCAGTCAAGATGGATCAGATCTGCCCTGAGGTAAAAGCAAAAATAGCTGAGCTTAAAGCTCAATACGCCAAAAAGTGGCACACGGAGCTAAAAAAGACACTAGGAAAGGTAAAAGCGTATCAGGTCAGTGTGGAAGTAGACAGGCTCCCAAGTATCTCCTTTCGCCCAGGCAAAGCGGCTGAGTATATGGCTCTTGAAAGAGAGCTTGTAGAACTTCGTGAAGGATACCTTCAATGTATCAATGATCTGGAAAAACACCTTGATGCACCAGCATCACAAACTGAAGCTCATCGAATGCTGACCTTGAGGCAATTAACTTACCTCCAACAAAAATCTATTGAGATCACCAAAAAGTACCGGGGCAGTAAATACGTCACTGAGCCTGCCCTAGATGCTATGGCGAAGGATATAGAATTAACCAGTCCTTACCAAACACCCGATGGCCGCTTTGTCCAGACCTATATGGAAGTAAGAAAGTCTGAGCTCTCTATGATGAAAATGCTGGTAAGCGATATGCTGTGCTACCAACTCTATCGCATGAGGCCAGAAGAGCCTGAGCTCAGGGCAAAATACGATCTGAAAGATCACCTGGTCAGAGACATGTTCCACACAGGGCTGTCACCAGAAAACTTCGATGTAATGATGAAACTCGTGGATACCGGTGTTATCGAAGACGGAGATGACAAGCTGCTCACAGACAAAAAGGGTCAGTTCATTGGAGCACATGCTTTTTACCTTGCCAAACTTGAACACATGCTGGATGGACACTACCTGACGCTGGCTGACTTACAAACACTGGAAAATGATACGGACATTCAACTCACTGACCAGCTTTCTGCTACCAGCGTTCAATACGATGCCCATGCAAATATGAGCCTCATTAAAAGCCGTTGTGAAGACTTCCTGCACCCTGAAGTTTTCAATGCAAGTAAGGAAGAGGCAGTCAAACTCTTCAGTTCTCTGGGAAGATTGCTGAAAAAGTTACCTCCTGAAAAAGAAACTGGAGATGAAAGCTGACCCTTGCAATTTCTGAAGATTAAAGGACACTCTCGGGTGTCCTTTTTTTATCCCTGAAAAGTGGCAAATCAGCAATGAACAAGAAGAATGTATTAATTGCCGGTTGCGGTGACGTCGGTTGCGAACTGGCTCAACAACTTCTGGAAACTGGCCGTTACTCTGTCTGGGGCTTACGCCGTAGCATTGATCGCTTACCCAAAGGCGTTCATCCCATCCAGGGAGACTTGTCTAACCCGGATCAACTGGGCAGTTGGCCAGCACAAATTGACTATGTCGTTTATTCAGCCGCATCGGATGGACCCGGCGAAGACAATTACCGCAACGCCTATATCAGGGGTCTGGCCAATATTCTTTACCGCCTGCAATCCGAAGGTCACCATCCCGAACGGGTACTCTTCACTTCAAGCACCAGCTGCTATCACCAGAATAGTGGCGAATGGGTGAATGAAACCTCCCCCACAGAACCCAGCCGTTATTCCGGAAAGATCATGCTGGAAGCGGAAGAAGTTCTGGTTAACAGTCCATTCCCGGCAACAGCTGTTCGCTTTGGAGGTATCTATGGGCCCGGCAGAAACCGCCTGATCAATCGGGCAAAAGCAGGCGAAGGTTGTGCTGAAGAGCCTGTTATTTATAGCAACCGAATTCACAGAGACGACTGCGCCGGTATTCTTGCTCATTTGATTCAGAGAGATGAACAACAGCTGCCTGTTGATTCTCTCTATCTTGGTGTCGACAGCGAGCCCGCCCCCATGTTTGAAGTACTGCATTGGATGGCCGATCAACTCCATGTAGAACTGGATGACAGTCACCCTGCGCCTCCAAGAGGCAGTAAACGTTGCAGTAATCAAAAAATCATTGATGCAGGTTACACTTTCAGGTTCCCAAACTATAAAGCAGGTTACGCAGAGCTGATAAGCTCAACCTCCGCTGAATAGCCATGAATAATCGACCATGAAAATAGCCGTAATCGGACTGGGCAGCATTGCCCGGAAAGCCTATCTGCCAGTATTAACCCAGAGAGCAGATCTGGAACTGGTTTTCTGCACAAGAAACGCCAAAGTCCTCAATCTTCTGGCAAAGCAATACCGAATCTCTGAAACCTGCACCCATTATCAATCACTCCCAACAATGGGTATTGATGCAGTAATGATTCACAGTGCAACAAACTCCCATTACGAGATAGCTCAGTTCTTTTTGAACATCGGCTTGCCTGTGTTCGTCGACAAACCCCTGTCAGATCGTTACAGCCAGTGTGAAACACTGTATGAACTGGCAGCCAAAAAGAATCAGCCCTTGTTTATGGGCTTTAATCGTCGATATTTACCCCTGCTCAACCAACACCTCAGCAAGAAAAGTGACCTGTTGGCTCTTCGCTGGGAAAAACACCGACACAATCTTGCAGGGGAACCCAGAGCCTTCATTTTTGATGATTTCATCCACGCCCTGGACAGCATCAATGTAGAAGGGAACACCTCCCCGGAAGATCTGTCTATCCATTGCCAGAAGACGGACAGTGACCTCGCTCGACTGGACATTCAATGGCAGTCTGGCAAAACCCTCTACCAAGCTTCCATGAATCGCTTAGCCGGAAAAACCCGCGAAGTGATTCAGGCCGATTATCTGAATGCCTCTTTCCGTTTCGACTCTTTCACGTCGGGAGCCCAATGGAAAGATAATGAAGAACAGGTTTTGAGCCTGCCTGACTGGACCCCGATGCTTAAGTCCAAGGGTTTTCATGACATGATCGATCATTGGATGAATGTCGTACAAGAAGGGCAACAGACTTCAGAGCTGACGCAACGTAACCTGAATACTCACCTAATCTGCGAAGCAATTTGTACACATGTCTGATACAACTCCTGATTGAGCAGAGAAAATTCATCTGTTAAAGTCATAGCATTAATATTTTTGATACCGCTGGAGGGGACTCATGATTGTAGTAAGCACCTTCCGGGCAATCAGCGCCTAATCCGCTGAAAACACTTCCTTTGCCCGGTTTTTAACCGGGGCTCTTTGCCCCAAGAAGAAACATCTTCATGACGTTTTATTAGACGTCAGGGGTTCTTATGTCTATTACTTTTTCCCTGCTACAGTTGGGATGGCGCCCGTTTTTTCAACAACAACTCACTCTGGACGAATGGGAAACCACAACACCGGCCAGAGTCACGGCTGTCCATCGCTCCAACATTGATCTCGCCATAGAAGGTTCGTCCTTAAAATTGGCAGTAACGGCAAACATGCCCTCTCTGGCAGTGGGCGACTGGATACTTTTGAATAACCAGCACTTTCACAGACTGCTGGATCGACAGTCCCTGTTTTCCAGAAAAGCGGCGGGCTCAAAAGTCTCAGAACAGCTGATTGCTTCAAACATAGATACGGCTTTTATCGTTTGTTCAATGAATCAGGATTTCAATCTAAGCAGGATTGAACGCTACCTGGCACTGGTCAATGAAGCAGAAGTTGAGCCCGTCATTGTGTTAACCAAGAAAGATCTGTGTCCCGACCCAGACTCTTATCTGATCAAGGTACAGGCGCTGGATCGAAACCTACTGGTAGAAGGCGTTAATGCTCTTGATCAAGATAGCCTACTGCCACTTCAACCCTGGTGTACTCCTGGAAGAACAGTTGCCCTGATTGGATCTTCAGGTGTTGGTAAATCGACTTTAATCAACGGTCTTCTCGGTCAGTCTCAGCAAGAAACCGGAAGCATCCGTGAGGATGACAGCAAGGGCAGACATACGACAACAGGCCGATCCTTGCACTTAACCGCTGCCGGAGCTCTGCTTCTGGATACGCCAGGCATGAGAGAGATACAACTGGCCCACTGTGAGGCCGGTGTGGACGCTACGTTCTCGGACATCATAGAGTTTGCCGGACAATGTCAGTTCCATGACTGTCAGCATGAGTCAGAGCCTGGTTGTGCCGTTAAGTCTGCGATCGAGGCAAGCGATCTCGACCAGAGAAGGCTGAAGAGTTATCGGAAACTTCTTAGGGAGCAGGCTATGAACAGCGCTTCACTGGCAGAAAGGCGGGCTCAGAACAGGGCCTTTAGCCGCCATGTCAAATCCGTTGTCAAAAGCACTAAACGTCTGAAACAGAACTGGTAATCAAACACTTTATGGAAAAACGTTTTTTAGCCCATAGCCCCCAAACCTTACGGGAAGGCTATCTCATCAAACTGTTACTGCCTTCCGATATTGACGACATTGTTTTCATGCTTCGAGATGAGCAGGTCACTCGCTACCTGCCCTTTGCTCCAGCACCTGAAAGTGTCTACCGCGACTACTTTCTGCCTATTGCGGAGCAAAACGAAGCCGCATTGTCTGGAAAAGCTGAACCCAGTATTACGCTGATTATCAGAGAGGCGGAATCAAACCACTTTGCAGGCATGCTGGGTCTGGTTCCTGCAGCCATGACGGCAGGTGTCTATGAAGTGGGCTTCCAGCTTCCCCAAAGAGCCTGGGGAAAAGGACTGGCCTCACAGGGTTGTCAGATGCTGATCCAATATGCCTTTGACCAGCTGGATGCTCATAAGGTCACGGCAGACTGCTATGCCAACAATACAGGCTCAGAACGAGTCATGATGAAGTCTGGCATGGTAAAAGAGGGGCATCAGGCCGGTTATTACGCTCCGGATGAAGACAGAGTGATCTACGGTCTGACCCGCAAACAATACCTGAACTTATAATCACCTTAGCCGGAAGCCCTAAGCTTCCGGCCCACCTCCTCACAAACCGTCTATCCTGTTTCGAAGCGGATTCAAAGAGACAGGTTATGTCCCATAGAAAAAAAATCGCCGTCATCGGAGCCGGTCCTGCTGGTCTGATGATCGCCCGTGAGTTACTGGCTAATGATTTAGATGTGGCGATTTTTGAACGCCGTGAATGTCTGGGGGGCTCCTGGGCACTGCAGTCACTGACAGAGATTCCTGATGTGAGGCAGGGATTGTCACACATTTACAGTCCGGCCTTTCCTTCTCTGAGAGCCAATTTCCCCAAGCAGGTTATGGAGGTCTGGGGTTTTCCTTACCCTAAGGGAACCCCAACCTACCCTAGTCGGGAACAGATCTGTAACTATCTTGAAGACTTTGCCAGACACTCCAGCCTGATTGAAAAAATTCGCTTCAACCATCAGTTTGTCGGACTGGAGCAGATCGATTCATCTTCGGGATCACGAAAATGGCGAGCTTTGACAGAGCCTGATAATGGGGAAGAGTTCTCAGGCGTCGTGCTCTGTAACAGCCGCTACAGCACACCCTCCTTGCCTGACATCAAAGGGCTTTCAGATTTTACAGGCAAAGTTGAACACAGCCTCACTTATCGCGTACCCGAAAATTATCGAAACCAACGTGTGGCCGTTATGGGGACAGGGCCATCCGGAGAAGATATCAGCCGGGAAATCAGCCCTCAAGCCACCAAAGTTTATGTTTGCGCTCACAAAGGCAGTAGAGAACATCTGGTTCCTGAAGAAGGCTATTACGGAGAAGGAAACAATATTACCCGCCATAAAGACATTGCAGAGTGCAGGGGAAAAACCCTGATACTTGAAGACGGGGAAAAGCTTGAGGATGTTGACGTACTAATTCTCTGCACGGGCTATCAAGTAGAAGACAGCGTTATAACATCTTTGAAAGGTGCCTTCCTGTCTGGCAACAAGTTATCTGTCGCGCCGCTTTATATGAACCTGTTCCATCCGGAGTTCCCTGAACTTTCTGTAACCGGTATGGAAATTCTGGGGGTTCCGTTCATGTTGTTCCAGTATCAGGCCAAAGTTATTGTCCGACAGCTCAAAGGGGAGATCACACTGCCACCCACAAAGCAGAGGCAGTACGCAGCCAGACGAATAGAGTTAATGCAAACGGGAAAGATTTCGCTGGAAACGCGAAGGGATATTGCCATAGCTCAGCTGAGAAGGCTTGCTCGCCTTGGCGACGTCAAACCACCCTCGGCTGAGATATTTTTAACGGCACAAAAAAGCAGCATACACAGAAAAAAATACCCCAACACGTATCGGGATGTTCCCTGGGACTAACCCGAAGCTCTGTTCTGGCGCTATTTCAGCTCCAGGATAGCGTCAATCTCTACCGGCACACCTTTGGGCAGTTCTTTAACACCAATGGCTGCACGGGCAGGGTAAGGCTGGGTGAAGTACTCCGCCATTACTTCATTCACCGCGTTAAAATTACTGAGATCCGTCAGAAAAATACCCACTTTTGCTGCATCCTGAAGCTCCCCCCCTGCGGCTTCTGCAATAGCCTTCAGGTTTTCAAAACAGCGTCGGGTCTGAGCTTTGAAATCGCCCTGATCCAGCTCCATGGTTTCTGGAACCAGGGGAATCTGGCCAGAAATATAGACGGTCGTTCCCGCCTTCACCGCCTGAGAATAGGTCCCAATGGCCTGAGGCGCATTCTCAGTGTTTATGGTCTGTCTGTTACTCATTATGCGCTCACTTCTCAACAGAAAAGAGCCAAATAGTAAGGGACAACACGTATTTTTCAAGTCCTTATGGAATTTTCGTCCATACTGATTCAACGAATAATAAGGAATATTCAAGAATGATTTGGCGATCGATCAAAAGCATCTGCATGTTGTTAGCAGCAATCTGCCTCCAGTACAGCCATGCACTGACAACTCCTCTTGGAGAAATTAATAACGCCTCGACGGTTCGTCAGCCAGGCGGCACAAGAGCAGCTGAAGTAACATTTACTCACGGAACTACCAACCAGCAAGCTCTGCAGATCAATGTGCAACCCACTCAGGGACAGGCACAAACGATCCATGTTCCTTTTCATCTACTCAATCAGATTCAAAATGCCAATCTGCAAGGTGTGGGCATGCTCCTGCCTCATATACCTGCAGCCCTGGCTACCCTGACACTGACTCAGAATCAAAACATCCCTCAGTTCAATCAGCACATGTCTGTTCAACACATTATTGCTATTCAAGGAGTTATTTATCTGACCTTGGGGGTACTGAGCCAGAATGGCCAATGGGTCAGTATTCAAATAACCCTTTCACTGAATGCGCCAGGAGAAGTATTAGTATCTCTGCCAACCGGATTTTTGCTGCCCACTCACTTTGTCATAAACATGCTGCCGCAGCAGCCAGACATACCAGTATCCCCACCGAACATGATGGAAATACTGAATATGCTGAACGCTGTGCAGCTGCAGGTATTTCAGGAAGTTAATCCTTACACCGGACAGATGGAGTCACTCACCGGTTTTTAAGCTTCTCTGCGGCGGTTAATAGAGTGGACACCCTTTATGACCCGTAGACGCTTGATGATACGAGCCAGGTGGAGACGATCCTTCACCTTAATGACCAGCTGAACCATGCAGAAGCTGGCATCACGCTCTTCCATACTGATTTTTTCGATATTGCCTTCTACCGCTGTCACACTGGTGGCCAGGGAAGCAATCATGCCACGGTGATGTTCCAGTTCCACCAGCAGCTCAACGGTGAATTCGCCTGAGACATCTTTATCCCAATCAACTTCCAGTACCTTTTCAGGACTGTGACGAATATCAGCAATGTTCTTACAGCTTTCTGTGTGAATAACAATGCCACGACCTGAGCTGACATGACCCACTACCGGATCACCCGGAATCGGATAGCAGCACTTGGCAAAGCTGATCACCATCCCTTCAGTACCGCGAATGGACAGAGGCTTCTCAGAGTCAGAAGTATCTATCTGGGTCTTCTCGGCTTCTTCCGCACTGCCTGGCTCCATCAGCATTCGAGCCACAACATAGGCCATGCGATTACCCAGACCAATGTCTTCCAACAGATCATCCAGAGTATCGAAGCTCAGCGCTTCAATCTGATCTTTCAGAACCTGGTCATCGATATCATCAAGATGGGTTTCGAAGCTGACCAGAGCTTTGTTCAAGAGACGGCGCCCAAGTGCAATAGACTCATTTCGACGCTGATTCTTGAGGAAATGACGTATGTTTGACCGGGCCTTACCTGTCACAACAAAGTTCAACCAGGCAACATTCGGTCGGGCTCCGGGAGCCGTAACCACCTCAACGGTTTGACCGCTCTGCAGAGGCTGGCTCAATGAAGCCAGACGACGGTCAATACGACAGGCTACACAGGTGTTCCCCACATCGGTATGAACCGTGTAGGCAAAGTCTACCGGTGTTGCCCCTTTGGGCAATTCGAGAATATGGCCTTTGGGCGTAAAGACATAAACTTCATCCGGGAAGAGATCGATTTTGACGTTCTCGATGAACTCCAGAGAATCACCGGCGTTCTTCTGAAGTTCCAATACCCCTTTCAGCCACTGACGTGTGCGGGCATGGCTACCCGACAGAGCTTCATCGCCAGACTTGTACAACCAGTGCGCAGCAATGCCGTTATTGGCCATGTCTTCCATCTCCTGAGTACGGATCTGGATTTCAATGGGCACACCGTGCATACCAAAAAGACTGGTATGAAGTGACTGGTAACCGTTGGCTTTGGGAATAGCGATGTAATCTTTGAAGCGCCCGGGAATAGGCTTGTAGAGGTTATGAACCATGCCCAGGGCACGGTAACAACTGTCGGCGCTGTCTACGATTATGCGAAAGGCAAACATGTCCATGATTTCAGCAAAGGACTTGCTCTGATTTCGCATTTTTCGATAGATGCTGTAAAGGTGCTTTTCCCGTCCAACCACCCGGCCTTTAAGGCCCACTTCTTCAAGACGAGCGGCAATGGCTCTCTGAACCTGACCCACAAGATCCTTACGATTGCCCCTGGCTTCTTTCACAGCCTGGCGGATCATCCGGGAGCGCATGGGATACATAGCCTGAAAGCCCAGATCTTCGAGTTCAATACGAAGATTGTGCATACCCAGACGGTTGGCAATTGGAACGTAGATATCGAGGGTTTCTCTGGCAATACGTCGACGTTTATCCGGTCGAAGAACACCCAGAGTACGCATGTTGTGAAGTCGGTCTGACAGTTTGACCAGAATGACCCGGATATCCCGCGCCATGGCCAGTGCCATCTTCTGGAAGTTTTCAGCCTGGGCCAGGGTCTTGTTTTCAAACTGCATGTGAGTCAGCTTGCTGACCCCATCGACCAGGTCTGCTACCACTTCACCGAACTGTTCGTGAATGGCAGATTTTTCAATTCCGGTATCTTCAATCACATCATGCAGCATGGCAGCCATCAAACTGTGATGGTCCATGTGCATGTCTGCAAGAATGGCAGCCACCTCGAGCGGGTGGGTAATATAAGGCTCACCACTGCGCCTCGTCTGGCCGTCGTGCGCCTGCTCAGCGTAATAGTAAGCCCTGCGAACAAGATTCACCTGTTCGGGATTCAGGTAGGACTTCAAGCGGCCGGCAAACTCTTCAATAGTCAGCAAAGCCCGCTCCTCCTGTGCAGCAATCCGGCCATCCAGAACATCTCCGGGAAAATTCTGGAGGTTTTACCCCTCAACTCCAGCCAGGAACATGGCTGCTTCGTCTTCGTCTACCACTTTCTCTTCTACAGAAAGAGAAGTTACCAGGCCTTCAGCAATCTCACGCAGAGCCATAACGGTGGGCTTGTCGTTTTCCCATTCCAGCTTGGGCTCCTTGCCGCCAATAGCCAGCTGACGGGCACGCTTGGAAGCGACCATAACCAGTTCAAAACGGTTATCAACATTATCCAGACAGTCTTCTACGGTTACTCGAGCCACTGCTCACCTCTCAAATTTGTTCACTGTGGAAATGCTCTTTCTATTACTAAAAAATAATAGAAAGAGCACTTCGATTCCCATGGCCAAAACAGCCAGTTTGCCGACACTACAGTGTACTTTACGACCTGAGTCCAAACAAGCCCGAGTCTCTTCCAATATGAAATGAGCCTGAAGAAGGGGCTGGTTTCTAACATGAAATGAGCCGACTTCAGCACTGTCGTTCATGATGAGGATATGAAAATCATCATGAACACCCATTTCATCAAAACCCTGGAGGATGTAAGAAGCCTCCTTTCACAAGCAGACTGTCTGGAGCCCGGCTGGGACTCCAAGGACGAATGTTACCGTTGGATTGAGCTAACCCTCAGCCACTTCAAATACCGTTCC
>NZ_LASA01000008.1 GCF_001562015.1 Endozoicomonas arenosclerae | reverse complement strand
GACTCATCCTCCTCCATCATTGCCATGAGCTCTTCCAACAGCACTGCTTCTTCCTGAGAGGTAACACTGGCCAGGCTGATTTCATCGCCTTCAGGAAGGTGAGCTTTGATCAGGGCTTCTTTTACTTCCTGCCGCTTCATTTCCAGGCGCTGCTGTGCCCTGTCGATTTGTCGAGCCTCTCTGGAAAGCATAAGATGGATGTCCCGATAAACTCCGGCACTCCCCTGTTCATTGCGCATTGCTACCGTGGAATCAAGATCCTCGCTGAGTTTCCACTCCATCCCATCTGCGGGCCGATAGTCCGTTTTTTTAAGAAGGTATTTCTCGACTTTTTTTAACTGCTTGCGCACATCGGCAGAGCGCGCTTTTAACTCTGTCTCCATGTTGCGGGTCAGCATTTCTGCTTCTTTACGGATTCGTTTTTCCGCGACTGTTTCTAATGAGACCTTACGATGCCCCCAACGGCTCTTCAAAGTGTCACTGACAGATTGAATGTAATTCCTGAGAACGGTCAAGTTGGAGTTATTCTTTCCAGGACCATCAATGCTCATAATCGATTCTCCCCGATGATCTCTTAAAACTCATACCGAACTCTGGCTGAGAAGCTGTCGGAACTGTAATTCTCACTCCAGTTAAGGTCGTAGCCTGCTCTCAAGGTCCAGTGATTGCCTGTCTTAACACCAAAGGCCAAACCTGCTGACAAGCGATAGGGATCTCTGTCCGGACCGGTAACCTCATAAGACGATCCACCTGCCAGATAGGTCGCTTTGACTTTGCTGCCTGAAGAGATGAAATCGTAATAGCCCATCACACTCAGTTCAGGTTTGAAAACCGTTCTGCGTCCCCAGATTTCTCCATGAAATTTGAAACCCGCTCCCAGCTCGGCCGTAATGTAATCATCACTTTCTATTTTTTGCTCAAAGCCAGAGCTTCCTTTTTCCGAATAATCCTGGGCACGAATCAATCCATAATTAAACTCAGCCTGTGGCGATAAATTCCAGCTACCCATACGCCAGGCGGTGCCTCCTACAACCCTGAAGCCCCACTGGTCACTCTGAAAGTTGCCCTTAACCGTCTGGCCATTCACTGTTTTTTCTGTGTCATTGGTGCCATTACCCATGGAAGCCATGGCATCTATAAACATTCCCCGGTGGCTCCAACTGCCATAAAGAGTCGTCAAGTAGCTTTGCTGGCTGGTTTTAGCACCGTCATCCATGCCGATAGAGCCTGTGGATAAAGTCATAGCGAGACCCAGACGAATATTGGCCTCTAATTCCCCATCCACTCCCAGTGTCATGCCCCAGGCCTGATTCTTGAAACCCGGTTCTTGATTAACAACACCCTGTTTACCTGAGGTATGAAGAAGTTGGCCCCAGGCTGCACCATCCACAAACTGGTCACCGTAATTAAAACCACGACGGGTGCCGTGAATGCGGTTAAAGATAATATTATGGGCATTATTAGCCATGACCTGACCTGTTCTCTGCACTCCAGCAGAGACTTCGGGCTGAACTTCATTGGCCAGCTTGACTGAGTCACGGGTATTGTCATTCAGGGCTGCAAAAATAAGTGCTGATTTAGTGGCATCAGCCGGTGCGGTACTGACCGCAACATCAAGAGCTGCTGCCAATGCGGCCGCACTTCTGCTGCGTGCGCCTTTAGCTTCAAGCTGCTGCTTGAGATCCGCCGCTTTATTCACAGTCAATTTCACCTTAACCGACTTGCTATCGACAATAGGCTCAGCATTCACCAGCAGACTGCCCGAATCCACTGTCAGGCGATTCTTCACTGAACCCTCAACAATATTGGCACTTACTACTGTCAGCGTTGTACCGCTACCCAGTGTGCGGTATTCGACGGGTGTAGCAGGTCGGATCAAAACCTTGCTGCCATCGGCTTCAGCATCCAGGTTGCCAGCCACCGTTATGAGTGGATTGGTGGTATCAATACCTGTGAATTCCTGATTGTCAGCATCAAGAAGTGTCTGAAGTTGCAGTGTGACTGTTGTCATCGTGGGTAGGGTGAAATTGCCGGACATGGCAATGCTGGAAGTCTGGGTACTGACAATCAGGTGATCAACATTCTGAATGGTCGCGCCGTTAAACGCGCCAGCCCTGAATTCCACAACATCGGTCTTATAATCAGTGCTGCCAAAAATAGATCCGGTGGTGACTGCATCGTCCCCTTCCTGAAGGAAGTTGAGCGAAGATTTGGCGGCTGAGAAGTTGACGGCACTGACTGTGGTGTTGTTACCGGTAATCAGGCCGTTGAGAACATGGACACGACCAATAAAGGTTCCGTTTACTTCTATAGCACTGTCACTGGTGGCTTTTATCTCGCCTCCGTCTTCCACGAGAATGGCTGCATCAGCCTCACCCCGACCGCCTATTCCACCCAATTGGGCGTTAGCTGCTACATAAATCGCATTCTTTTCACTGGCCGTAGCTTCGATCTTACTGTTGGGCCCTCTGGACACCACGTAATCCGCCCTGGAGTAGTTATCCAGATAGACCGCATGATTGCTGGTCGACTGACTCACTCCCCCTTCCACGGCAGTATAACTTCCAGTCAAGGTCGCCCAGTTGTTGGCTGTGCCATAGGCCCAATAAGCAGCGCCCTGATTTGCGGTTTGGGTGCCACGAATAAACACCCCGGTCTCGATAGTGCCCTTGTTCTCAAAGGTTCCGGTATAAGTGCCGCTGACATAAACACCTGCAGCATCAGAGCCACCGCCCTGAACTAAACCACCGGTTTCTACCAGCAGCTTGCCGACGGCTCCACCGACGATATCAATGGCCCGTCCGTTGGTTGCAAGCATCTGCCCGGAAACATTGATGACCGTATCCGCTTCGGTTCGGGTAATCGTGAGGTTTTTGGAATTATGCCCATTGGTAAACTCACCCCCTATTCGTCCATCGCTGGCTACATAGAGAGCACTGCTGCCTGTTCCTGAAGATTTTATCCGGCTGTTACTGCCCACCAGGATGTAATCCATGTAGGAGTCCGAACCAATATTGACTGCATGTTCTTTGATGGCCTCAGAGACTCCGCCATTCACAACGCTATAACTTCCCTGCACAGAAGCCTGATGGGCGGCGTCCAAACCTTTACTCATATAGGCATTGCCGGTTTCATGAACGGATTGTCCCGTGATCACCATACCATTGCGAATATGTCCCTGATTTTCCAGGGTGCCTTGAAGATGGCCTGTTGTATTAATAAAAATTGTGGCTTTTTCATAAGACGATGGAGGGCCAGCCGTCTCGCTGGTACTGAGAATGACTTCAGTATCCAGTTTGATACCACCCAACCGGGCTTTCACATCGATCACCGGAGATGCAGCACCGGAATTGATGTCGGCTCCCACCACAATACGGCGGGTATCATGGATTTCTACGGTTGTAGGTGCACTAATATTCCAGTCCGCAGCCTGGGCTGAAGCAATCGATACAGCCGTTGCCAGTGTGCTGAGCAGAAAACGGTTGAATGAAGCTTGCACGGTCCTTGTGCCTTCCCTGTTCTAACTGCCAGTTCAAACCATTACCGGAACACTTCCTTTTTCCGGTATCTGCTTTATTCATCGGTTCATTCAGGGAATGTCTTAGAGAACAGCATCAATTTGCTTCAGTAATAAAACAGCTTTCAAGCAGCCAGATAGAAAACGCCTCCAATAATGACCCCACTGACCAATAAATGCATGATGCAAAAGCCCATAATATCCCGTGCCTGAAGACCGGCCACCGCCAGTGCCGGCAAAGCCCAGAAGGGCTGAATCATATTGGTCCAGGCATCGCCCCAGGCAATGGCCATGGCAGCTTTCGCTGGCTCTACACCCAGTTCAAGCGCTGCCGGAATCATGATGGGAGCCTGAATAGCCCACTGCCCACCACCGGAGGGAATAAACATATTGAGCAGACCGGCACTGATAAAAGTCATCAAGGGGAAACTGTCTGCAGAAGCAATGGAAACAAACCACTCACTCATGGCTGCTCCCATCCCTGAGGACATCATCATTCCCATAATGCCCGCATAAAGTGGGAACTGAATGATAATGCCACCAGCCCCTTTAACTCCCTGAGTCACAGCATCAAGAAAGCGACCAGCATGACCATGAAGGATCAACCCCAGAGTCAGGAAGAAAAAGTTAACAATATCCAGTGTCAGGCTGGCCCCATTTCTGGAAAAGTAGATCCACAAATAAGCCAGGCCCATAAGGCCAGGTAATAGCGCCAGCAGGCGACTGTGTTCCAGCTTTCTGGCAGGAGAATCAATGACGGCTGGTTCCGTGACTGAAGGTTCTTCCAAACGTTTCGGGTCTACGGTCACAGTTTTATCCAGCCCCCGCATCATCAGCCAATTCAGGGCAGGCATAATGACCAGCAGCAAACCAAGAATAATCAGGTTAAAGCGGGCAAAAATCGTTTCCGAACTGTGGATAACGCCCATGATGCCGGACATAAAGTGATGCTCTGTAGCAATGGTCAGGGGTACAGAACCCGACAAACCTCCATGCCAGATCAAAAAGCCACTGTAGGCACTGGCAATCAGAAGACGGTAGTCAATAGCCTGCTGTGCCCTGGCCATATGCTTGGCAAAGAGAGCCCCGACAATCAAACCAAAGCCCCAGTTAATCCAGCAGGCGATAAATGAGATCAGTGTGACCAGCACAATGCCTTGCCCGGGAGATTGCGCCAGCTTTGCCGCCTTTTTCAGAAATTTATGAACGATAGGGGCAACAGCGAGAACATAACCTGTAACCAGTACAAGTACCATTTGCATGGTGAAGGTCAGCAGCTTCCAGATAGAGTCTCCCCAAAACTGAACCATGTTTGCAGGCGAGTGTGGGGTAAACAAAATCCCCAGAATAAAAGCCAGTAGAGTCAGTAGAACGGCCAGAACGAAAGGATCAGGCAAATAGCGGCGCATCAGGTGATCAAAGAACCCGGTCAGTCTCTGCATGGTGGCTCCAGTTGTTGTTTTAATTACAGTGTTGAGCCATGACCTGAAAGCTCAGGCTATAGAGACATGGGCCCTGAAATTAAGATAGCCTTCTTCCTTCTGAAATCCAGAAAGATGAATCAAAATCTGATTCAACGGTTAATGATGAACCGCTGGAATGTCAGGTGCATTAATCAGGCTTTTGCTCAAACTCCCACTGAACGCCATAGGGATCTATGAAGTAAAAATATCGAATACCTGCAACCATTTTTCGAACGCCCTGACGTGAGTCCGGATCTTTATTCAACTCATCATCAAAAAACGAAAACTCGTTATCCGAGATTTCATCAATCCTGAAAGGTCGGTACTCAGGAGCAGAGTTAATTAATCTGACCCCTGGTTGCTTCTTGATATGCTCAAAAGCCGCATCAATCTCAGTAACATTCATTGCCACATGGCGTGGCCCGCCCAAATCGTTGGTCTTTTTGAACCGGATTTCTTGTTCACCCTGGGGTGAGTGGTACTGCATAAGCTCCAGTTTAAGTTCGTCTTCAGAAGGCAAAATCAGAAAGCGGATAGATACCTCCACACTCTCCGGTTGATCAAGAAAACCGGCCGAGCGAGCAAACCCGCTGTTTCTGAAGTGAGGAAAGTCCAGAAAAGGTTCTGCAAAAAACGTTTCACGATAGAATCGGGTCGCCTCTTCTATCTCGTCAACAACAATATTGATGTGACTTAACTGCTTGAACTGAATCATGGCGGCAACACTCGCCCAATGGGTTCATGGAACTATTAATTCATGGAACTATTAATTCATGGAACTATTAGTCCATGGTGCTGTTAAGAGCTACTCATTTATCACTCGCTTTTGGCAGTAATGGTCTCGTCTCAGGTAGCTTTTTAGGTAGCAGCGACTTGGCTTTTAATAACAACCAGGCTCCCAGTGGGGTGCAATAGATTACCCCTCCCGTTACGCTCACTACTAGAATGGTTCCGACCACTGCTCCTGCTGCAACAGCTGCTATTTTCCAGACTGGCCAGTCAGAAGCTGCATCAGGACAGAGTGAAGATTTCCCCTCTTCACCCGCAAACTGAGCATAGGCCATCATGCCCTGATCTTCATGGGGCAGGATATGGCAGTGCATTACATAGTTGCCCGTGTACCGTTCCGGCTGAAAGCGAACCTTAATACTGTTTTCAGCTTCTTCCGGAAGGTAAGGAATAAAAAGTGTGTCGTGCCAGTCTCCGATCTGAAAATAATTGCCGGTTGTAGACACGGTCTCAGGCAATTGAAATGGACTGACGTGCAAATGAAAGGAATGGTAGTCCGCATTTACCAGCGTCCATTCCTGAACAGTTTCCATATCTGACTTATAAACAGGCTGTTCAGGATTGAAGGTTGTGTCATTGATCGCGAACCACTTTGTATCTTCATTATCTTGCAGCCTGAACTCTGCTTTAGTCAGCCTGGATGCCTCTACCTGGGTCAAGTCCGGCAAATAGCAGGGCATTGCATACTTGAATGACTTAAGTTCAGGTTGGGGGGGCTTTTCACTGTCTTTGACGTCCAGATACATCAGGGTGCCCGTACCCATGAACGTCGTATCATCATTAGCTTCTGACTTGGAAATTAAAGCTCTCTCGCCAGCACGGCTGCAACGAACAGCCAAATCAACACGACCACCACCGGGCAAAATGAGTCGATCTACCTGACGAGGCAGTTCTTTCAAAAAAATGCCGTCTTTAGCCAGCAGCTGAAACTCACAATTCTGTGGAGCGGGAATACTCAGCCACTGCATAAATGCAGCATTGATTAACTGCAGGCGTTTCCATTGCCCCTTTTCCATCGCCAAGTAAGGTTGGTACTGGCCATTTGCCGTAATAAAGCTGTTGCTGGCAAACCATGCTTCCTCTTGTGGGAGACAAGTGCCATTGGATTCCACTTTCCAGATTTGATCATTAGAGGCCGTCGATATCGCCTTCATCTTTTCCAGATTCCATTCATTAAACATGACCAGCTCTTTTTCAAGAGCAGCAATATCAGCAGGAATTTGATCAGATGCGTCTTCTTCAACCACAATCGCGCCTGCAGCTCCACCTCCCACCTGAAGAGCAGTAGAGCCATGTTGATGTGGGTGATACCAGAAAATGCCTGGAGCATGGTAGCCAGGTAAGCGAGTCTGGTAGTGGAATTGTTCACCTTCTTTTATCTGGATAGATAGCACATCATCTGCGGGCGCTCGTGAGGAAACATGCAGTCCATGTGTATGGAAGTTGGTGGTGTTGGGTAATCGAAAATGATTGAGCTGACCTTCTGCTCCTTTTGGCAGTGTGTTGAAAAGCGTCAGATCCAGAAGATCTCCTCGCTTCAATCGCAAAGTTGGTCCAGGAACAGAAGCGACATTGTTATGACGATACATACGGGTAGTAATATTATGGCAAGGCGCTTGAAAGGTTCCCTGAACAAAATCCAACTGAGTGCTAAGTGTTCCTCCCTGGCTGGAAATACTGGCAAGCTTTTGCAGAGGTTCAGAAGCTGGCTGCAAGCCACTGCCAGAGTGGACTATGTCTGACTCTAACGGTCTGGCAATGGCCAAAACCGAACAAAACACCAGCAATACCCAAAGTATTGCTAACTGCAATCGTCGTTGCTGAGGAACCAAAACTACTAACGCCATCCGGACAGCCATTCAACTTCTGACCACTTGAGTAGCAAATCAGAATAGCAGAAATGAATATGGCTACCGGATTAATACATTGCTTATATTCTTCCGTTTTCTACGTCCCTGAAAAAATCGACCAGCGCGGCTTTGTAGTTCTCCGGATCATCCCACATGCTGCAATGACTGCCGTTATCGCACAAGACCAGCCTGCTGTGAGGCAAAATAGAAGCCATCTGTTTCTGATCATCAGGAGACATGGTGTCGTAACGACCTGAAAGTACAAGCGTTGCAACCCGGATTTCAGCCAGCTCATTCCAACGATCCCAACCCAGCAGATTGCCTGTAAAAACAAACTCATTATTACCCTGCATGGTGTTGTATACCTGATGATTCATGTGATCAAAAGCTCGGCTTAAAGGCTCAGGCCAGTGAGGCAACCTGCAGATGTATTTTCGGTATAGGTGTTCCATTAACAGGGACTGATACTCTTCATTTTCGAATTCATTCCGAGCTTCATAGTGCTTCATTTTTTCAACCACTTCCGGAGGGAGCTGCTCCCGAAGATGATTAATATGAGCCATATAAGAATGAATACTGCCGGTGATGCCAGCAAGAATAAGTCCCTTCAAATGACGCTGGTATCTTAGCGCATATTCAATAGCCCAAAGCCCCCCGCAGGAATGTCCATAGAGATAAAAATCTTCAAGACCCAGAGCTTCCCGGACTTGCTCAATCTCATCAATGAAGCGTTCCAGTTGCCAGAGAGACTCATCCTCAGGCTGGTCTGAACACCATGAGCCCAACTGATCATACAAAATGACTTCAACCCCTTGAGGGGCTAAAAAATCTTCCAGACATTCCAGATACTCGTGAGAACACCCCGGACCACCATGCAGGGTCAAGAGCTTTACAGGACCTGAACCCAGCCTTTGAGTCCAGACCCGATAGCCGTTATCCAGTGTCACCCACTGAACACCTGGTGCTTTCTGCTTCTCTTGCTTGGTCATCATGCCTGTACGCTGTTTAGGTTTCGCAACGGCTTCAGTTTAGGCAGTTTCTGGGAAAAAGAAGCAGCATGACAAAAATCAGCTACTTTCCAGATGGTCAGATTCATGCGCACTTTAATTTTTCTTTTTTCCTATTTGCGAACTCGTCACATGAAAAAGATTCTCTTGATAACACTGGCCACCCTCCCATTTACAGTAAAAGCTCATAGCACCACAGCCTGTCAGGCTATATACGGCGATTCAGGGCAATCGTCCTATGTCTCCGGCTTCAATCTTTCATCAGGTGAGACATTCACGGGCAAACTAACAGCAGGCAGTTATCAGGATGGTTTTCAGTCGATCACTTCAGGTCAGTTGAGCATTCGAAACCCATCTACTCACACGTTTTATGCTCTAACCCTTATAGACTTTCAAAGTTTGTGCCGGGACAACGGCCAATCTTTTTCCGACTCATTAGAACTGAAATGGCGTTTTGAAGATCCAGCAATGCCAGACCTGTATGGCTTTAATGTGAGACTGCTGAGTAATAACTGCTACTCAGGCGTGACCCGATCTTTCAGTGGTGAGTCGTCTATGGAAATGATTACTTTCTGTGTCTCTCATAAGCAACCAGAAAGCATGGACGCAATATTTAAGATACCTCTGCTAAAACAAAGAGTATGTAATGAGACATCCCTGTTAAAGCGATCTGGTCTTACATCACACCAGTGTCGAGATCGTTTCAATAAGCAACGAAATCATTTTCAGTTCTCATCCAACTCTCTCTGATTAACGAACTGGGAAGGACTCATATTCCAAAGAATGAGTCCTTCTGAGGCTTAGAAGTGATAACGGAATTTGGCATTAAAAGCGTGTGAGCGGTAATGCTGACTCCAGCGATAGTCGTAGCCGGTGCGAATAAACCAATTACTACCCATGTCAAAATACAGACCAAAGCTGGTCAGGTAGCGTTGCCTGTCACGCTCAGGTCCTTCAACAAATGCGGAAGGTCCACCGGCCAGGAAGGTGTACTGTACCTTTGATCCCGTGGTGTTGAGGTCTGTGTAAGCTTTAAAGGTAAAGTCAGGCTCTACATAGCTGGTGCCATTATGGAACAGACCTCGCAACGTGAAGCCCAGCCCCATCTCCAATGCACTGTAATCCTGAATTTCAATTTTCTGTTCTGTACCTACGTTGCCTTGTTCTTCATAAGCGTCAAAGTTAACCTGGCCATAGTTGAACTCAACGACAGGTGTAAATTCCCAGCTATCCCCTACCGGGAATCGATAGCCAGCAATGGTTTTCAGGTTCCATTGTTTACTGGTGTAGCTACCCGTTACCTTCTGGCTCTGAACGGTTTTATCGGTGTCGTTCTGGGCTGTTCCCACGGTCAACAGGGTATCCACAAAATAAGACGCCCTCTCCCAGCTGCCATAAACCGTTCCCAGGAAGTTATGACTCTCGGTTGAACGATCACCTTCTGTATTTACAACACCAAAGCCGTAGGTTGCGGCCACTCCAAGGCGGAAGCTGTCCAGCACCACAGAATCGATCCCGAGAACGATACCTCCAGAACGATTATTAAATCCGTCACTGCCGTTTTTCTCGTCATGATTCCCTTCCAGATACATCGCCTGTCCCCAGAAGGTACCACCATTAATCAATGTGTAATCCATCTGTCGAACCTGACGATAACGGCTGGAAGACGTAGAATCCGCATCCGGTTCATAATCTTGCTGATCATCGTCTTCGTCTCTGGCTTCTTCTTCGTCATCGTAACTGTTGCCATAGAGACCAAAACCATAACCATCGTCACCATAGTTCAGGCCACCCGCCCTCAAACTATCGATCCGGTCAAAGATGATTCTTTGTGTCGCCAGAGCCATCTCCCTGGGTGCGATATGGGCATAACCCGTGGTATCCGCCCTGACATCATCCTCAATATCACCCACCGTTTCTTCGTCCTGATTCAGTGTTGTCAGGATCTGTTGAGATTTCACAGGGTCCGCATTGGGATCCAGTGCCGCAAGCAGCGCCTGTCCCATTACCCCGTTAATATCCTCTGAAGTACTGGCGCTCAGGCGCACCTTGATACTGTTATTTTCGACATATTTCTCGGCTTGCAACAGCACACTGCCGGAATCAATGTCGATCAGTCCAACAGCCTCATTATCAACCGCCTGTGCATCCACAACGGTGATGACTGGTCCAGTGCGATAGAGATTCAGGTAAGCATTATTGTCTTCAGGGACAAATGTGACATTGCTTCGGTCAGTATTGGAATAGACAGTCCCTGTCGTTGTGATCAGCGACTTGTCGGTATTGATATTGTCATCGAGGTACACGGTGGTTTTGCTGGGCAGGGTAAAGTCACCATGCATCTTGATATAGGAGTCATCACTGATGATCAGATGTTCAACACTGGTCAGGTTCCCTTCAAAAGAGCCTTCTCGTATAGAAACCACGTCTGTTGCAAGACTGCTGCCTTGTATCCGTCCCTTAGTGAATGAAGATGTTCCGGTCTGTACAAAGTTCAGCGCAGTATCCGCATTTTCAAAGTCGATAGCATAAGCGGTGGTGTTGTTCCCCAACTGACCACCACTACTGACGGAGATGTTACCAGAGAGCGTTCCATCCACCTTGATAGCAGCACTGCCCACATTACTGGTACCGGTTATCAGCCCCCCAGAAGTGATTCCGATGCCAGAAATACCATTACCCAGTTTGGCATTATCAGCTACATAAATAGCAGACTGACCATCGGCATTGGCCTTGATGTAGCTGCTGTTGCCATTCACTTCGATAAAATCAGTTTCTGAATATTCATCCAGATGAACAGCATGGCTGGCATTGGAACTCACAGAGCCACCACTCATGACCCGATAGCCTCCAGTCAGCTTCGACTTGGCAGTGCTGCTATTACCTTTGGCATAATAAGCCTGGGTACTGGAAACATGGGAGCCATCCACCGTGATGCCAGAGGCTACTTCACCCTGGTTGTAGATTCTTCCTGTGTAGCTACCGCCAATCTTGATGGCACTGTCAGCCGCTTCACCAGCGTATACCAGACCGTACTGACCAATGTTCATGGCACCTTGTGCAGTACCGGCAATATCAATGGCATGACCCAGAGTAGAAGTCACCTGACCATCAATCGTGGCAGCAGTTGTTCCTTCATAAGTACCCAGTGTTCCGCCATTGGCCACGTATATTGCGCTCTTGTCACTGGCCAAACTGGTGATCAGTCCAATCTGACTGGCTGTTGAATAGCTGGCGCCTTTAACGGTGATACTTTCAATCGTACCTCCGTTTTCAACAGCCAATGCATGATCACTGCTGGCTCGGTGACGACCACCCAACTCAACCGATGTCGCCTTGATAGTGCCATCACTGCGAACGGTTCCCGCCAAAGTACCTGCAACCGTGACATTATCTATAGTTGTGCCACTTCGAGTCCGAACCGTCTCACTGGTATCAATACCCAGAGTACCGCCCGACTCAACCATTACTCCGGTCACACTGGAGGTCCCTTCGGTAAGAATTTCAGTACCGCTGGCCGAGAAGGCAAACCCCCCATTCTTAACGACATAGTTACCGTCTACCGAAGCATTGCCTGTTAAATAAAGAAGAGGGCCTGATGTAACCTGGTGACGATTGGAAACATCAATATCACCGGTAATGGTTCCAAGGTTTCTGATAGCCCCGGTGTAAACACTGTTTATGGCTATGGAGCCATCCGTTGTATCACCTGCCAGCGTAGCGCCGTCATCAATTCGAATCACACCAGTAACAACACCGTCCATCTGTACTGCATACCCGGAAACTGACGACACAGTTCCTTCAATATCAATCACTGTGTCGGTTTCGAGTCGATTGACACCAGTGCCTGTATCACTGCCACCCAGCTGACCACCACTGGCTATTCGAATAGCACTATTACCGCCGGAACTTCCAGCCGTTCCGGCAGTGCTTCTTAATGTGCCTGATACAACTACTGAATCTAAATAGGAGTAACCACCGACCACCAGCGTATCACTGCCCGTTGAAGTTACAGTGACACCATCATCAATGGTGTAGCCGCCTCCCTGGTCATTAACACCGACAAGAGCGGCACGGTCACTCACCAATCCCTGGGAAAGATAAGCCTGGTTTGCGGCTGTCTGGTTCTGATCAATGTAGATACCACCACGAATCACACCCCGGTTTTCGATGGAGCCGCTATGAGTCCCGGAACCATCCAGAAGGATGGCCGCATCGGTAGCACCGCCTTTACCCGTAATAGAGCCGGTGGAGTTAATCATCAGTTTACCGGTCAGGGCACCTTGCACTTCAAGGGCTGCACCCGCATCCGAAGTCAGGGCGCCATTCACCGTCAGGGCTTCGTTACTTTCTGCACCGCTGTTTAAGTGAGCGTTCTCGGCAATGTAAATGGCCCGTTTGTTAGCTCCAGTGCTCCGCAGGGTAGAGCCTGAACCTATCGTTACATTAGTGATGTCTGAATACGAACCAACATAAACAGCATCTTCAGAAGTAGTAACGCTTTGACCATCCGCCACAATATAACTGCCACTTAAAGTGGCTCGGTCACCAGAAGTGCCCTGAGAATAATAAGAAGAACCGGCAATGGTCTGGGTACCGTTCAGATAAATATCGCCAGAGATATCACCCTCATTGCGAATGGTTCCTGTCAGAGTCCCCCCATCAAGGTTGATCGCCCTGTCTCCGGAAGCGTTTAGATTCCCGGTGGCAGTAACATGAATGGCATTACTGCTGCTGACAGATCCTACCGATCCGCCATTGATGATGTTAATGCCATTGCCACTGGTGGTGTGATTACCACTGATTGAAATACCGTCAGCTATGCTACCGCCATCAACGTCGATACTGCCCGTATAGTTACCGCCATTGGCAATGTTAATTCTGCCATCACCTATGGCTCCGTTGACCAGAATCTTACCCGTTGTTGTTCCCGCAATATTGATCGCGTTCCCTGCACTGGAAGATAGAGAAGCTCCCGTCGCTACTTCAATAATGGTAGTGCCTTCAACACTACCCAGTTGACCCGTAGAGGTAATAGAGATCGCATCACTGGTGGCAGACTGAGAGCCAGCAATATGAATCTTGTCGGTAATACTGCCACTGTTGATGATGGAACCTGTATGGGTTCTTCCGGAAGCCAGGTTGATGGCGACAGTATCACCACTGAGCGTACCGCCCTGAAGCACCTGGATCTGACCCGTCAGGTTGGTATCGATATTAATGCCAATACCACCGCTACCCGTTGCACTGACAGTGGCACCGTTTTCAATGGATATGATGGTTTCAGCCTCATCAGGTGAACCATCATCAATACTGGAACCACTCTCCAGCTGAATGGCATGCTTGCTGGCTGCCTCAGCCGTTAGAGAACCAGAAGACACTTTGATCTGATCTACTCTTGAGCCACTCTGAAGGTGTACTGCATGTTCGCCTGTCGACTTAACAGCTCCCCTGACATCATAAGTGCCAGATAAGGTTGAACTGTTGTTGCCCAAATAAGCCGCACCAGTGGCTGTCTGGGTTGTCACAATCACCCCCGAACTGATATCACCACTGTTATTAATGGATCCGTTCACTGTACCAGTACTGTTTATGCCATTGGTCACGCTGCCGGAAGCGTTGATATTAATATTGCCAGTGATTATGGATGAGTTAGTAATAGAGCCTATGGTGCCATCATTTTCAATGGAGCCAGTCAGGGTAGCACTGTTGGTAATGGCAGCAATCGTACCCGTGTTTGCAATATTCCCCTCAATAGTTCCATTGTTGACGATACCCGTGGTGACGCTGCCGGCAACATTGATAGCGTTAGTAGCACCTTTCAATTTGGCACCGGCATCATTCGTCACTGTAATGGTACCCACACTACTGGTTCCACCAATAGAAACCGCATCAGCCCCGGTAGTGACAACGTCACCGGACACTGTATAGCTGGTGAGAGTGGCTGACCCACTGGAGCTGTATGCCGCTGCAGAGCCAGCGTTCTGACCTTTTACAGCAATAGTGCCAATGGTATTGGCATTGGTGATGCTGCCCGTAATCGTTCCAGTGCTGGTGATAGTAGTGATAGTGCCCGCCGCAGCATTGGTGATATTACCGTAGATATTTCCGCTATTGGTGATGGTGCCAATGCTACCACCATTGTTGATGGTGCCACCGTTATCTGTAGAGTCACCCAAAGCCCCATTCGCACCGATATTGAGGTTGGTAATATTACCAGTGGCATCCAAGTTGATAGCCGTACCGCCCGGATTAGCCTTCAAGGCACCGTTCACGTTCAGATTGGTAATGGTTCCATTATCACCTGAAGCCTGTCCCAGAGAGATGGCCGTAGCGCCAGAAGAGGAAACTGAGCCACCGGCCTGAACGGTATAATTAGTCAGCGATCCACCTGCAGAAGAGTAAACCGTACCGCCACTGGTCTGACTGGTTAACTCAACATTGGTCACAGTCCCTTCATTATTGATATTACCGGTGATGGTGCCTGTGCCTTCTGTCTTTATGGTGGTCACAGTGCCATCCACCTTCACAGCATTCTGGTTAACGGTATCCGTTGTGGATAAGTTACCACCGCTGGTTACTGTCAATGTGTCCAGAGAAGTGCCCGCACCAATAGCAATCGTGTCGTCATCCGATGTGACATTACCATTGATGATCATTCCACCAGTCAGTGTGCCAGTACCGGTAGATTGATAGGCCGAATTGTTCACACCTGATGCAGTAACAGTTCCCAGCGTTACACCACCAGTAATGCTTCCGGTATTAGTGATTCCTCCATTAATGGTACCGGTACTGTTAATACCTTCAATCAAGCCACCGTTGATAATATTCCCGTTAATGGTTCCGGTATTTTCAATGCCCGTATTGCTTGGTCCATTGCCTATCGTGGCATTATTCGTCAGTGTGATATCACCGTTAATGTTGCCGCTGTTACTGATCTTGTTGATTTTTGTAGAGCCACCGTCCAAAACAATGACACTGCCTCCACCCGTTCTGGTGAGAGTTCCACCATTACTGACGGTAACTGTATCAATGGTGCCACCGTTGGTAAGTGAAATAGTGTTGCCACTGCTACTTACGGTACCTGAAACAGTAAAGCCACCAGTTAAGCTGCCATTATTGGATTGATACGCTGAGCCACTGGCACTGTGATTTCCCTTAACTTCAATACCACCGGTAATAGTGCCTTCATTGACAATAGTGCCACGGATCGTTCCGTCCAGATCAGCGGCTTTGCCTGAAGAGGAAGAAAGGGTTCCACCACTTTTAACCTGGATAATCACTTCACCCTGGTTGTCACCCAGAGTGCTACCGGATACAGTTTTGATTGCATCGCCCGTTGCATTGTGGGTACCACCCACAATGATGGCATCATTGACCGCACCCGATACCTCAATACTTCCGGTATAAGTGCCATCAATATTAATGGCACCTTTCTCTGTGCCCCCTGAAGAAGTTTTCTGCTGACCGGATACAATACCGGAAATATCCATTTTTCCTGTGGCTGTACCATTAGTAGAGATATTGATGGCTGAAGAGCCTGTGGAAGATACTGTTCCATTGATATCAAGAATGGTGTCCGTTTCATTTCGAACAATGTTGCCTTCACTGCCACCTATGTCTGTGTTGTTGAAGCTGCCCCCCAGCTGGCCATCAGCTCCCACATTAATGGCAGAGTTTGAACCTGTATTGGTCAGTGACGAACCGATTTCTACATTGATGTAATCGATATAACCATTCTGCCCAATCGAAACGGTATCGGAAGTAGACGAAGTTGCTGTGGCATTGTTATTGACGATCACGCCTTCATGGATACTCGCATAACCTGTGTCATTTGTTACTGATAAAACACCCCCAGCAACCGTGGTATCACCGGAAATAGTGATTCCGTCATCAATGTGACCCATGTTGGTGATGGTGGCGTTAACGGTACCACTAGCATCAATCTGTATTGAACGACCAGAAGTAGAAGTGACCTTGAAGGTTTTATTTACCGTAATACCAGCAGCCGTACCTGTACCTTCAATCGTTACAGCATTGGCTCCTGTGACATCCAGATCACCGTTGATGTTGACAATATCAGTGCCATTATTTGGAGCAGTATTATTTCTAATGACTGCAGTGGTTCCACTGTAATCAGCAGCCCACACGGGACCGGCCGCCATAAAGCCCACCAGCGATGGCACAATAAATTGCCTGATAAAACGATTCTGCAACTGCACAGTCCCTGTGCTCCCCTAAATCCATTGATGGCATTCAGAACTTCTGACCGGGAAACGGCTCAACAGCTCTTCCCGGTCAACTATCTATTGCCCAACTAGCTAATGATTCCCAATAGGCAAAAATGATCTGACGAGAGATACCTTGTGATGTGATCGGCGGTCTGTGGAAAACTTTCTATAACAATTGTGGATAAGTATAAATATCATCAACAGCGAATATTTATATGGAGAGCGTAGAGTCGGCTAAAAGCCTCTATTTGTGCACGGTACTGTTTCTAGCGTTCTAAGAGCACTCAAGGAAAACCTGTGCATAAAAAGTGTATAACTGGTTATACACAGGCCACGACACAGTCACCCCTTCGGTAAATCGAGATTACTGGTAATACGCTTGCCCATACTATCAATGGAGCCAACGAGGAGGCTGATCAGCTTTTTATCAGTAGCCTGCTCACTGCTGAGCCGGTGTCTCACCTGGGTAAACAGGTATTTTAAGTGCTGGAGAAAAGCCGTATCAGCGAGATACCCTTTATGGGAGCGAACGCAGTCCTTAACGTCTTTCAAATCCTGATAAAGTGAATCGCGCTTGACCAGTCGAGCTGCCACCCTGGACAACTGCCTTCCTGAAAGGTCATAAATACCCAGAATATTCATGATGGAACCTTTCTGGCTGATCAGAACATCAAGGTTGGCATCTTCTATCTGGGATCGGGCTGGCACAGGTTCACTTACGGCATCAGGAGTAGCATTTATGAAATCAAATTCCTCCACATCCTGGACCTCTACTTCTGTCATGACCGGAGCACTGCCGACCAGATCCGGATAAAAAGCCCCCGCTGTGGCTCCAATGATTGCTCCTCCAGGTCCGCCCAGAACCAACCCTGTCATAAAGCCTCCAACACCACCCCAGCAGCGCTCTGTAAACCATTTGGAGTAGGACGCTTCGGCATCAACGACCTTCACTTTATTGATGGCACCATCTTCCTTGTGTTCAACAACGACAACATCTCGACCAAAATCCGTCTGGCCTTCTTGCTTTTCAGAAGCTTCAGGGGATACTGGAGAAACAGAAGAAGTAGAGTGGCTGGGTGAGGACGAATCGGTAGGTTTGGGGCTGCTCATGTATAGAATCCATTCTGGTCGTTTCCTTCTTTCCAGAATAGATAGACCCAGGATTATTTTCAGGTTACTGCTTCGGGTCAGTTTGACAACAGCCTTTTATGTTCAAAACTGCTGCCTTTCTGACAGAAGTTTATTCCTCAAGAATGCTTACTGCTTATCATCAGGAATCACAACATCAAACGGTAGCCCCTTTCTTAAAGCAATCTGACTGAAGTAAATATTGATAGCCTGTGAAGTTGTCAGCCCCAGTTTGCGAAGCACTTCTTCGGCTTCTTCTTTCAGAGCTTCGTCGATACGAGCTCGGACAGTGGTCTCTTTAGCCATATTTTTTATTCCTGCACTCTCATATTTCTGACTGGAATCAAAGATTTGCCCCATGGTAACCCAAACCGCCCGCTTACGGATGCGTTCTTCCCAGTATTTTCCAATCCTGAAATGAGCCTGAAGGCAGGTACTACTACCTAACCCTCGGCTTGTCGCTCATGAACTAATTGAAACAGGATTTCTCTGGCTTGTTGCAGCTTTCTGGCCGCTTCATTATCGGTCATGGCTTCCGCTTTGTCCTTTAGTTGGTCCAGTGTAATCCCTTCTTTCAGGTACTGTTCTGGTTCCTTCAGTGACAGGAACTTTTCGTAAGGGGTCATCATGTTTTCATAGCGGTA
>NZ_LASA01000007.1 GCF_001562015.1 Endozoicomonas arenosclerae | reverse complement strand
GGAACGGTATTTGAAGTGGCTGAGGGTTAGCTCAATCCAACGGTAACATTCGTCCTTGGAGTCCCAGCCGGGCTCCAGACAGTCTGCTTGTGAAAGGAGGCTTCTTACATCCTCCAGGGTTTTGATGAAATGGGTGTTCATGATGATTTTCATATCCTCATCATGAACGACAGTGCTGAAGTCGGCTCATTTCATGTTAGAAACCAGCCCCTTCTTCAGGCTCATTTCATATTGGAAGAGACTCTTTTGTTCAGGCTCATTTTATATTGGAAGAGACTTTATCTGGAGGAAAGGGGGTGGCAACGCTAATATTAAGGCTTTTGCTTCGGTGCTTCTCTCGAGTCGGGATCAGGCGTCTATGATTGAAGGCAAATAATTCCGATATTGAATGGAGTATTTGCTTTGAAAGTATTAGCTGCCATCCGCCTGGTGATTCTGACGCTGCTTGTCAGCCCTTTCGTAGTTGCTGAGGTCATTACCTGGGAGGAGATTCAATCCGACCGTCTTGATACTCGTCGAAGTGATACACAGCAGGAGATTTATCTGCGTTATCTGGAACGGCTCAGAGACAGCAAAAAATCGCCGGAAACCACCGTTCTTGAGGATATATTCAGGCTTTCCAGTGAACAGGCTGAAGCTTGCCGCAGCGGTGATTGCCAATTGGATAGCAGGCTGGTCATCAACAGTTTCCCTTACTGGCTCGAAGATGATGTGGTGCATCTGCTGGTATTTGTGGCCAATAAGAGCTGGAAAGAGGGGTATCTGATTTCAGAATCTGAACGATTGCTGAGGGCTAAACTCTCTGATCTCAAGAGCAGGTATGATCTTCAATGGCGAATCTATGTCAACCCACCGCACAAGAGAACGGTGGGGTTGGCTCATGCCCATATCTTTCTGAAGGGGGTCGACACTGCTGAGATTGCAGAAGCCATTAAAGCAGTTATTCCCTTCAGTAAGCCGGGTCTTGCTCCCTGGTAAAAGATGGTTGGTGTTTTACATGGAATGACCGCCGGAGCTCATAGATAGAACCGACATGACCCACAACTGGTGAGGCCCTGGAATAGCAAACAGGCCAAAGGCAATCATCATAATACCCGCAATGTTTCGGGTCACACTGGCCTGAATAACCGAAGTCAGTTGTCGTGCAAACAAACCGGTCAGAAAAACCGCTGGCAGGGTGCCCAGTCCAAAACCAGCCATAAGCAGGGCTGATTGCCCCGGGTTTCCCTGGCTCGCAGACCAGATTAATGTGCTGTAGACCAGCCCGCAGGGAAGCCAGCCCCATAGGGCTCCCAGTGCCAGAGCATTGGGGGTATTGCGAATAGGCAACAGTTTACTGGCAATAGGCTGGATGCGTTTCCAGAGATGCTGGCCCAGCTTCTCCATCTTCATCAGACCTTTCCACCAGCCGGTGATGTAAAGTCCCATGGCTATCAACATGGCGCTGGCAAGGTAACGAAGAGAGACTTGCAGTGTTTCGCTGGTGTCACCCAGATACCAGCCAATCATACCCAGAATGAATCCGGCCAGTGCATAGCTGCTGATACGGCCAAGATGGTAGGTCAACATCAGCCAGGTGGTTTCAGCTTTGGAGCGCCCATTCAGCGACAGGCTCAAGGCAGAGGTGATACCACCACACATCCCGATGCAGTGGGTACTGCCCAGCAGGCCAATAGTAAGAGCCGCCAGGAGAGAAGGAGCTTCAGTCATTGCAGGTCGTTAAATCTGTTTTTTATCGGATGTAGGTATTTCCACCGCCGCTGTTTTGGTCGCAGGAGTGGCCTGGTTGTTGCGCATAGCCCGGCTTTCGACCGGATTGTCATCATCAAACAAAATGCTGTGAGCGGGTCCTTCCAGATCATCAAACTGGTCATTATCCACCGCCCACAGAAAAATCCTGACAGCCAGGGCTATCAGCATTACGGCAATGGGAATAAGGATGATCAGGCTTTCCATAGGAACACTATACCTCTAAAGAGCAGCACTATACCTTTACAGCGGAATTCAGGTAATCCGCATTTTCCCTGTCAGCCTGCGGCTTGGCAAGCTTCGGTTTGTCCCTGTTCAGGCGCATGGCATTACCCACAACCACCAGAGAACTCAGGGCCATACCAATTGCGGCCATCCAGGGAGCCACCATAGCTGCGGCAGCCAGGGGTAGGGCGGTCATGTTGTAGCCAAAGGACCAGACCAGATTCTGGCGAATAATTCTGCGTGTTCGGGTAACCAGGTCAAACGCATCATTCAGACGGCTCAGGTCGTCGGAGAGTAAAACGGCATCGGCGCTGGTCTTGGCAAGGTCAGAAGCATTGCCCATTGCCAGAGAGATATCAGCCCCCGCCAGAACCGGAACATCGTTGATGCCATCGCCCACCATCAGGATATGCTCTCCTTCGGTTTGCTGTTGGCGTATGAAGTTCAGTTTGTCATCCGGACTGGCCTGGGATTGCCATTCTTCAATGGATAATTCCCGGGCCACAGATGCGACAACGGGTTCCTGGTCGCCACTGAGCAGGGTGAGTTTAAAGCCGGAATTCTTGAGTTTTCGGATCACTTCAGCGGCTTCTGGTCGCAGGCTGTCCGCTACACGGAACCAGCAAAGAGGTGTGTCATTTTCTGACATCATGAGCCATTGGCCTTCATTCTGTGGACGTTCAGGCAGTGTTCCGGAAGTACAAAAATCAGGGCGGCCAATTCGATAACCCAGGCCGTTGACCTGCGCTTCTATCCCTTGCCCTGTGTGGCTGACAACATTTTCGGCTTTCAAATCACTCGGGACGGCAAAAGCTCTGGCAATGGGGTGCTCGGAATGGGCCTCTATTGCTGCGGCAAGGGCAAGCAATTGATCTTTGGTGTATTGGCAGTCCGAGACAGGGTGAATACCTTCGAGGGTCAGACGACCCTGGGTAAGTGTACCTGTCTTGTCAAAGACAATATGGTTGATCTTGCCCAGACCCTCCAGCACATGGCCTCGGGTGACGAGGAATCCCAGTTTATGCAGGTAGCCAGTGGCGGCAGTAAGTGCAGTAGGTGTCGCCAGCGACAGTGCACAAGGGCAGGTCACAACCAGAACAGAGAGGGTGATCCAGAAGGCATCTTCAGCAGCCGTGCCGGACCAGTACCAGTAAACGACG
This sequence comes from Endozoicomonas arenosclerae, assembly GCF_001562015.1. GTDB lineage: Bacteria > Pseudomonadota > Gammaproteobacteria > Pseudomonadales > Endozoicomonadaceae > Endozoicomonas_A > Endozoicomonas_A arenosclerae. Next base: position 20,516 of record NZ_LASA01000007.1, on the reverse strand, counting down.
GTTGCAGTTAGCAGGACGGAGCCGACAAAGTAGCCCGCTACCCGGTCAGCCAGTTTGGCAATAGCGGGTTTATCCTGTTGAGCGTGTTTGAGTAGCTTGAGAATGGCCGACATCTGGGTCTCTTCACCCACATGAGTGATCTCAACTTCAAGGGCGTTATCGACATTCAGACTGCCGCCCATCACCGATTCACCGGACGAACGGGCAATAGGGAGGTACTCACCCGTGAGCATTGATTCGTCGACACTGCTGCTGCCTTTGCGGATGACAGCGTCGGCGGGAATAGAGTCTCCGGGCAGGACGCGAACCCGATCTCCGGGCTTAAGGTCTTTCAAGGGAACCCGAACAAATTCGTCNCCCTGCTTCCTGAGGCAGCTGGAGGGAAGCAGATTTCTAAGTGCTCTTGCTGCACGGGACGTGGAATGTCGGGCTCTTAGCTCCAGATAACGGCCGGTGAGCAAAAAGAAGGTGAACATGGAAACCGAGTCGAAATACACTTCGCCACCGCCAGTAACTGTTGCCCACAGACTGGCTACATAAGCGCCGCCGATGGCAATGGAAACCGGAACATCCATACTCAGGTGTCGTGTTTTTAAATCCCGGATAGCCGCTTTGAAAAAGGGTGCCGCTGAATAGAAAATAACAGGGGAGGCGACCAGGGCGCTGACGTATCGGATCAGGTCCCGGTAGGGGTCTGTCATGTCGTTACTGATGGCCCCGGAATACAAGGCGATGGCGTACATCATCACCTGCATGGTGCCAATACCAGCAATAGCCAGGCGTCGTATAAACACCCGGTTTTCCTGCTTGAGCATGGCTTCCTGACGATCGGCGCGCCATGGGTAGGCCTTGTAACCAATCTTGTGGATGGCGATCAGTAAGGTGCTTAGGGGCACCTGTTCCGGATTCCAGGTGATCTGTGCCTCATGGGTACTGAGATTGACGCTGACTCTTTCAACTCCTTCGATCAGGCCAATATGGTTTTCCAGCAACCAGATACAAGCTGCACAGGTGATACCTTCAATCAACAGGCTGGCTTGTTTGCCATGGTCGGACGGGATAACAAAGTCCTGCTGGATATCGTCGCGGTCATAAAGTCTCAGCTCTTCTTCCAGCTTTTTACTCAGAGTGTTGGCCTGAAGTCCCGGATCGGTCCGGTGCTGATAATAATTATCCAGGCCTCCGGCAATAATGGCTTCGGTTACCATCTTGCAGCCCGGGCAGCACATAGGCTGTTCGACCTGATCCACTACTGCGGTATAGGGAGGCTCTCCTTCGATGGGAAGGTGGCAGTGAAAGCAGTGGCAGCTTGCAGAGTGTGTACTCATCCAGTCGATCCGAAACGCATCAGGCATGGTGATTCCATTCACGACAGATGCCTGTATTAAAACAAAGGCTGCAGGAAGGTCAGGTTAAACACCAGCCTTCCAAATCTCCATCAAGGGGCAGAACTACCGCGGGGTAATAGCTGAGAGGTTTCTCCCGGGGTCAAGACCAGTGGCTGGTTCAGTCTCCAACCTGTTTCGTAGCCCACTTCCGGAATGTGTTCATCGATGGTTTCGAGCTGGACATAGGTTTTGCCTTCCACTGCAGCATCAACCTGCCCTACATAAATTTGTCTGGATTCATCGCCTGACCAGGAGCGGTTCATGGTGACTACTTTGTCCCTGTCAGCAAAAACAGGTGACAAAAGGCTCAGCTTGAGTTGCTCAGGCCATTCGGACAGATTGCCATTGATGTTAACCCTAACCTCCCCGGTTAAGTCATCAATCATCAGGTTGGCGCGGATGCCAAGGTCACGAGCATTGTTGTCCCGGGTCAGATCTTCATTAATCATCTTACCCGTCTTGTAATAGTCATCCACGACAACACTGTCCTGAATCTGGAAGGCATAATAAATCCGGTAGCTGCCCCAGACAAAAGTGACAGCCAGTACTCCCAGAATGGCCCAGACCCAGGGCTCCTGGTACCAGCGGGTTATCGGTTCATTCTTTACAAGGCTCATAATGCTTACCTGTTTCTATTCTGCGGGGAGGCCGGGCCGCTTATAGTCTCTCAGCCTCCACTGTGTCCGCCAGCTCTTTTTACAGCTGTGGGGCAATAAATCGACTTTCGGCGGTTACAGGCGGTATTTCCGGCTGGTCAGTGCTGATTATAAATTCAATATCACGGCTACCGGAATGGACAGAACCCGCAGGAAGTATCAATCGAACTACGTGTTGTGCGACTTCCCCGGCATTGACCGTAAACTGCATATCACTGCGTGAGCTCAGATCTCCCATATCCTTGAGCTTCACAGTCATGGTTAAAGGTCGTTGATCCTTATTGGCTACCTTGAGTGTGTAAATGTTCTCAATACTGCCGTCGGATGTGGTCCGGTAAAGCTGGTTACGATCCCTGAGAATGTCCAGCTCAAGTGCAGAGCGACTGTTCAGGCTCCATATAAACAACCCAATCATCGCCAGCAGGGCAATGGAGTACCCTATCAGTCTTGGACGCAGCCAGTGGGTTTTATTGCCAGAAAGTTCGTTGTCCGTGGTGTATCGGATCAAGCCTTTTTCATAACCCATTTTGTCCATGATATTGTCGCAAGCATCGACACAGGCAGCGCAACCAATACAGCCAATCTGCAAGCCGTTTCTGATATCAATGCCAGTCGGGCAGACCTGCACACAGACGCTGCAGTCTATACAGTCACCCAGACCCTGGCTTTTAGGGTCAATCCCTTTTTTGCGTGAACCACGGCTTTCACCCCGTGCCCGATCGTAGGCCACGACCAGGGTGTCACGGTCAAACATTACACTCTGGAAGCGAGCATAAGGGCACATGTGCAGACACACCATTTCACGGAGCCAGCCCGCATTGGCGTAGGTGGCCAGAATGAAAAAGCCAATCCAGAATACGGCCCAGGTGCCTGCCTGCCATGTCAGCAGGTCGGGCAGCAGTTCACGAATGGGTGTGAAATAGCCGACAAAGGTAATGGCTGTTGCTGCTGATACACCCAGCCAGATGCTGTGCTTAGCCAGTTTTCGCAGGAATTTTTCAGCCGTCATCGGGCCTTTGTCTCTGCGGATGCGCTGATTGCGGTCTCCTTCGGTTATTTGTTCTGCCCACATGAATACCCAGGTGAAGACGCTTTGGGGGCAGGTATAACCACACCAGACTCTGCCGGCAAAAACGGTAATGGCAAACAGGCCAAACGCACAAATGATCAGCAACCAGGACAGGAGAATAAAGTCCTGAGGCCAGAAGGTGGCGGTGAAAATATGAAACTTTCGTTCTGGTAAATCAAACAGAACCGCCTGGCGGCCATTCCAGTTCAGCCATACGGTGCCAAAATAGAGGAGAAACAGAAAGGCTCCACCGGCCAGCCTGAGGTTTCTGTAGAAGCCCTCAAAACTGCGGGTGTAGATTTTGTCCGGCTTTTGGTACAGGTCTATTAATTCCGGCTCACTGGAAGTGTTGAGTTGGTCTGACTCTGGCATATCACTTTACTGCCCTGATTGTCGTTATTGGCGTCCATGGAACCGGATTCCCCCCAAATTTGAGAAACGGTCCTTCGAACTGCATCCGTTTAGTCTTTTCTTATCTGAAAAGTGCCCCGGTGGATGCTTTAGAATAATCGGCCGCTATCTTACCTTTTTTTAGGGGCAGTGTCAGTGATTTGGGCATGATACTGATGGAATGGACTATCAGAAAAAGTGAATCAACCTATAAAAATTATTGTTCGCAGCCTTTAATAAAAACCTTCCTCCTGCGGGAAGGTTTTTATTAAAAATTATGAGGGTTGCTTTATTTGAATCAGGTTTATGTTTGCCTGAAATTTTTTAACTGAAACTCAATATGTCGTTAACAAAACGAGGCGTTTAAGTTGTCTAATGTTTTATTAAGATTAAGTTGATGAGCTTATTTTTCTGGTTTCTCTGACCTGTCGATAGGACTAAAGTTGAATGTATTTCTGTTTTTGTAAAGGAAGATTTATATCAGAGAGTATGACTTTGTTGCATTTAAAGGGAATTATTTGATTTTCTTTGACTCGATGGCAACTCGTTACTGATAAGAAGGTGTTTGTTAAGTATTAATAGTCGTTTAATTTGAGTGAGTGATACGGCTTTAAATTAACGACAGTCGTTTATTAAATAAAAGAGGACGGATAAACGAATAATCTCAAACTATACTCATTCATCTTCGTGTGAATACTAAACGAGATGTTCAGACGCATGAAAACTGTGCTCTTGGCAGCTTTGCTGCTTGTTTGCTTTGTCAGTACCAGCGCTAATGCTGCAATTGATTCAAATACTGTTGTGCAAAATATAGCGACCAGGGAAGGGGAGAAAGCTGTCCGTCAGGGGAGCTCGAGAGAACGAATCCAGTTGCCTATGGGGGTTTTACAGAAAGCTCCAGATGGCTGGGTATACTGGGATGGGGCTGATGCACATCAAGTTGATTATTATCAGACCTCTTCTATCTACAGCTACCTTTATTCTGTTGCTACTTATGTTGCCATGGCTGCTGTTACTGCCATGGTGGGTGGATACAGTCCTCTTGAATTAAGAATGATCAGTTTACTGACAACCTTTGGGTTTGTAGTGGATTTGGGGCTCACAACCAAGCAGGCTTATCGGGTATACAGTCTTTATGGTCAGTCTTATGAAGGTATCTGGCAGGTTCCTTTCAGGGACAGGAAAGAGCCTCCCCTATTGATACTTCTGAATCAGCATTCAGTAGGTAGAGTGCATTACACAGTTTTCAGTCTGTATGACGAAGAGGCCAGTGATTTACGATACATTGATGACGCCTATTTGAAGCTCGCCAAAGTGTTGTACAAGAGGCAGATCTATCTGACCTTAACGCCGATGGAGGAGGAGCCGGAAGAGGGTTCCACTCTGAAGGATGAGTTGGCCAGGGACAGTGATCTGGCCGTATCTATTTTTCAGAATGCGAATCGGGAATATTTCTTCCACGTTGACTTCAGTGGTAGCCCATCCTTGCCATGGCAGGAGCTTTCACTCAGCAGAGCTACCGGTGCGGAGCTGGACAGACAATATCTGTCAGCTATCTCGCCACTCTGGATTGGGCATGTGGCCGACTGGCTGACAAAACCTGAAAACTGGAGGTTGATGGGTAAATATCTGGCGGCTCAGGACGATGATCTGTCTGAGTTGGGAGAAATGCCTGAGCAGCCTGGTCCCTGGTTTGAAGACGATGAGCTGGGCGTGAACAATATGCTGGTCAGTGATGCTGGGTCAGGTTGTATGGAGCTGGATATGGGTTCTATGATCAGCAGGTTGCCGGCGTCCGGTGTGCTGTTGGGTGGCGATCAACATTGTCTCTCGATTGGACGAAAAGATATCCTTCGCTCTGCCGAGCATGACGTCTCTAAGAGTTATACCTACAACCAATTTGAAGCTCAGAGTACCTTCCTGAAATGGACAGTGTTGAAAAAGCTCCAAGTGGCTGCTCTTAACTGGGGATTCATGAATGGTGTCCGTGAGACACACAAAGCCTACATAGGATGGAAAAACAGCAAGGCTATTACTACATTACCTCCCCCTCAAACGGTTCCTCCTGAAGTGATTCCTCCTGATGATATTGCTGGTAATGAGGTGGTTCCCGCTCCTCAAGCACCCGCTCCAGCCAAAGTAGCTGCAGTGGTTTCTAAAAGTATGGGTCTGCAAGATCATCTGGTGCTTGCGGAATTAGAGAGAAGGACAGGACTTAGTGCTGCCATCAAGCAAGGCATACAGCTAAGAGCTAAAGAAGAACAAAAACCTGTCAAAGAGAAAGAATTTTCTGCTTTTGAGAAAAGAATGAAGGATCAGAAGGCTGCAACCGAATACTCGGACGATGAGAGTGACGATGACTTCGAATTTGATGATGAGGAAGGTGAGGAAGTAGCACCTGTTAGACCGCGCCTGGTAGTTGCCCAGAAGAAGCCAGTCACTGAACAGCCGGTGGGAGAAGGTGTAGCAGTCGGTGATCAAAATAAAGTACCAGCTCCACCAGTGGGTGCACCACCACCCCCACCGCCACCGAAAGTGCAGGCTCCAAAAGAGTATAAGATCAAGATCAAAACCAAGGCTCAGTTAGCACAGGACCAGGCTGCTAAAGAGAATAAGCCAAAGAATCAGGGTGGAATGGACGATGTAATGAGTTCCATGGCAGACATCCTTGCCGCCAGAAAGAAAAAGCTCGAAGCACTTGAGCGACAACAGCAGCAACAACCCCCTGTTGAGCCAGTCAACGTGGCGGGTAATGCTCCTGAAGAGCCAGTCAACGTGGCAGCGAATACTGCACCGATGGACCAAACGATCGATAGAAAGCCACCACCTGTTAGGCCAAGACCTCCAAAGCTGAAGCCTAAACCTTCACGAGCTCAGGTCGCTGCTATAAATGATAGGCTCTTGAATGAGGGCAGGGAAAATCATCTGGTCTTAGATCAGGATAATCAACAAGTGGAAATCTTTGGTCATAAACTTGCGCCTGAACACTGGAAGCGTTTCCTGGCAGCGTCCAGGGCAGCAAGTGATAAAGCTAAGGATCAGGCCCTGCGCAATGCGGGGAACATACCTGAAAGAGGTGACGATGAGTGGGATGGAGGGTCCGTTGTTGAAATCCCTTATCAGTGGATCATCTTTATGTGGCGCATTGGCCTGATTGGAGAGAATTTCTTAGATCAGTAACTATTGCAGATAAGCGCTAAACCCCAAACCGTTGGCACTGAGCCTGTCGAAGTGTACTACCAGTATCCTTCGACAGGCTCAGGTTGAACGGAGTAGGTATTTTTTTACAACAGATCCATGCAATAAGCATGAATAGGCCGTAAAAATGTACCAGCCGAAAAAATAGTAGAGCGAGAAGCTCGACACTTTATGAAATTTCCGGGTTAGCCCTTATCAATACGATGAAGTCTGTAATAGAGACGGCGGTACCTCCTGATGAAAGCTTGGGTGTTTGTCGCGATTCTTTTTTTGAGTGGCCGTTGCATGGCTGTTCAAGAAGAGGCTGGTCAGCTGCTGGGGCTGCCAGAAGGTGTTTATGAAATCAGTCAGAACGGAAGTACTTGGTGGGAAGGAGCCTGTCCGGAGGCTATAGTACATTATTATTCCAGTCCGGTTTCGACCTGGTTCCGCTCCGTTTCTTCTCTCCTGCCCATGGTAATGACCTTAAATTTGCTCTTTCGATATTCTCCCAAAACAGTCTCTATGCTGAGCATGTTTTTGACGGGGATGGGTCTGGTTGATTTTGCTTTTCTCTTTGGAAATGGTCTGGCTCTGTTTCTGGCTACGAGCCAACGGCAACCGAAGATTTTGACTTTGCCTTTTCACGATCGCATAAGGGCTCCTTTGTTGATTCAGTTGACTTTGCCTGCCAATGCATCGGTTCCAGGCTATAGGATTCAGTCTTTGTGGCAACCAGAGTATGCCGACGAGGCATTTGGAGATGATGAGTATCTTCAGTTGGCCAAAATAATGAGCGAAAGAAAAGTGTCGCTCAATCTCCGGGTAACAGAGAGAGATTCGGCTCAGGCATCGACGCTTCGTGAACGGTTGATATTGAATAGATATTTATTTATGGGTGTCTATCAATATCATCAATATCAAAAAGGGTATAAGACGAGTGTAGTCTTTGAAGACAGCTCCTCGCTTCAGTGGGTTGAACCCGAGCTGTTTAAGCTGGATGTTGCCGCTAAGGATCTCCCTTACCAGTCTGCCATTGCTCCAGCATGGATCAAACAGATGAGTCAGTGGCTTCTTCAGCATCCGGATATGTCCAGCCTGGATGGAGTGGTCGCTGTCGAACCTGGGGTGATGAGTAATGATGTCTGGGAGGATGAGATGGATTTGTATCATTATCTTTCTGAAGGTCCTGAAGGGTGTTTCATTCTTGATATGTACTCAGCTCAATGGTTTTTGCCTGCTCTATCAGGGTGGCCTGAAGCGGGAGCCCCCTGTTTCTCTTTGGGGCGTAATAAAGAAAGGTCCGTGTTTGCCGGGCAAGCATGTGGCGAAAAATGAAAGAGATACTCGTTACAGCCTCTACCAGGACAAGTTAATCAAGCAAGCCGTTGTCGCGGTATTTAATGTTGTCATGGGTCGTTGTTTGGGGTACATGGATAAAATTCTGGGTCGACTCGACCAAAACGAAAATACCGAAAGATTTAAATACCTTGATGAGCTGAAGCTGGTGAAGGTTGGGAAAATGAAGGTGAAGCCTCTGGAGCATAATAGTCAAGATATTGATAGGCAGATTGCACAAGCACGAGCGAGTAAAGCTTATATTCCCTTAAGTTGGAAGTGGAATTTGCCACAGCCAGAAATCAAAAGACAAAGCTCTAAAAGACTAAGCTCTAAAAGACTAAGCCCTAGGCAAATGTTTTATTTTACAGGTGCAGAACGACTATTGGGTGTGCTGCCGGAAGAAGGTCAGTGAAAAGATTCTTAACGATAGATACCCTCGGTGGATGATTGTTCACTAAGTATTTGTCTAACCCGGGTATTTCATAAACATGCTCCTGGCCTCGCTTGTCCTTTGCGGCTCTAAGAAAGTTTTACTCAGTCGACCGTACTCCCCGGTACGGCGCTCCTTCGTAAAATCTTATTGAGCCACAAAGTCCAGCGCGATGCTCAGGTCAGTTTATGAAATATCCGGGCTAGTGCAGGAAGGCTTTAATATCCATACAACCGTCATTCCCGCCTTCGCGGGGGGGGGGGGCGAAAAAAGTTGCTTGTATGCGGGCTAGGAGTCTGATTACAACTTTACAAGCTTATAATCTTGACTAGTATTCTGAGTTCTCTGTCAGTTAAGAAGAAAGCGCCTAGATAAAAACAGCTTTGCGAAGCGAGGTTTTGGTAATAAAAAACGATAATTGAGAGTCAAACTTTGAAAAAAAAGCACGTTATATCCTTTGTTTCGGCCTTGTTACTGATCTGCTCTGGCTCGTTTGTTGCGGCCAGCAATTGTAATAGCCTCTACAGTGACACTCCCAGGCTGACGGTGAGCCTTGTTGCCGGTCCGGTCTATCAGTATAACTCACCCGCTGATGACAACTGCCTGCTGCCGGACTGGGTGCTTGAGGATGAAGCAAAAAGGTGGTGCAGCAACGCATTCAACCCGGATCTGGCGTGGAGCGACCAGTGCCAGAATAGAACGCTTGCAACGGGAAGCTTCATGCTTTTGAACAATCTTGCAAGCAGCCACTTGAACTATTCTATTCCCGATTCTGGACACCTTAACTCCGATTGCCCGGGAGCAAGGTGCAGTATTGTTCAGGAGTACCGCCCTGGCTGGTCACGCTACACAGCCTATAAAAGGCTCATCAACTCCAGAGGGGCCTACTTGAACCGAAACTGGAGGCCCATTATGGAAGTGGGTTCGACTTACTATAAAGGGAACACCGTCAGATCCCGCTTTGAAAAACTCTGTTTTACCCGTTTTCCGGTTTTGCATCTGGGGCTGGGAGAAAAAACAGGAAATTATGTGAATAATTACTCTTTTCTCTGTTCAGGTGGCGATGAAAAAAACAAACTCTATGAAACGATCAAAGAGCTTTCCCTGAAGCAGGCAGCCTTGCAGGGGGCAGAAAAGTCAGGTCAGTTTCAGCCAACTCTTGGCGCTGATAACTTCCAGAAAGTCGTGATTGTTCGTTCGGCCCGGGAGCTGGCCTCCAGGCTTCCTGCAAAAGTATCGACCCTATTTGTACTTATGCCGCTCTCAGCCACGGAAGGTGTGCTAGATTCCCTTTCCGCTGATACGGCGTTGGGTTCAGGAGAGTCTGGAAACTCCCCTGCGAGTCATCTTTATCCTGCATCTGAAAACGCTTTCGACTTCACTCAGCTGGTTTCAGGGGAAGTCGACAAAAAAGAGGATGTCTTTTTTCAAGACGGTTCTGCCTCAGGGCAATCAGGGCAGGAGGAGGCAGTACTGTCCCTCTCGGAAGACAAGAATGTGTCCGTTGCCCTGGTGGGCGTTTACCAGAATCACCAGCGCACAGTATTAAAATATTCCGGTAGTCACGAGTTTTTCATGAAATCAGCGGGTAATGTCTTCATTGAGACACTGACCCTCGATATACCGGATATACAGCGCGGTGTTTTCAAAGAAACCCAAAGCCGCGCTCTGTATGTCCATGACACTGTTTTTGAACCTTCCTCTGCCAGCCTGCCAGTAGTTGCAGGTAATGGTCATAGCGATTTTATTTTAGTGATCAGTGGCCGTGCATCTGTTAACCAGAATGAGTCCGAAGGTTTTGCTACAAACCGGATAAGCAATCTGACATCTTCCGGAAAAGTAGCGGCTTTCAACGATGAAGCTGCATTAGAAAACCACTCCTGCTACGCAGTCGCCGGGTACAGAGGAGTGAATAAAACGCTGTTCCAGCACAGGGGCTTTTACTCTAACTGTTCGCAAGAACGCTTATGGACACTTTCCAACCAGGCCATTGGCTGGCAGGCCTGCTGTAACGATACATGCAACCTTGGCAGTCGTTATCCAGAAGCCATACAAATTAACTCCAGTATCTCGAGAATACTGGAGAAAAAAAACAACCCTTCCATAACAGCCTGTCAGCCCGGTTTGCCAGGCAGTGACATTTGTTTGCAGGCATCTGCCACCACTGAGCTACCTGCTATTACCACTGATTTTAACGTTACGGCATCAACAGGAGCTTCGTCTCCTCTAAGCAGCGAAAATCCCGGCACTAGCGACATGATCACATTTGCCGATCAAGATCAGGCAGTCACTGCTCATCCAGCTACACATAGGGGCGAAAGTGAAGATACAGCATTGCTCGAAGGCATCGTTTCGGCTTTAGTCTCTGCTGTGGGCGTGGTTTCGATGTGTAGCTTAGTAATCGCTGTCACCATCTTTCATTTACTCAGATTTAAGAGGTCTTGATTTGCAATACCTCGCGTCTGGTAAAGTAGTGAAAAGCCTCTAATCCGTAATCAAATAACCTGAATCTACCGGTTTGGAATAAAAAAACGCAGCCCGTGAGCTGCGTTTTTTATGACAAGGACCTTAATCAGAGAAAATCAGTTCTTCTCTTCTTTCTTAGCCTTGTTGTCTTCATTCAGACTGTAGACATAGGTGGCCACCAGATGAACCTTTTCGCTGCCCAGAATGTGTTTCCAGGCAGGCATGACCCCGTTACGACCGTTACGAATGGTGTATTCAACCTGTGCCTGGCTTGAACCATACAACCAGGTATCATCCGTCAGGTCAGGTGCGCCCAGCAGCTGGTTGCCCTTGGCATCGGCGTTGTGGCAGACAGCACAAGTGGTGTCGTACACTTTTTTGCCGGATTCCAGTTGAGCAGGATCGGCGTTGTCTACCAGTCCAGCATTGGCTCTGATAAAGGTAGCTACGTCGCGCACACCCTTTTCACCAATCACCGCACCCCAGGCAGGCATCTGTCCGTTACGACCTTCCATAATGGTGGTGGTAATGGCGTCAGCTGTGCCACCGTATAACCAGTCATTGTCTGTCAGGTCCGGGAAGCCGAAAGCACCACCAGCGTCACTGCCGTGACACAGAGCGCAGTTATTCAGGAAGATACGCTTACCCATCTTAACGGCTTTAGGGTTGTTCACCAGTTCTTCGATCGGAGTATTGGCATACTGTGCGAACAGTGGCTGATAACGACGATCGTGTTTTTCCTGGTGACGTTCCAGTTCACCTGTGGAGGTCCAGCCCAGGAGACCTTTCCAGTTACCCATGCCCGGGTACAGGGCAAGGTAGCCTGCCGCGAAAATGAAGGTAGCTACGAATAACAACAGCCACCATTTAGGCATCGGGTTATCCAGCTCTTCAATACCGTCGTAGGCATGCCCGGTGGTCTCGGTGGTTGCCTCGCTGCGCTGTTGTCTCCAGGTGGTAAACAGCACATAAATTACAAATGCCAGGCAGGCCAGAGTAAGGATGATTACCCACCCACTCCAGAAACTACTCATCATTATATGGCCCCTTTGTCCTTGTCCGCGTGCTCTGCTTTTGTCCCGCTAAAAGCGTTTATGGCGCTACAGGCGTCTTGTGTATTTATATGTGCAGTGTCGTCTGTAAACGGCAGTGAAGCCGCTTCGTCAAAGTCCCGCTTTTTACGGCCACTGTATGCCCAGAAGAAGACCGCCAGAAAGGCGATCATGGCAAAAACAGTGGAAAGTCCTCTCAGATCATTAATATCCATAGGTGTCACCAACCATTCTTGTCACCGTTTATTCTGGATAGCGGTGCCCAGTGACTGCAGATAAGCCACAACAGCATCCATTTCACTTCGACCTTTAACCGCTGAAGCTGCACCTTCGATGTCGTCATCGCTGTAAGGTACGCCCAGACTTCTCAAGACTTCCATTTTTCTGGCAGTCAGTTTTCCGTCCAGGGTGTTGTGGTTCAGCCACGGGTATGAAGGCATGATGGACTCAGGCACTACGTCTCTTGGATTCTTCAGGTGAGCACGATGCCACTCGTCAGAGTAACGGCCACCTACACGAGCCAGATCTGGACCGGTCCGTTTGGAGCCCCAAAGGAATGGGTATTCATAAACAGACTCACCGGCAACAGAGTAGTGGCCATAGCGCTCAACTTCGGCACGCAGAGGGCGAACCATCTGTGAGTGGCAGCCTACGCAGCCTTCACGGATGTAGATGTCTCGACCTTCCAGCTGCAGGGCAGTATACGGCTTCAGTCCTTCAACCGGCTCGGTTGTGGTCTTCTGGAAAAACAGTGGCACGATCTCAACCAGGCCACCAAAGCTGATGGCGACTACGATCAGTGCCACCATCAGACCAAGATTTTTTTCGACTAAATCATGTTTTCTCATGGTGAATTCCCCAGGTCAGGCTGTCTGTGCAGGTGACGCCTGAACTTCACCTTCTTGCTGGTTTTCACTGCCAAGCTTGACAGTACGGTAGACGTTGTAAGCCATGATCAGGACGCCAAGAACGAAGAAGGCACCGCCAATAGCGCGGACAACGTAGCCGAAGTGACTGGCAGAAACAGACTCGATAAAGCTGTATGTCAGCGTACCGTCGTTGTTTACCGCTCTCCACATCAGACCCTGGGTAATACCGTTAACCCACATGGCAACCACATATAGAACTGTGCCGATGGTAGCGAGCCAGAAGTGAGCGTTAATCATGCCAACGCTGTACATCTGTTCACGACCACAGACTTTTGGAATCATGTGGTACAGGGAGCCGAAGGACACCATGGCAACCCAGCCCAAAGCACCGGAGTGTACGTGACCAATGGTCCAGTCGGTGTAGTGAGACAGGGCGTTGACTGTCTTGATGGCCATCATCGGGCCTTCGAAAGTGGACATGCCGTAGAAGGACAGGGATACCACCAGGAAGCGCAGGATCGGGTCGGTGCGCAGTTTGTGCCAGGCGCCGGACAGCGTCATGATGCCGTTGATCATGCCACCCCAGGAAGGTGCCAGCAGGATCAGGGACATAACCATACCCAGGCTCTGTGCCCAGTCAGGCAGAGCGGTATAGTGCAGGTGGTGAGGACCGGCCCAGATGTAAATGGCGATCAGTGCCCAGAAGTGCACGATGGACAGACGGTAGGAGTAAACGGGACGCTCAGCCTGTTTGGGTACGAAGTAGTACATCATGCCCAGGAAGCCCGCCGTCAGGAAGAAACCTACCGCATTGTGACCGTACCACCACTGAACGGCAGCATCCATTGCACCGGCATAAGCGGAGTAGGATTTGGTCAGGCTGACAGGTACTGCAGCGCTGTTGACGATGTGCAGAACCGCAACCGTAATAATGAAGGCGCCAAAGAACCAGTTAGCTACATAAATGTGCTTGGCCTTACGCTTCATAATGGTGCCAAAGAACACAATGGCGTAACTGATCCAGACAATGGCAATCAGAATGTCGATGGGCCATTCCAGCTCAGCATATTCTTTGGTGGAAGTCATGCCCATAGGCAGAGTGATGGCGGCCAGTACAATGACCAGCTGCCAGCCCCAGAATGTAAATGAAGCCAGTTTTGGCAAGGCCAGAGTGGCCTGACAAGTTCTTTGGACGACATAGTAAGAGGTCGCGTAAAGAACACAGCCTCCGAATGCGAAAATAACCGCGTTAGTGTGTAAAGGCCTCAACCGGCCGAAGCTGGTCCAGGGTAAATCAAGATTCAGTTCGGGGAATACCATCTGGGTAGCGATGAACAGTCCCATCCCCATCCCAACGATGGCCCATACCACCGCCATGATGGCAAACTGCCTGACAACCTTGTAGTTATAGGTTGGCTGTAACGTTGCAGTGCTCATGCTCCATGTTACCTTCGGGTTCTGCTAACAAAATTACGACTTGGAGATAACCTGAGGCTGTGCACTTTCGACCGGAAATCCAGTAACACACCATTGTCTTTCAGTTGATTCACAGGAATCACAGGGCAAAAAATGCCACTGTCCGGTCGCCAATAAGCTTCCAGAGTAAAAAGAATGTTGTTCTACTGGATTTCAGGCCGGACAGTCTATGCTTCCGGTCAGCTCCCCTGGGTTTGTCCGTAAGGCCTTTCACTCCATTGCTTTATCATTATCTGACTAAAGGCTGGAGATCATAAGTTGAGTGGAATACTCCGCTCGTGAGTACTGCCCAGAAGGCAATTCCCGTTGAGTCGATCAGACTGAGTCGAACGTTTTATTCATTTTCTCACAGAGATCCTCGGGCTCTGAAAGATGAACAAAAATGCTCGTCTCTATACGACTCTGAGTGTTTTGTCCTGGATCGGTACTCCTAGTCTTGCACACTTCTGATTGTTATCCGGTCCTTATCGGCTGGCAGTGAATTGATACTGCCAAACCCGCCGCAATCATACAGAAATATCACTAGACCTGCTAATGCTTTTTAGGTATGAGCGGTTGTTTTGTATTGATAGCTTTTGTGAAGGTATGTTTTGTATGGGGAATGTCAGGAGTGCCAAGGGCTCAGGGTTTCACGAAGATAATAAGATGAATTTATGCTGTGATTTACCGAAATTGTCAGTGGATGTTCACTTGTGTGTAAGGAGATTCATTCAAGAGGTGTAACAAGTAAGTCATACCTCTTAAATGGTGGGTTGAAGGGTCAGTGTGAATGCATTGAGTTGATCAGTGCCTGCCCTGTTTTGCTGAATGACGAGTCCGGCGTTCCTTTGAAGCATGCCATCGCCCAGGGGTAACTGTCAGTGATGTAATAGCCATACTGTCCATTCAGGGTCATGCCGTTGCATTCATCCAGATCGCCACTGCTTGCCTGATATTCATAATCTCCCGTGAACTGGCCGGTATAGTTGTTACTGCTGACTACGCCGTTTCCTGCAACCGGGGTTGTATAGGGAGAAACGGTTTGTCGAGTACCACTTTTCAAGACGAAACTGGATCTGGCTTTACGAACAACGCCGTCATCAGGATCTCTGAAGCAGGGACCGTAGACAGGAAAACCATCAGCGGCAAAACCAATGACCGGTGATTCCTGTCCCTGGGATTCACAGTCCTGAAAGTACATGGCTTTCGGGTCACCATGGTAGTGGTAAGTGCCATCTGGCTGAACATGGGCATTGTGCTCATCGGTGCCGAAATTGTTCAGGGAGGACATAGGGTCATAACGCCAGGGGTTGTTAATCTGGTCCTGGCCACAACCTGTTTTTTCCAGGCCAAGCGGATCATTACCTACGGCGTAACAGGCGGCTGCCAAAAGGTCCATAGTCACACCATTCAACATAACCACATTGGTGATGCCAATCGATCTGGGGGTGATTGAGGCAGCAATGGTCGGCGAAGTCGTGACTTCATACAGGCCATTCTGCTCAAGCACCGAGCTGGCAAAGTTTGCAGAGGAATCATTGAAATCATGATTGGGAATTTCATCCGCTGTAAAACGGCACTTGTCGTTGCTCAAGGCGATGATGAGATTGCCTGTAAAAGCAATGTCGCGCTGAATATCCTTGACGTTTGAGAAAAAAGTTCCGAAATACTCCTGGCAATTACCCGATCGGTTGGAAAAATTAACATTGGTGATGTCAGTGCCTGTATTGGGGTTGGGTGTTGACTCAAAAGAGTCACTGCTTCCACCTCCTCCGCCACTACAGCCTGCCAATGCGGTGAAAAGAAAACCTAAAACGGGTAAATGAACGGATGACCTTAACAGACTTCCCTTTAGCATTATTATTATATTCCCTGGGAGGATAAGAGTTGATCTATGAGTATTTCAGTTTATTTAAACGACAACAAGACTGTACAGCGAATAAGCAGAAGTGTGTCTTAAAAGGTAGGTAAGACATGGAGAAGCATCCAGTGATACTTCTCCATAGCGTGGTTCAGGTAACTGCTTTAGCTACCCGGTTACCCAGAACGCCACCAGCCACCAGGAAGATCAGATAAATCCAGCCAGACAGGGACAGATTCGCAATGGGGGTATAGAGGGCTCCGACATTGCAACCATTGGCAAAACGGGTGCCCAGACCCATAGCCAGACCGCCTATGGCGAACAAGGCCGCATCTTTGAGTGTCAGTCCATGCATGGGTTTGAATTTGCCAGCCATGAGCAGATAACTGATGGCACCGATGACAATCCCCAGATTTTGAACCGATACGCCATGTTCAAAGAAGGGCAGGGTAAAGGCCGTTTCAGGAAGTCGGGTATAGGCTGCAACATCAGCAGCTGAGAAGCCTGCAAACATCAACCATTTGCCAAACCAGAGACCAAAGGGTGTAGATGCACCCCAGCCATTACCTGTGGAGGCCATCATAATGGTAAACAGGGCTATGATGGCAATGGCACCGGTTCGCATGCTCCAGGGTTTTACCAACAGAGTTTCATAAGTGTCCCTGCTGAACAGCACCATAGGTTTTAGCTCGGCAGAGGTTTGTTCCCCTGGAAGAGGGCCGTCCTGGTCGGTGCCAAAAAAACTGCCATTTTGCCGACGATGGTCTTCATACCGCTTGGCCAGATAAACAACGATCGACGCAAATAATACGGTCAGAACGATGGCGGACAAATAGCCATTTAAAGGATCGCCAGGAATCAGGTCAGGAAGGTAAACACCCTGATCAGGGTAGCTGGCAGAAGAGACCCAGGTGTCTGTGATCCAGCTGGCTTCTTTCTGTATGGGAAATCCGGCAAAAACCCCCAGGCAGAAAAAGAACAGGGTGATCAAAGCCAGTGGCATTTTAGAGCTGATTCGAGCCAGAACGCCGGTGGCGCAGCAAGAAGAAAAACTCATGCCGAAACCGAACAGCAGGCCACCGACAATCAGACCCGTATTGATTGGGTTGACCCATAGGTTATAGGTGCCAGGTTCTGCATTCATGACCAGAGCGGCATTGATTATGGCGGTTCCTACAAACATGCCCATCAAAACCACCATCAGGCGGGTTGAGCCACTTTTATAAGCCCGGTTAACGCTGCCGGCAAAACCGATAGAGCCCCGGACCAGCACATAGCCCAGGCTCAGGCCCAGGAGGAGGCGAAAGAAAATAGGGGTACTCAGGTAATAACTACCCAGAGTCATTGACGTTAATGCCAGAGCGACACCAAGATACTGCTGCTTCGTGTTCATCCGAAGTAATTCTCTTATGCTCAAGGGGATTGGGTTTTATGGAAGGGCCGAATTATTGCTTAGGGCTATAAGAATCCAAAATACACAATCGTTATAGATTTATAACCCGCCTGTCGCTTATCTAACCAGCTTTGGACATTTATTCTGAGTGGCCTTGGGCTGCAACACTTTCAATAACATGTTGCC
Source organism: Endozoicomonas arenosclerae (assembly GCF_001562015.1). Classification (GTDB taxonomy): domain Bacteria; phylum Pseudomonadota; class Gammaproteobacteria; order Pseudomonadales; family Endozoicomonadaceae; genus Endozoicomonas_A; species Endozoicomonas_A arenosclerae. The sequence goes on along the minus strand of NZ_LASA01000007.1, from coordinate 2,783 downwards.
AGAAGTCTTCAGCTCTCAGGGCAAAGGTTTCTGGTGCAGTATTGGTTAATAGCCGGGAATAAGAGCATAGGGCCATTTTCGAAAGTGGGAGTTCCCTGAGGTGCGCAATACTCTCAACAGCTTCTCTCTGGGTGGAAAAGTGGTTTTCAAGTTCAGGATGAAAAAACTGATTACAATGTTCAGCCAGATTACTTAAATTCAAAAACTCAATACCCGCCGAGTGACTATTTAAGATACTTATTAGTTCTCTGATGCTTGCCTGACTCCAGCTGGTTTTCAACTGAGGCAGGGCTCACTACCGAGTAGTTCCATGAACAGGAATGACCTTCTGTTTTCCCATTCTCTGTATCGGGTAAGGATTTAAATGAATTGTCTGCGTTGAGTGGAGTCATGCCAAAACTTTCCCTGTCTTTCATCAAGGTTTGACTGCTCCCCAAGTAATAAGTTCCCAGGCTTCTAAGGTGTCATTTCATATCACATTGTTGCTTCCAATCCGGTGTTTGGGGAACCTTGACCGGTTCGGGTTTGCCCTTGGTTTTAACAATGATGAGTTTTTGAGCTTCTTCATCTTCAGGCAGCTTGCCCTTAACCAGATAATCCGTAGCTCCCACTGCATGAGGTTTATCTCGGTCTTCTGTTAACTGGAAGTATCTATATTCACCGCCACGTCTTGTCAGGCCTACTTTGGTTTTAAATCCAATCACTTTCAGATTCTCAAAACCGTCATGGAAGCCTTCGTAAAAACGATCAACAATCTTCGTGCTGTCATCACAGCAGATGTAGAGTTCTACCTGTTTTACCGGAATTTTATAGTCCAGGAAAAACGTCTTGAGTTTGACTGCGACATCAAAAACATCAAATCGGACTCTGCCTTGCATAGTGGGCGCATCAAGGTCTCCGTCAGTCTCCCCGAAGGCAAAACCGACCTGACCCGAACTGTTTCCATGGGCTTTGATAATCACTCTGCCATTGAAGTCCAGTGGCATGCCCGAACGCTTGAAGTAGGTGAGAAAACGCTGGGTACTCTGCATGGAAATAATGTCGGAAGCCAGAGCGCTGGCCGTATTGAATCCCTCAGGAAAAAGGCCGGCGTAGTCCAGAAAACCAAAAGCATTGGTGTCGTCCATGATAATAGGGTCTTTGCTGAACACTCTTGTTCCGGACTGTGTGGTGATTAATAAAGGGCGGTCTCCAAAGGAAACCGGGCGTCCATCAAAAGTAAACAGATTCCAGCCGGAGTATGAGTAATGACTTATCAATAAGAGGGACAGCAGGCATAACTTTTTAAGTAACTTCACATTTATTCATTGCTGTTGCTGTGTGATAGCGAGTATAGGAGAGTAGAAATGAACAGTGTGAATAAGATCCACTGCGGTGATTATTCTATTGTTTGAGTGGATGAGCGACATGTAAAAGCTTCCGTCGGAAAACCTTGATGGTTTGAGTTCCTCAAAAAACAGGTATGAAGTCATTAAGGCTCCTGGGAAGGAATCATGTGCTCTCCAAGTGCTTTACAATAAAATCTACACAGGTTTTGACTTTCGGAATCTGATACTTGGCCTGTTGATACAAAATAAAAATATCCAGTTCACTCTGTTGTCTTGGAGAAACCTTCTGCTCCAGCGGCACTTCCACCAGCTCTCCGGAATCCAGCAGGTTTTTTACCCACCAAATGGGGTAAAGAGCTACCCCTTGATGTGCCAGCATGGCCTGGAGTATCGATTCACCACTGTTACAGATCAGCACCGGCTGTAAAGAGAGTTTCTCCCAGTTGTCTCCGTCACTGGATGACCACCAGGACATGACACCGTTGACACTTCGAAACAGAAGAGTCGGAAAGTGTTCAATATCAGCCGTTGAAAAGCGTGTTTTACCCATTTTCTGTTGCAATGACTCCAATAGCCTGGATGTTGTGACCAGCTTAAATTCATCCTTTGCAAGCGGTTTGGCGACTACGCGCTCTTCCGGTGCATATCCAGCCCGAATGGCAATATCCACCGGGTCTTTACCCAATACAACTCGTTGTTCCGAGTAATCCAGATCCAGAATGATGTTTGGGTATGCTTCACGAAATTTCTGAAGAATAGGGAACAGGATTTTTTCTCCATAGCTGGCCGTGGAGCTGATACGGATCCGACCTTCCATGGCTCCCATGTGTTGGGAAACCAGTTCATCCGCTTCATCAATGACTTGGAGAGCTTTAACTATAGAGTGATAGTACACGGAGCCAAGCTCTGTTGTGCTAACGTCACGTGTTGTACGCTTAATTAATTCAACGCCCAGTTCGCTTTCAAGATCCCTGAGCCTTCTGGAAATGGAAGAGGGAGGCACCCCCAGTTCCTCAGAGGCCCGGGTAAAACTGTTCACTTCTGCTACTCGCTTGAAATAACGTAATGCTCTTAATTTGTCCATAATCCGCACTTAAAACCCATTTAAGTCCCTTGAAACTTATTCTATTTTTGTCAAATAGACAAAACTGATTTGCCGGGCAGCCTCTTTTTCTAATTTCTATGGCTTTTATAGTGATAACGAATCCACTAAGGAACCTGCGAATAACCTCTAATTTACTTCCCTTCTTGAATCGAGTTCGAAGTAGGACTGAAATCAGAGGTCTCAACCCCTTATTTGTATGATATTTAGCCACTTTCGTGACTTCAGGGCGGACTAACCCTGTGCCCGGATCATTTGATCCAGTCGAACAATATTCGCCAGGGCAAATAAAGTAGACAGTTTATTGTCATTCTTCTTCAAACCTCGATACCTGGCTTTTATAAATCCAAATT
>NZ_LASA01000006.1 GCF_001562015.1 Endozoicomonas arenosclerae | reverse complement strand
AGTCGCCAGACGCTCGTAGCGTTGGTCGCCTTGCTGATAAGCCCGCTCACAGATTTTCTTTATGGCAGGGCCATTCAGGTCACTGTGAAGCCGATCGGTTTCAGCCAGCAGTCGTATATCGGCTTTGGTGTAGCGAGTCTGAAAGCCTCTTGTCGTACACTGGCGACGCTTCACGCTGCCTTTACTGATGTACTGGTTGATCAGTCGAGTCACCTGGGCTCTCGAGTAGCCACTGGCAATGGTCAGGTAGCGGCGGATCAAGCCTTTGTCTCCTTTGCTCAGGGAACGGTATTTGAAGTGGCTGAGGGTTAGCTCAATCCAACGGTAACATTCGTCCTTGGAGTCCCAGCCGGGCTCCAGACAGTCTGCTTGTGAAAGGAGGCTTCTTACATCCTCCAGGGTTTTGATGAAATGGGTGTTCATGATGATTTTCATATCCTCATCATGAACGACAGTGCTGAAGTCGGCTCATTTCATGTTAGAAACCAGCCCCTTCTTCAGGCTCATTTCATATTGGAAGAGACTAACAGTCCTGGCAGGCTGGGACTGAGCATGGACGGTTACACTCTGGAACTCTACATAGACGAGGCAACTCACACCGGTACCGAGATGACATTGACGCAAATTTATAAAAACGACAATGGCAAGTGTTCTCCCTACAAAAGTGCAGGTATTTCAATCAGTGACACCAGCGTCGCTGACATCTTCATTAATACCGGTAGCCCAGAACTCTGCCAGTCAGAAGGAGGCACTGTCTGGACCCGGGTTGCTTACCATAAAAACAACCCATCGGCAGAGTGATCCGTTCAGGAGCCAGCCCTGTTATGACAAACAAATCAGGCCTTCCAGCTGTGGTATTAATCGCTCTGACGTACTTTACTTCTGAACATGCGCAAGCAGGTACAGGATGGTATGTCACCATCGTCAATAACTACAGTGAAGAACTGCTCATCCATTCTTCAGGCAACGACAACTGGTACTGCAACGATTTCTGTTCGGAACAAAGAATTGAACCTGGAGGACAGAGAACCTTTTATACCGAAGAAAAAGAAAGAAGTCGTAACAATGCAGCTATACAGGGACTCGACTTTAATGGAACCCATGTCGAACTTTATCAGGGTGGACACAGTTACACCGGTACACAGATTGCCAGCACTCCTGTTTACACCAGTTTTTTCCTGGATTGCATTCATTACTCGGAGGCAGGTATATCCTCGAGCCATACCAGCGCAGTTAGAGTAGACAACATGTTTGCCGGTAGCTCTGACGCCTGCCTCAACAGTGGCGGTTTCGGGACAGTGCATACCACCATTCGCTACACAGGAAACTAGAACAAGATCACTCAAGACCATTTCCAGCAACAGAGATCTCTCGCCTTTTCAGACAGAGGAAAGCAAAAATATGCTCCATACGAATCACAAACTTACCTGGGTTCCCACCTTCATTCTTACCATGTGTACAAGCTTTCAGGCCCTGGCAGGAACCGGCTGGTTTGTCACTATTATCAACAATGATCGGGAAATCCTGACAGTTAACTCCGCAGGTAACGATAACTGGTATTGCAACGATTTATGCGGCATGCAGAAAATCATGCCAATGAGTACGAGAACCTTTTATACCGAAGAAAAAGCGACAAACTTCAACAAGTCAGGTATCCAGGGCATCGATATGAACGGCGTACACGTCGAGTTTTATCAGGATGACCATGCGCACAGTAATACAGAAACCGTCATCACCAATATCTATAAAGATGCTGCGTTTGAAGGTTGCCAATATCATGTAGCGGCTGCCGCTTCATCCAGCCACCCTGAACTGACCCGTATTACCGCATTGGGTGGAAGTAAGACATTTTGCAATGGTCGCTTGGGAACAGTATGGGTCACTATCGAGTATAAACCGGCACAGCCCTCTTCCGAGTAATAAGCTTTATGATTAAGGGGTAAAAGCGGTCCAGTCCACAGACAATGCATTCACAACATTATTCCAGTCACTGTCATGTAAAAGCACCCAGTCCTTGCCATTATAAAACTGAATCTCTCCGGACCTGGGAGGTTTGCCATCAGTAATGATGGGAAAGACTTTTCCCAAAGCTATAACTGCTCGGGGGTTACCACCCTGTGACCAGTCTGCCGATAACTGGGTGACACCCGTGGTAACATGATTCGCCAGCCAGTTGGCATCATGCAGCTCGGTCCAGTTTTTACCATTAAAATACTCTATTGCTCCGCCACTGTTTGGCTGATACTGCCCTAATACGATCAGGACTTTGGGAGATGAGTTCCCTTGCCAGTTCACCTCCATCTGATTAACGGGAGCCAGCCACCCTGTGCCCAATAATTCATGCCATTGACTTCCGTCGTAATATTCCACAGCGCCTCCTGCGGTGTGAAGGTTATACTGCCCTAGCCCTACGACGACTTGAGGGTGATCAACGTCTTGCCAGCGAGCAGCCATCTGATTAACCGGCGCAACCCAACCTGTATTGTGCAACTCCCTCCAGTTACTGCCATTAAAATATTCCACGGCTCCTGCCGTTGTTCCTTCGTCAAACTGCCCAAGACCTGCCACAACCCAGGGTTTACTGTCTTTAGGCCAGAGAACGCTCATTTGATTCACACCTGCCGCCCAGCCTGTACCTTGCAGTTCACTCCAGCCACTGCCATCAAAATACTCAACCGCTCCCCCGGGGGTTTTGCTATTGTATTGTCCAAGACCTACAGCCACTCTCGGGGTACCTGAAACAGACCAGTCTACCGATAAGCCATTGGCGGGCGCGGTCCAGCCCGAGTTATGAAGTTCCTTCCATTTATAGCTGTCGTAGTAGGTAATCAATCCGCACTGCATACCCGCAACAACCTTCGGCCAATCGCCCCACTTAACCACCATTGAAACAAGATGTCCGGCATTGTACTCAGGAGAGTTTGATTTGTAGCATTGCACGTCTGCCAACAATTCATGCCATTTTTGACCGTCATAGTACTCAACAGCGCTATTATCGAGACCGACGACTATACGCGGTAACTGACCGCTACTTCTCCAATCGACCGACAGAACCCTTGCAGGAGACCCCCAGCCAGCATCATGAAGCGTTTGCCAGTCGTTGCCATCAAAATACATCACCGCACCACTGTCCATTGCTGCAACAAAAGGCGGCCCTTTCATGGAACGGGCAATGGCAGTTCTCATTAACTTAGGATCAAGGGCTATAAACTCAACCTGATTTTCTCTGGCGTTTTTTTTGAGGGGATTTGAGCTTTCCTTTGCAGAAACTGAAGCGGCAATTAGAAAGCTTAAAAGGCAATAAAAGAGACACCGAACGACTTGCATGGCACTCACCTGCTAATTCTGGAACAGGAAAATGGTTTGAAAGCTCACTCTGAGAATCACCAGTAAACATTCATCTGGCTGATACCATCAGTCCACGAAGTGTCATGAAGCTCATGCCACTGATGGCCATCATAGTACTCAACCGCACCACCGGGCTCGGAATTATTATCTCCATGGTAACGACCTAAACCGATCACCACCCTTGGATTACTTTGTGAAGGCCAGTTGGCACTCATCTGATTGACTGGCGCCGCATAGCCCGTGTCGTGCAACTCAACCCAATTTTTCTCTCCGTTAAAATACTCGACAGCGCCACCTTTATAAGGCGAGCGATCTCCAAGATACTGTCCATACCCGACTACAACCTGGGGATAATCCTGCCAGAGAACTGAAACCTGATTAGCGGGTGCCAGATACCCCGTGCCATGAAGCTCATGCCAATGGGAACCGTCATAGAACTCTATAGCGCCTCCTGCAGTCCCGATATCGTAATTCCCCAATCCAGCAACAATCCTGGGATCATTACTACCCTGCCACTGAACACTCATTTGTCGAACATCTGCAGTCCAGCCTGAATCATGCAGCTCTCTCCAGCTCTTATCGCTATATAGTTCCACAGCTCCATTTCCTAAACCCTTCAGAATTCTGGGTATTGGACCAGCCATCGACCAGTCAACAGAGAGTGACGTGCATTGCGAGTTATGCCCTGCATCAGCAAGCTCTTTCCATTCACTGTCCTTGTAAAATTGAACCACTCCAAACCCATGAACCATATCGAGTACATACACTATCTCCCTGTTCCCTTTCCAATTGACCGATATCTGTTTGGGTACACTGTTTATACGCCACCCCTGATCATTAGTCTCTATCCATTGCTTGCCATTGGTGATTTCAGTCCATTTCTGGCCGTCATAATACTCAATGGCAGCACTCACTAAGCCAACCATAATTCTGGGACGCTCCCCAGACCAGTCAACATCCATTACCCAGACGCTGTTGCCCCACCCTGAGCCGTGTAACAACTCCCATCTCTGACCGTTGTAATAACTGACGGAACCATTTTCCTGTCCAACGACCACAAAAGGGGTAATGCCAACTACCTTGCTGGACAGAACAACACTATTGCCAAAAGCTCCTAACTGTTGCCAGTTCTTCCCATTAAAAAAGTGCACAGCTCCACTGTCTTCCTGAGACAAAATGATCCTTGGATGAGGATCATCAAATACTTTTTCTTCAATAACCGATGAGTGACCACTGGCTTTGGCCGTACCCTGTATTCCGACCGGAAGCAATGAGGATAAGACAACCGCAAGAAAGAGCCATTTTGAATAGACTGGGCGCATGGCAATGCCCTCCTGCTCAACGATGAGGTGACCTAACAGTAGGCTCTTATCTACCCTCCATCAAATTGTTCAAGTAAGCGACACCTCCTACAATTCAGACATAGAATGACCAAGAAGATATATTCCATCTTGATAATATCTCTCTATCACCCAGCATCGGAGTACGGTCAATGAAATCCTCTCTCCTCGCCTGCATAAGCCTTATTGCCTGCTTGATTTATCAACAGGCAAAGGCAGGAACCGGCTGGTCTGTCACGATAGAAAATCAATCTTCAGAAGATTTATTAATTGAGTTCGCAGGCAATGATAACTGGTACTGCAATGACTTCTGCGGTCCATCCCGCATCGGAGCATCACAGTCGAAAACCTTTTATACCGAGGAGAAAGAACGCACCGTTAACAATGCAGCGATTCAAGGGATAAACCTGAACGGCACTCATATTGAAATGTATCAGGGAGGCCACACCCACACTGGACAGGAGTTGGCACAGGTTCAAATTTTCAAAGATACAAGAGTAGGTGTTTGTGACGAGATGACCGAGGCAGGGATTTCGGCCTCACATCCCAATGCCGTTTCTATCTCCTGGTTTAACGCAGGTGGCCACCATTCATGCCAGGGCTTTTTTGGCACTGTTAGCCTTACTCTGATTTACAAAGGCAAAAACCAGCAATAAAGCGACCATTTATCCCCATCTAACCCAAATGAACTAAATAAAAATAAACCAACTGATTTAAAGTAGGCAGAAAGTAGCCTGGATACTCTGTGAAAAGAGTATCAGCGCTGAAGATGCTGTCCCTCCAAGCGCTGTAACTGCAGCATTTTCAGAGCCGACATTAGCTCGAAATAAACAGCCATGAGCTACTAAAAAATAAAAACAATAATGGAACGGAATTCGCGCAGTGAAGACTTTTCTTTCTATCGCCTCCAGTACCACCACCGGTGTGCTGGCCGCAGGGCTCACCCTGTTCAGTGGGGCTGTCTCGGCAGAGACATCAGCCTCTTCCAAAGTACCGGCAAAGCTGCCCTTTGAAGTCACCGAGGAGCGGGTTCGCTGTGCCAATTACGATCCTCTGAAACAGCCTTTTTTTGGCGACCTCCATGTTCATACCAGTTACAGCTTTGACTCCTTTGTTTCCAGCCAGAGAAACACACCCTGGGACGCATACCGTTACGCCAAGGGTGAAGCCATAACTCTGCCTGATGAGAGAGGCGATCAGAAAATCATAGCCAAACTTCAGCGTCCTCTGGATTTCACTGCGGTCACTGACCACGCCGAGTTCCTGGGTCAGATCAATGTTTGTGCGGATGACCCCAGTAAGCCTGGCTACTGGTTCCCCTACTGCATGATGACCCGAAGCAACACTTACCCCATTCAGCTGCTTGCCGCAGATTACTGGCAGGGGCTGGGTGTTAGTGGCACCAGTGCCAATAAAGAGAAATCTTACGCCTGTATACTTTCAGACTGTGATGCAGGTCAGGCCAAGTACTGGAATAACATTCAGCAGGCTGCAGAAGATCATTATGACCGTACCGAAGCCTGTAGCTTTACGACCATGGTTGGTTATGAATACACCGATGCGCCTGAATTCAAGAACATGCACCGTAACGTAATTTTCAGGAACGATCGGGTCGTAGAAAAAACCATTTCTACCTATGAGACCGGCAGCTACAACTACCCCGACTTATGGAAAAAGCTTCGCAAGGACTGTACCGACAAAGGCAATGGCTGTGATGTGATCTCTATTCCTCACAACCCTAACTTGTCGGGCGGTTTGATGTTTCGCGACCCTCTGAATGATGAAGAGCGGGACAACAGAATCTACTTTGAACCCCTGGTCGAACTGGTTCAGCACAAAGCCGCTTCCGAATGTCGTTATGACCGACTGGCAGGTCGTGGTGTCCAGACCCAGGATGAACTCTGCGACTTTGAACAGACCGTTGCAGACAACCTGAGTATGCTTGGCACTGTCTACGGAAAGGTCATGGCAGAAGGCGCTAAGCCGGTTCCCATTGATGAGTTTGCACCTCGTAACATGGTGCGTAACGCTTTGAAAGACGGCCTAAAGCTCGGTCAGGACGATGGCGTTAACCCCTTCAAAATGGGCTTTATCGGCTCATCTGATACCCACAGTGCCAGCCCTGGTGGTGTCGAAGAAGATAACTTTACCGGCCACCTGGGTAAGCGTGACTCTGGCTACAGAAATGTTCAGGACCATTTCTTTGATAACCCCGGTGGTCATGCCGTTGTCTGGGCTGAAGAAAACTCACGTGACAGCCTCTTTAATGCCATGAGACAGCGTGAAGCCTATGCCACCAGCGGAACCCGTCCGATTGTGCGCTTCTTTGCCGGCTGGGACTTCAAGCCTGAAATGTGTAAGGCCTTTGATCTGGTTAAACAGGGTTACGACCGCGGTGTCCCCATGGGTGGCGATATGAAAGCCAGACCCGGCAACGAAGCCCCCACTCTGCTGGTGACTGCAATGAAAGATCCTGGCATCTTTGGCAATCCTGGCACAGACCTGCAACGTATCCAGATCATCAAGGGCTGGGTGGACAAAGACGGCAAAACTCATGAGAAGGTCATTGATATTGCCGGTAATGCCAATAATGGTGCCACCGTTAACAAAAAGACCTGTGAACCTGAAGGCCAGGGCTTTGCCAGCCTCTGTGGTGTCTGGCAGGATCCTGAGTTCAACCCTGAACAGCCTGCCTTCTACTATGCCCGTGTCGTAGAAAACCCCAGCTGCCGCTGGAGCACCCTTCAGTGCAAGTCTTACGGCGTTGATCCTTTCTCGCCGAACTGTGAACAACAGGCTGCAACCCAAACCGAGAAAATGGATGATTTCGGAGACATCTTTGGCCGCTGCTGTATTGATCCGAAAAATGAGCCGTTCTACTCGCCCACCATTCAGGAACGTGCCTGGACATCACCTGTCTGGTACACACCTGAAGGCAAGGAACCCGTTAAAACAGCTTCTCTCGAAAGGTAATTCAATATGATAAGACGTATGGGAAAGCGTCTGTTGTTATCACCTTTACTGCACTGCCTCTGGCTTGGCATGGCCCTTCTCTGGGTCACTGCCGAGCCGGAGCCAGCTCCGGTGATTTCCATCAGCGAACAGCAAATAAAAGATCTTCAGGTTCAATGGCAATTGCAGACTGGCAGGGCTCCCGATGCCCACCGAACCGCCATGCTCATTGATGCCAGTATTGAAAGTGAAGTTTTATTTCAGGAAGCCATGAATCGTCGCTTTGACCAGCTACCTGTGGTTAAAAATCGACTTCAACAGTTGGGAGGTTTTCTCAAACTGACCGAGGGCGACGCCGATGCCCGGGAACGTGAAGCCCTGAAACTGGGGCTTGATAAAACCGATCCATTGATTCGCCGCTATCTGGTGTCCTCAATGAAAGAGGTGATTGCAGCCGAAAGCCCGGTAGAAGCTCCTGATCAAAAGGCATTGGAAGCCTACTATCAGGATCATAAAGAAGAATATCGCCAGCCCGGTGTAATCAAGATCAGTCATGTTTATTTTGGTGGCTTTGAACAGGATGCTTTAAACAGGGCCAACGCCCTGCTGGCTGCTATGCCCTCATCTCAATCAGAAGCTATCCGCTCCGGCGACCCTTTCTTCAATGGCCATGAACTGCCCTTTCTCAACGAACAACAACTGTCGAAAAAACTGGGGTCCGAGCTCGCTCAAAATATCATGAAAATGGAAACAGGCCAGTGGCATGGCCCCATAGTTTCCAGCTACGGTTACCATCTGATCTGGATTAATGACAAAAAAGAAGACCATTACCGTCCTCTCCGGGAAGTAGCGGATAACATTCGCTCTGTACTCATCAGAGATAAACGACAGGAACTACTCACAAAAGAAGTCACTGAGCTGAAGAAACATTACGTGATTGAAGTAGCGGATATCAGCCTTGAAGCTGAGACCATGACCTTCCCGGACTTTAGCAGGGAGCGTACGCTATGAAGCATTGCTTGTTATTCTTCTCGCTATTATTGATGCTGATTGGCAAAGCCATTGCTCACCCTATGGCTCCAGGTCTCTGGGCGATGAATGAGCAGAGTCCGGGACACTTTCTGGTGATCTGGAAAACCTCTCTGAAACCCATGCCCGGTATACAGCTCACTCCAATGCTGCCTGAAGGCTGTGTCAGCAACAGTGAACTGGCAGGCCGCAAAGAAGGTACGGGTCAGGTTGTTCAGTGGACCACCAACTGTTCCTCTATCTCAGTCATTGGAAGTGAATTTAAAGTAGACGGGCTGGACGGTAGCCCTTCCGGGGTTCTGTTTCGACTGAAAACGCTGGAAGGCAACAGTTACCACCAAATGCTGACCAGTGATGATCCGGCAATAACCCTTTCAGCCGCTCCCAGTGCCATGGATATCATGTGGACCTACGTGGTTTCAGGCTTTGACCATCTGCTTTCAGGACTGGATCATGTCTTTTTCGTCATCATGCTGACTCTGCTGGTTGGCTGGGGCAGACAACTGGTCTGGACCATCACTCTGTTTACCCTGGGTCACTCGGTCACACTTTCCCTGACGGCACTGGGTTACGTTAATTTCCCGGTTATGCTGGTTGAAGCCATCATTGCCCTGAGTATCGTAGTAGCAGCCGCCGAAGTGATCAGGAATGATTCAAACAGCCTGTTCAGAAGACGACCCTGGTTAATGTCAGGTGGTTTTGGTCTTCTACACGGAATGGGATTTGCCGGTGTACTGAGCGAATTCGGTCTACCAGCCAATGATATTCCTCTGGCCCTTGCTGCCTTTAATATCGGTATTGAGATCGGTCAGCTTCTGGTCATCGCAGTCTTTATTGTGATCTGGAAAGGTATTCTCAAAATCAAATCCAACTGGTCTTCACTTTCTCAACAAATGGCAAGACTGACACCGGCTTACACGATTGGAGCAGTTGCTGCACTTTGGTTCTGGCAACGAATCGGTATCGAACCTTTACTGGCCAGTTAACAAGCAAACTTTTTCCTCTCCAAATGTTTTTTTGGAGAGGAAAATACTTATTCTCAGCCCTATCCAGCGATTAATTCTTGAATACATTTGCGACAAATGATCCTTTGATCTATTTGTTAATGCACTGCTGTTGTTCAAAGCATGGTAATCGCAATGTTGACGCGAATAAGAAAAAAACGTTGCTTCAGTCAACTACTTGGAGCGGTAACACTTTTTTGGCTGTGCACATCCCAAGCACTCGCTTTGGGTTTTATACTCAACATCTTTTTCTTACCGCTTCATCATCAGCTGTTCAGTGGATATTTCACAGCTCTGGATTTATCTGCCTTTCAGTCTTTAGAGCATTGGCAAAGCTTTGAAGTGACAGCCCTTCCTGCACAGGGCGCTTCCCCAGTCCAGGGTGAATATTCAGTGACCTCTATTTCGCAAGCCGCTCGACCTGCAGCCCCTGAAAACCTGAAATATGTCCACAAGCAGGTTATGAAGGCCGCAACGGCTGAACAGGAATCTGAAAGGACACCCACTCCTGAACCTGAGTCTTCCCCCAAATCGACGAATACTCTTAAAAAGTGGATGTCTGGAAAAAACAAAAGCAAGTTGAAAGAAAGCCCCAAAGAAGAGCACCCAAAACCACCCCCAGTCTGTACTGTTGCATTAAACACCCATGGCGCACTTCACAATCGTATCTTTACGGGCGGAAGGGATTTCACTATCTCACATACGCCTGGCGATAGAACTCATGACACAATCATCAATCACACTGAAGACCAGGGGGCATCAGGTTCAAGCACACCTGTGGAACGTGTACTGCTTGTTGATGGAACAACCCGTTTATTAGAACGTTTTGGGGCCAGGGGTTATTTTTCAACTCATGGTGAGTTCAGCTGGACGGAAGGATTTGGTATGCAAAGCGCTCTGGTGGACAGTTCCAAAGACTGGCATGACACCATGTACGATAACCTTTTTGGTGTGGATTGCAGATGGAGCATTCATGCTGTCATTGGTAAAAATGCCGATGCCTCGGGCCAGGTTTTGCTGGGTTTTGTATTCCATCAGCAGCATACCGGTGAGGCTTTTTTTGTGCAGGTTTTTACAACCCAGACAGCACCACCAACCCATGCTCCCCCCATTCCGCCCAGACCACAAAGTCTGCCCAATGTGGCACCCGTTCCTCCTGTAGCAACTGTACCTGATACTTTAACAGACCCGCTGGAGGGGCTGGAGATTCATGACCCACCAGCAACACCGGACCCGTTAGAAAATGACCCTACCTTTCATGAAGACGATTCGGGTATTGATGATAGAAGCCAGGTCTCAACACCACTGTCAGACAGAATGCTTACGCGTCAGAATACACCCACACTAGGATCCCAACCGGGCAGTTTCAACTCAAGGGGAATGACCATTCCCGGCAGCCAACCCCGAAGTGAAGGCTATCACTCAGGCGGAACGAGTGTTCATAGTCCGGCACTGTTTACTGTTAAGGGAAACACCCCCGACCGTCCCTCCTATTATACCGTCCGGGTTCAACAACCTCCCCCGCCGCCGCCTCCTCCTGCGCTCCCCCAAGAGCCAGAGATCCCTGAACCACTGGATCTTCGGGAAGTTCCTGTAGAGCGTCACGAACAGCTTATTGTTCACTTCAGGCGAGGCTCTCGTGCCTCCTATGAAGAAAGCAGGCGAGACTATGAACAGGCTTTAAGAGATTACCCACAAAGGCTTGCTACCTATGGTGGGCCTATAACTGATGAAAACAGAAAGCGTCTTACTGATGAATGGCTGAAAGCCTTTCGGGCCGCACGCTTGAACAAGCTCGGAAGGGTTCCCTCTTCCTGCAAAGAAGAGTCTGAAGAGAATAAAAAGAAACCGAATAGTACCGACTTTGATCCTGATGGGGGCTCAGGTGGGGGCTTTTCCGGAGGCAGCCCCTCGTTTATCACAACCAATTTATTCATCAGTCAGTGAAAGGTTAACTCACATCCAGTAACCATTTCTGGGCAGGAGTCAGACGTTGAGCCGTACTCTCAGTCAGCCATTCTTTCTGATTCTGCTGCTGTTGGTTCTGCCGCAAAGTAAAAAAGTCATGCAAAACACGACGACGTCTTCCTGTCTGATTGATGGTTCCACCATGCCAGAGGTGTGCATTGAACACCACAACACTCCCGGCCTTACAAGACAGCTGTATTTCATCAGGATGGGGGTCAAGAGGATTCTTCATAGATTCCCCGGGCTCTGAACTCTGAAGGTGTGTTCCGGGCACCAGCCGCGGTGCCCCATTGGACTGATCCATATCATCCAGAGCCCAGAGGACATTGACCACATGGACTTTGGGGAAGTCCTGACGACCTTTTTTCCAATCTGTATGCAAAGGCTGATGTCCTGCTCCTTTCAAAGCTTCCCGGGCATTCAGGCTGGACAGTTTGAATTCGCTTTTAAATACATAATGCACAACTGACAGTACCAGTGGATGGCACCACACCTTTTCCCAAACTGTTCCTTTGTTCACCAGATTGGCAATACGAATAGCGCCTGCTTCCTGATGGTGCTCTCTGGCCAGATGGCTTCCTTCAACAGCCACCAGCCTGTCAAACGCTTCCCGAAGAGCTTCCAGCCATTCGTCATCGATCAGTGACTCAATAAGAGTAAACCCCTGATGATCAAGACTTTGCTGATGAACTTCAGATAAGGGCTGGCAGCCTCCCATTGCTTTCAAATAATCCTGCCCGAGCATAATTCAGCACCTCTTGAACGGCTGCAGACTGTGAGTTTAATACCTGTAAAGCCTATGCGTTTTCCATTATATTGCGCGGTTCAGAAAGCCTAAGTGGGTACAACGTGAGTAATAGCAGTTTCCAGTTTGAACAAATCGGTGTGATTCACTCCTGCTACCGGCAGAAGTTTGGAATTCCCCGTCAGCCCGGGATCGTCACCGCAGCCGAATCCGAGCTGGAACTGTTACCACCTTATAATCAGGAAAACCTGGTGCGTGGTCTGGAAGGTTTCTCCCACCTTTGGGTGCAATTTATTTTTCACGAAACCATGGAAGAGGGCTGGCGCCCGACCATTCGCCCTCCCCGTCTGGGTGGCCGACAGCGCATGGGAGTTTTTGCTACCCGCTCAACCCACCGCCCAAACCCTGTTGGTTTGTCCGTGGTCAAATTGAAAGAGATTCAATCCGGAAACGGCAAACTGATTTTGAAACTGGCTGAAGCGGATTTACTGGATGGGACCCCGGTTATAGATATCAAACCTTATCTTCCTTATGCCGACGCCCTGCCAGAAGCCGAAGGCGGATTTGCACCTTTACCCGCAGTGATGGCTGAAGTGGAATTCACAGAAGAAGCCATTGCCAAGTGTCAGGCCTATGAGCAGAGAACCGGCCAGGCCCTGATCGATTTAATCCGGCAGGTTCTGGGTCAGGATCCGCGACCCGCCTATCTGAGAGACACTACCGGTAGACGGCATGGTTCAGCGCTTTGGGATGTTAATGTTGTCTGGGAATCCAGAGGCGATCACTTCCTTGTGACGGATCTGGAGCCTTATTCATAACCAATAGTGACCATTCGGCCTGATTCAAAGAGCGTTCTCTGAATCGTATCCGGTGTACTCTGATTCACCATATAATCCGCGAACTGAGCGGCAGCAGGCGATATCAGTTTGCTCCCAACGGTTCTGAGCGCTATACCCATCCCGCCACCTTTTAATACGGCTTTACTGGATTCCTTAGCCACTATGCCTGCGATTTTGGTTGACAAAGCAGCTACTAATCCAGGGCAAAAGTAGTTTACGGGTCTGATGGCTTGAGAGCCCGTCCAGGCCGCTGCAGCACCTATTTGTCCTGCTACATACCCTACAGGCTTCAGACAAGAACTGAGAGCTGCCACTGGAGGACCCACAATGGGCTGAACCAAATTGGTTGCGGGTCTGACTGCACTGGCTAAAACAGGTGCAGCAGCTGCCTTTACAGGATCCAGAGCGGACTCCAGAACCATGCCGGTAAGCATCGATTCAAAGATAAAAACCAGCACTTCTCCTGACTGATCATTAGCCCCATGAGATTGAGAAAAGGGCAACTGACCTACCAGCCCACCGCCGACCTGCTTTTTATACTCGTCATTGAGACTATTGATGACCCCTCTTGAGTCTGGAAGCGGCTGGCTGGCCATCATCATCACCCCATCTTCCAGCACTTGCAGCAAGTCAGCATAATCCGGTGTAAAACACTGATTGGCTTTGAACAACAGATTTCTGAAATTTATGATGCCTTTAATTCCCAATTTGACACCCAGACCTTTGGCATTGGGATGGAAAAAATAATCCTGTCCGTAGTACAGGCCCACCAGATTCACAGGCCCTTTGAATATCTCGCTGATGGTTTGGCTGCCCCCTGATTGATAAGCCCCCTCAGAGGGAAAAAGTGCCTCTGAGACATAAGGCATAACCAGTTTCATATCGGCACATTCAAGACCTGTACCTGCCATGGCAGAAGCCCAAAAGGTTCTAAACCCCTGAACGGTAGTAAGGTCATTGAAATCAATTTTGCCCAGACGACTCAGGAAGGTGTAATAAGTCACCGCGTAAAATGCAGCCACAGTACAAGCACTGTCGCCAGGGTTCATGTTTCTTTCATTTTCAAGCAATGTTTTGAGCTGATCCGCAAAAGTGACCTGGGCCTCCAAAACAGCGTAAGGCATCAGTGACTCTGAGAAAGCCCCGCCTTTAAAATCTCTTAATACCCCTTCGGTAACCTTTTCTCCCAGCCAGAGCACCAGCAGTTTACCAGCATAAAGTCCAGCCACTTCAAACCAGGATTCGACCCTTGAAACGCCTTTGCTATCCGGACAATAAAGCATACCTGACTTTTTATTGGTCTTTATAACCCGATGAACGACTTCCGGCCTGGAGTGACGCGTCACCTCCTGAAGCTTTTGTCCCCCTTGAATAGAGACCGTTTTCAGATAAAAGTCATGGAGGTGATATTCAAATGGCAGCACTGAATGGCCGTTCCTGTCTGAACACTCCTCACTGGTACACTGACCACGTCCCTTGTGGCTCTTTAATTGTCCGTCTTTTCGGTAGGTATATTCGTTATCATCATTCGGCTCGATAAACATGACGGGAGGCAGACGATAACGCACTCTGACCTCTCCCTTCTCCCCGACTGTCACACACTCCTCTTCCTGACCCTTGAGAAGTTTGCCATCCCCATCCAGCTGAAAGAGTGGTGTATTCAGCCAGAGCTCCGGGTCTTCTTCAGCCTTTACCCCTGCCCCCCAGATCACCAAAAACCAGACGAGAATGTTTCTTACAGACATATTGATATGTGCATTAACTACCCGAAAACGTCTCCAAACATGCATAGGCAGTATGCTCTGCTCTAAAGAAACCAAGAATGATACCTTGACTCCTCTGAAGCTTCTTAAGGCCTGATGAAATGGCTTTAAGGAATTGATCTTTCGTTCTTAAGATCATTCTTCCTATACATCCTGATTTCAGGAATCCCCAGACAAATTCATCAGGATTGAGCTCTGGGGAATAGGCAGGCAATACATGTATTCCCAA
>NZ_LASA01000050.1 GCF_001562015.1 Endozoicomonas arenosclerae | reverse complement strand
CAGGGAACGGTATTTGAAGTGGCTGAGGGTTAGCTCAATCCAACGGTAACATTCGTCCTTGGAGTCCCAGCCGGGCTCCAGACAGTCTGCTTGTGAAAGGAGGCTTCTTACATCCTCCAGGGTTTTGATGAAATGGGTGTTCATGATGATTTTCATATCCTCATCATGAACGACAGTGCTGAAGTCGGCTCATTTCATGTTAGAAACCAGCCCCTTCTTCAGGCTCATTTCATATTGGAAGAGACTCACTCTGCTCATGAACCCCCATAAGATGGTAAAATGAAGGGACTTTCTCATAGATTTTGTACAACCCACTGCCCAGCCAGTGCCAGAGCCAGTTCTGACCAGCCAGAGACTCATTGTATTCAGCATCATTCGCGATCGAATCATAAGTGCTATAGAGATAAGCTCCAGAGGCTGTCAGAATTGTTTTAGCTGCAAACGACAAGCCTTTATGTTTTGGCTGATACAAAAGCCCCTCACTCATTGTTATACCGAAAAGAACTGCCAGAACAGTAATGCCCACCGTGGCACCATTATCGGTGTAACTTTGAGTGGCCAAGTTATAAAGCCACTCCGGAAACTCATCCAGGTGTGAAACAAAAATCATAACAACCAGAGGTTCCATCACTTTTTCGACATCAACTATTGCATCCATACTGTCTCTGCGAGAGGCAGGGTTCTTCATGCATCTGCTGATACCTTTTTTTGTCAGGTAAAAGCCACCGTCATAGACGACTGCTCCAACTAGAGCGGCACCTCCAGCCATAGTTCTGTAATTAAGAAGTCCACCGGTTCCTCCAACACTATTCCCGGTATAATTCAGAACATCGGCAATTCTTCCCAGCCCTTCCGTTGTAACCGGAACCACAACCAGTGAAATGGCCTCTGATTTAACCTGGCCTAAATGAGTATGAGCAAGTGCTTTTTGAGTGAAATGATGGCTCATTACCCCAGCGCCCGCATCCATAATAAAATACTGCCAGGTATCACAAATGTCCTTCCAGAATAATTTCATATCCTCATCATCATCAGGATTATCTCTTTCTCTGCTTAGACTTGAATCCATTGCCATATTCACAAAGCCATCGGTCGTTAATACCAGCAGTCCTGCATTTAGAAATGAAGCCAGGGCATTGGCTCTTGTCTTGGTTTCATCAAAACTGTTTATTTCAAGATCATTGCCTGAATGAAAAATAACAACACCGGCTGCCGAATATTTTAAAATCGATTTCCATATTCCATCTTTTTTGATCTGATCGATAACCGTATTGACAACCAAGTCACCAGCGGATGCCACTGGCGCAATGAGAAGGCACATCTCTTCAGGCTCTTCGGCTACAATGCTCACCGGAAGGTGTACTGCAGTATGGGCTAACATCTCCGGAAAAAACTTCCTTCGCCTTACACCTTCACCGTGCGAGTCAAGTATTTCATCCAATGGTTCAGCCAACTTTTGACAGACTTTATAATAAGAAACAGTCTTTGCGGCAGTAGTAATTAGAGTCACGCTCATTTCAGCTGGCGCTGAGTATGCCGAATGCATTGAATACTCCGCTGCATCATACTCTTCTTTAGAAGTGACTTCTGAATAAGAAACTTTTGAAAAAGCTGCAAGCGCTAACAATAAAATAAAAGATGAAAAATGATTTAGTATTCTGTTCATTACTATTTCCCAAACCGCATCCGGAGGAGATTAGTAATAAATCCAAAAAAAACAAACCATTTAGTTAACCAAAAAACGAACGTATATTTACTTCAAATTTGATTAATCATTCATAAAATACTGAGCACTTACTCATTAAAAAATTAAATTCACTCCTCCCATTTAATGCCATCCCAAAGAGGCGACTGATCATTAGGAGAGCCATTATAATTAATAGTAATCTCTTCATTTGACCGAATTTTTTTAATGGCAATAAATTCAATAACCCTGTCATCCATATCAAACCGATAGAGAGCATTAGGTGTATAAGAGTGGTTATAAATGGATCCCAACCCCAATGCAATGGCCGCTGAATCCAGTTCTTCTCCCCAGGAAAAGTAATAATTATATATTTCAGTTTGATCAATATGCTCGACATCTTCAGGAGGCAGTTCAAGCACCGGGCATCGTTCGATGACAGTATCTCTGTCAATTTTTTTACTGGTAAAGACGCCTCGCCCTTTCGAACCGGATTGTGACACATACAACATCAACGAGACCTCCTTTTTTATTATTACCTGGCAGTGTACCGTGAAAATCATTTCATGCCCAAGTGGGTGGAAATGATTTCTTCGGCCAGTGCTATTTGGTTCCTTCTCGCATTACTCTACATAAAAAAAAAGCAGAAGTACCAGACTTCTGCTTTTTCTTAATCAATGGTTCTGTTCAGACTTAAGCGTCTCTGCGCGGCCTGCGTGAACCCTGACGTTTGTCTCCACCACGGTTGTCACGATCTCTTTTGAAACCTTCTCCGTCACGGCCACGGCCACGACGAGGACGGAAGTTCTCACGACGACCATCATCAACCCAGACCTTCAGGTCCAGCGCCTTGTTTCGAACCTTAACGTTCTTCAGAGAATCCAGAGTGGAAGCATCCACACCTTCTGGCAGATAGATAGAAGAACAGGTATCAAACAGACGGATATGACCAATGTTCTTGCCAGAAATATTACTTTCATTGGCAATAGCACCCACCAGATCTCCCGGTGTAATGCCCTGATCACGACCAACGTCTACACGGTAACGAACCATGCCTTCATTGTCTTCTTTACGGTCACGACGTGGACGGGCACCACGCTCGCCTCTTTCGCCGCGATCACGGTCATTGCGCTCACGGTCATTGCGCTCACGACGTTCACGCTGAGGACGTTCAGGTTCTTTGCCATCCGGGAATGGACGATCTTTCTGAGCCATAAAGCAGAGCGCAGCAGCCATGTCTTCATGGCTCAGTGCGTGCTCAGTTTCCAGTTCAGCGATAACACCACGGAAAGCATCCAGTTCTTCACCCAGTTCCAGGGTTTTAACCACCTCTTCCTTGAAGGCACGGATGCGCATATCACGCACGTCACGCATAGACGGCAGACGCATGGTTTCAATACGCTGGCGAGTAGCATGCTCAATAGAACGCAGCATCCGACGCTCACGGTGAGTAGCGAACAGAATAGCCACACCCTGACGTCCAGCACGGCCGGTACGACCAATACGGTGAACATAAGCTTCTGTGTCGTAAGGAATGTCGTAGTTCACTACGTGAGACATACGCTCTACATCCAGACCACGTGCTGCAACATCCGTTGCAATCAGAATGTCCAGAGAACCTTTCTTGAGTCGGTCTACCACCTTCTCACGCAGACCCTGGCTCATATCACCATTCAGAGCTGCGGCAGCAAAACCACGAGCTTCGAGCTTTTCAGCAAGCTCTACGGTAGCTGTCTTGGTGCGCACGAAAATAATCATGGCATCAAAAGGTTCAACTTCCAGAATACGTGTCAACGCATCCAGCTTGTGGAAACCGCTGACCATGCAGACCTTCTGGGTAATCGTGTCAACAGTGGCAGTCTTGGCCTTGATTTCAACCGTGGCAGGATTCTTCAGGTGCGTGTCAGCAATCTTGCGAATCTGTCGAGGCATAGTGGCAGAGAACAGGGCAACCTGACGCTCTTCAGGCGTCTGTTCCATGATCCATTCAATGTCATCAACAAAGCCCATACGCAGCATTTCGTCCGCTTCATCCAGCACGACCGCTTTCAGGGAATCCAGCTTCAGACTTTCTCTGCGAAGATGGTCCATAACTCGACCAGGAGTACCCACAATCACGTGTGCACCACGCTTGAGGCCTCTCAGCTGACCACGCATATCCTGACCACCGTAGACAGGCAGTACATGGAAACCGGGCATATGACGGGCATAACGTTGGAAAGCTTCAGCCACCTGAATAGCCAGCTCACGTGTAGGAGTCAGAACCAGAACCTGTGGCTCACTGGAACTAAGGTCCAGCTTGGACAGCATAGGCAGGGCGAAAGCCGCTGTTTTACCGGTACCGGTCTGAGCCAGTCCCAGCAGGTCGCG
This sequence comes from Endozoicomonas arenosclerae, assembly GCF_001562015.1. GTDB lineage: Bacteria > Pseudomonadota > Gammaproteobacteria > Pseudomonadales > Endozoicomonadaceae > Endozoicomonas_A > Endozoicomonas_A arenosclerae. The sequence goes on along the minus strand of NZ_LASA01000050.1, from coordinate 20,119 downwards.
ACCTTCAAGAATTTGGGGAATACTCTGAGCCTGGATAGGAGAAGGCGTTTCATAGCCGACATCCTGAACTGCCTTGATCACCGCCGGAGAAAGGGGCAGTTCAGCAAAGGTAATCATTGACTCAGTAGGGGTTGTGTCGTTCTCAGACATCAAGTGCTCCGAAAAATTAGGCATTGATACGATCAGTGCTCTCCCTGTAGACACTCTGACTGGCAGCCGGAAGCAGATTCCGGTCTTAAGCCGTGAGCAATCATCCGGGGGTCAGTCGCACGCAGAAAGTCGGTAGTAATGTTCAGCAGAACAGGACAGGCTCCCGTGATCAGCCAAGCTATTGATTAACTTGAACAATTCAGTGGGATCGGTGACCGCTCTTTCCGGACCTTGCGACTTGAGCTGGCAATAGCAAGCTCCCATGCACACTGATCCACCGCACGATCCTTTTCGTAACGTGCAGTGATTATTGACCATGTTCTGGCCGCCAGGTTCATTAACAAATGGCGGCCTTTCCACTCATGGCAGTTTGGTGTCCATGACTTCGTTGAAGATCTCGAAAGAACTGGCAGGATCGGCATCCGATGAGAATTCACTAATTCAAGCCGATCACAGAGGTAAACGGAGTACCCGGACATCTTGAGAGGCCGCCAGTTTCAGCGGCTCTCCCATAAAAGGCCGGTCATTCTATCGCTATTTGTTCAACATAGATAGCTGTATTTCAAACGTACAGGCTGTTTTTAGCCGACGCGCAGCAGGGGTTTATGGCTACAACTCTTTATGAAGATGCAGCTCTATCATCATTTGTGACTACTTCCTTGTTCCGCGGTGAGCTGCAATCTATCCATAAGATGCGGATTAATCAGCTTAATTCCTGACGATGCCGTTATTTTGATTAATGTGGACGATACATTTAATGGCTTGATACCAGCAACTCCAGAGTTTGCATAAAGCCTAAAAGCTTATGTTCTTGCTGGAGGAGCCAATGCAGGAAGCCGGGAGCCTGTCAGATCCCGGAAAGAACTTTTTCAGAGCTGCCTTGTCTATTAAGTCAACTCGATAAATAAAGAAAGGACAACTTTGCATGGATCGCAAAAGTAATACGCTTGGCTGGTTCATACTCAGCTGTTTTTTGCTCTCCGCCCTCATGGGCACCAGTACACTCAGGGCTGAGTCCGTATTTCGCCCTCACGTGCCTGATTTTTATCAGCACCAGCAGAGTGGCCCTGAACGTTTTAATCCTCCGGGTAGTCCTCCACTTCCCCTTTCTCCTGGCTATGATAATGGCGAGTGGCATGAAGCAGATGGTGGTTACTGTATGTATACGGCTCTGACCAATGCGTTCTATGCTCTGGAAAAACAGTTTGGCCTCATGCTGTTTGACTTCACTCAGCTCGGTACCAGACATAAAAACAGAAGCTGGCTGGAAAGGGCCATCTACCTGCTGGAAGATATGGTTATCTGGAGTACTCAGAGCCCGAGCCCCATGCTCGAAAACTATGTTGAAAGAGCCTCTCTGAAAAGCTCGGTATCACAGTGTTGCTATAACAGTTTCTATACCCAGAACTCATGTGTTATGGCCTTCCAGCGTCAGAGCTCATTTCGCTCCCCTGAACGGCTTGACTTTAAACCCGCAGGCAATAAGCAACTCAAGATACAAGCACTGAGATACATAGATCTCCTTTTAGAGGAGCACGATTACATCAATCGTCAATTGGGGTTGCCTGATGACAACAACAGAAATCTGTACACAATGTATTCCGCTATCCATCAGGTCATGATGGAAACCAACCATGTGGTTATCATCGTCCTGAAAGGCTGGGGGGATTACTGGTGGGCAGGCAGCTTTCATGCGGTCACTGTAGCGGGTATTGAGAATGATCATGGTCAACACCTCATCTGGGTATCTGACCCGGACAATACAATGAACGGCTCTGGGTGGGGGTATCCCTTAAGCGGCAATCAGACTCTCCCGATCGGAGCAGAACACTATGACCCGCTGGAAGTCCTCCCGGAGGATGGCAGAACCATCATGTCCGGTCCTTACGAAGGAGCAGAGATTGACAAGATTTTCATACTGACTGTCGACGAGAGCTCCCAGGAGGCTGACCGCTAAGGTAATAGCACCGTGAAACTTACAAGAGTATTCTTTACCTGACCCTTCAGGCTTAATTCATCTGTAATCATGGCTTCCGTCGATATTGACCCCGAGTGCAAGCAACTCATCAAGCTAGCCGCAGAGATTCTGAAAGGCTCCCAACGTAGTGCTTTTATGGCAGAAGTGGCTTCCCCCAAGCTGGAGCAGGACATCTGTGCATTGGCTGATTCGGAAAGCCAGACTGACCCGCAGCAGAGTCGCTCATGGCTATTTACTATGAAAAACCTTTTTCAGAACTGATGCGGGATCTTTCCGGTCATTCCCTGATAGAAACCCTGAATCTCTTTCAGGTCATCTTTGTAGTTACCGGTAGGGTAGAACAAGGGCCCAAAGCCACCTTCTTTGACTTTAAAATCCAGAAAGCCCAATGCGATGGGGACGCCTGCACCGGCTGCCACATGATAAAAGCCACTTTTCCACTGGCCAACCTTGCTTCGTGTGCCTTCTGGTGGAATGGTCACAATCAGATCTTCAGAGGTATTAAAACGGTCAACAATTTGCTGCACCAGACCGGTATTCTTGCTTCGCTCTACCGGAATGCCGCCCATCCAACGCATGATAGGGCCCAGAGGTCCTTTGAAGAGACTGTTCTTACCCATCCAGGAGATTTTGATACCAAATTTGAAGGCAATAGCCATCACCAGTACAAAGTCCCAATTACTGGTATGGGGCGCAGCGATGACAACATACTTTCTGGCTTCTGGCTTTTTACCAGAGAGCTTCCAGCCAGTCAGCTTAAGACCAACCGTAGAGATAAAACGAAAGAGGGTATTAACAAGAGGGGTATCAAAGATCGTATGAGTCATCAGGAAGGTTACCGCAGACAGTCAGATGCAGACTGGCCAAATACTCACAACTAATAAAAAGTCATCAGGCCAATCTTCGGGCGGCATTATACCCACCTTAAACAGAATGTATACGGCGGTATTTATATTTCACCGGCAGTACTTCCTGGAAGCTTTCCACCCATTAGCCACCAATCTGGGCAAGATTATGAGTACCACCGGTATAGCCCTGGTCCAGAAAGTGACCATCCACTTTCAGTCTGAGCACAGAACGTATTTCCTGAATCAACGCTTCCTGCTGAGAGTCATCCTGCAATAAATGACGCAGGTCGTGACCGGACTCCGAGAACAGGCACAGTTGCAAATGCCCCTGACTACTGACCCTCAGACGATTGCAGTCTTTACAGAAATCTCTTGAGTAAGGCGTAATCAGACCAATTCGTCCCTGATAGTCAGGATGACAGTACTCATAAGCCGGACCAGCATCTTTTTTTCGGGTCATTCTGACCCAGCCCTGAGATAACAGTTGATCCCTGATCTGCTGTCCTGGCACATGATACTGATTAAAAAAACTTCCATTGTCGCCTGTCTGCATCAGTTCAATAAAGCGCATGCTGATCGGCTGATGTTTGATCCAATCCAGAAACGCACCCAACTGGATATCATTAACATCTTTCATCAATACCGCATTCACCTTAATGGAAGGCAGTCCATGAGCAAATGCTTTTTCGATACCGGCCAGTATTTCCTGTAAACGATCATGTCCGGTGATTGCTTCAAAAGCTCTCGGATCAAGACTGTCAATGCTGACGTTGAGCTGATCCACACCGGCTGCCAGCCAGGACTCAACTCTCTGGTCCATCTTGTAGCCATTCGTAGTCATGGCCACTTTTTTGATGCCCGGGGTGGATTTGATGGTGCTGACAATTTCATTGAAATCATTACGCAGAGTGGGCTCTCCGCCGGTCAGGCGAATCTTTTCAACACCTACTGCCGCAAAAGCCGCCACCAGTCGTCTTATTTCAGAGACATTGAGTGACTGCTTGTGATGGTGCTCTTCACAGCCATCAGGAAGACAGTAGTTACAACTGAAGTTACACAGGTCTGTCAGAGACAGCCTGAGATAGGGAAACGTTCGTCCCTGAGGATCATGTAGTGGTCGCATCTCACACCTTTCCAAACACGGGAGGCCCAGACATTTCTGTATGAACCCTGGCAACCCATCGGATAACATCTTAAGGGTTACGGCTACACAACCATGCCTTCAGGATTACTACCTGATTCAGAGGCTGGTTGAAACGTAGGGGTCGAGTAAAAAATTCAGTAGAGCGAGTCAGATTCATCGATCAATTTGTGCGAATAGTTCATCTATTTAATCAAATTGATCGATGAATCTGGCCGGTCTTTCTGGATTTTTTGCCGATCCATTACGTTTCAACCAGCCTCTTTGGGTTAGGTTGCGAAGCTCGGCGCTTAATTCATTTTGAATTGGCTCACATCCTAACGCCAACCCAGGCAAATAGCCATGTCCAAAAGGACGATTTTTAATGGCATAAATACTGCCATTACCGCGCCATTGCGGAACATTCTAAAGCTAATGCTCACCCTGTCTGCACGACTGTTTTCTCTGGAAGAAAGACTTATAGCAGGCATCACTTTACTTGATAACAAAGAATCATTGAGTAGCGATGGATACTCCAATAGACTTCTGCGCACGAAACAGCCATGAGCTAATGACAGCCACGAGCGAATGACATCCCCCAATAGTCGCTCAGGGCAATGAACATTTTTTGACGACCTGTGTTTACAACAAAGAGTACTGGGAATGCCCATGCCAACCCCCTCTCTGCAATCCTTCCCTTTGCCTGTGATTGGGCTTGCAGCATACAGCGGTACCGGTAAAACCACTCTATTGGAAAAACTGATTCCATGGCTGGGAGCAAAAGGGCTAAGGCTTGGCGTTGTTAAAGCATCACATCACAGCGTAGATCCGGACACTCCGGGAAAAGACAGTCATCGACTCAGGCAGGCAGGCAGCTGTCAGCTGGTACTCAGTACTCCTGAAAGGTCCATTTGTTATACCGAGAAATCAGAGTCGTCTGACCCTGACCTTATCAATGAGCTGCAATTGCTCGACTGCAACCGCCTTGATCTGGTGATTGTTGAAGGTTTCAGAGATGCGGACTTCCCGAAAATTGAGTTGCATCGTTGCGGGCTGGATCGCCCCCTGCTCTACCCGGAAGATCCCAACATTATTGCCATAGCCTGGGACAAGCCGTTAGAGGATGAGCCCGGAATTCCCCAGCTGAACCTCAATCAGCCGGAACAAATTGCTGAATTCATCTATTGCTTTAAAAACCGTTTCAAGGAGATTTCCCAATGACAGACTGCTGCTCTGCACCCGGGTTGATGCCATTGCATGAAGGGCTGACAAGATTACTGACGGAAACCCCTGTCATTACAGATTCAGAAACCGTTGCCCTGCCTGACTGTCTTGATCGCGTGCTGGCTAACGATGTGGTGTCACCCGTGAATGTTCCATCTCATGACAATTCGGCTATGGACGGATATGCCTTTCGCTTCAGCGACCTTGAGCATCATGAAGTATTGCCTCTTGCAGGTCAGTCTCTGGCAGGGCATCCCTATCAGGGCGATCTGCCTGCAGGTCACTGCATAAGAATCATGACCGGCGCCTCTATTCCCGAAGGTGCTGATACCGTCATCATGCAGGAACAGACAGAGAAGACTGAACAAGGCATTATTTTTACCAAAAAGCCTGGCAGTAAAGGCAACAATGTTCGTTTAGCCGGTGAAGATATCACCAGAGGCTGTCAGGTCTTTCAGAAAGGACATGTCATCAAAGCTCAGGATGTCGGTCTGCTCGCATCTCTGGGAGTGGCCAATATTCCCGTGACACGCCGTATTAAAGTAGCGCTCTTTTCAACCGGCGATGAACTGAAGCTGCCGGGAGAGTCTCTGGGACAAGGCGAGATATACGACAGCAATAGGTTTGCAGTCGCTGCCATGCTGAAACGTCTGGGCGCTGAGATCATTGATCTTGGCAAGATCAGAGATGACAAGTCTGCCATCAGGGAAGCTTTTCTTGAAGCCGACCGCCAGGCAGATGCCGTGATTACCTCGGGAGGGGTTTCAGTCGGTGACGCAGACTTTGTCAAAGATATTCTCAATGAAATAGGCCATACTTCCTTCTGGAAACTGGCCATCAAACCCGGCAAGCCGTTTGCGTTTGGTAAGCTTCCCAATAGCGTGTTCTTCGGACTTCCCGGGAACCCGGTTTCTGCCACGGTGACCTTTCAACAACTGGCGGCACCCGCTTTACGCCATATGATGGGGGCTGAACGACTCCCTGCCAGCGAACTACCAGCAATATGTCGCACTCCTCTCAAGAAGCAACCCGGCCGCCTGGAATTCCAGAGGGGAATTCTCTCAACCAACGAGAAAGGCGAAGCTGAAGTCGTCACCACAGGCAGTCAGGGGTCGGGCATACTCCGATCCATGAGCATGGCCAACTGTTACATTGTTTTGCCTGCTTCTCAGGGCAATGTCGATGCAGGAGAAGTCGTCAAAGTGCAGATGTTTGACAAACCCCTTATGTAGTAAGCCTACTGTCTCAATGGGCACAGAAGTAATAGCCGCTACCGGGACAGTTGAGGTCTTTTTTAAATATTTCAGAAAAATGTCACATCTGTAATATTACTGAAACAAAAGACCTATATTTTCGCCACCATCTTTATTCACACAGCACCAAGGTGCAGAAAATGTCTGAAGCAACAAGTAAAGCCAGCAGCAAAGCTGACTACAAACTAACCAGCAAACACTATGGACGAATCTGGATGAGGGTTCTCCTCTGGATTTATGCCCTGCTGGTTGCAGTCAGCGTTGTTGGCTCAGGCTTTAAAATGGCCGTAGGCGGTGCAGAAGCTGCTGCCGAACTGTTCAGCTTTGCCAACAATACCGTTCTGGCACTGATTGCTGGTACCCTCGCAACAGCGCTGGTTCAGTCATCCAGTACAGTGACCTCCGTCATTGTAGGCCTGGTAGCTGGCGGCCTGCCCGTAGAAATGGCAATCCCCATGATCATGGGTGCCAACATTGGTACCACCATCACCAATACTCTGGTTAGCCTGGGTCATATTGGTTGTGACAAGTCCTTCAAGCGTGCCTTTGCTGCTTCGACCGTTCATGACTTCTTTAACTATCTGGCGGTTCTGATCATCCTGCCTCTGGAACTGATGACAGGCTTCCTGAGTGGACTTTCCCAGCATGTAGCCGCCGCTATGGTAGGTGGATCCTCTGTCGATATGGGCAGCTTGAATTTCGTCAAGCCCCTGACCAAGCCAGCCGTAAACATTGTTAAGGAATTCGCGGGCCTATTACCCGATTCCACACTGGGTGGCCTGACTATGATCGCCATCGGTATCTTCCTGATCTTCAGTTCTGTGGTAAGACTGGGCAAGCTGCTGAAGAAGGTTATGGTAGGCCGTGCCAAAGATGTTCTGCACAAGTCCATTGGCCGTGGTCCTGTTTCCGGTATCGCTTCCGGTACTGTCATGACCGTCATGGTTCAGTCTTCTTCTACCACCACCAGCCTGATGGTGCCTCTGGTAGGCAGTGGCGTGTTCACAGTACGTCAGATGTACCCTGTAACCCTGGGTGCCAACATTGGTACGACCATCACCGCCCTGCTGTCTGCAACGGCCATTGTCGGTGCCGAAGCCACCCATGCAATGACCATTGCACTGGTACACTTGTTCTTCAACCTGTTTGCCGTAGGCATCATCTATGGCATCAAGTGGCTGCGTGAGATCCCACTCTATGCTGCAGAAAGGTTGTCTGACCTGGCCACAAAGAATCGCGCATACGCATTCCTTTACCTGCTGCTGGCCTTCTTCGTCATACCGGGCCTTGGCATTTTCATAGCCCGGTAAAGCTGCCTGAACTGTTGAAAAAGCCCTGCTTCTGCCAGGGCTTTTTTTATGGGCCATGATAGAGCTGCTATGCTCTCTGGGTTGCCAATCAAGGAACGGGACTCCCGCTATCAGGCATTTAGTTTTCCCCCTGGCCCTTTCAGTGATTTTCCATGCCTCACTTCTGGGCTTTGCCGGAGGTGACCGAGTGGCGGCACCAAAAAAACCAGGAATCCAAATCAAACTGGTCTCCCATCAAACTTCTTTAACCCTTCCTTCTGAAGAAAAAGATACCCAACAGGATCAGACCGAAGAGCCTGAAATCGAAAGGCCAGAGGAAATAGAAGAGACAGAAGAGCAGCAAAGCGTTGAAAAGAAAGAGGCTATTGTTACCAAAAGCAGCCAGAAAGTGATTCAAAAAGAGCCATCGGAAACTAAAAAAGAGAGACAAATAAAGCCACCAAAACCTCCCGCCTCGGTGACCAGTTTGCCCATTCAAGGAGTGCCCGAAGATCAGCTGAGTGCATCCGAAAGCAACAATAATGACTCGGATGAATTTCAACAGTGGACTGCTCAGCTCCAATACCGTATCAACAGAAACAAAACTTACCCCTATCAGGCTAAAAGAAGACGTCTGGAAGGAGAAGTCAAAATGGAAGCTGAAATCAATCCTGATGGCACTCTGGCCAAAGCCCGAATGCTGGCAGGCAAAAAAGCTTTTGAAACCAGCAGCCTCAAAGCTATTGAGCGCTCACTGCCTCTCCCCCCACCTAACAAAAAATCAGTGACCGTGATTTTCTCTATTCATTACCGATTGCTTTAACCTACCAACTCCTGAAGCTTTCTTCTCAGCCATTGATGAGCAGCATGATCATTACTGCGCTTATGCCAGAGCATTCGATGTGCGACAGGCTCAAAGGTAAAAGGTGGCGTTAATATCTGCAGGCCAAAACTATCCGCATACTCTTCCGCCAGAGACATGGTCGTTGCCCCAATACAATGACTTTTGGCCAACAAGGCCATCATTGATAATAATGAGTGGCATTCCCCGGCAATAACTCTCTGCTCCAACCCTTCTCTGGCAATATAGTCAGCCAGATATTGATTGGAGCGCCTGAGTTGTATCGTTATATGCTTCTCGGAATAATATTGCTGCTCAGTGATTTCCCCATGAATTCTAGGGTGATTGTGAGAACACACCAACACCAGCTGATCAAGAAACAATGGCTTTGATTCATAAGATTGACTGTTCAGTTCACCTACATCGATCGCCAGATCGGCTTTCTGCAAGCTCAGTTGATGAAGCAGCTGCTCTTCATCGTTGGGCGTTAAATGAAACTCAATGCTGCACTGCCCCATGGATAGGTCGTTCTCAACACGGGGCAATAATCGTTGCAGCATAGGTTCATTGGCAAATACCCGGAACTGATGAGGAGAATGCACGTCAAACGTCTTCAGGTTTTCCAGAGCTGAATAAACACTGCCAAACGCGGGCTCAATATCTTCAGCCAAACGAACAGCGTGATGAGTAGGGGAAATCCCCCTGCCGTCCCTGACAAACAACTCCACATCCAGCTGTTCCTGCAGTCTTTTTAATACTCCACTGACACCAGGCTGGGTCATCTCCAGGGCATCGGCTGCCAGGGTAATGGAGCCCTGCTGATACACTTCCAGAAAAACTTCCAACATTTTCAGGTCAAACTTCTTTTCCACTGCTGACTCCCGGCACTCATCAATGGGTGCGATGTATCAAATCAAGTGACGTTTATTTTTCCGAAATCGACGCACTCATACACTGGCCTCAAGTCATAGACACCTTATTCCACGAAATGACAGGAGCGCCACATGCATCACCCTTCAAAAGCTCGAAAGACAATCATAGCCCTGGCCACCATGATGGCCATATCTACACAGGCATTTGCTAGCCACCATGATGCAATCACTCTGGACGCAAAGGGCAAGCCAGCCACCAAGCAGACTATTGAAGCCAATAACGCCTTCAGCAAAACATTGAACTGGCAGGATCGTGATGCCTTCAAACGTAACCAGGTCGGGTTGATCAAACCTCTTTCCTGGAGCGCTGCCAACATCATGCGCAACGACTACGACTTTATTGATCAGGAGGCCGTCGCCGATACAGTAAACCCTTCACTCTATCGTCAGGCACAGTTGAATAACACGGCTGCCGGTCTCTATGAAGTCACTGAAGGCATCTATCAGGTCAGGGGCACAGACCTCTCCAACATTACCTTTATCCGGGGGGAATCCGGCTGGATTGTTTACGATGTCCTGCTTACACGTCAGGCGGCAGAGATCTCCACAAGGTTCTTTCTGAATCATGTGCCAGAAGGGGGAGACCTTCCCATCGTGGCCATGATTTATTCCCACAGTCATGCCGATCACTTTGGCGGTTCCAGAGCCATCAAGAACCTGTTCCCAGAGGTCAAGGTCTATGCCCCCAACAACATGACCAAAGAGACAGTGGATGAAAACGTATTAGCAGGTAATGCCATGTCACGAAGAGCGGCATATCAATACGGCTCTACTTTAACGCCCAGTGAGCAGGGGCTGATTGATGCAGGGTTAGGTAAAGCCATGTCCACCAGCTCATCCGAGTACGGCAAGGGAGAGATCACTTATGTTGAACCTGACTACAGCCTCAACCAGAAGAGTAAGTTTGAAACCCTGACCATTGACGGTGTTGAGATGACTTTCATCGATACCGCCGGCACAGAAGCGCCCGCAGGCATGGCCACCTATATCCCGTCACGTCAGGCCCTGTGGACTGGAGAGATGATGTACCACGGCATGCACAACATCTACACACTGCGCGGTGCCAAAGTTCGGGACGCTCTCAAGTGGTCCAAGGACATTAACGCCATGATCAATGCCTGGGGCTCTGACATCCAGGTGTTGTTTGGCTCTCACTCTTCTCCGGTCTGGGGCAATCAGTCAGTCAATGACTTCATGAAACTGCAGCGGGACAACTATGGCATTGTTCACAACCAGACCCTGAGACTGGCCAATAACGGTGTAGTTTTGCAGGACATTGGTGATGCAGTTGTGGATGCGTTACCCGAATCAATCCAGAAGTCCTGGCACACCAATGGCTACCACGGTTCCTACAGCCATAATGCTAAAGCCGTGTACAACATGTACCTGGGCTACTTTGACATGAATCCTGCCAACCTCAACCCACTGCCTACTTTGGAAGAAGCGGTTAAGTTTGTGGAATATATGGGTGGCGTCGAAACCATAGTCGCCAAGGCTCAAAAAGACTTTGAGAAAGGCGAGTACCGATTTGTAGCCACAGTTCTCAACAAAGCGGTTAAAGCAGAGCCTGACAACAAAGCTGCACGACAGCTGCTGGCTGATACTTATGAGCAATTGGGTTATCAATCAGAGACTATGGGCTGGCGTAACACTTATCTTTCCGGAGCACAAGAACTGCGAATTGGCACTCAGCCCGGCACACCAAAAACCGCTTCTCCGGATGTGCTTGCGGAAATGACTATGGGCAGTTTGCTGGACTACATGGCAGTGAAGGTTGACTCCACGATCGCCCAGTACAAACCATTCACGTTGAACATTGTTCTTCCGGATATTGATGAAACCTACTTTGTAGAAATGTCCAATGGCAACCTGAACAATGGACAGGTTCAGGAAACTCACTCTGCTGACTCCACGCTCTACATCAACAAAAGTGATGTAACTGACATCCTGCTGAAGAGAACGACTCTGAAAGCATTGTTTGAGAAAGGGCAGGCTGGGCTCAAAGGGGACTGTGAAGTGATTGGCAAACTGCAGAGTTCCATGACGGCCTTCAACCCGACCTTCGAAATTGTTCCAAGACCGGATCAGGGACAAACCGTAGACGCCCACCTTTATAACTGATAACGGCCCATAGCCCAAAGGACTCCCATGCATGCAATGGGAGTCCCCGTCGCTTTATTGCTTTCAGAAGACTATGAATAACATTAAAACCGAACTGCCCGGCGCTTTGCTTGTTGCTTGCTGCTCTGTCTCTATAGCCACTTCAGCCAACGAAGTTCAGGACATGTCCGACCCTCTTGCCGTATATACACAGACAGGCGCTGGTGTCACCAACAAAGGTATGAATATCAAAGTGGGTCTGGCCTATGACACAGGCACAGTGGATAGCATGGCCATGAACATTATTGAGATTAAAGGGTTAGGAGCTGACCTATTGGGACTGGATGGGGATGACTCATTAGACAGCTTGAGATTTCGGAATTTCAAGCTGGTCACTACGAATGGCCGGGGTACTCAGATTGATATCAATTGGAATTTCGATACCGGCTCTGGCAACGCCTCTTACAGTTTTATCCAGGCATTGCCTGCAATGGTCGCCGTCCAGCTCTATCCATTAGCGGGTATTGGTTTAACAGTGAGTGATTCCGCTGAAATAAGGGGGCAGCAAAGTGATATTGGCAGCGTAGGGTATGCGATGCCCTCAACTTATGCTGTGATAGGCACCTACGCCAAAATAACCCTGACAGAAAAAGTCTGGTTAAACTACAACCCCATGTACATCTCAACACTGAACGACAATGAATACATGTCCGATCGAATGGATGGCTTCCACCATGAACTGGTTGCCAGTTACCAGATGAATCCTTATCAGAATGTAAGGCTGTTTGGGAACTACTCAGCTACTGAAGTCAATGACAGCTGGGACTGGAGAGTCGAATTCAACCACCAGTTTTAAGTGCTTTAGAGCCCATGATCCGCCATTAAAAGTCAACAGCCTGATAACTCCTCATTACAAAACCAATATCCCGGCTATACAATCAGGCTGTTTTTTTATTCTCCGGGACTTCATTGCAAAATGTCACGATCAATCCAGGCTGACGCCGTAATGTTGCTGGTAACTTTACTGGCAGCCAGTGGCTGGATATTTACCAAACTGGCTCTTGAAGGTTTGCCTCCAATAGCTTTCCTGGCATTGCGCTTTCTGGGTTCCTTTTTCCTGCTGATTATTTTCTGCTGGCATACTCTTTTCCGACTCAATCAAAAACAGTGGCAATATGCTCTCACGGTCGGACTGGTGCAAGGCATCACCATGATGATCTGGATACTGGCCATTAACGGTGCCGACCAGGTGAGCGAAGGCGCATTTATTACCAGTATGCTAACCATTATTGCGCCCATCATTGGCTGGTTGTTCTTCAGCAGCCATCTGAAAACTGAGACCCTTCTGGCTCTGCCTTTTGCTCTTGCCGGAATGGCTTTGCTGGCACTGGATGGTAATTGGCAGTTTGAACCGGCCCAGCTTCTGTTTCTGATTTCTGCCTTCGGCTTTGCCCTGCATATCAATCTGACCAACTACCTGGGCCAGAACTTTCCATCCCTTCCTTTTACTACGATCCAGATGGGCATGGTGGGCATACTGGCCTCTCTGGTTTCATTTTTTACAGAATCCTGGCCTGAGAGTGTCAGCTCTTCATCCTGGGGTTGGCTGCTGGCCTCCATATTTCTGGCTACAGGCTTTCGATACACCCTGCAAACCTGGGGTATAAAAAACTCCACAGCGGGCAGTGCAGCCCTGATTATGACCCTCGAACCGGTGTGGACAGCTATGATGAGCCTCTATTGGCTGGGAGAAACCATGGACAAGCAGGCATTGGCGGGTTGCGTACTGATTCTTGCATCCTTAGTGGTAAGCCGCTGGCAAGTTATCAAGCATCAGACCTACGGCGGGAAGCGAAGACTCAAACCTCAGTCATAGGCATTGGGAGGCGCCAGACACAGGCTCTGGCAGTCTCCCTAAAATCGACCATATCCTGACTTAACTATCAGATTTTTAAATACTTTCTTCTTTGAACTGACACTTTAAAACCATCTTTAGCCCAGGATCACTTAAAAATACATCCGCAATGAAAAATTATGGCTATCTTTATGGGGTTGTTTCATTTCAGGTGTTGTTATCAATGATGAAAAGAAGAAGTGCCCTGGTTGGGTCAGCGCTTTGTTTCATTCTTGCGGCTCCCGGCTGGTCTGCAGAGTCCCCAGGAAAAGTAGCCCCTCTGAAAGGCGTAAAATATTTGGGCAGCCATTTAGTGCCTTCAGACGCCCAAAAAAAGGTCACCCATATTACCGGTGCTCATTTCGTTCCTGCCGGAAATGATTCAACAGGAGCACTCTATCTGCTCTCTGGTGATGCTGGCGCAGGTTTTACAGGCAGTAATGGTTGGGGCGTCTATTCCAAGCCCAGATATTACAAAGTTGATCTGAGCAGGGTAACACTGAATCCTCAGACCTCTAATGACTACGAATTCTTACCCAGCGAAGTGTCTGAGAATCAAATTATTGAAGGTAGGAACGCCCAGGCCTACCCTCTCTGGTTGAACGATGGTCATATTGCTCCCAGTGGGATCACTATGACCAAAGACGGAAAATTGCTGATTTCCTCTAGTCATAGTGAAAGAGACTTTACTGGTGTCATAGACTACCGGGCTCTTGATATACCTGCCTATGCGGGCTATGGCTACAAACATGCTAATCGTGATGAGACCAGCATGGCCACCCGGAACAATGGTTTCTTGAAGGCCTGGTATGATGCTCACGATCTTTTCCCAGTCCCCCTTCTGGATCTTGTTCCAGCGGCCTTCCTGCATATATTCCGGGAAATACCCTTGCAGCTCTCCAAAGGTTTTCACTGGTATGATGTCGGTCTGTCATCAAAATTCCTTCTGACTAATAGTGATGACCAAAGAGCAGGACAGGTCGACGGTGCCTTCAAACTGCCTAAACATTATGAAAACAATAACTGGATTCCATTCCACAGAGGATTAAACGGTATTCAAAAAGGACTCGGTGTAAAAAGTCTTGATAATATCCCCGGCAGCTATAACTACGTTTCTGCAACTGCGGGAGCACTGGTTCAGGATGCAACCAAGTGGACTGTCAGAGGCATTGTCCCACCAGCCAGGGTAGTGACTTTTACTACTGAGCAACTGGCCACTGGCGGCCAGCTTCTTGCCAGACAATACCAGAACAGTGACGAGCTTCCCGCTAGAGGTGAAGTATCAACTCTGTCTGAAAAACTCTACAACTTCTCTCTCCTGACGCTAAAGCCAGAAGTTAGAAAGCAGCTCAAGAGCGATCCCATTCGTACAATCAGTGATATTGCTGTTCTTAATAACAAACAGGCCCTGTTCCTTGAGAAGACAGAACTGCCCTACCAAGGGACTCTTTCCCGCTTTATCACTCGTGTTTATCTTGTGGACCTGACCAGCGGTAAAGACTTTAAGGGTAAGGAGATGTTTGTTGACAATGAGCTCAACGATGTCTTCATGACGACACCTGCCGATTTTATGTCCAAATCCTTGGTCTTTGACAGCACTCATCGCGACTCACAAAATCTGATTCCTAATAGCCCCGAGTTCAACTTCCACCAAACAGGGTTTGAAGCAATCGCCCTGGGTCCTGATACTACAATGGGAGAGAAAACATTCATGCTGGTCAGTTACGATGATGGGGAACCAAAGGGCTGGAATGCTTCGACTCGCCTTCTGCATTTCACCTTACCTCCAAGACAATAAAAAGACTGACATACAGACCTTGTCTCACACACTGAGACAAGGTCTTAGAGTTTGAAATGATAGACAGCGCAATCAACATGGACTGACACCTGATGTTGCCTGTCCGTAAACCATTATCCTCTCGGATAATGGTTTTTTTTATTACCTGAATAACACCTTCCTCTTTTTTCTCAAGTGGACGATATCACCCAAAAAATCTTCTTTCAGGAAAGTTGAATTCGAGATCATCGACACTTTCTGAAATATCCGGTTTAAGCTCACGTCTTAGTACTGATATAGTAGAAATCAGAGAACAGATTCAAATATATAAAAACGGACAGACAAGGCATGGCCGATAAACCTCTGACAGGACTCGCTGCTCGACTGGTTGTCGACCAGCTATTAGACGAAGAAACACTCCGCTCCGCACTCTCACAGGCTGAAAAAGCCAAACAACCCCTTTCCACTTACCTGATCACCGAAAAGTTACTCAACGCCAAAGACGTTGCTCTGGCCACGGCTGAAGAGTTCGGAATGCCAGTTCTGGATCTGAACGCCTACGATCCGGAAAATGCTCCAAAGGATCTGATCCCGGAAAAGCTGATTCGCAAGCATAAGCTGATCCCGCTGATGAAGCGGGGAACCCGCTTGTTTGTCGGTATCGTTGACCCCAGTGATCATACAGCGATCGATGAAATTCGTTTCAGTACTGGCCTTATGGTGGACTCCGTCCTGGTCGAAGAAGACAAGCTGGAAGGCTTTATCGATAAATTACTGGATGGCGGTGATGACGCCCTCTCCAATTTTGATGATGATGAGTTTGGCAATCTTGAAGATCTTGAAATCGGTGCAGTAGAAGACGCCGATGAGGAAGAAGGTGGTACAGACGATGACGCTCCGGTCGTTAAATTCGTCAACAAAATGCTGCTGACAGCCATCAAAACCGGTGCATCTGACCTTCACTTTGAGCCTTATGAAAAAACTTACCGGGTTCGTTTTCGTACCGACGGTGTTCTCCACGAAACCGCTAAGCCCCCTTCAGGTCTGGCCCCAAGAATCGCGTCCCGTCTGAAGATTATGTCGGCAATGGATATTTCAGAACGCCGCAAGCCCCAGGATGGCCGTATTAAAATGCGTCTATCCAAAAGCAAATCCATCGACTTTCGTGTCAACACTTTGCCCACACTCTGGGGAGAGAAAATCGTACTGCGGATACTGGATCCATCCAGTGCCAAAATGGGTATCGACGCCCTGGGTTATGAAGAGGCCCAAAAAGAGATGTACATGGATGCGCTTCACCAGCCTCAGGGGATGATTCTGGTTACCGGACCTACAGGTTCTGGTAAAACGGTTTCTCTTTATACCGGTCTGAACATTCTGAACACCGCCGAAAGAAATATTTCCACGGCAGAGGATCCCGTTGAAATCAACCTGGAGGGGATTAACCAGGTCAACGTGAACCCGAAACAAGGCATGGATTTCTCCCAGGCTCTGAGAGCCTTCCTTCGTCAAGATCCTGACATCATCATGGTAGGTGAGATTCGAGATCTGGAAACGGCCAACATTGCTATCAAGGCGGCCCAGACCGGTCACATGGTAATGTCCACCCTTCACACCAACAGTGCGCCTGAAACCCTGACCCGTTTGCAAAATATGGGGGTTCCCTCATTCAACATTGCAACCTCAGTCAGCCTGATCATCGCCCAGCGTCTTGCCCGACGTTTATGCAGTAACTGTAAGGAAGAAAAAGACATTCCCAGGGAAACACTTCTGGAAGAAGGTTTCAGTGAAGAGCAGATCAAGGATGCCATTATTTTTGGCCCCAAAGGTTGTGATCAATGCAGTAAGGGATACAAGGGACGGGTCGGTATTTATGAAGTGGTAAAGGTCACACCGGCTTTGCAGCAAATCATTATGGAGGAAGGTAACTCATTGCAGATTGCCGAGATCGCCCAGAAAGAAGGCTTCAATAACTTGCGTCAATCGGGTCTGTTGAAAGTTCTTCAGGGTGTCACCAGCCTCGAAGAAGCCAACCGGGTCACTCTGGAATAATTCAGAAGAAAAAAGACAAACTGGGGAATGATCTCATTGCCGGATTATTCTCCAGACCGGCCGGTTAGCAAGGCCTCAGAAACCTTGCTTTTATAATAAAAAAATAGACCTACATTTTGGCCATTTTTCAAAACAATACCTAATATTGAAAGTTCCTGAATTTCAGGTGGATGTGCCGATGTAGCACAACTGGTAGTGCAGCGCATTCGTAATGCGAAGGTTGGAGGTTCAAGTCCTCTCATCGGCACCAGTAAATTCAATGGGTTACGACCTGCAATAAAACTCAGAAAAACTATCACCTCTTATTTTCCACTACATTTCCACTACGCCGTTAGAGTGTAGTCTCCATAAGTAATTTGACCAGCCAGGCAACTACTCGACCAAAGAATCCTGTCTGTCACTGCTAAGCAGTGATGCTCAAATATTTGATGATATAATCGTTCAAAATACGATCAGGGAATGATTGTGATGAATGATAAACAGCGTCGTTTCGTGGATGAATATCTTACCGATCTGAATGCCACCAGAGCTGCCATTGCTGCCGGATACAGTGAAAAGACAGCCCGAAGCCAAGGGAGTCGCCTGTTGACAAATGCTGACATCTCGCAGGCCATTCAGGAACAGCAGGAAACCCTGAGTACAGAACTTCAGATCACTGCTCAGACTAAGCGTAAGCTCCTTTGGGATATTGCAACGTTCTGTAGTCAGACAGTTGCAGGGCCTGATGGCGAACAGCGTATGCGCGATCCCAGATCCGCAACTTCAGCTATCGCCGAACTGAACAAAATGGATGGTGCATACTCAAAGACAGGCAATGACATACCCCAGATTACCTTCATCCAGCAGTTTGGTGATGATTGTAACGGACTAAAGAGTCAAGCTTTTACGGTTACTGACCAGATCGAAGAATAAAAGAGAAGGGGGGAGAGTCCCAGGGGGGGGCTGGACATGGAGTCCCATGCATAGCAGCTTAACGGTATACCCCTTGTACCCACACAAATGTGATTTTTTTACGCCTGTAGATGTTTGTTGCTCTTGGTCATTGCAGCCCCCTTCTACATCATGACAACTTTGCTCTTGATGGTGCATATAACATAGGGGAGGCAAGATGAACGAACAGTGGAAAGACTGTACAACACCTATTTATGAGATGGAGTTTGAGGAAGAAGAGGCTGCTTTTTGGCTTGCAGATGCGGGTGGTGTCTCTGATTTTGGAACAATTAACTGCCTGCGTGATGAGTTTGAAAAAAAAGTTCTGGACTCAGTAATCGGGGCAGAATCGTTCGAAGAAGCAATGGTCAATTATCCACAAGATGCTGACGATCAGTGGAAGCTGAAGCTGTTTGAAAAAGGCAAGAAAGCTGAAGAATACTTACTCCTGATCAGGCGTCGGGTTGATGAAGGGGTATTAGCTGTTGAAAGGCGGTTAACCCATAAAGATTGGGACGGAAAAGAGCATTATTGCAACTTCATTAACGGTGAAGAGCTACAAAAAATATGTTGCGAAATCAGCTATTTTCCCGAGATTTTGCTGCCAGTTGAAAGTTCTGTAATCTGTGACTACTTGCAGAAAATAAATATTCAGAAACAGCACCTTGAACAGGAGCTTGAGCAACAAAAAAACACGGTAACACGTCTGGAAAGTCAACTGGCTGAAGAAACTGCGTATCGAAACCCATCACACCCAAGTTACATAAATGAGCTTCATATCCAGATGGATGTCTGGTGGCAGTTTAAAGATGATCGTTCAAATCTCTTAAAATCACCCAAAGAGAAAATCGAAGACTATTTGGCTGAAAAATATCCAGACATCAAGCCAGGCTCACGCCTGTATGAACGGATCATAGCCGCTAATAACTGGCAACCTCAGGGCGGAACCCCTGCCAGTTGTTAGAATAATTTATATAACCGTGTACGAGGTTTTGATCCTATGCGTGCACGGTTAATCATATGCTCATGTGTTTTTCTAAATAAGCAGTCTGGAAAAACAAGCACGGAGCATGACCTGGTATGGCAGATAAAACCAACAAACCACCCAAGCTAAAACGGGGGCTTAATGTCCCAGACGCCGCCCACTACTGTGGAGTGTCAGCAAATTACTTGAATCAGTTGCGATCAAAAGGCCAGATCAATGGCATTCAGGGCCCCTGCTTTCTCAAAATAGGTGATAAAAAAGTTATATATACCCTTGAAAGCCTTGATGCATGGCTGGATAGCTTTGTAGAAGCCCAGTCGCTGGCTGAGATGTCCCAGATCAAACAATCAATGAGATAACCGCATCTCTCCCATGCTGCTTGATTGCATGAGTTAACCTCTCCAGGAGGCTAAATGGTTAGCCTCCTGCCATCTCCATGACCTTACAACACTAAATGCTATGGAAACAAAACAAAGCCGTGTAGTGCGATATTACCCCAGGGCAATTGCATCAATCTGAACACTCGAAGATAAATTTCTTGTAAACTCTCTATCCAGTTTATTCGAGTCTCCTAGAGTAGTTCATCCGCATGGAAGCCAAGCAGTACCAGCCACTAGCTGATTTTTTAGCCAAAGTTCCTGATCCTCGCTGCCCCGGCATGTGTGATCACAACCTGCTCGATATACTTATCATTGCTGTATGCGCAGTCATATGTGGAGCGGACGAGTGGCAAGACATGGAGGATT
>NZ_LASA01000005.1 GCF_001562015.1 Endozoicomonas arenosclerae | reverse complement strand
CCGGTGAATATGCACGAGATGAGGACGGCGACGGTTTTCATGAGATTCATGTGAATACAATGGAGGGGTTCTGGTCGCTGTTGCGTTCCTGGTTGCGTCCTCATCGGGGTATATCACAAGAGAAGTTACCGCTGTATTTGGGTTTCTTCGAGTGCCTGCACAATATCAAGAAGCGCGGGAAAGCAGCTCTAACCGGTCTTCTGGGAGTGTTGTTTGGATAACTCCCCGGAATCCATTAAGAGCCTTCTTGAAAACTATAGTTGTTGGCAAGCCGTAATTTGCCTGCCAAGTCTCTGCAATCACATTTCTACTTTGCTAACATGAGGAATATACAGACCAATAAAAGTCATATTGATATGAAAATAAGGTACCTTCTTCTGAGCTTTATATTCAGCCTTACTGCCTATTCAGACAATTCTGTTGATATCAGTCATATTGAAGAAATAGCTGCTGGAAAATCCATTAAAGATTATCCAATTTTTGATGATCCCATTGAGCTGGTTTTTCTTGAAAAAAAAGAAAGCTTCTTTGACTGGTTGTTGTCAGTAACACTAAAAAGAAGCACATTTGAAGTCATGGCGAAGGCTTATAAAAACGAGTATACAGAGTACGTCAGTAAATATATTGATAATAAGGAGTATATTGATTTTTATCTGGAGAGCACTACCTCACTGAGAGGGATTAAAAAAGACCCTGAAAAAGAAACCGTTCATATTAAGGCGATGATTTCAGGTGGAGATCTCAGGCCATACTCACTGGCTGTCGCCAGGAATCATGCAGCCTTCGCCAGGATGAGAAACATTCGCTACGATTTTGTACCTTTTCAATCCAGTGAAGAATACCCAGTGACTCAGTGGTTGTTAGAGAAGCTCGGTGATAAAAAGCGCTACTGGGGTAAGGTGTTTCTGATTCAATACTGGCTTGAAAATAATTTTGTGGAAGAAAATAAGTGGGTGGCCTGGATTGACGATGATATTGTCATTAATGACTTTACTGCCGTTGAACATAAACTGGATTGGGCTGTGAAATATGTTCCAGAAGAGAGCTGTATTATCACCACGCAGGATTTTTGGAGCATAGAAGAGGGTGAACAAATGCTATTTGCTACCTTCAGAGCTAATACCGGGATTATTCTGGTGAGAAATCATAGTGAATGCCGGCCTATTATCGAACAGTGGCTCTCCTTTGCGAAAGATGAACGTATGGGAAAACAGGATCAGAGCAAAACTGTACACGAGCAGGAAGCACTTGAAAGATTGGCTGATTCTTATCGATTGCACAGGGAAGAAGATGGGTTCTATATGCCCATGAATATCAGACACACGTTTGTTCGTGATCCTGAAACCGAAGAGTGGGAAATAGACACCCGAACCGTAAGAATTGTCACCCTGACCAACCGATACCATGTAGTTCAGGAAAACCGCTCACTCAGAGATATTGACAAAAACATTAATACGTTTAAACGACATCCTTTTAACTGGTCAGGCAGGCACCATCCATTCAGTTCAGATATTTCTGCAAAACTTGCGGCATTACCTGGAGACTCTTATGTGCATCACTCTGGTATGCCTCTGCTGTACAGAACCATTCTGATCACCCATAGCCTGAAAGAGGTTATTTATCCGGATGACTAGCCCGAATATTGCATGACAAACAATAAGGGTGTGAAATTATGCTTCAGGTGCTCATTACTCCAAACATAACAACCCAATCGCCCTTGATGTATCCCCAGACAGCTCGACCGGAACTAAAAGTCTTTGATCCAGTAGCTCAGGGAACGTGGTAGCCCATGGGCTTCATGGTGTCGTATTGCAGCCAGACTTTGTTCAACCAGGTTTCTTCACCCAGCCAATCCAGCACCCAACGGATGCCATTGCCCATCACTTCTTTGTTCCAGGCGAGGTAGCAGCTGTCGTTCATGGGGATGTCCAGAACATCCTTGCGAACCAGCAGTTCCTGCTCAATATAAGGCTGAACAAAATGGCTTGGCATAATGGTAATACCCAGGCCTTTCAGCAGACACTCAATGGCCATGCGGAAGCTGGGAACCAAGAGGATTTGCTGGTCTTCCAGCAGCAGGTTGTAGCCCTGGCGGAAAACCCTTGAAGTATCCTGAATACAGATTGAACTATAAGCCTTCAGCATGTCCTGGCTGATAGGACCGGAAAAATTGGCCAGAGGGTGCTCTGGAGACATCACCAGATCCCAATCCAGAGAGCCCATGGACTTCCATTCAAAGCGATCGTTGTTGGCGATATTGTCAGGAATGGTTTTTGGGGCACCAATCACCAGCTGGCAACGGTTATGGAACAGGGCATCCCATGAGCCGTTGTGAACTTCGGTGTTTATCACCAGGCTGGTTTCCGGGCGAACTGCCTGAAGGTCACGGATCAGGTCATAGATCATGCCCTGGTTTACAACATTATCCAGAGCGATTTTTATCTCATGTTCCCAGCCGGTGGCCATCTGGCGGGTGGTTTTTTCCAGCTCTTCCAGCTCTGCCAGTAATTTGCCTGTTTGCTGAATAAAGTGTTCACCCGCTGGGGTCAGCTCGACACGCTTGCTGTCCCTCAGAAACAGTTGTAAATCCAGCCGCTCTTCCAGCTTCCGGACGGTATAGCTGATGGCTGAAGGAACTTTATGCAGGTGCTTGGCGGCTGCAGTAAAGTTTCTGAAGTGGGCCACGGCCCTGACAATTTCGAGGGATTCCGTCGGGATCATGAGGCGAATACTACTGTTTGCTGGTTGTTAAGTGTCTATAGAGTATCTGTTAGGTTCACAGAAAGGGAGTCGAATTTGAGATTTTTACTGTGAATTTTCTTTTACTTCCCTTTCTGTGCAAAAACTTTTTCCTCCCCGGGAGGAGGATGAAAAAACTCATTGTTCTAAATCACTGTCGACAGGCTTTCTGAGCCATCAATGTGATCTTGCCTTCTGATCTTTGCAGTAAATCAATGCCTGCCAGAATGGCCGAAGCTCCAAGTAATGCATACGACAGTGAAATGGTTGTAAAGGCATCCAGTCCTGCCAGCTTCACGGAAAAGGCAATCAAGCCGCCTCCTGTCATTCGAGCAAAGCCGTCTATTGCCGCAGCCAGTCCGGCGCAGTGTTTAAAGTGTTCCAGGGTCAAACTGGAGGCTGTACCAAAGATAAAGTTGAAACCAATGGCACCCACAGCGGCAGGAGCAAAAAAACAGAGTGGTTCTTCGCTTGGAACAAGCAGAAGGCCTGCGGCACCTACTAGAGAGAACAGGGAACCAACAATAATCGTTTGGCGCTGGCCCAGCCAGTGAATCAATCGAGGTGTCAGCATACTGGCCGACAGCTGCAGAATACCCAGAAGACCAAAGAACAGTGAAAAACCAAACTCATCCAGGCCGGCAAGATTAATGGCTATGTAGGGGGCGTGAGTGGCATAAGTCAAAATGGCTCCCATAGCCAACATGCCACTCAGTGAGTAATTTAAAAATTGTTTGTTGGCAAGAATACTGCCCAGATTGTCCAGGATACGCCCTGATCTTTTGGCATCATTATCAACAGAGCTGACTTCTGATGGCATATTCCTGCAGGCCATTACAAAAATAAGGGCGGCGAGAACAGCCATGAAAACAAAGTTGGCTTCCCAGCCCCAGTAAATGGCCAGTGCGCCTCCGAGCGTCGGGGCCAGAGTGGGAATGGTGCCGATCATGCCGCCCATATAGCTGATCCACTTACCTGATTCTATCGGCGTGAAATGATCTCGTACCCAGGCAAATGCAGTTACTGTGCAACTTGCGGCGCCCAGTCCCTGTAAAATACGGGCCAGATAAAGCAGTTCAATATTGGCTGAGAAGACGCCCAGAATGCTGCCTGCTAGATAAAGTCCCAGACCAAGAATTGCTGATGCCTTACGGCCATAGCGGTCAGAGAAAGGACCTGCAAACAGTTGACCAACCCCCATGCAGATCATAAACAGGGAAATGGTTAGCTGTATCTCTGAATCACTGGCTGAGAAAGAGCGAGTCATTTCTGGCAGTGAAGGCAGATAAATATCAATTGCCAGCGGACTTAGTATGACCAGGGCAAAGATAACAGGCAGTGCAGAGCGTTGGCTTAGTGGCATTGACAGGGGGCTCATCCAAAAATATCTGAATAAGCGCATTGTAAAAAGATCAAGATATGAGCAGAAGTGATATATTTTCAATTACATATTTCTCAAAAGGAATATCACTGAGTGCCTATCCAAGAACTGTCCCGAATCAATTTGAACCTTCTGGTGTGCCTTCAGGCATTGCTGGAAGAAAGAAGTGTGACCCGAGCATCAGAACGTTTGAACCTGAGTCAGTCGGCTGTGAGCAAGAGTCTTTCAAGGTTACGTGAATTGACTGGGGACCCGCTTTTTACCCGAACCGCTCACGGTTTGATGCCCACTTCCCGGGCTCTGACTATTCAGGAGCAGCTTAAGCCCATTCTTGATGAGTTATGGAAGGTGGTTCAGCCACAAGTATTTGATCCACTGGATTGTGATCGACACTTCAGCATTGCTTTGCCGGAAACAGCAAACCATTTGAAGTTTCAGAACTCTTTGGCTGAGATTCTGCAAAGTGCTCCGAAAGTGAAAATAAAACTGATGAATCTGACCCTGAAAAGTCTGGAAGAGCTGGCCGCCGGGAAAGTGGATCTGGTGGCTCTGCCAGATGATCTGGATTGTGGACAGCACAGAATTTCAGGTCTTCACCGGAAAAGACTGTACAAGGACAAACTGGTTTGTCTGGTTCGGGAAAATCATCCATGTCTGAAAAGGCCCTGGACCTTGGAGGCGTGTCTGGCTCTTGGGCATATCGGCATTGGGGCGGTGACGGACAGGGTTTCAATCACTGATCAGACACTGGCCAAGCTCGGTCTGGATCGAGACATTGCGGTTGCAGTAGGCGATTTTCACAGTGCTACCCAGGTGTGTGAGAGCACTGATTTGATGTTTGTTTCATTGGGAAACTGGGCGGCTTATGCCGAAGGACTTTATCGGGTTGTTTCCCTGCCTATGCCGATAGAGGTTGAACCCATCGCCTATGATCTCTACTGGCATGAAATGCATCATCAGGATCTGGCCCACCAGTGGCTTAGGTCCTATTTCAGGGTCTAAGGGTGTTCAAAAAAGGCGAATGAGCATCCAAAAATACTTGCTGTCATTGCTGTCGGGGATTCTCTAGGATATGCGCTCACTTCGAGTGACCCCAAGCTCATGGGGGGAGAAATGTACTGCACTGTTGCCTGTTCCCGCAGTACAGAGACTCTTGCACGAAGTGTTGAGTTTGCAGTCCACGCTGCAGACTCAGGTGGATGATCAGCAAAATAACCTCTGCGTCTTTGGTGCAGGGGTTTTTTTGTTTATAAACTACGACTGGCGACATGCTTAAGCACGCTTTTCTTTTCTGATGTCGCCGTCAAAGCTCTCTCGAGCCAGAGGACAGACTCATGACCGATCTCACTGCCAGCAGCCGCCAGGCCTTGCAACTGATGGACCTCACTTCCCTGAATGATAATGATACGCCGGAAGTGATTATTGATCTCTGCCATAAAGCCAAAACTCCGGCGGGTAATACAGCCGCTCTCTGCGTTTACCCCAGATTTGTTCCTATTGCCAAAAAGACCTTGAAAGAGCTGGGTCTTAACGATGTGACCGTCGCTACTGTCACTAACTTTCCGGAAGGCGGAAGTGATATTGAACTGGCGGTTACCGAATCCCGTGCAGCTGTCGTGTACGGTGCTGACGAAGTGGATGTTGTTTTCCCATACCGTGCTCTGATGGCCGGTGATGAAGAGGTTGGCGCAGAGCTGGTACGTCGCTGTAAAGAAGTGTGCGGCGATAAGGTGATACTGAAAGTCATTATTGAATCGGGTGAGCTGAAAGACCCTGTTCTGATCCGTAAAGCCAGCGACATTTGCATTGAAGCCGGTGCTGATTTTATCAAGACCTCTACCGGTAAAGTGCATGTGAATGCGACGACGGAATCAGCTCGCATCATGCTGGAAGCTATTCGCGACAGCGGCAAGAAAAATGTAGGCTTCAAGCCTGCAGGTGGTATTCGTACCGCAGAGGATGCTGCCGAACATCTGGCGATTGCTGCAGACATTATGGGCCAGGAATGGATTGATCGAAACCACTACCGTTTTGGTGCCAGCAGTTTGCTGGGCAGTCTGCTGGTTGCATTGGGCCTGAAAGAACAAGAAGAAGATAAAGGCGGATACTGAGTCTTATCTCTGAGCCTGAACATTGTGGAGCCTTTGGCTCCACAATGCAGATGCATAAACCTGACAGGTCTTATAGTGCGCTCAACATGAGCGACAGTGTGGTCGCAATAGCAATAATAATCAGGTAGACCGTCGTTTTTGCTGCGCCTGAAGGAGTGGCTGGTGTCTGGGATGGGTCCGGCTGATCTGTGATGGGTGTAGGCGAAGGCGAGGACGACACCTGGCTGCAAGGGTTACCTTTAAAGTCCTGAACAATATTGTTTTTGTTTATGTGTAAATTCGCCGCATGCACGGGTGCTTGATATAGCAATGCCATCGTGTCGCAGGTCTCTACAGCAATAGTGTTCTGGGTAATGATGTATTGATCAACCCAGGTATAGAGACTGAAAGCATAAACGTCATAATTATGTACAGGTGCTGAGTTGTCGTTTAACTGATACTTGAGAAAGAAGTCTTTTTTCAGCTTACGAACAACCTCAGGGCGATAGTGGATTTTCATTTTACTGTTGATCAGTAATGAAGAGGCGTTATTACTAGGATTCGGTCCTGTAGCCATGACCATAACAGCAGGAAAGGTTTCCCGTGCATCAGCCCGGCCTTTAGCGCTGTCATGATAGGTATACTCCAGTGTGACCGGAGCAAGAGCCGCTTCGAAATTGACACCCGAGACTCGGGCTTGGCCAAGACTGACCAGAGCATTGCCTGACTTTGCATCGTAGTTCCTGGAAGCGACACCGCTGCAATTGACCTCTCGAAAGGTTCCGGGCTGGAAGGTTTCGCAGGCAGTCTGGAATTGACCTGAACCTTTGATGGTTGGGGTGTACTGGTCATCAAAGGGAATGGTTGGGTTAAAAGTCCCTTTCCTCAGGTCGGGTATGCCGACAAGGCCACCCAGAAACTGGGTATCCAGTGTGGTATCCAGCTCAACATTCTGGAAGACCGCCACAATGGGAGGCACGACGTAATCGCTGGAAGCATTGTCGTCCAACCATTGGTTCAGACGGGCAATTGAGTCAGGAGATTGATACCAGGTGTAAACACGCAGCTGGCCATCGCGGCTCTTCAGATTCTCTATGAAAAATTTGGCGGCAATGGCCCGGCAACCATAACTTTCGGCATCTTCATCCACAAACGGGTTGTCGTAAGGACCACAGAAGGTGGGAGTTGCCCCCCCGGACAGGTAAGAGACCAGATAGTGGGAAAGATTGAAGATAAATCCTTTGATCTGGTCGTCGGTAAAGGTCACCGGTGGCGGCGATGCTGTTGGCTCAATGCCCTGGCTTTTTGTCTCTATGACAGGAGTCGCAGTCACCGATGCGATGGTACTCGAAGGTTTTTGCTCAGTTGAAGTAAATGCTTCGGTGGTTGAAGAGGTAGGCGATACAGAAGGGGTTGGGGCAACGGTTGGTTCGTTACTTTCCAGAAGGTTCCGGACGATCTCGATGGTCTCTTCGTCCATCAGAAACTCATAGTACTCGCGAGGAAAGAGATTCGGTCTCCCGGGGGTATCGAAAGCGGCAAGAGCACTGCTGTGAAGGGTTTTGAAAATGTCAGCGCAGGTTTGTCGGGTCTCTGCACTGAGAGGTGGCAAAG
This sequence comes from Endozoicomonas arenosclerae, assembly GCF_001562015.1. Taxonomy (GTDB): domain Bacteria; phylum Pseudomonadota; class Gammaproteobacteria; order Pseudomonadales; family Endozoicomonadaceae; genus Endozoicomonas_A; species Endozoicomonas_A arenosclerae. The sequence goes on along the minus strand of NZ_LASA01000005.1, from coordinate 18,291 downwards.
GCAACTGAGCAACCGGATTTACAGAACGAAGATTTCGCCTGTAGTAGTTGCCAATGATCGTACCTTGATCAGTAGTGAACTGCTTGTAGCAGCTTTGCATACTGTCAAAATCAAGTGTTTCCGGGGTTTGAACCGGTTCATTGCCTGCTGAAAGGCCTGATAGAAGCAGCAGGAATGCGAAAAGGCACAGGTTTAAAAATGGTTTTAGCGATAAAGGAAGAATAAGCAAGAGTCTGTAGTGAAACATGGGAAGTACTCCTGAAAGTGAATTCAGTTTAGTAATTTTCCAAGCGTTCACTGGATTAAGTATTAATAACTGTCTTGCTGTGTATTTTTCTGAGTAATAATTAGGGGACTCGCAAGGAATTGCTGAGAGCATAGAGCTTCGCGATTCAACAGCCTTGAGCCGAAAATACAGCTCTACGCCGGAGTATGAGAATGGTTGCAAAGCCATAGAGAGTTGTATTTTTCATAGACAGCAGGGTCAGCGTGTTCCTGTTAACAGGAACTCTCAGGAGTAAGGTATCTCACATGAAACGAGCAATTGTCCTGGTGATGGATTCGTTCGGAGTTGGCGCCAGCGCTGATGCCGATCAGTTTGGTGATGCAGGCTCAAATACGATTGGTCACATTGCCAAGGCCTGCGCAGAAGGTAAGGCCGATATTGGGCGCAGTGGCGTTCTGGAACTGCCCGTGCTGGCCAGCCTTGGCTTGTTGCACGCAGCCAAAGACTCTTCGGGCGTCTTTCCCGCTGGCATGAACACCGATGTAAAGCTGATCGGTGCCCACGGTTACGCCAAGGAAATTTCCAGTGGCAAGGATACCCCCAGTGGTCACTGGGAAATGATGGGTGTTCCGGTGCTGTTCGACTGGGGCTACTTCAAAGATGAAGAAAACAGTTTTCCGCAGGAACTGCTGGATCAACTGGTTGAGAAAGCCAGCCTGCCTGGTGTGATCGGTAATTGCCACGCTTCCGGTACAACCATTCTGGAAAACCTCGGTGAAGAGCACATGAGCTCCGGCAAGCCTATTGTTTATACATCGGCTGATAGCGTATTCCAGATTGCCTGTCATGAAGAAACGTTTGGATTGGACAGACTGTATGAAGTTTGTGAGATCGTCCGCGAGCTGCTTGAGCCCTACAACATTGGTCGTGTAATTGCCCGCCCGTTCATTGGTGACGATGCGGGTGATTTCCAAAGAACCGGAAATCGTCGGGATTATTCGGTTCTGCCCCCTGCACCAACTCTGTTGGACAAACTGGCTGCCAGTGGTGGCGAAGTGGTCAGTGTTGGCAAGATTGCCGATATCTTTGCCCATCAGGGCATTACCGGAAAACTGAAGGCGACCGGAATTCCTGCTCTGTTCGAAACCACCATGCAGGCTCTGGAATCGGCCAAAGATCGTTCACTGATCTTCACCAACTTCGTGGATTTTGATTCATCTTTTGGTCACCGTCGTGACGTGGCAGGTTATGCCCGTGCTTTGGAAGAGCTGGATGCCATGATGCCAAGGTTGCTCAATGCCATGGAGGAAGATGATGTGTTGATTATCAGTGCTGACCATGGCTGCGATCCAACCTGGCCTGGCACCGATCATACCCGTGAACATATCCCTGTGCTGGTATACGGCAAGAAAGTACCGCCAGTCTCCCTGGGAGGGCGTGAAACCTTTGCGGATATTGGTCAGAGTCTTGCCAGTTTCTTTGATCTGGAACCCATGGATTACGGAACCAGCTTTCTGCCATAAGCAGAGCTGACAATTTACAGGCCATCATCTGTCGATGGCCAGCTTTACAAAAAGCTGTATGGAGAAAAAAAATGACCCCTCATATTCATGCAAAGCCCGGAGCGTTTGCTGATGTCTGCCTGATGCCAGGCGATCCTTTGCGTGCCAAGTACATCGCTGAGACTTTTCTGGAAGGCGCTGAGCTGGTGAACGATGTTCGCAACATGTTTGGTTACACCGGAACTTATAAAGGCCGTCGTATTTCTGTAATGGGCTCAGGCATGGGCATTCCTTCTGCCTCAATCTATTACAAGGAACTGATCACCGAGTACGGTGTGGACAAGCTGATCCGTATCGGCTCCTGTGGCGCTATTTCTTCCGATGTAAAACTGCGTGACGTAGTGATTGGCATGGGTGCCAGCACCGACTCCAAGGTAAACCGGATTCGTTTCAACGATCATGATTTTGCTGCTATTGCAGACTTTGGACTGCTGGAAAATGCGGTAAAAAGTGCTCGTGAAAAGAAAATGCCGGTGAAAGTTGGCAACATCTACTCCGCTGACCTGTTCTACAGCCCGGAGACAAACATGTTCGACATCATGGAAAAGCACGGCATTCTGGGTGTTGAGATGGAAGCGGCCGGTCTTTACGGTGTGTGTGCTGAGTATGGCGCCAAAGGTCTGGCTATCTGTACCGTCAGTGACCATATTCGCAAGGGTGAAGCGCTGTCTCCGGAAGACCGCCAAACCTCCTTTAACGAGATGATTGAACTGGCTCTTGACGCAGTGATGATGGGAGACTGATTGCTCAGTTCAGTACCCCTGAGGGGGAGGGTCGTGCTGTTTTTATCGTCAGAGATGAAACAGGATCCGACGACCTTCCCCTGCTGGTTGTATCAGGATGGTGAATGATCCCTTCGGGCGCAAAGTTACTCGCTTTTATAGGCGACTGTGTTTCAATAAACCATCTCAGCACTTCTGCACTTCCATATCCGGTCACCACATAGCCAGGATGATTTTTTAAAACCGGGTAGCCATCCCCTCCTGCTGCCAGAAAATCATTCACGACCATCCGGTACTTTCTATTGTTTCGCAGGGGGCGACCCTGAATCCTGATCTCAGCAATCTGTTTCCCCTTGATGGTCAATTCCAGTCCGGCAAACTGGGCAAAAGCACCGGTGTTTTCGGGCAAGCTGACAACTTTTTCCAGATACTTGCGGATCTCCCTGCCTGACATGTTGATGTATGCCAGAAAGTTGTTATAGGGCTTCACTTTGAGAATATCGCGATAGGAAACAGGTCCCTGTGGCAGGCTGGCTCTTATGCTGCCGGCATTGATGACGGCCAGATCGGCATAGGTTTTCTTCATCATTGAGGAGGCCACCAGGACACCCAGAGTCGCAGGGCGGCTGCGAAGCCGTTCCCGATCTCCTTCCATTCTCTGATCCAGATTGCCATAGGTGGCCATCGTAAGTTCCTGTCCCCTTTGCTGGTAAGGAGCAAGGAGGTTTAGCATGTCCTGATTTTCTTTAATGCTGTTTTCCTGACCTTCAGGGTTGATAGGAATCAGTTCATACTTTTCCAGGGTCAGCTGACCGTTTTTCAGGATAAAGTCGGCTCTGCCCAGGTAATTCCCGTTTTCACCTGCCTGCATGATCCAGGTGTTATTGACCACTTCAGGCTTATGCAGTGCTGTTCTTGAATGACCGCCAATGATCATATCAATACCACTGACTTCTTTTGCCAGCTCTATGTCTCCTGGAGGAGCATTGGGTCTCTGTTGTTCAGGAAAATAGCCAAGATGAGTCAGGGCGATGACTATGTCGGCCTGTTCCTTGATCATAGGAACCAGTCGACTGGCGATGCGAACAGGGTTCTTGAAGTCGATCCGGGAGACATTCTCGGGGTGACCTATCTTACGGGTATCCTGTGTCGTCAAGCCCACAATGGCCACTGTCATATTGCCTACATCCATCAAGCGAAAGGCATCAAAGAGTGGTCGACCTGTGCTGGCGTCGTAGGTATTAGCAGATAGAAATGGGAAGTTAGCCAGATTTTCCTGCTGATGGAGTATCTTCATAGGGTTATCGAACTCATGATTGCCTACCACCATTGCGTCGTAGCCCATCAGGTTCATGCCTTTGATATCAGGCACTGCATTTTGCAAGTCTGACTCAGGTACACCACTGTTGATATCACCGCCTGACAGCAGAAGTACTTTGCCGCCATCCGCTTCTACTTCACTTCGGATCTGATCAATCAGTGTCTTGCGGGCTGCCATACCCCCTTCATCCTGCTGGTTTCTCCAGAACCGGCCATGGTTGTCATTGGTGTGAAGGATGGTGAGTTTGTAAGTGCGGCCGGAGTCGTTTTTCAGGGTCTCGTTAGAAGAGGAGCACCCCGTCATTATCAACGACAGTGCTAGAATAATAGGCGTGGTTGAAGCCGCCATGAGCGAAGAAAAAGATTTTGCATGGCCTCTAAACATAATAAACCGGCTTGGCAAAATAATTTTTATGGAAAAAGCTGGACAGTTTGGGCATCAACATCTCCCAGTTGGACGCGATCTTCTGATAAATCGCAATATATCACTGCTTACCAACAGGGTCTGTCGAGAAAGGAGGCGTGGGATGAAAATTAAATGTAAAGAGTTAAGTCGGTTGCCTAAAAAATAGCCGTCAACAGTCTGGGGACTATAAAAAACCATCAGTAGCCAGGCAGCTACCGATGGTTTTGGCAAGAGTGAAGAAGTTTTTAGTATTCTTGCTTTTCATTTATTTCAGTAGACAAAACTTCACTTGAAGGAACTCTGAAGTCGTCTTCATCAGTGAGTGAATTCTGACGGCTGGAATCATCAAACTGCAACGCAGGTTTTTTTGATGTAGTTGTCAGTTCTTCATCCTCATCCGTGGTGGATGAAGAACTGTAATTATAAAGGTGCGTTGAAGCTTGATACTTTGCTCGTTTAGACTGATCCATAATGTCGAAGACAGTACCCAGGATAATCGGTGCGCCCAAAAGTGGGCCAGCGGCAGCGGCTATGACGGCTTTAGAAGTTATTCCCCCAACCATTGCGGAAGCTTTTGCAGTCGCTAAGGAGTAATCATTGATGGACTTGGGCTTGAATTTGGTTTTGAACAGTTTGTTGGATACCTTGGCACCACCGACGATAACAGCACCAGCGGCGCCACCCACTATTCGTCCACCGATATAGCCAACGACTGCTCCAGGTACAGCGGCGATTCTGGATGTTACGATACAAGCGGTCTTTAAACATTGTCCTATTGTTGCCATGGTGATTCCTCCTTGAATGATTTATCCCGGCTATAGAGCCAAGTTTTCTGTGTGTTAGAAGGATTCTTCCAAATGGTAAGTGGGAATACACTGACAGGGCTGTCAGGGAAACTAACAAGTATCGGAACTACCGAATAAAAGCAGGGTTACTGATAATAAGATGATATAGAGGGGCGGGATGCTCAGTGCTGAAAAGTCGGTATGATCGCGTCTTTCATCCGTTGGAGTATTGTTTATGCCTGCTTCACGTTTTCGTTCCCTGTCGCTTTTACTGCTCACTATTACTGTTGTCCTGCTGGGGTGTTCTGCTGAATCAGCCCGAGTTCCAACGCCGTCATCAGAGTTGAAAGTCCTGGATTTCACGGTACTGCATACCAATGACAATCACGGCAAATTCTGGCGCAATCGCCATGGCGAAATGGGTATGGCTGCCCGTAAAACCCTGATTGATCGCATTCGCAGTGAGGTGGAGGCGGAGGGAGGAAAAGTACTTCTACTCTCGGCAGGCGATATCAATACTGGGGTGCCGGAATCGGATATACAGCAGGCAAAGCCCGATTTTGTCGGCATGAATATGATCGGCTATGACGCCATGACATTAGGGAATCATGAGTTTGATAACCCGTTGAATGTTTTGCTGGAACAAGAGAAGTGGGCCAACTTCCCCTTTCTTTCAGCCAATATTTATTACAAGGCATCGGAGCAACTGGTCTTCAAACCCTGGCTCAGAAAAGAATTGGACGGCGTTCGTATCGGTATTCTTGGTCTGACCACGGAAGACACCCAGGCGCTGGTAAACAGCGATTATGTATCAGACATACTTTTTATGAATGCTGTTGATGCTGCTCGAACCTGGGTTCCTGAGCTAAAACGGGATAACAAAATGGATATTGTTATAGCCCTGACTCACATTGGCCATTACCCCAATGCCAGGCATGGTGAGAATGCTCCGGGAGATGTCACTCTGGCTAAGGAGGTCGATGGTATAGACATCATTGTGGGCGGTCATTCCCAAAATAAGCTGGAAAGGCCGGACATTAAAAACAGCACTTACATTCTTCAGGCCTGGGAGTGGGGTAAGTATGTGGGCCGGGCTGATTTCAAGTACTACTACATGGACAACTTTGACGGCAAAGGCCATCGCAAGGGTGTGCTGAAAATGGTCAACTACCGGTTGATTCCCGTCAATCTGAAAAGGCCTGAGATCGTGAATGGTCGTCAGGTCTGGGTGAATATCGAGAAAGAGATTCCGGAAGATCAGGGCGTTCTTGATGCTCTCAAGCCCTATCATGATAAAGCCCAGGACATGTTGATGAAAAAAGTGGGCTCTTTGGATAAGGCTTTGAGTGGTGAGCGTAACCTGGTGCGCTCGGAGCCGACAGCCATTGGCAACCTTCTGGCCAGTGCCCAGAGGGAGAAAGCTGGTGCCGATCTGGCGGTAGTCAATGGCGGTGGTATCAGAACAGGCTTGCCAGCCGGAGAGATTACCGAGAAGGATGTCCTCAAAGTTCAGCCTTTCGGCAATATGGTTTGTTATGTAGAAATGAAAGGGCATGAACTGAAGCGTTACATTGAAGATATTGCTTCTATACAACCAGTCAGTGGTGGGTTTGCCCAGTTTGCCAACGTTAAGCTGACCATGAATGGTGACAAGTTAACGCGTCTTGATATTGGTGGAAAGCCAGTGCAAAAGGATAAGGTTTACCGTTTGGCGATCAATGAGTTCTCGGCGGGGGGTGGAGACAAATGGCCCGTCATCGATAACAACCCGACTTTTGTTAACACAGGTTATACGGACGCCGTTGTCTTGAGAGGCTACATCAAAAAACATTCACCACTGAAAGCCAGTGACTATCAGCCTCGCAAAGGCGACATTGTTCGTTGAAAAATAACTTTGACCCCGCACCTTAATATATCTTCTGGGTGCTGGTGCCTCTGAAGTAGGGCTATTAAATCAGGGTGCCTGAGGCACCCTGATCGTTCTATCAGGACTTGGGCTTCAGAGTTTTTTCAAGCTCTGCCTTGAGGTCCTTACCCGCATCGTGGGTATGCAGCAGGCGACCATTGACGAACAGAGTCGGTGTACCCGTCACGCCAAGGCTCTGAGCCATTTTCTCGGAGTTCTTAACGAACTTGGCCGATTCATCTGAAGTCAGGCAGGCATTGAAGGCTTTTTGGTCAAGCTTCAGGGTGTTGGCCAGTTCGGCAGCAGTTTCCATGGTTACTGGCTTTTCATAAGCCAGATTATAGAAGTCCCAGAATTTATCCTGCTGACCAGCACAGTACGCGCCTCGGGCTGTTTGGGTGGTGCTTCCCGCGATGCCTTTTTCAGTCACCGGGTAATCGATGTAATAGAATTTAACCTGATCTCCGAACTGTTTCAGCAGCTTGTCGATTTCAGGTTTGCTGTTGCGGCAATAACCGCAATTGTAGTCCGCAAATTCTACGACAGTGACCTTAGCGTCTTCCGGGCCTTTGAAGGGATAAGGCGACAGATCCATTGAAAAAGTCGGGGCTTCAGGTTTTTCCATCTTGTTGACAAAGCCGGTTTCCTTTTTGACTTTTTCAATCAGAGCCAGCACTTTTTCCTGCTGCTTTTGCTGTTGAAGTTGCTGGGTGAGGGTCGACTCAATCTCTTCCAGTGGCCGTCCAATCTGGTCTTTATACTGCTCGTAAACTGATTTAACTTCTTCTTTAGTAACCGCTTCTGCACGCAGCATCTCTTCGCGAACATCGTTTATGGCGCGGTCCGTGCTGGTGGCGATTTCTTCGATGTATTTCTCAACAATAGCTTGTTCAAGAACGGGTGTAAGGCTTTCCTGGGCTTTCACCTGTGCCGTATAAAATGCCTGTTGCAGCTGAGATTGAAGATCCTTAAGGGCATAATCTTTGCCCTTGTAACTGAACAGAATGTCGCCATCTTCCGCAAGTGCGGGTTGCAAAGAGGCTGAGGCAAGCAAGAGTACGGCAATGCTTTTCTTGAACATTTTATAGTCACTTTATGATGATAATCAGAGTCTTTGACCAAGCCAGTCAGTCAGGTCAGAAAACTATCATATAAAATTATATTTATGTGTGAGCTGGGTCAATCGGGTTGTATACCAACAGGATATATTTACTGATTCACCACTTTTAACTGACAAATACTCAAGACAGTATTGTTAATAAGCGAAAATGTTATGCCTCCGGAGTGGCTTTTTCGTAGAAAAGGAATGCTTGAGAGAGCGGTCATTAACAGCTCTCTCAAGAATGATTACCAGCGTTCCAGAGGGTGGTGACCCTGTTGATCCACAACCTGTTGTACTGCCTGATCCAACTCATGCTGGTCATAGTTGTGGCCAGAGCGAGCCAGTAAAACGCGCTCTTTGAGTGATTCTGGAGTGACTTGTCCAATCAGCGGTACCACTTCATCAATGTTTATGCTGTTGCTGCTATCAATCTGGCTGGCCTTATCCGGATTGTTTGTCATTAGCCGTATATTGGAGACACCCATTTTCTGAAGCACCGCCATGGAAGCGGAAAAATCGCGCTCGTCCTGATGGAAACCCAGGTCATTGAAAGATTCTGTCACCACATCCCGCCCGGTTTTGAAACCATAAGAATAAAGACCGGCGATCATGCTGTGGCCGATGCCTCGACCTGCATGACGTTCTCCAACGGCCATTACCAGGAAGCCGCCAATACTGTCGTTGACGATCATCTCCATGGCCAGGTCTCGTTGTTCATCGCAGTCACAATGACTGGAGTGGAAATAGTGACCGTGTGGGCAGAGAGACTGGAGTCGAACCAGAGGGGCATTATTTTTAAAGTTATGGGAGCCATAACTGGCGACAAAGTACATGTCTTCTTCATCTGAACCCTGATTGAAAATCCAGGGCGACACTTGAAAGTTGTAAACCTTGTCGTTGACCTTCATGGGTAACTCGTAGGGCGCTATTTCAACGCTCTGGTCGCTGTGATCTTTCCAAACGCCACTTTCAATCAATTTGCTCCGTGCCGTTGCTTTCTTCCTTTTCGGGTCTTGATGCTTGATCGCTTCCATTACCATGCCTTTTATTTTGAAAGAGTTTCAGTTCGTGAGAGAACAGCTGTTTCATCAACTCTCTAGCGGCTATACGGTGCTCTTCTTCCTTGAGATTCATAGGTTTTGATGGTCTGTAGTCTGTTTGGAATCTGGTTGACACTCAAAGACATCATTCCATTAAAAAAGAAGCTCTTCATAAGAAGAGCATGAGTGAATTCCATCCTTGAAAAGGCAAGCTTTCAGGGACTATTTCAGTCTGGTAATAACGATACGTACAGTCGGGTTGTCCCAACGGTGCGCCTGAGTCAGAACAGACGTGCTCAGACCATCATCCGATGTCACAACACCACTGTGCATGCGAACTTCATCCGCAATATCATCTCTGGCGCTGTTAAAGCCTTCACCGCTATCCGCAGGGCCTGGCATGGTGCCTGCTGATTCGGTATTCGCTTCGGTGCCGGAGTCATAGGCAATCCCGTTTATTGTGACACTGCCATTGACGGCCAGAGAAGAGATGCTGGTAGCGCTGACACCGGCAAAAGCATCATTGGTATTCACCAGCATGGTGAGCAGGGAAAGCTCTGCGCTGCTTCTGCTGTTCTCGGAAATGGTGAGGTTATAGGTTTGGCTTCCACCAGGAGGTACTGCAGCAGTCGCGGCTGTGTGAGCCAGTACGGCTTGAGAGAAGAGGGCTTCTGTTACCAGTTGCTGGGTCTCTCCACCTTCAGCCAGTTGCTCAAGGCCCACTGTGGCGGCCTCACCAATAGTAAACGTCCTGAGCGAGCTGGTATGAATAAAAACGACAGGGGGCGACAGAGGTTGGCCTGCTGTCAGATTAATCAGGCGAACCTGGTATTCCGCTGTCTGGGTGTTGTTTCTGTTGCTGCTGCCACCGCTTCCGCCACAACCGGCCAGTGCCAGAACCAGCAGAAGCATCAGAGGGCGACCAAGCCAGGCCGATATTTTGACTGTATTCATAGTCTATATCCCTCAGTTGGCTCTCAGGGTAACGATGACTCTGGCAACGGGGTTCAGCCAGCGATGTACGGTTGAAGATATGTCACTGACACCTCCAGTTGAGTTGGTGTCACCCAGAACACCCCGGTGGATATGGACAAAACCTTCTGCAGTAGCACTAAAACCCGTACCACCGGTACCGGCCGCATAAGTGCCAGAAGCAACAGGTCCTGGAGTTGGGAAGCCTGCTTGTCCGGGAGCACCTGAGCCACGAAGCTCGTTATTGGCTTCAGTACCGGCATCATAAGCATTCACGTTGAATACCATTCTTTGCCCGACAGTGGTTGGTAAAGTGGCTGAACTCAGTCCAATAAATCCGTCGTTGGTGGGCAGCATCATGCTAACCACTGACAGTCGGGTACTGGTGGTACTTTGTCCGGTGTTCAGCTGAAAAGAAGTACTTGCACCGGGCGCCAGTAGTCCTGAAGCAGGGTTTTCGACAACAGTGGCGCTGACGCTGTTCAAGTCTGTAGCCAGACCGCTGATGTCACCCCCTTCTGCCATGGCCTGAAGATTGGAGGAGGCGGTGGAGCCGGCTGAGAACAGGCTGGTGGATTCATTGTGGGCTGCCACCAACAGGGGGGTGAAATGAATACCACGAGTCAGATTGACAACAGTGATGTCATATTCCGCAGAAAAGGCAGAGGTTGAGCCAAGAGACAGAGCTCCTGCAGTGACCAGAGAACAAAGCACTTTATTCATAGTCGTTTCTTTTACCGTTTGGATTAGAAATGGAAGACGATCGGCTACGAGGCTTCAAAGCCGCCTTTATGCTTGTTGTTATTGAAGGGCTTTAAAAACTCATATCTAAATATTTGGATACGCAGGAAATGAATCAACGCGGCTGAATACCGGTTTGTCATGTGGTTTACGTGTCGACAGGCAAAGCGGTGTTGAAAGTGGCAGCAGACTTTGTAGAGAGTTTAAAAAGTGGAAATAAAAGAGAGCAGGGGATGAAGTCGAGGAAAATGGTATTAACAGACGATTCAAATGCCCCATTCTTGATTGAACAGGGCATAAGGCATTGATCTTTAGAAGTTGTACTTCAAGGTGTAGATCATGGCGTTTTGATAGGTGTCAGCACCCAGCTTGTCGTCAGCGTAGCGATACTGCAGACCGGCAGTGATTGTGTCAGTAGCGTTCCACCACAGGGATACTGCTCCGTTCTGACCGGTTTCTTTGCCTTCAGCGTAGTCTTCGTCACGGTTGAATTCGGTTTCGTGCCAGTTGGTAACCATAAAGTCTTCACCAAAGGCTTTAAAGCCATAGCCCAGTACCCAACCCAGCATGTAACCGTTGTTTCCACTGAAGTAAGTGGTCTGGGCATTGTGCAGGCCGATGAATGGCTTGAAGAAGAAAGAGCCCTGGGCAAAGTTGTAACCAAAGCCGACAACGCGATTCTGCTCATTGAAGCCATCGGTGCTCAGGTCATAGACCTGGCCGTACAGGTTAAAACCAGTGTCACCCAGGTTCAGACGCATGGTGCCTTTCATGGCTACACGACGGCCGTCACCATCGTCTTCTTTGTTGCTTTTGTGTGGGTTTTCCAGATCGATGAAACCGTAAATTTCACCCCAGTCGAAACCTGCACCACCTTCCAGCTCCAGGTAGGTGAAGTCTTTTTTGCCACCGGCTGTACGCTCTTCAGTGCCATCAGACCAGTCCAGACGGCTGATGCTGACATTACTGAAACCATACTGATATTCAGCATTAGCTGTAGAAGTGAATGCAGCTGTTACAGCGGCCAGAGCGAGAGTGGCATTACGCAGAAGTTTCATGGAAAGCCTGAGTCCAGTCAGAGAGAAAAAATTCAGGCCGCGAAATTTATAGACTTTGTAAGGATTCAGGGATGGTCAGTTTCCGATCAAAATTAACGTCGATGTACGTGTATTTTGTTTTTATGTAAATTAAAGCCCTTGTCTTGGTATGTGGAAGCACATACTTCGATGTTGTTATCCGAGCGGCTTGTGCAAAGATTTTGTATGCTTGTTCCCGGGATTTGAATGTCTTTATAAGGTACTCCACAGGGTATCGAAGATAATCTGTTGTGTGTTTGCTATTTCCTTGGAGTCAATCACTACAGCCACCGGATAGTCCATTGAAGCCAAAGAGATCATGGCTACTTTGGGTGGATAAATGGCGATATAGCTGGCATCAATTTTGCCGCTGGCATTGATCCATTTACGTTCTGATAAATCGGCGTCTTCCCCGCCTTCACCAATGGCAATAACGCGGACATCAATGCCCTTGCGAATACGCTGCTGAGTGTAGTTGGGGAAGGGTCTGTACAGGTGCTGGCGAATCGGTTTGGATGAAAAGACACAGTAGGCTTTGTCATCCTGACGCGCCACGGAGTTGAGAATATCTTTCAGGACAAACTCAATACCGCTGTCACCTTCATAAAAGCGGACATTTCCGGAGTTGAAGTCAGGCTTGAGCTGATTCAGCTGTGGAATCAGCTTCTGCTTCATCTCTTCAATACTTTGCTCCAGAGATTGCTTTCTTTCTTCAGCCAGATCCAGCAGCTTTTCGGGAGGCTCCGCACAAAAAACTCTTCTTTTTCCCTTTGGAAAATAACTGACAATACCTTTACTGGCCAGTACTTTCAGGGTCTCGTAGGTGGTGCCCCGATTAATGCCGGCTTCAGCCGCAATGTCACGGATAGAGGCTGTTCCAAGCTTTAGAAGCGCCATATAAAGCTTGATTTCCTTTTGGTCCAGCCCGAGTTGTTCCAATGTATCCAGGTTCATATTGTCAATTTTCCAATGACAAACACAGTTGTGTTTCAGTTGTTATAGGATAAGCTAAATTCATTATTGTCGAAAAGTGTCAGCGCTTCTTATGACATAAAACATAAGTATGCGAGTGCTGATCTCTGGTGTTTCCTGCTTTTTTCGTCCTGTCTGTACTGTCCTGGGAGTTTGTTGAGCGTCAACAGAGCCTATCGGACAGATTCAAACGGTTTTACCGGGGGAGCTAAGCCATAGCTGTAATGCCATGGTTTTGGCTTTTGTTTTCCCCTTTGCAGGCGACATAGAAAGAAACCCGAATTGAATTGAGAGAACCATGAGAGCCGATATTGTCATTCTTGCTGCTGGCCAGGGCAGTCGCATGAAGTCCAACCTTCCCAAGGTGCTGCACCCAATCGCCGGTAAGCCGATGCTGGAGCATGTCATTCTGAGTGCTCTGCAAACCCAGAAAGTGATCGGTAAAGGCGAAATTCATGTGGTCATTGGCCACGGTGCAGAGAAAGTGAAAAGCGCTCTGGGTCACTACGACCTGAACTGGGTTGAGCAGACCGAACAGCTGGGAACCGGTCATGCTGTGCAGCAGGCAGTGCCAGGTTGTAAAGATGCCGACGTTGTTCTGGTCCTTTACGGAGATGTTCCTCTGATTCATGCCTCAACCCTGCAATCTCTGCTGGCAGCCAGTAATGGTGAAAGACTGGGCCTGCTGACCATCAATCTGGCCAACCCTTCCGGTTATGGTCGTATTGTGCGGGATGGCTTTGGCAGTGTGCAGGCCATTGTTGAAGACAAGGATGCTACTCCCGAGCAGCTGGCTATTAACGAAGTTAACACCGGTATCATGGCTATTCCTGGCAACAAGCTGGGTGATTGGGTCATGGGGTTGGATAACAAGAATGCTCAGCAGGAATATTACCTGACGGACGTTGTTTCCAAAGCGGTAACCGAAGGCACTCCGGTTGTACACGTCCAACCTCAGAAGGCAACAGAAGTAGAAGGTGTTAACAGTCGGGTTCAGCTCACAGAACTGGAGCGAGCTTTCCAGCAGCAACTGGCAACCGCAATGATGACCAGCGGTGTCACCATCATTGATCCAACCCGTCTGGACATTCGCGGCGACATCAAAACCGGAAGGGATATTCTGCTGGATATCAACGTGATTCTGGAAGGCGATGTAGAAATTGCAGATAACGTGGTGATTGAGCCAGGTTGTGTGATTCGCAACTCAAAGATTGGTGAGGGTGCCGTGATCAAAGCGCACTCTATTCTCGAAGATGCAGTGGTTGCTGCTGATTGTGAAGTGGGTCCTTTTGCACGACTGCGTCCAGGCACTCAGCTGGCAGAGAAGGCTAAAGTCGGCAACTTTGTTGAAATCAAAAAAGCTTCCATCGGTGAAGGCAGCAAGGTGAACCATCTGACCTATGTAGGCGACGCTGAAATAGGTTCCGGTGTAAATGTCGGAGCTGGCACCGTCACCTGCAACTATGATGGTGTCAACAAGCACAAAACCGTGATTGAAGATAACGCATTTATTGGCACCAACAGCTCACTGGTGGCTCCGGTCACCATTGGCAAAGGTGCAACAACGGCTGCAGGTTCTGTTATCACCCAGGATCTTGAAGAGAACCAGCTGGGCGTGGCTCGCGGTCGTCAGAGAAACATTGACGGTTGGAAGCGTCCGAGTCCGAAAAACTCATAAAGTCGCTTGGATTGAGGCTGAAGATTGTGGAAGTAAGGGTATGTTTTTTCTGGAGACACAAAAGGAAATGAACATCGCTTGTCGGCTGCTCGCTAGCTCTTTTTCCGCCATGACAACATTTTTTCGTCAGATCCATGCAATAAGCATGAATATGACGAAAAAATGTGTCAGCCGAAAAAATAGCAGAGCGAGAAGCTCGACCCTTCATGAAATTTTCGGGCTGAAAAAAGAACTGATTGGCAGGCAGGGCCTGTCCCTGCCTCTTTCATGCAGAACACAGATCAAAGGTAGAAAATTATGTGTGGCATTGTAGGTGCTGTAGCGCAGAGGGATGTAGCGCCCATTCTGTTAGAAGGTTTGCGTCGTCTGGAGTACCGTGGGTATGACTCCGCAGGCGTCGCAATTGTCGGTGCAGATGGCGAGCTCCAGCGTTTGCGTAGAACCGGTAAAGTGTCCGAACTGAGCGAGGCTATTGATCAGTCGCCTGTTCCTGGTGGTACCGGTATTGCTCATACTCGTTGGGCGACCCACGGTGAGCCCAATGAACGCAATGCCCACCCTCATGTTTCCGGTGAAGACATAGCCGTCGTCCATAACGGTATTATCGAGAATCACGAGCAACTCAGAAGTGACCTTCAGCAGGAAGGTTATACCTTCACTTCTGATACGGACACAGAGGTAATTGCTCATCTGGTCAGCCATGAGTTGAAGAATACTGACAGCCTGATTGCAGCGGTTCAGTCCGCTGTACGTCAACTGGAAGGCGCTTATGGCATGGTGGTTATGGATCGCAAAGATCCTGAGCGTCTGGTGGTTGCTCGTTCTGGTAGTCCACTGGTCATCGGTCTGGGTCTGGGCGAGAACTTTATCGCTTCTGATCAGCTGGCGCTGTTCCCGGTCACCCGTCGTTTTATGTTTCTGGAAGAAGGGGACGTAGCAGAAGTGACTCGTACTTCTGTGGCCGTGTTTGATACCGACGGCAAGAGTGTTTCCCGTGCTGCCAAAGAAAGTGATATTGAACATGATGCCGGTGATAAGGGCCCTTATCGCCACTATATGCTCAAGGAAATCCATGAGCAGCCTGACGCCATTGCCAACACTCTGGAAGGTCGTCTGGGTGAAACCAAGCTGAACCTGGATATTCTGGGTCAGAACGGTATTGAGATTCTCAACAAGACCAAAGCCGTTCAGATTGTTGCCTGTGGTACCAGTTATCATGCGGGTATGGTTGCCCGTTACTGGTTTGAAGAGTTGGCTGGAATCCCCTGCCGTGTAGAAATCGCTTCTGAGTTCCGCTACCGCAAATTCTTTGTGCCCGAAGACTGCCTGTTCGTCACCATTTCCCAGTCAGGGGAAACAGCCGACACCCTGGCTGCGCTGAAGCTGGCTAAAGAAATGGGCTACATGGCTTCTTTGAGCATCTGTAACGTACCGGGCTCTTCCATGGTGCGTGAATCCGATATTGCCCTGATGACCCGTGCCGGTGCTGAAATTGGCGTAGCTTCCACTAAAGCCTTCACTACTCAGCTGGCAGCATTATTGATGTTGGTAACAGCCATCGGTCGTCATACCGGTATGACTGAGGAGCAGGAAGCAGAAGTCGTTAAAGCTTTGAGAGAACTGCCTCACATCATCAGCAGCACACTGGAAATGAGCAATGAAATTGAAGCGGTAGCTGAAGACTTTGCTGACAAGCATCACAGCCTTTTCCTGGGTCGCGGTACTCAATACCCGATTGCCATGGAAGGTGCGCTGAAGCTCAAGGAAATCTCCTACATTCACGCGGAAGCTTATGCTGCCGGAGAATTGAAACACGGCCCCCTAGCCCTGATCGACAACGACATGCCAGTTATTGTTGTGGCACCGAACAACGACCTGCTGGAAAAACTGAAATCCAATATGGAAGAAGTGAGAGCCAGAGGCGGCCAGTTGTTTGTTTTTGCAGACCGTCAGGCACGACTGGTGGCAGGCGACGGCATCAAGGTATTGCCGGTAGAAACAGCACCGGAAGTCGTAGCTCCTATCCTCTACACCGTGCCTCTGCAGTTGTTGTCTTACTACGTTGCCATCATCAAGGGGACTGACGTCGATCAGCCTCGTAACCTGGCCAAGTCTGTGACTGTTGAGTAATCCAGATCACCACCAGAATCACTTTAAGTGATTCTGGTGGTATGCAGAAACCCCTTAACTGGCTATCTGTGATTTAGGAATTTGTCTCGAAACTAATTCCCGATTAAAACATGGGCTCCGTTCACCCTGAGCCTGTCGAAGGGTAGTGACTCTCGGCTTCGACGGGCTTAGCCCGAACGGGTTTTAGTCAAATAAGGAAATAATTTCCGGACCTTTCCTAAAGGTCGTAGACATAAACTTCAAGACTTTGAGAGCACAAGGTCTCTAGAATGATGGGCTCTATTTCCTTCCAATGCCCACCTGCAAGCCCACATCCAATTCTTGGCATATGAACACTGGCATTTTCTTTGAGTGCAAACTCAGAAACTTGCTGTAATCCTTTCCTGATAGCTTCGTAACGCACCGGTGCTGGAGCGGTTCTATTTCTTGGACTTCTAATACCGTGCTGGCCAATAATATTTGCAACAGTGAGAGTACTATTCACATTAACAAACTGAACATCACCTAGCTGTGGTTTGGATGAAGACCGAAAAGATTGTTTGTAGTGCTGCTCAGGTTCTGGCCATTTCTTACTGATGGCCATGACGAATCCCCGCCCCCATTTTCCGAGATCATTACAAACATGGGTAATTACAGCAGCGCCTTCAGACTGGGGTGAGGTAGCATCACCTTTCAGGTAGTGGATCGTCACCGACGGGTAACCTCCTGCCACTTTTCTTCGAACTGCTTCGGTGTAATGACACGTATATCAAACTCTGGTTGTTTTGATATTTCTTCCAATGATGGTACGGGGGCAATGCCTAGCTTGGTTGACTTGGTAGATTCAGAACTTGATGCATATCCAATAGAGCCGTCTTTGAAAATCTCAATTTTACGAGTTTCAAACCGGTCATTATTCAGTTCGCTATAGAATTCTACAGGGAGTCCGGATGGACTGTTATGCCATTTTGAGTAGATGTAGGAAGCCATACAATCCTCTAGTTTCTGCCTGAGCCAACCAGTCTCTTGGATATATCAAGCGGCGAAGAGTTGGGAATCAGATGGACATGTTCACGGCCGAGAATTACGTCCAGACCTTCAACATTGATATCAATATGATGAGTAAAGCGGTGCCCAGCCCAAGGGATATTGAAGAATATCATAGATAACTGACCTGGCCTTTTAGTACCGGGGATAATATCGCTCAGGTATTGCCCATCACCAAATCGGGCATCTTTAGGGTTGTTCGCCTTAAGGGATGGATTAATCGTTTTGCTGCTTAAAATCCCCTCATATCCTGCGGCATTAGTGTAGTGGTATAAAACCCTTTTCATAGACATTCCTTGTGACTTCTTTTTATCTCGGAGCATGGTATCAGTCGAGTTGTCTTCTTGGAACTTTAACCGCCATTGGTTGGCATATCGGTATGTTCTAGGAGCCTGTCGGACTTAACCAGCAAAACAGGTAAAATCCTGATTCCAGTACCAGTAACACTCAAAGCACTATGAATAAGTGGAAGTTCAAACCGGTCGACCGAAACACTCCCGACCTTTTCCCTGCCAGCATCCAGGATTATCTTCCAGAAGGTCATATGGCTCGCTTTGTGGTGGATGTTGTTGACCAGCTCGACCTGTCTCCACTGATCAATTCTTATCGAGGCACAGGATCAAAAGG
>NZ_LASA01000049.1 GCF_001562015.1 Endozoicomonas arenosclerae | reverse complement strand
GGGAACGGTATTTGAAGTGGCTGAGGGTTAGCTCAATCCAACGGTAACATTCGTCCTTGGAGTCCCAGCCGGGCTCCAGACAGTCTGCTTGTGAAAGGAGGCTTCTTACATCCTCCAGGGTTTTGATGAAATGGGTGTTCATGATGATTTTCATATCCTCATCATGAACGACAGTGCTGAAGTCGGCTCATTTCATGTTAGAAACCAGCCCCTTCTTCAGGCTCATTTCATATTGGAAGAGACTATTCTGGTATTAAAAACCGTCAATAGTCTATAATCTCTGACATCTCCTATAAAAAGTCGGCCACCACTCATTTTTCTTATAGTCTGATCAAGCACTTTATCCAGATAGCTTAAGTCAGGGAAATACTGTATCACTGAATTTATAATACCAAGAGTAACAACGTTATTTTTTGAGGGTAATAATAGTGTTAATTTATCAGCGTGCCCATGAGAGACTAGCGCATGTTTTATATCGTGATCTTTTAAATATTTTCTGTGGCGATCAATAATGTTTTTAGAAAAGTCAAGTCCTTGGTAGTGCTTGCACTGATCAAGTAATGGATACATGAGTAAGCCTGAACCACAGCCTACTTCCAAGATACTGTCTTCAGCTTGGCAATTAATCCTCTTCAGGGTTTCGGCTAACCACTCATCCATATCTCCTTGGGGGATTGGCTTACCAGTAAACGAGCTATTCCAGCCTTGAAAGTCACGAGTTATATCTGGTTTAGCTTTTTGAGAACCAGAATCATATTCTTGCTCGTAAATACTTTCCCAAGCCTCCACTAGTTCGTCATTTAAAGTAGCTGTATCTTCGGGTGAGCAATTATCAGCTACTAAATATGCAGATATCACAGATTGGTTAGCGTGATGCTTTATTGCAGCTACAGCCTTTTTTACCCCTGGTAATTTTTGCAATACAGCTTCAATATCACCCAACTCAACCCGATAACCTCGAATTTTTATTTGGTTATCAAGCCGCTTGAGGTATATTATCTGATCTTTTTGATTACGTAGCGCCAAGTCTCCTGACTTATAGAGTGGCTCATTCGGTAAATCAGGGTGTTTAATAAACTTATTGTCGGTTAAGAGAGTATTGTTCCAATAACCTTTAGACACACCCGCACCACTTATATATATCTCACCCGGAATTCCAGCCCCGACTGGACGAAGCATCTGATCAAGAAGATAGATATTCAAGTCTGGTAGCGGAGAGCCTAGTGGGCTCGCACCACCTCGACTGATGTCCTCATTGGTTATGGGATAAAAGGTAGCATGTACAGTTGTTTCAGTGATGCCGTACATATTAATAAGTTTTGGTTTTTCTGTACCATGGCTTTCCACCCATGTTTTCAGAGCATCCAAAGAGAGTACATCCCCTCCAAAAATGACATATCTCAGTGATAAAGGAAGGGATACTTGAGAATCACTCTCTGCAAACTGATAGAAAGCTAGGGGGGTCTGATTCAGTACTGTAATTTGTTCTTTCGCGACAAGGCAATAAAAGTCCTCAGTTGAGCGAGTGATCTCTTTGGGGATAACGACAGGGCAATTGCATCAATCTGAACACTCGAAGATAAATTTCTTGTAAACTCTCTATCCAGTTTATTCGAGTCTCCTAGGAGCCTGTCGGACTTAACCAGCAAAACAGGTAAAATCCTGATTCCAGTACCAGTAACACTCAAAGCACTATGAATAAGTGGAAGTTCAAACCGGTCGACCGAAACACTCCCGACCTTTTCCCTGCCAGCATCCAGGATTATCTTCCAGAAGGTCATATGGCTCGCTTTGTGGTGGATGTTGTTGACCAGCTCGACCTGTCTCCACTGATCAATTCTTATCGAGGCACAGGATCAAAAGGCTGGCATCCTGCCATGATGGTTTCACTCCTGTTTTATGGC
>NZ_LASA01000048.1 GCF_001562015.1 Endozoicomonas arenosclerae | reverse complement strand
GCGTATAACTTGAGGCGGATGTTCAGCCTGAAACAAGTGAATGAAGAGCAGTGGTTGGAACTGGTCTTGTTGGCGACTTATCTGTGGCACTATTGGGCTGATCTGAGGCCAAGAGTGAGAAAAATCATAAGGACAAGTTGAAAATGTAATGCGCCGGAGAGGGTTTTATAAGTTCTCTCCGGAATAGTCAGAGTCTGAAATTACTTGAACTGCGTTTATGGGTTCAAGTCCGACAGGCTGCTAGCTTCGAGCATCCAGCTTGGCATAGACAACGATGTTCTTTTTAAAACCGACGGCGGATACACCAATGGTCTTTTTCTTGGAGTCAGCAGCGCTTCGAAAAGGATGGAGAAAAAATATTGCTCGCAACTCTTTTGCCCTGAAGCATTGAGTTGGTCGTTACAGCTGGGTCAAAAGATTTGGACGCCAACGGATATTACTCTGGCTCAGCCTGTAGCGGATGAGCGTCCCTATGCCGGGTTGTTATATGTCGAATCTGGAATGTCAGCCTATGGTCCTTCCAATGCACTTCATATTGGATTAATGGTCGGAATGACCGGTCCAGAGAGTGGCGCTGAACTGATCCAAAGAGAAAGCCATGCCCTGTTGGGAAATAAACTACCGCAAGGCTGGGATTATCAGGTAAAGACTCATGGTGTGGTGGATCTTTCTCTGTCTGTCGATCAGCTGTTACTCAGGGTATCTGATGAACTTGAATGGAGTGGCTACACCAGAATAGTGGCTGGTAACTTTCAGCCGGAGGTCGCTTTAGGAGTGGGATTTCGTTGGGGTGAAGGGCTGTCGTCTTCATTTAAGAGTGCTGCGTTAAGACCCTATCAACAGCTACCGATTGATGTCAGCGCTGTGAGAAATAGCTGGTTTATTTTCAGCTCCATTGAAGCCCGACATCGATTTAAGGATTTGACGCTTAGTAATCATACTCTCAAGCCTGTCCCGGAAGTGGATCTTAAAAAAGAGCAGGCAGCGTTGGCACTTGGAGCAATGGCTTTTGGTGAGGAAATCGGTGTTGCATTCTCCACTGTAGCTTCAAGCCGAGCCCATAAGCAGGCTAAAAGATCTGTTCATTTCAGTGCGTCATTATCACTGATATGGATGCTATAAACCCTTTTCTGAACGGGGAGTTCACCCGGTATTCATAAACAAGCCTAGATACTCTGCAGCCGTTAAAACAAACGTGCAAACTCTCAATGTATGCAGCATCCAGGCTAACAAAAACTCTGTCCCTAACGGTACTCCTATTGTTTACCAGTCAGACTTGGTCCAGTGAATGGGGGATTGGTGTGTCCTTCCGTCATGGCACCATTCCCTACGCTAATGATAAAGCGGACACGGTTCGAACTACTATTCCCAGCATCTATTACGAGGATGATTATTTATTCCTCAATGGCACAACCTCCGGCATCAAGTTGTACGACGATGAACAGTGGGGTGTTCGCTTTATAGGTCGCAGGCGGTTCGTTAATATTCCAAGATCCCTGCAGAATCAGTACCAGGAAGATTCTGTCGATTGGGGCTTTCAATTTCTTCTTGATTCAGGAGAAGGCCAGAACTGGCGATTCGAGTTATTAACGGAATCAAAAAAGCGAAGTCAGCTTTATGCTGGCCATGACTGGCAGATGAATGTGGGCAATCTGCAGCTGTCGACTGAGTTGGGTGTGCGTCTCAAGTCAAGGCAGTACAACAGCTATTACTATGGACTGAGCGGTTATGGCGGCCAGGATTTATCAGCAGGTGCTGAGGTTCAGGCAGGCGTTGATTTTCGTTATCCTCTTTTTGGTGGGCTAAACCTGATCGGGGGGTTGGAATGGATCTACCTTGAACCATCAGCATCAAAAAGCCGGGCTCTGGACAGCAACCATCATGGTGCTGTGCGATTGGGATTTGCCTATTTCAACGATTCATCATCAACGGTACTGCCTGCTTTCCAAAAAGGGTCTTATTTGAGGGTGTCCCATGGCTGGGCAACGCCCTCGGATATGAATCAGATTCTGAGAGGCAAATCTGAAAGTGATCCTTACAACAATCAACTCACCTCTGTTTTCTATGGTCATCCACTGACTCAGGATTGGCTGGGTTTGCCTATTGATGTGTATCTGACGGGCGGTCTGGCCTATCACTATAACTCCAGTGTTCAGGACCCGGCAGTGGAAAGCGTTATGGCTATCAAGGCTTACTATAACTTCAACTGGCCTGTTCGCTGGCGACTGGGTGCTGCGGAAGGGGTTTCTTATGTCAGTCGAGTGACGTACATCGAAAAAGCTGAAATGGACAAGAAAGGCAATAATGCCAGCAAGCTGATGAACTATCTGGATTTGAGTGTCGATGTGAATCTGGGGGATGTCTTTGGCAGTGAAGCCTGGAAGTCAGCCTGGTTGGGCTGGAGCATGCATCACCGATCTTCCATCTTTAAGCTGGCCTCACAGTTTGGGCGCATCAAGGGTGGCAGTAACTACAACACTCTCTACTTGCAGTGGGATTTTTAAAAGGAAATGGGCCAGTAAAACTGGCCCGTTTCTTTTAGCTGCGTTTGAAGTTCAGGCTCAAAATAAAGATCAGGAAGCTGAACACTACTACTGAAGGACCTGCCGGGGTATCCAGCTGCCAGGAAGCGGCCAGACCGCCCGCAACGCTCAGAAAACCAATAATGGCTGCTATGACAGCCATCTGCTCAGGCGTTCGTGAAAATCTCTGTGCGGTTGCGGCAGGAATAATCATTAAGGACGTAATCAGCAGTACACCGACGATTTTCATGGCAACAGCAATGACCAGAGCCATTAACAGGGTCAGAATCAGTTTGGTTCTTTTAACCGGAAAGCCTTCAACCTGAGCCATTTCAGCATGAATGGTCATGGCCAGAAGCGGTCTCCAAAGACAAACCAGTGTTATGAGAACCAATGCTCCGCCACCAAATATCCAGAACAGATCTTCCGGAGAAGTCGCAAGAATGTCGCCAAACAGATACGACATCATGTCGATCCGGACGTTTTCGGCAAAACTGACGGCCACAAGGCCTAGTGAAAGACTGCTGTGGGCGAGTATACCCAGGAGCGTATCTGAAGCCATTTTTTGCCGATCTTGAAGGGAGACCAACAGGACGGCAAGGAACAGGGAGCAGACAATAATGGCCAGGTTGAGATCAATATCAAGCAGCAGGCCCAGTGCAACACCCAGCAGGGCTGAGTGAGAGAGTGTGTCGCCAAAATAGGCCATTTTCCGCCAGACTACAAAGCATCCCAGCGGGCCAGCCACCACGGCTACCCCGGAACCTGCCAGAAGAGCGGTTAGAAGCAACTCAGGCATTGTTGTTCCCCTTGTCATGCTTATGAATAACATGACCATCAACACCATGTTCATGGTCATGATGATGGGTATAAACAGCCAGCTCTTCTGACTCGCCGCCAAACAGTTTCAGGTAAGCCGGATGCTGGCGAACCTGGTGGGGATGACCAGAGCAACAAACATGCTGATTCAGACAAACCACCCGATCCGTTGAAGCCATTACCAGGTGAAGATCGTGAGAGACCATCAAAACAGAGCAACCCTGCTCGTTTCTGAGTTCGGTAATCAGGTGATAAAGCTCTTTCTGGCCATTCACATCGACGCCCTGAACCGGCTCATCGAGTACCAGTAGGTGAGGTCTATGCAGCAAAGCCCTGGCTAACAGTGTCCTTTGAAGTTCTCCGCCTGAAAGGGTATGAACCGGTGACTGCATGGCATGGGCTACACCCGTCCTTTCAAGGGCTGCAACGATCTGTTTCTCTGATTGTCCGGTGAGGGAAAGAAAACGTTTAACACTCAACGGCATGCTTTCATCAACATGTAGCTTCTGGGGCATGTAGCCGATTCGCAGTCCTCTTTTCATTGTACGGGTACCGGAATCAAGAGCCTGCAGTCCCAGAACGACCCTGACCAGAGTGGTTTTACCTGCACCGTTAGGACCAATAAGTGTCATGATTTCGCCGGGTCTGACATCCAGAGAAATATCGGTGATGACTTCTCGTTCCCGAAAAGCAACATGGATGTTGTTGAGTCTGATTAACGTCTCTTCAGACATAGGTGTATTCAGATCCTTTGTTGTTGCTGTTTTACGGTTGAAAACTCTCTTCTTCCTGAGGTTTTTTATACCGCTGAAGGCTGAGTTACCGCTGAAGGCTCTACCAGAATCTTTTTCTGAACTCATGTTTATTCCTGCGCTTCCTGGCAGTTCGAGCATAAACCCGTGAGTTCTATAGCGGCATCAGTGATCTTGAACCCCTGATCAGTGGCACAGGAAGCAATGGACTGATTGATAGCCTGATGCTCAATTTCCTGAGTCACTCGACAGTTCTGACAGATAAGAAAACAGCCGTTATGTTTCTTGCCGGGATGTGGGCATCCAATAAAAGCATTAAGGGAGGATAGACGGTGAATCAGACCCTGCTCCATTAAGAAGTCGAGAGCTCGATAAACGGTGGGGGGCTGGGCTACCCGTTCTTCCTGCTTTGCCAGCTCGGCGAGAATGTCATAAGCACCGATCGGGCGGTGACTTTGCCATACCAGTTCCAGTACTTTTTCCCGAAGATGGGTCAGTCTGGCGCCGCTGCGCTGACAGAGAGTACGTGCTTCCTGCAGGGCTTCTGAAATACAGTGATGATGGTCGTGGGTCTGATAGACACTGGTCATGGTGAAGAAAGGTAGCGAGTCAAAGATGTTATATTATAACTAAAGCGCGCCCGAATAGAAAACGGTAATCCAGCGGGTTAAACCGCGCCAATATAGAAAAGCGGAGTTTGCAAGTTCATACAAAGGCACGGTTTAAACAGAAACAGCAAGCTGTTTCTGGCTGCATCCCTGCGGTTGTTTCGCGCAAGTGCGAAACGGCAAAAAGCTCCGATTTTCAAACTGGACGGGGTTTAGGCAGTCCGCGTTTTAGAATGGGCATTTCAGCGGGTTGTTCTAAGCCTGCTGGTTCTGACGACCCCGGTTGATTAACCGAACATGGCAATAAAAAGCAATGCCGCAAAAAATCAGTCCAACCAGCCAAAAGTAGATGCCTATGGGTAGTTCCTTGATGAGATGAGAAGTACTCATAACTGTTGATAGAGTAATAACAGGCAAAGACCATTTTTTACCTCTGACTGCTTTGACGGTCAGAAACAGGGCTGGTATTGCAAAACTTATAACTAAATACAATTCAGTTAGTGGGTTTAGCTCTATTATCGAAAGAATGGGAAGTATATTCCAAACTATAGCCAGACCCAAAAAGACATAAGAAAAACTGCCTAACATCAGTCCATCCCCCTGACCAGATAAATAGTGGTATTCCGGACATGACCGTCCAGAGCGCTGGAGAGGAATGACAGACTGGCGGCAATGGAGTCCCGCAAAGTGAGTACAGCACCTGCAGACAAAACCTGAGGGTTCATTCGTCTCGATAATGTCTTGGAGCGCAGCAAGGCTTTCAGTTCTTTATGAGTGGCATGAGGGCGATTGGCTCTGTGAATTTCCCGCGTTAATCGTAATCTTTCCTGCCGGTTTAAAACATTTCTTTGTACAGACCTGAGGCTGATACCTGCTTTGCCCAGAATGCCCATTACCCGGACGGTAGCAATGGCTGAAGCACCAACGCCTAGCAGGGATACTCCGTCCAATACCTGCATTGTTGTTTGATAAGCGGGCGAGTTATCCCAGGCTGAGTTTTGATTTGGGTTATCGTATTCGTTATACGTTCGTACAGCTGAGGCAATGCAACTTCCAAATGTTGCAGCAGTGGCTGCATATCCAATAGAGGTCAGAGCCAGACTACTGCCACCGGAAAAAGGAGCTGTAGCGGCTGAACCAAAAGTAACCAGTGCGGCGATCACAGCAGCCGAACAGTTTATGGCGGCCAAGCTGGCTTCTTTGGCTATTTTGGCCGGGTCCAGGCTGGGCTTTGTGGTGGCGTCAATAACAAGATAATCACCGGCTGCCTGACACATCTCTGAAGCAGGCTTGCGCAAAATTTCAGGGAAGTCGTCCCGGTTCAGCACCACACCGATTCCGGTCAGGGCACCAACAGCGTCAATCTTGTGAAGGATCTGGTTTTTTATAGGGTTGGGTAAAGCTTCCATGTTTGTACATCCTTTGACGTATAGAACGAGGCTGCCTGCCTCTGCTATGGTGCACTATACCCAATTTTTTCTTAAAGTTCTGCCGTGCTACTTCCACTGAAAAATAGTCCAGGACGGAATCAGCATTCCCGGCCTGCTTGGGTCTGTGAAGTTACCCATGTGATCGGCAGCGACCAGATAATAAGGTTTACCCACTTTCGGGATGACCTGAATGCCATAAAGAAAACCATTGATACGGTATTCCTTGATGGTTTCATTATTCCCGGGGCGAATGACTACCGTAGTGTCATCCCGCTGTTCCAGGTCTTCTGGCCGGAGATTCTTGGGAATCTTTTCAAAATCTTCCTTGCTGATGGCTGCCGATTCAGGCTGAAAAACCTTGGGCGGTTTTTCCAGGGCGGTTTCTGTTGGGCTGGAGGAAGGTGGCGAGCTGGAACAGCCCGCCAGAAATAATGTGACGAAGGTAGCCCAAGCCAGTGAGCCTGTTATTGATTTCATAGCGCGCCTCAAGGATTAACCATGTGTCCGGCAAGAAAAAGAGATTAGAATAGCAGTCTACTCCAAAATATTAAGGTCGTAGCTGCCAGTGTTCATATAGATCGATTTTCGAATGCCACTGCTACCCATTAACCAGAGATCGATTCAGTAATGTCAGATCAAGCCAGTACGCCCCTAGTACTCGTAGATGGATCTTCTTACCTCTACCGGGCCTTTCATGCTTCTGAGCGAGCAAACCTGAGAACATCAGACGGTCGTCCAACGGGCGCGATCCGTGTCATGACCAATATGCTGAAGAGTCTGCTGAGGGAGTATCCGGGCAGCTCGGTAGCCGTAGTGTTTGATGCCAAAGGCAAAAACTTCCGTCATGACATGTATGAAGAATACAAGGCGACGCGTAAGCCTATGCCCGATGACCTTCGCTCTCAGGTACAACCTATACACGATATTGTTCGTGCATTGGGTATGCCTTTGCTGATGATTGATGGCGTTGAGGCGGATGACGTGATCGGAACTCTGGCCAGAGAAGCCACCGAGAAAAAAATTGATACTGTCATTTCAACCGGTGATAAAGATATTGCTCAGCTGGTATCGGAGCATGTGACACTGATCGATACCATGAATGATACCCGCACTGATCTGGATGGTGTGGTAGACAAGTTTGGTATTCCTGCGCATCTGATCATTGATTATCTGGCCCTGATGGGAGACTCCAGTGACAATATTCCCGGAATGCCCGGTGTCGGTCAGAAAACCGCACTGGCTCTGCTGCAGGGGATAGGCAGCATTGACGAAATTGCTGGGCGCCTGGACGAAGTACCGGCACTGGGTTTCAGAGGCAGTAAAAACTTTGCAGCCAAGTTTGCAGAGCACAAGGATATTGTTTTGCTCTCCAGAGATCTGGCCACCATCAAGACCGATGTTGAATTACCCGTGGCGATCGAAGCCCTGAAAGCAGAGCCGATAGACACGGAAGCGTTGCTGACTCTTTATAAAGAATATGAATTCCGTTCCATGATTGCTGAGCTGGAAAAAGGAGCTGAGGCTTCTTCTGCCGAGTCAGAACCAGCCAAGCCAGCCATCAATGCGGAGTATGAAACCGTTCTTGATAAGGATGGGTTTTCCCGCTGGTTGAAAGTATTGGATGAAGCAGAGCTGTTTGCCTTCGATACGGAGACAACCAGTCTGGATTACATGGAAGCCGAGCTGGTGGGCCTGTCATTTGCGGTCGAAGCTGGAAAAGCGGCTTATGTTCCCGTGGCCCATGATTATGTTGGCGCACCCGATCAACTGGATCGAAACTGGGTGCTTGAACAAATCAAGCCGCTGCTGGAAAACCCTGAAAAGAAAAAAGTCGGCCAGAATCTGAAGTACGATAAAAGCGTGCTGGCTAACTATGATATCAGCCTTGAAGGCATCCATAGGGACACCATGCTTGAGTCGTATGTATTGAACTCAACGGCGACCCGTCATGACATGGACAGCCTGGCTCAGAAATATCTGGATCATAAATGCATCTCCTTTGAAGAGATTGCCGGTAAGGGCAAAAAACAGCTGACCTTTAACCAGATTGATCTTGAAACAGCAGCACCTTACGCCGCTGAAGATGCTGATATTACATTAAGACTGCATGAAACCATTGCACCTCAACTGGAGAAGGAATCTTCCCTGTATTCAGTTTTCCGGGATATAGAGATGCCGCTGGTCAGCGTTATGTCCCGAATGGAAAGACAGGGAGCCAAGGTTGATGGAACCTTGCTGGCACAACAAAGCATGGAGATAGGCAAGCGACTTCATGAGCTGGAAAAACAGGCCCATGATGCTGCCGGGGAGCCCTTCAACTTGGCGTCTCCAAAACAGCTGCAGGCCATTCTGTTTGAAAAGCTGGGTCTGCCTGTCATCAAGAAAACACCCAAAGGACAGCCCTCAACAGCAGAAGAAGTGCTTCAGGAACTGGCCCTGGACTATCCGTTGCCAAAGCTATTGATTGAACATCGTGGTCTGAGCAAGCTGAAGTCTACTTACACTGACAAACTGCCTCAGATGATTAATCCGGCGACAGGAAGAATTCATACGTCTTACCATCAGGCGGTCACCGCAACAGGTCGTCTTTCTTCCTCCGACCCTAACCTGCAGAACATCCCTATTCGTACAGAAGAAGGCCGTAAGGTTCGTCAGGCTTTTGTGGCTCCTGAAGGCTATCAGCTAATAGCAGCGGATTACTCCCAGATTGAATTGAGAATTATGGCGCACCTTTCTGATGACGCCGGACTGCTGGATGCTTTTGCCAAAGGTCTGGATATCCATAAGGCCACCGCTGCAGAAGTGTTTGGTGTGGCTCTGGAAGCTTTGACTACTGATCAACGAAGAAGTGCCAAGGCCATTAACTTTGGTCTTATCTATGGTATGTCTTCTTTTGGTCTGGCCAAGCAGCTGGGTATCTCAAGAAAATCTGCCCAGGAATACATCGATCTGTATTTCGATCGTTACCCGGGTGTGCTCCACTATATGGATCGCACTAAAGAATCCGCCAAGGAAAAAGGCTACGTTGAGACGTTGTTTGGCAGAAGACTCTATCTGCCTGAAATTAATGCCCGTAATGGTATGCGCCGTCAGGCTGCAGAGCGAACAGCGATCAATGCTCCTATGCAGGGAACCGCTGCAGACATCATTAAGCGAGCAATGGCTAACGTTGACCAATGGCTTTCAGAGAGTGATCTGGATGCCAGAATGATCATGCAGGTACACGATGAACTGGTACTTGAGGTCGCTGAAGATCAGCTGGATGCAGTGAAGGCCGGTATCGTTGAGAAGATGTCTGAGGCGGCAGATCTGAAGGTGCCTCTGGTGGTTGAAGCGGGTGTTGGCTACAACTGGGATGAGGCTCACTGAACTATCCCTGAAAATTCCGGGATAAGAAAAAAGCCAGGGATCACCTCTGGCTTTATTTTTTTCGATAACACTCGTGCAGCCCTTGGACCCGAACAACACTTCTCTTTGGAAGTACTTAACCACCTGCTTGGAAAGGCGCGAGTGTTTATGCTTTCCCTTTTATGGGCTATGGGCATTTAATGCCGTTCCGACTGGGAACGGGCATGGCGTAGTGTTGGCTTCCTGCCTGTTTAAGACTAGCTCTTCCAAAAGGAAACAAGGTTGCCTTTTGTAGTCTTGCCGTTACTGTTTATGTAAAAGATGCAGTTTTGTTTCACCAATAGGCGTCATCATGAAACCAGCACCTTTCTGGGTGGCTCGAAAAAAAATTATTTTTTTCTCATATCCGGGAACTTTTTTGGAATTCAGTGGTCTCAGTATATGTAGGGAGGCAAAAAACCTTTCTACAGACTCCTTGTGTGTTTAGTGTTGGCAATATAAAGCAGAGCTGTGTTCCCCGACACAGCCTGTAAAGAACCGGTAACCGCCCCTCTTGGTCACCGGTTTTTTTTTGCCTTTAGAAAATAGTTATTGGACAAGTGTCTTATTAAGGTTTGAAGCCAGCACTGTGATGCATTGGGAGTTGGGTCGATAGTCTAACTTGGGCGCGATAGGTCGGAACCAGACTTCAGCCTGACTGCTCAGCAAGCTTTGTAAGGCTTCCTGAAAGTCTCCTGTGGAAATCCCATTCAGGTAGAGCCAAGGTAACAACTCATCAAGGCTGCCCGTTCGCTTCAAGTATGAAAGAACCAGCATTTAGTAGAGCTTATTCCCGTTGCCTGAGCGATCCCGCTGCCTGGGAATCTTCACAGGAACCGAGCCAGTGCCTGTTTGTATATCATGCTTGAGCAGATAGCCGTTGCGAATAATGGCTGCTTTGCCGTCGTGTCTGAGGTCACTGTTCTGCTCCAGATAAGCCTGTAGTTCTACTTCAACCGCTTGGGTGATGAGCTGCCTGGGGCCCCTGACTCAGCAGAGAGGTCAGCGGATCAGTAGCAGATTAATCTGGTTGCTGGAGTGTTTGGACATTATTATTGTTCATGGCGTATCTCTTATTGTCAGTTGCAAGCTTGGCGGAATGCTACTGATAAGGTACGCCTCCTTTTCATCCCCTCAAACACCAGAAATAATCATAACTTAGCCTGGTAAACTATAATGTTAATGTTTGAAAATAAAAACCTTCTAAAGCAATAGGTAATAATAAAATCAATGCATTGGGAGAATTGAATGCGGATTAGAAATGGATCTTC
The DNA here is from genome assembly GCF_001562015.1 of Endozoicomonas arenosclerae. Lineage (GTDB taxonomy): Bacteria > Pseudomonadota > Gammaproteobacteria > Pseudomonadales > Endozoicomonadaceae > Endozoicomonas_A > Endozoicomonas_A arenosclerae. The sequence goes on along the minus strand of NZ_LASA01000048.1, from coordinate 1,156 downwards.
AATAAGCACTAGTATTCCTGAAAAAAGCACATCTGTTTCTTCCGACGACTCAACGGAAGGCACATCCGGGGTCAAAAAGCACGAAACCACAGAACAGATCCCTCAACCTGATCCGCATTCATCAAAGGCTGATGAGATATCGCTTTACGAAAGAAAAGCACGTCTGGGGAGTGGAATGCACGGTGCTGTCAGCTTACTGGAGGGTAAAGATGTTGAAAACAATTTGCCCCCTGTAGCAATGAAAGAATTTGTCCATCCACTCTACAAAGAGAATGAAAAGTCTCGTCACAAGCTCCTGCAAGGTGTGCCCGGTGTTATTCAGTCACCCGATGAACCAGAAAAGATCCTGCTGATGGAAGAGCCTGATGTAGATGGCTGGGTGAATCTCGACCTGGTTGGCAAAACTCAACTGGTCATGGAGGTTGGTGAACGGTTTGATCCTTCAGTACATGATCCAATTACAGTAATGGACTCCATACCTGACGTTTATGATGCTATTGCAAAAATGCATCAGTTAGGTTTTGTACATGGCGATCTCACTGTACCTGAAAATATTTTAAGGCTCTTAATGGATTCCGGGGAGTTATCCAAACAACACTCCCAGAAGACCGGTTAGAGCTGCTTTCCCGCGCTTCTTGATATTGTGCAGGCACTCGAAGAAACCCAAATACAGCGGTAACTTCTCTTGTGATATACCCCGATGAGGACGCAACCAGGAACGCAACAGCGACCAGAACCCCTCCATTGTATTCACATGAATCTCATGAAAACCGTCGCCGTCCTCATCTCGTGCATATTCACCGGCTCCATGGCAGACAGATTTATGGCCATAACCCCATTCTGCCAGTTCGTTGTAAATCGCGTATTCATCCGTGTACACCAGAGTGCCTGGCTCTATAGTAGCTCTGATCAGTGGCTTGATGGTTGCCCGTTTAACATTGGCAAGCATACGGATCACTACCTGGCCACCTCGCTGAATCATACCAAAGATGGGTGGTTTCTCTTTTTCCAAGGTTCCTCGGCCACGAGCAGCTCTCAGTCTGTTTCTTCGTCCTTTTCGACGTTTTTTTTCACAGCCTCTGGATGACCTTTGTGGCCAGCCACCACATAAACCTCATCACATTCTACCTCACCACTGAGGACTACCTCAGGGCGC
>NZ_LASA01000047.1 GCF_001562015.1 Endozoicomonas arenosclerae | reverse complement strand
CGTATATCGGCTTTGGTGTAGCGAGTCTGAAAGCCTCTTGTCGTACACTGGCGACGCTTCACGCTGCCTTTACTGATGTACTGGTTGATCAGTCGAGTCACCTGGGCTCTCGAGTAGCCACTGCCAATGGTCAGGTAGCGGCGGATCAAGCCTTTGTCTCCTTTGCTCAGGGAACGGTATTTGAAGTGGCTGAGGGTTAGCTCAATCCAACGGTAACATTCGTCCTTGGAGTCCCAGCCGGGCTCCAGACAGTCTGCTTGTGAAAGGAGGCTTCTTACATCCTCCAGGGTTTTGATGAAGGCTCTTAATGGATTCTGGGGAGCTGGTTGAGGACGAGTTATTTGACTATGAATAGAAGACGTTTTCTTGTACAAAAGTGTCATGAAACTTTATGACCTCCTCGACAACGCCAAGTGCTTTGAACAGATACGCCAGATTCGCTGGCCTGACGGGGTGAAATGCCCACACTGTGCCAGCTCAGACATAACCCGCCAAGGCAAGGACGATTCACAGCCTGACAGACAGAGATATTCTTGTAAAG
>NZ_LASA01000046.1 GCF_001562015.1 Endozoicomonas arenosclerae | reverse complement strand
AACTCGACTCCATGAAGTCGGAATCGCTAGTAATCGTGAATCAGAATGTCACGGTGAATACGTTCCCGGGCCTTGTACACACCGCCCGTCACACCATGGGAGTGGGTTGCTCCAGAAGTGGCTAGCTTAACCTTCGGGAGAGCGGTCACCACGGAGTGATTCATGACTGGGGTGAAGTCGTAACAAGGTAGCCCTAGGGGAACCTGGGGCTGGATCACCTCCTTAAACGAAGACTGACCTTCCATAAGCGTTCACACGAATTGTTTGATACAAAACAGCATCTTGATGCTGTTTTGTGTTTTTGCTCTTTAACAATGTGGAATCCAAACTTAAATTAAGCTGAGTTGATTTAAGCAGCTGATTATTAATTTATTATTAATCGGTCGTTTAATGAGATTCTTGCTGAGACACTCTCAAGTATATGATCGAAAGATCATTGCTAATGTGTATGGCGATTCAGACTTCTTCGGAAGGACTGAATAAGATCGTTAAAGGTAGTTATATGATTCTGTAACTTCTTGGTTATCTAATTTATTAGATCGCTTTGGGTTATATGGTCAAGTGACTAAGCGTACACGGTGGATGCCTTGGCAGTCAGAGGCGATGAAGGACGTGGTAATCTGCGAAAAGTCTTGGGGAGCCGATAAACAGGCCCTGATCCAGGAATGTCCGAATGGGGAAACCCACTCACGTAAGTGAGTATCCTTTACCTGAATACATAGGGTTTAGGAG
>NZ_LASA01000045.1 GCF_001562015.1 Endozoicomonas arenosclerae | reverse complement strand
GCAGAATATAATAAGGGATATTTATACTCAAAAATGATCCCATTCACCGGCCCTGGGATTATAAATCTCGTGGCTGAGGCTCAATAACGACTCAAGTCGTACAAAGATAAATACATAGAAGGGCCCGTGCAAGGGCGCGTCCAACAAGACGTTGTAATCCGACCCAATGAACTTCAGAGTGTTTTGCCTAAGTCTTGTGGCGCTTCGATTACTTGCAGTGGGCGGTTAAACTAAGCGTTGCACGCGCCCAGCTAGCGCTGGGGGAAGTTAATAACAGGATTGTGTTCTATCTTTGAGAGTTCTTGATCATCCGATGGAACTCATGAACACAACGGTTCAGAAAATATTCAGGCAGGACTTTGAATTCTATAGCAAGAATAAAAAACTGCCACTGCATCAATATAAAGCGGCTAATGATTTCATAAACTGCAGAACGGCCGCTATGGGTGGCCATATACAAGCCTGCCCCGAAGGGCATGTTGAACGCATCAGTTACAACTCATGCAGACATCGCAACTGCCCTCAATGCAACAAAATACAAATTGAACGCTGGCTCGACCGTAAAAAGAATATCCTTCTGGATACGGCTCATCGCCACTTGGTATTCACTCTTCCTCATGAATTGAATCTCTACGGGTCATATTCCCCGCAGCTTGCTGCGTTTCTGCGGCATTAGCCGCAGCATGAACTTGTGACTACATTTTGTGGATGGCTAAAAGTAGGTTCATCCACAAATCCCACAATGTCACTGTTCTTATGTATCACTTGGTCTGTCCAGCAAAGTATCGAAGAGTGGTCTTTAGCGATGAAGTAGACAAGACGTTGAAGGAGGTATGCTTGGCTATCTCAGAGCGTTATGAAATTTACTTCTTAGAAATTGGTGCTGATAAGGATCATGTCCATTTTCTTATACAGTCGGTACCGACCATGAGTCCGAAGTCGATCGCTCAGAAAGTAAAGAGCATCACGGCACGTGAAGTTTTCAAGAAAAACCCTGAAGTTAAGCAAAAGTTATGGGGTGGAGCATTCTGGAGTTCAGGATATTTTATGAATACTGTCGGCCAGCATGGTAATGAAGATGTAATTGCAAATTATGTGAAAAACCAAGGCAATGCGGAGTACAAGCAGCTACACCGGAAGGAAATAAGTCCGAACCAAATCAGTCTGTTTATGGACTGACCACTCAAGTTGCACTGAGGATACCCCGCAGCTTGCTGCGGGGTAGTTCATTCTGGTTATGTAGGACATATAAAATCCAAAAGTTTTTTAAGGGATCTTGTCTAATCTGCCAAAGGTCTGGTTGGGTAAACGATATAAACATATAGCATCATTTATTTAGTAGCTCCATAAACAGTCTCTTCCAATATAAAATGAGCCTGAACAAAAGCCCGGTTTCCAATACGAACTGAGCCTGTAAAGGTCCAGGATGTCGTTCATGATGAGAGGATGAAGATTATCATGAACACCAAACTCATCAAGACCCTGGATCAGGTCAGCGACTTCCTTGAACATGTCCCAGACATAGAACCTGGCTGGGAGTCTAAAGATGAGTGTTACCGATGGATAGAGTTAACTCTCAGTCATTTCCGTTACCG